>CAJJLZ010000001.1 GCA_905192745.1 uncultured Oscillospiraceae bacterium
TTTTCTGTTACCTTTCTCCTTAATCAAACTGTTTCCCTTGTTGACATATACACGGCGAGGGTTCCCCACCGTAAAACGTCCCTCCTGTGCTCTTCGAAGGGAAAAGTTTCGTCCTCTGCGGAGGACGACAGGGGCCTTGCCCCTCGACCCCACCGCCTTTTTGAAAAAGGCGGGCGAAAACTTTTTGTGCAAAACTTTCTGTAAAACGATTTTTTTGACAGACTGCGCACCTCAATTGGAGACGCGTTTGGGCAAAATCTTCTCGGATGGAGAAGCCTGTCCGCCGTTCAGCCCGTAACAAAAGCCGCGCCGCGCATCGTCATGCGATGCGCGGCGCGGCTTTTTAAATCAAACGAACGGGGCTTATTTCTGAAGAATCGCGGCCCCATAGGGGGCGATGGCGGCGGTCGTGCCGGATACGGTCACGCCGCTTTCATACAGCACGGTGTTCGCGCCGTCCCCGATATCGAAGCTCTGTTCGGTATCGGACAGGTTCACCAGCACCAGCTTCCTGTCGCTGTCGTTGAACCGGTAGAAAGCCACCACCGGCTTATCCGACATCTGATATTCGATATCGTAGTCCATCGGGAGATAGGCCTCCCGCGCGCCGAAGATGTCCTTGAAGAAGGACTGCAGGTTTTCGCCGGGAAGCTTATAGGTCGCCGGGTCCTCGTCCCCCTGATAGAGGAAGGGCATCCCGTCGATAAAGCTCATCACGCTCCACAGCGCCTTGGCCTTCTCGGTGCCGTATACCTTCTGGGGACGGGCGGCGTCAAAGGTCCAGGTCACGGTGTCGTGGTTGCCGAGGAAGCGCAGCTTAACCTGGCCCTTGACCGAGGTTTTGCGCTCCACGTCCAGCCAGCGCATCAGTTCCTGCGCGTATTCGGTGTCGCTGACCTTGGAGTGGTTCAGGTTGTACATCATGCGGAACAGCGGCATGTCGTAAAACACGTCGGTGATTTCCGCATAGAAGGGGACGGGGTGGAAGTTTTCCGGCATAATCAGCGGGTCCTTCCCGCCCGTTTCAAAGCCCTCGTTGATCGCGCGGACGATGTTCTGGCCGCCCGCGAGGCCCGAGCTGCTGGGACGGAAGCCGGCGACCGGGGACCAGTTGGACAGGCCGCCCATCGAGCAGTCGATCCGGGCGCCGTCCACCCCTAGCTCCTTCGCGTGGGCCTTGACCAGATCCACCGTATAGGCGTAATATTCCGGGTTATTGTAGTCGAAAGATACGCATTCCCATTCAATCTGGTCGGAGCCGTCCTGCTTCTTGGAAATCCAGTCGGGATGCTCCTTTGCCAGAGGCTGGGCCGGGCGGGGGCCGTGGGGAACGTAATCGAAGAGCACCCGCATATCCAGCTCATGGGCCCGGTCGATGAAGGCCTTCGCCCCCTCCGACCCGCCGTACAGGAGGGAGATGACCGACTGGTCGATCGGCTCGTATACGTTGTTGTTGGTGCTGGAGAAGATCGGCAGCAACCACACGTTCTTTATGCCCATCTCCTTGAGACCGGCCAGCTGCTCCGCGTATTCCTGCAGGGTGTGCGGGTTGGAATAGTTGGTATCCATCGTGCCGTAGGGGAAGCCCTCGTACATCGGGCCGTCGGATACCGGCTCGTCGGGCGTTTTGTAGCCCAGCTCGGCGTAGAAATCCTGAATCGCGGTATATTTGTCCTGTTCGCCCGGCAGCTGGAGATACAGGCTGCCCACCTCCACCACATCGCCTTTTTTAATATAGCTTTCCACGGCGGCGAGGTTGGTGACCCCCAGCTTGTCGTTTTCATCGTAATAGGCGGAGGTGGTCCATTTTTCCACTTCGTCGATAAACAGAACGTTGAGGTTCACCGCCGGGTTGCTCTGGCTCAGGCAGGTGACGGGGCTGCTGTAGTCCGTCGCCGTCACGCGGTACTTGGTATACTCCTTGAAGGAATAAACGCCCGCCGGGGTGCTTCCCGGGTATTCGAACGTCGAGGTTTCCTTGTCCATATCAATCCCGCGGACCAGAAAGGCCACGCCGTTAATTAGCTGATTTTCCTCCGCGCTGGAGGTCAGTCTGGCCGTCAGCTTGAGCGCGCCGTCCATGAATTCATAGACATACGTGATGGTCAGCGTGTCGATGGTCATGCTGACTTCCAGCCCGGTGGAGGTCCGGTAGATGGCGTCCACCGTGTAATCGGGCAGCTTCTTGCGCTTCATCAGGATGGTGGGAAGCTTCCATGTTTCAAAATCCGTGAAGCTCTGGTAGCCCAGCTGTCCCATCACCATCGCCTTGTTGTAGCCGACGTCGATCAGCAGCCCGCCGAGATCCACCGTCTGGGCGCTGGTTTTCACCTGAGTGACCATGCCGGTTTTGGTGTTGATCCGGCAGGTCATGCCGCCGACGGTTACATCGGTGAAGGCTTCCTCCGCCGTGACCGCGATTGCCGTTTTGTTGGGATCGTCCGCGGCGGAGCTTCCGTTCGAGGAATTGTCCTTTCCGCCGGTGTTGCAGCCGGCAAGCAGGGACAGGAGCATCGTGCCGCAGAGCACGGCGCTCAGAATGCGAAGAGGTCTTTTCATGAAAATCCGTGTCCTTTCCGGACCGGCCGTCTTCCGGAGAAAGGCGGCGTCCCCTTTTCTGATCAGGGAGCGTTTCGGGCCGCCGCCCGTCCCTGAAAGGGGCGGCGGCCGGTCCCGCCGGCGGAAAGGGGGGGACAGAAGCCGGGATTTCCTCTTTCCGGAGCCGGAGGGACTGCGCGGGCGCGCGGATTACAGTCGGTAAATGTCGTAAGCGAAGGGCGCGACAACGCCGGAGGCGCCGTCGTTCACCAGAGACGCCGCGCCCGGATAGGCGGACAGGTCGAATGCCTGCGGCTGATCGGACAGGTTGACCAGCACCAGACGGCGCCCGTCCCCTTCCCCGCGGAGGAACGCCATGACCGGGGTGCCGGTATACAGGTATTCGGTGGCGTTGGTGTTTCCGATCAGCTCCCGCCGGTCGCGGAAGAGCTTGGTGAAGAAATCGATGCGCTTTTCCCCTTCCGCGAGGTAGATGGAGGGGTCTTCGTCGCCGTGATAAATCATCGGCATCCCGTCGATCAGGGAAATAACCGCCCACAGCGCTTTCGCGCCTCCCTCGCCGTAGCAGTCCACCGCGCGGCGGGACTGCCATACCCAAGAGACCGTGTCGTGGTTGCCGAGGAAGCGCAGTTTATGATAGTTTTCCGGGGTGGTCTGCTTTTCCACGTCCAGCCAGCGGGTCAGGGTGCGGGCATAAGCGGCCGGATCGCTTTTCAGCAGCGGCTCCAGCTCCACAAATACCCGGTAGAGGTTCATGCCGTAAAACAGGTCGGTGGTGTGGTAATACGGCGGGATGGGGTTGAAATTTTCCGGCAGGATGAAGGGACGCTTCCCTCCCCGCAGGAACCCGTCGCGGATCGCTTCGGTGATATGAACGCCGGCGCATACGCTGTCCGCGCTGGGGCGGTAGCCGTTATAGGGCCGCCAGTTGGACAGGCCGCCCATCGCGCAGTCGATCCGCGCGCCGTCCACGCCGAAGCGCTTCACATGGTCGTAAACCAGATCGGAGGTGTATTTCTGATAGCCCGGGTGGTTGTAATCCATCGATACGCAGTGCCATTCGTCCTGCAGGGAGCCGTCCCGGCGCTTGGCGCACCAGTCGGGGTTATCCTTCGCCAGCGGGAATTCCGGCGCGGGGCCGTGGGGAACGTAATCGAACAGTACGGTCATCCCCAGCTCATGCGCCTTGCCGCAGTAGTATTTGCAGCCCTCTTCCCCGCCATACCGTTTGTCGATGACCGACTGGTCGTTGGAATGGTACACGCCGTCCTCGTTGTGGTCAAAGACCGGCAGAAGCCAGACATGGTCGATCCCCATCTCCTTCAGCCCCTGCAGACGGCCGGCATACTGGAACAGATCCTCCTTCATCGGGAAATCGGAGTCCATCGTCCCGGCCGGATGGCAGGAGTACATCACCCCGTCGGTGACGCCGCCCTCGCAGGGGCGGTAGCCGAGAAAATCCACGAAATCGCGGATCTGCCGATAGGGACTGACCGCCGGGACGCAGGGCTGAATATACAGGTTGCCCACCTCCAGCGATTCGCCGGGGGCCAGCTCCGCTTCCAGCGAAGGGCAGTAGACGAAATGGGTCCGCTTTCCGTCGGTATACACGCCGCAGCTCCATTTTTCCACGTCGTCGATAAACAGGAGATTGCACTCGTCCTTCCCCACGCCGATGTGGGTGGCAAAATTGATAAGGCCGGTTTCCATCACCTCATAAGGGGTCAGCGAAGCGGCCTGCTGAACGTTCAGCGGGGTGTTGCAGGGAAAATCGAAGGCGACGTTTTCCACCGCGTTCAGGCGGGACAGGAAGGAAAACGTGTTCAGATACGCCGCGTCCCCGCCGGTGTTTTGAATGGTCGCCGCCAGCTTCAGCGCGCCTTCCATGAGGGTGTAGGTGAAGGTGACGGCGAGCGGGCCCGCCGCATAGGTGAAGGCGGCGCGTCCTTCCCCCTGCTCCGCCGCCGATACGTCCGGCGTTTCCCGTCCGGCTTTGGTGGGGAGGATGCGGGGCAGGTTCCAAGTGCGGTTTTCCAGCAGGGAGTCGTACTCCAGAATCCCGTTCAGGTTTTTTTCGTTGCAGCCGAGATCAAAGCCGATCCCGTCAAAGGGAATGCGCACCCCTTCCCGTACAACCTCGGTCAGCGCGCCGGTTTTTTCATCGAAAGAGCAGGATAAGGAAGCGTTACGAAGAGTGAGCATAGCGTTCGTCCTTTCTTCTTGCGGGTTTGTGGGCACGGATGATTTCCGCCCGGTGTTTCGTCGGGGCGTCCTGCCGGCCGAGAGGCGCGGCGTATGCCGGCGGGACGGCGGGGATGTTGAGTAAACGTTTACATACTCGGTAAAAAAGCAGGCGCCGTTATTTCCGTGAAAAACATAACTGGTGCCGTGTACATAGTATAGTAGAACGATTGCCCAAAGTCAATAACAAAGTGAAAAATGAAAAGTTTTTTGTACACAATTTTCGGGGCCGCCTGCCGAAATTATGCAAAAAGCGCGTAAGCGACATACAATCCCGCGGCATTCCTTCCGCCGGGTTCCAACGGACGCCCGGCCCGCCGAGTGCGTCCGCAGGGCAAAACGGAGTGCCCCTCTGCGGAGGGTTCCCCCTCTTTGGAAAAACGACCCCGGACGATCTGAACCAACGGTTGAGGACGACGGCCGGGACAGGCCTCCCAGCCGGATGAAACGGGCGGTGCGACCGGCTTTGGCCGGAAAATTTCTGAAAAAAGGCCGGAACAGCGCCTTGCCCAAGAGAAACGCGGGATTTTATTGGGAAAAATGACGGATGAATTTCGCCGAAAAACAGCCAAAAACCGCGGGATTTCACGGGATTTTGCGCCGATGCTCGATTTAAACAAAAAATTAAATCGGGGGTTGACTTTTCGGTGAAGTTGACTATAATGAAGATAGATACCGTGTCACATGGGGTGGATTATTCGATTGAGTAAACGATGTCGCTTATTTTCCGGCGGCTGTCAGCGAAAAAATGGGACGCGGATTCTCAAACGGCTTTCCGACGGGAGATAACGATATCCTTCTTTCGGCGGGCCGCCCGATTCCTGAAAAATCAGGAAAACACCTGTGCAAGATGACCAAATGTGCTGCGCGGCCCGGCGGCTCGGGCGCAGGCGCGGGGGATAAGCAAAAAAGAGAGGGAGCAGGCTTTCCAAGAGTAAACGATTACTCTTGGAAAGCGCTTTTGCGCGATGGGAAACCGCCGCATCGATCCGGCGGAAGACCGCCTGTCCATGTCCATCATTACAAATTCGGAGGTACCGGTTATGAAGTTTTCAAAGCGATTGTTGGCGGCGGTGTGCGCGCTGGCGTTGTTCTGCACCTTGCCGCTGTCGGCTGCAGCGGATGAGACGGCGGACGGGGAAACGGGCGCCGATGCCTCCGTTACCGTGCGGCAGGCAAAGGACGACGCGGGGGAGGAAACGCCCAGCTATTACGATTATCTGGCGCAGTACGGCGCCGCGGCCCGGCCGAAAAGCACCCTGACGATTTCCGCCTCCGAATACATAAAGGACGAAAACGCGAACGTAAAGGTTTCGGACTACGAGGGCAGGAGCGGCGTGGTGCTCTGGGATTCGCAGGAAGGCACGCTGACATGGGAGATAGACGTGGCGGAAACCGGCCTTTACAATCTGGCGCTGGTTTACTGCCCGATCAAGATGAAGGGCAACGATATTCAGCTGGGCCTTTCCATCGACGGGAAGCGGCCGTACACCAATGCCGATACGCTGGCGTTCCCCCGCCTGTTCCGCGACGAGGTGGAAGCCGGCCGGGAAACGGACGGCCGCTTTGAAATCGACGCGCAGGGCAACGAGGTGCGTCCTACTGCGGCAGAGGTTTTTGAATGGCAGACCTACGAAGCGATTGATTCCAAGGGCGCGTACAACGGCGCGCTGCAGTTCTATCTGGAAAAGGGGAAGCACACGCTGTCTCTGGATATGCAGATGGAGGCGATGGCGCTTTCCGAGATTCGGTTTTATCCCGCGTCCGATACCGTGGATTACGAACAGGCGCTTGCCGTCTGGAACGCGGAAGGCGCGAAGGATTCCAGCGGCTATTCGCAGAAATACGAGGCGGAGGAAACGGCCTCCAAATCCTCCAACGTGCTTTTCCCCACCTACGATAAGGGCAGCGTGAGCATGTCCCCCTCCGATCCCTACGCCACGATGTACAACACCATCGGCAAGAATACCTGGGATACCGTGGGGCAGGAGATCACATGGAACATTTCGGTGCCGGAGGACGGCTATTACTATCTTTCCTTCAAGGCCCGCCAGAATACCAAGCGGGGCATGGACAGCACCCGGGCGATTTATATCGATGGGGAGATCCCCTATGAGGAGCTGGGCAACGTCCGGTTCCCTTACCGGAGCGGCTGGTATATACAGACGGTGAGCGGGAACGAAGCGCCGTTGAAAATTTACCTTACCGCCGGGGCGCATACCCTGACCATGCGGGCGCTTACCGGCGATGTCGCCGATATCCTCCGCCGGGTGGAGGAAGCGGTTTTCGAGCTGAATGTGTGGTATCGCCGGATTATCATGATTACCGGTTCCAACGCCGACTCCAGCCGCGTTACCATCGACACCAACCGCGACTTCCTGCTGGATAAGAAAATCCCCGGCCTGATGGACGGCTTCCAGAGCATTGTGGACAGCCTCACCGTCGCGCTGGAGGACGTGGAGGAGATGTACGGCGGCAACGGCACCGGTGCTTCCACGATTTCGGAAATCATCGCCCAGCTGAAGGCGTTTATCAAAAAGCCGAATACCATCGCCAAACGGCTGGAGGCTTACCGTGGCAACGTCAGCTCCCTCGCTACATGGGTGCTGGATATGCGGGATCAGCCGCTGGAGCTGGATTATTTCGTCCTGTATTCGCCGGATCAGGCGGAGCCGGCCTCCGGCACCAACTTCTTCAGTCAGGTGGCGTACCGCGCGAAGATGTTCTACGGATCCTTTGTAAACGATTACAATTCCATCGGCGGTTCCTCCACGACGACCGGCGGCAAGCCGCTGGAGGTCTGGATGAGTACCAGCGATCTGGCGACCACCGGGATTTCCTCCGGCCGTGATCAGGCCCAGCTCCTCAAAAAGATGATCGACGACCTGTTTGTCCCTCAGGAGGGCATCGGCGTCAACCTGAGTCTGGTTACCAATTCCGCCACCCTGATTCAGGCGACGCTGGCCGGCAAAGGGCCCGACGTGGCGCTCTTTGTTTCCAAGGATACGCCGGTCAATCTGGCCATGCGGAACGCACTGGTCCCGCTCGATCAGTTTGAGGATTTTGAAGAGGTTACCGGCCAGTTTATGGCGTCCGCGATGATTCCCTACAAATACAATGGCAAATATTACGCGCTGCCGGAGACCCAGAGCTATGATATGCTGTTCTATCGGACGGATGTGTTTGAGGAACTGGGTCTGGTGCCGCCGGAAACCTGGCAGGATTTTTATGAGATGATCCCGATCCTGCAGCAGAACAATATGCTGATCGGCATCCCGGAATCCCAGCGCACCTTTGAAGCGCTCCTGTATCAGAACGACGGCCAGTTTTATACCGACGATCTGTCCGCGACGGCGTTTGACCAGCCGGAAGCGCTGGTTGCCTTCAAAACATGGACCGATCTGTACGCGAAATACAGCCTGCCGCTGGTGTTCGATTTCTTCAGCCGTTTCCGCACCGGCGAAATGCCGATGGCTATCATGCCCTACACTCAGGTCAACTACCTGAACGCGTCGGCGCCCGAGCTGAAGGGCCTGTGGGCGATCGCCCCCATCCCCGGCGTGCTGAATGAGGACGGAACGGTGAACAACACCGAAACCGCCAACGGCACCGCCAGCATCATTCTGGGCAATACGAAACAGCCGGAAAACGCCTATAAATTCCTGAAATGGTGGGTAAGCGCGGAAGCGCAGGGCCGCTTCGGCGTGGAGCTGGAACAGAACATGGGCTCCTCCGCCCGGTATCCGACCGCCAATGTCGAAGCGTTCGATCAGCTTCCCTGGACCAAGTCTCAGGCGGACAGCCTGAGCGCGCAGTGGGAAGCGGTGACCGACGTGCCGCAGATTCCCGGCAACTATTACATCACCCGCAACGTTTCCTTCGCGTTCAGAGCGGTGGTCTATAAAAACGAAAATGAACGGGAATCCCTGTATAAGTACAACAAGGAGATCAATAAGGAGATCGACCGGAAACGCAAAGAATTCAATCTGAACGGCTGAGGAGAGCGATCAATATGAAGAATGCAGCTGCGGCGGCCCCGGGCCGGGGGAACGCTTCGCCACTGGTAAACCGAAAGAAAAAGGAAGCCTGGCGCACCCGGATTCCCACCATGATATTTCTGGCGCCGTTTACGATCCTGTTCGTGGTTTTCACGATTCTGCCCATTCTGGCGGCGGTCGGGCTGAGCTTCACCTATTTCAATATGCTGGAAACGCCGAGCTTCGTGGGCTTTGACAATTACGTCCGGATGTTTTTCGACGACGACGTGTTCCTGATCGCCCTGAAGAACACCATGATTTTCGCGCTGATTACCGGCCCGATCGGCTATATCCTGAGCTTTATTTTCGCGTGGCTGATTAACGAATTCGGCAGAGGGCTGCGCTCTCTCCTGACGCTGATTTTCTATATGCCGACTCTGGCCGGCAACGTCTATTTTGTGTGGACGTATATCTTCAGCGGCGACTCCTACGGCCTGCTGAACAGTACGCTGATTAAGCTGGGCGTTTTGAACGACCCGATTCTCTGGACCACCGATACGAAGTATATGATGGGCGTCGTCATTGTGGTTGTGCTCTGGCTCAGCATGGGCGCGGGCTTTCTGGCGTTTGTCGCCGGCCTGCAGTCCATGGACCGCTCCCTCTATGAAGCCGCCGCCATCGACGGCATCCGGAACCGCTTTGCCGAGTTGTGGTATGTCACCCTGCCGCAGATGGCCCCGCAGCTGCTGTTCGGCGCGGTTATGACCATTTCCACATCCTTCGCCGTGGGCTACCAGAGCATGTATCTCACCGGTTTTCCCAGCACCGATTACGCGACCCACACCTTGGTCCTGCATATCATGGACTTTGGTTCCGTCCGCTTTGAGATGGGCTACGCTTCCGCCATTGCCGTGTTCCTGTTTGCGATGATGTTTATCGTTTATCAGGTTGTGAACAAGGCGCTGAGCAAATGGTCCGCCTGACAGGACGCTTTCCGTTCCCGCGCCGGCGGGACGCGGGGATGTGCCCGCATCGATCAATGAATCGCACGAGTTTGGGGGAAGTGACAGGATGACAACAGTCAGCAAAAAGGAGAAGCCGAAACGGATACGGGAAGCCAAGGCCATGATGATTAACCGCTCGATCGGCGGCAACATTGTGATTTTCCTGTTTCTGGCGCTGGCAAGCATATTTATGCTTTTGCCGATCGTATACACGGTGGTTACGGCGTTTAAGCCGATGAATGAGATTTTCCTTTATCCGCCGCGCTTCTGGGTGAAAAATCCCACCACCGACAACTTTGCCACCATGGCCGAGCTGGCGGGGGAAATGTGGGTGCCGTTTGAACGGTATCTGTACAACAGCATCATCGTCGCCGTGCTCGGCACGGTCATCTACATCTTCGTGGCCTCCATGGCGGCCTATCCGCTGGCCAAGCGGAAAACGAAGGGCATGGCGATTTATTACTCCGTTATCGTCGTCGCCATCATGTTTCGGCCGGAAGTTACCCAGATTCCGCTGTACATCATCATGGCGAAGCTGGGGCTTATCAACACCTATTCGTCCCTGATTCTGCCGGTGCTGGCCGGCTCCTTCGGCGTGTTCCTGATGCGCCAGTTCATGGAGACCATCCCGGACGAAATCATTGAGTCCGCCCGGATCGACGGTGCTTCGGAATACCGCATTTTCTTCCGGATGATTATGCCCATGGTCAAGCCCGCCTGGCTGACGCTGGTTATTTTCACCTTCCAATCCCTGTGGAGCACGGTGGATACCACCTATATCTACAACGAGTCCATGAAAACGCTGACGACGGTCCTCCAGCAGATCGCTTCCGCCGGCATCGCCCGCGCGGGCGCCGGCGCCGCGGTGGCGCTGGTCCTGATGATCCCGCCGGTGGCCGTGTTCATCATTTCCCAGTCGTCGGTTATGGAAACGATGGCGCATTCCGGCATGAAGGGATAAGCGGCGCTTTTTCAAAAATCCCCCGTCGCTCAGAGCTCCGCGAGAAAGGATTGGTTCACCTATGACGATAAAGAAAATCATCGCCTTCCTGCTCAGCGCGCTGGTCGCCGCCGGCGGCTGCGCGATGGCGGCGGCCGCGGCGGAAGGCGCGGCTTACGAGGTCCCTTATCAGTCGTTTACCTACGATAAGTGGGGAAACGCCGTGCCGGCCCCGAACGGTTATTTCCCTGAACGGAGTATCCGCGGCAAGGATCTTGGCTACGGCGATTTCAACGCGGCGGCCGACCTGTTTTATTATGAGGAAGGGCAGGAGCTGTACGTCGCTGATTCCGGCAATAACCGGATCGTGGTTATGACGGTTGATTATGAACCGGTTGCCGTTCTGGAAACCCTCGACAACAACGGCGAGGAAGTGACGCTGAGCAATCCGACCGGCGTGTTCGTCCGGAAGGACACCGTGTATATCGCGGATCAGGGCAATGCCCGCGTCATCATCTGCGATAAAACGGGCAAAATCCGCGCGATCTATGGAAAACCGGAATCGGTTCTGCTGGACGAGGGTCTGGATTACAAGCCCAGCAAAGTGGTCGTCGATGATTTCGGGAAGATTTATGTGCAGGCGGTCGGTTCCTATCAGGGTCTGATCTGCCTCAACGCGGACGGTACCTTCCTGAATTACTACGGCTCCAACAAGGTCGAAATGACGGCCAAGATGATTGTGCAGAAAATCTGGAAAATGTTCCTGACGGACGAACAGGCCTCCGCCATGCAGAATTTTGTACCGATCGAGTATGCCAACGCCTATCTGGACCATGAGGATTTTATTTACGCCACAGCGGCGGCTTCCGCCACCAACAGCAACCTGATCGTGAAGCTGAACCCTCTGGGCATCAATATTTTCCGAACCAAGGGGAGCGGCACCCGGCAGTGGTATCAGAACTCCAACTTTTCGGATATTACGGTGAGCGAGGACGGCCTGATTACCGTGGTGGACAATGTACGCGGGAAGGTTTATCAGTGCGATGAGAACGGGGTGCTGATGTTCGCGTTCGGCGGTATCGGCAGCCAGCTCGGGCTGTTCCAGACGCCTTCTTCCATCGTCGGGGTCGGGGATAAGCTGCTGATTCTGGATTCCACCAAAAACGACATCACCGAATTCGCCCTGACCTCCTTCGGCGAGACAGTGCAGTCCGCCATCCGGCTGTATAACGAAGGCCGGTATCAGGAGAACATCGAGCCCTGGCAGGAGGTCATCAAGCGGGACGCCAACTACCTGCTGGCCTATACCGGTATCGGCAAGGCTTACTATCAGCTGGAAGAATACGAAGAGGCCATGAAATATTACAAGCTGGCCAACGATAAGCAGGGATATTCCGACGCCTATAAGGAGTATTCGCTGAACGCGATGCGGGAGAACTTCGGCTGGATCGTAGGCGGCATTGTCCTCCTTCTGGTGATTACCCTCGTATCCCGGAAGCTCTGGAGGAAACGAAAAATGAAGCGGGGAGGGAAAACGGCATGAGAGAAGACCTGAAGCACTGCAAATACACCATGTTCCACCCGCTGAACGGCTTTGAAGAGGTGAAATGGAACGGTAAAGGCTCCTACCGGATTTCCGCGGTCGTTGTTTTCCTTTTCTTCCTCGTCAATGTTTTTTCCGCGCAGATGACCGGCTTTTCCTTCAACACCAACAATCCCGATAAAATTTCCATGCTCTCGATTTTCGCCATTTCCGTGGGCGGCGTCCTGCTCTGGTTTATTTCCAACTGGGCGGTCAGCTCTCTGATGAACGGCGAGGGCAGGCTGGGACAGATATGGCTGGTCACCTGCTATTCCCTGATCCCCTATATCGTCTTCATGGCGCTGTTCATTCTGGCGAGCAATTTCACCTCGCTGGAAATGGCCACCTTCCTGTATATGCTGGAAGGCGTGGGGATCGCTTGGTCCTGTCTGCTGATGTTTTTCGGCCTGTACCAGATTCATCAGATGGATTTCCGGCAGACGATTCTGAACATTCTTCTGACAATCTTCGGCATTGCCGTTATGCTTTTCCTGATGGTGTTGCTTTACAGCCTGTTCCAGCAGATGTACACGTTCATCTACACGATTTTCAGCGAAATCATGTTCCGCTCCTGAGGAGGTGGCAGCCATGAAAATGAAACGAAAAATCCTGTCTCTGGTCGCCACGCTTTCCCTTGCGGCGGCGACGATCGCCCCGGCGCCGGTCCTTTACGCGGCGGATGCGGCGGATACCGGGGAAACGGGCGGATCGCCCGAATCGGCCGGCGCCACGGCCAGCAGCCGGAATGAATATCAGGAAATCGCGAAAAACAGCGGCCTGAAACTTATGGCGAATCTGGCCACCGGCGAGGTGGCCGTACAGGACCTGAGCACCGGGAAAATCTGGTACACCAATCCCCCCGCCGCCGGCGAGGACGGCGTGGCCGCCGGCACCAACAAGGCGCTGCTGAAATCCCAGATCTCGATCACCTATACCACCGCGAAGAGTCAGGTTATGACGGCGACCAGCTTTATGAATTCGGTTTCGAAAAAGGGGCTGACCAGTAAGGCCGGGAACGGCTCCGTCATCTTTGTCTACGAATTTGTAAAAGAGGAAATCCGTGTTCCGCTGAAATATTCCCTCACCGAAACCGCCATGCAGGTGGAACTGCTGACCAAAGAGGTAGAGGAATACGGCACCAACAAGCTGAACACCGTCGATATCCTGCCGTATTTCGGCGCGGGCGGCAGCGAGGACGAGGGCTACATTTTCGTGCCGGACGGCAGCGGCGCGCTGATTAACTTCAACAGCGGCAAAACCGCCGCCAAGGACTTCAGCGGCCTGCTTTACGGCTACGATTACGGCACCAGTGACCGGAGCATGAGCACCTCCACCGCCCTCACCTCGTCGATGGTGCAGTCCCAGAACCTGTACCTGCCGGTTTTCGGCCTGAAATGCAATCAGGACGGGTATCTCGCGATTATCACCGAGAGCGCCGCCCGGGCGACCATCAAGGCGCAGACCGGCGGGAAGTCCACCTCCTACAACACGGCGTACACCTCCTATCAGTATCGTTCGCAGGGCTCCGTCCGCCTTCTCCAAAAGGAGTTCGAGGAAAAGGTCACCACCATTTCCGAGCGGAATCCCGACGGCAACGATTCCTATCAGGTCAGCTATGAATTCCTGGAGACAGGAAAGAACGAGTATACCGATATGGCGGCGCTTTATCGCCAGTATCTCATCGATCACGACGGCCTGACCCGCCGTGTGGAGCAGGGCGACATCCCCTTCTACCTCGACCTGTACGGGTATATCCGGAAAACCAAGGCGTTCTTCGGCATCCCCAAGGATACCAAAATCGCCGTCACCACCTTTGAGGACGCCGTTTCGATCATCGAGCAGCTGAACAGCGGCGGGGTGAAGAATACGGTGGTGAAGTACAACTACTGGATGCAGAACGGCTACTACGGGAAGATCCAGACCAACGCCAAAATCGAAGGCAAGGTCGGCAGCCAGAAAACGCTGGACCGGCTGAACAGCCTGCTGAAGGAAAACGGCGGCGGCCTGTATCTCGGCGTGGACCTTACCAATGTGTATAAGACGGGCGGCGGATTTTCCAAGCTCCATAACGCGCTGAACAACGTGGCGAACACCACCCAGCCGCAGTATGTGTTCTCGCTGGATTCCGCCAGCATCGATACGCGGTATACGCCCGGCTACCTGACCCGGCCCTCCAGCCTGAGCGGTTATTTCGACAAGTTCCTGAAAAATTATGCCGCGCGCGGCGTAAGCGGTCTGGCGGTCGATTCCATCGGGAACATGGTGTATTCGGACCTGAGCAGCGAAGGCATGAGCCGTTCGGAGATCCCGGACCTCTACCGCAGCCTGCTGGATAAGACGCTGGAATCGGTGGACGACGTGCTGGTGACCGGCGCGGGGGATTACGCGGCCGCCCGCGCAGCCCATATTCTCAATTCCCCCTCCGTTTCCAGCAATTACGATATCGTGGATGTCAACGTTCCCTTCTATCAGATCGTTTTCCACGGCTATGTCAGCTACTCCATCGGCGCCACCAACCTGTCGAGCAATCCGGAAACCATGGCGCTGAAATGTCTGGAAACCGGCGCCGCGCCGATGTATTCCTGGGTGGGACGCAACAGCTCCGAGCTGATCGGCTCGCGCAGCGATTTCCTTTTCAGCGCCGACTATACGCGGTGGATGGAATCCGCGGTTGAAGAGTACAACACCGTGAACGGCGTGCTGAAAGAAGTGGCCGACCAGCCGATTACCGCGCATGAAAAGCTGGCCGACAACGTATACCGGACCACCTATGGCGGCTCCACAAAGGTGATTGTCAATTACAACGCCGAATCGGTGGTGATCGACGGTCAGACGATTCCGGCCACCGGCTTTGCGGTAGTCAAGGCGGCGTAAGGGCGGCGTAAGCCGGCAAAATCCAATTCAACCGAAAGGCGCGGTATGGTTATGAAAAGACGGTCTCATTTTGAAAGGAAAAAAGCCCGGGCCGGGTATGTGTTCGTCCTTCCCTGGGTAATCGGCTTCCTGTTGTTTTTCCTGATCCCAATTGTGAATTCCCTGATTTATACCTTTAACGACGTCAAGCTCTCCGCAAACGGATTCACCATGAACTGGGTGGGCTTCTCCAATTATCAGCACCTGCTCCTGAAGGACGCGAGCTACCCACAGCTTCTCGGAACCGCAGTGGGGAACATGCTGTACGAGGTGGTTATCGTCACCATGTTCAGCCTTCTGGTCGCCGTGATCCTCAATCAGAAGTTTCATGGGCGGACCTTTTACCGGGCGGTGTTTTTCCTGCCGATTATCCTGACCTCCGGCGTTGTGTACACCATGATGCAGAGCGTTATCGGCGGCGGAAGCACGCTGAGCGGCGGGCAGAACGCCTTTATGTTTCAGAGCGCCGGGCTGAAGGAGCTCATGCTTCAGGGCAACGTCCCCACCGATGTGGTGAATTTTATCAGCAATATCGTGGACCGGATCTTCTCCCTGATCTCGAAATCCGGCGTGCAGATTCTTCTGTTCCTCAGCGGCCTGCAGAAGATCCCCGCCTCCGGCTATGAGGCCTGCAAGATCGAGGGCGCCAGCAGCTGGGATATTTTCTGGAAAATCACGATCCCGCTGGTTTCCCCGATTATCTTCCTGAATATTGTGTATACCATTATCGACTCCTTTATGGCCTACGGCACCTCGTCCTCCGGCAATACGATGATGGCCGCCATACAGGATATGGGCTTCGGCAAGGTTATGAAGCTGTCTTACAGCGCGACGATGGCGTGGATTTATTTCCTGGTTGTCATCCTGTTCCTGGGTCTGGCTTACCTGCTGATCGGGAAACGCGTGTCGAAAATCCAGGAATAAAGGAGGGATCACTGTGGAGAAGCTAAAACAACGTTTTTCCCCGGAAAACCGGGAAAATACGCGGGAGGACATCCAACATTTCGTCCGCGTGCACAAGCCGCAGCACATCCTGTATGTGATTTTCCGCCACGCGCTGCTGATCGGGCTGTGCTTCGTCATCCTGTATCCCGTTCTTTATATGATCAGCAACGCCTTCAAACCGACCGATCAGTATTATGACCCGTCGGTCATCTGGATTCCGCGGAATCTCACATTGGAGAATTTCTCCATTGTTCTCAAGGTGATCGATCTGGGGAAGGTGCTGCTGGATACGCTGCTCGCGGCGATTATCCCCGCGCTGATTTCCACCGTGACCTGTATGCTGGTGGCCTACGGCCTGTCCCGCTTCAATTTCCGCGGACGCGGCCTCCTTTTCGCGCTGGTGGTCCTTACCATTATCGTGCCGCAGCAGACCATCTCCGCTTCCATGTACCTGCAGTACCGCTTCTTTGATCCGTTCGGCATTGTTTCGCTGCTTAACTGCATCCCCGGCCTCCATGCGGAGATTAACCTGATCGGCACCCCGTGGGTCACTATCCTTCCGGCCATTCTGGGCGTGGGGCTGCGCTCCGGCCTGTATATCTTCATCTACCGCCAGTTCTTCCTCAGCCTTCCCAAGGAACTGGAAGAGGCGGCGTCGATCGACGGATGCAACGCCTACAGCACGTTTCTGCGGGTGGTGGTGCCCACCACCAAAAACATCGTGCTGACCGTGGTGCTCCTGTCGGTGGTCTGGAACTGGAACGACTACTACACGCCGTCCACCTTCCTTGGGAGCAAGATGGAGGTGGTCGCCACCGCGCTGTCCAGCTTTCAGGCACGGCTGGCCAACATGCACAATCTGGGATTGAATATCGATGTAAACACCTCGCAGACCCAGATTCAGGCGGTCTGTCTGCTGTCGATTGTCCCGCTGGTTATCCTGTATATTCTGCTCCAGAAAAACTTTACCGAGAGCATTGAAAGCTCCGGTCTCACCGGCATGTAATCCGCGGCCGGGGAGGTCCCGGCCCGAAAGCCTTTGAATTTTACCGCCCGCCGCACAGGCGGACGGTGGAAGATAAGAGAATTTTTATTAGGGGAAAGGAGCAAGACCATGAAAATCAAGAGACTTCTCGCAATCATTCTCGCCGTATCCCTGATCGGAGGCAGCTTTGCCGGCTGTACCGGCGGCACCGGCGGCACGAGCAGCACGTCCGGGGGGAACAGCAGCGCGCCGGCGTCCGACGAACTGCCTGAAACCCTCGAGAATCCGAACATTTCCATTGTGTACTGGTATAATCAGGATCAGTACGAGCAGGACAAGGCCGCGGATGAGAACATCTACGACCCGATTCTGGAGGCGATCCCCGACTTTGAGGCCAAATACGGCGGCAAGGTGGACGTGATCTACGCGGAGTGGGGCAAGATGCTGGAGGAAGCGACCAACCGGCAGAACGCGGGCGAGGCCCCGGACCTGATCGAAGTGTATGACCGTATCATGCACAACGTGATCTTCACCGATATGGTGCAGCCGATCGACGATTATGTCACCGATGCGGACTTCTCCTATTATAAGGTCGACCGCAGTCTCTTCTCCTGGAAGGACAAGACCTATGCGATTCCGATCAAGCCGTATCTCAAATATATCATGTTCAACAAGGACCTGTTTGATCTGGAAGGCCTGACCCATCCGGACGACCTCTTCCGTGAAGGCAAATGGAACTGGGAGGAGTTTGAAAAGGCCGGCAAGGCGCTGCTCCAGCGCAAAGACGGCGAAATCTCCCAGTTTGGCTTTGCCGGCTGGGGCGAAATCATCACCCAGTTCATGGTCGCGAACGGCAGCGGCCTCATCAATGTCGATACCAAGAACGGCACCGCGACCTCCGCGCTGAAGACCCCGGCGGTCCAGAACACCATCACCAAGTTCAGCGACTGGCTGTCGGAGCCGAACGGCTTTGTCCATATCGACGACAACGGCTCCATGTGGGGCTGGTGGGACAACGGCGCTCTGGGCATGATCTGCGGCAAGGAATTCCCGAATACCAACCCGTTCGATGTCGGCATGGCTCCGCTGCCCACCGGTTCCGATCTGAAGGGCAAGAACGTGTATGTATATCCTCAGGCGTTTGCGATGCCTGCCGGTTCCAAGAACCCGAAGGGCGCGGCCGTCTTTATGCGGATGGTCAACGACAAGCAGAAGGAAGTCGGCGACGCGAAGGAAGCCGCCCGTTATGGTCAGGAAAACTACGACATGATCTATGCGGACGACGTGAATTACGTCTATGCGTACGATAAGGCGACCAAGAACATTGATACCATCGTCGCTTCGATCATCAACTACGCGGCGGATAAGACCCCGGCGGCCACCATTGCGGAAACTCTGGAGCCGGAGCTTAACAGCGACATTGAACTGATCTACAGCGGCGAATAATTCCCGCGGGGAAAGCGCGGAAATCCACCGTGCGGCCGTCGGGCCGCACCGCGGCGCGGAATCTCCGGATTGTGCGCCGTCAGGGGATAAACAGAGAATGACAGGGATCGGCGGCTTCCGCCGCCCGGCCGTCGGCCGGGCGGCGGGATGCCCCGCCGTTCCGCTCAACAGGGCCGGAAAACGGGGGCTGACGGCCCCGCTTTTTTTAAGCAGTCGGATGGCGCGGCCACCATCCTGAAAAACGGAGGAGACGTCGTGGAAAGAGGCATTTATTTTGACGGCTGGTATAAAAACAATCATTGCTATCATCCCAGCCTACCGTTCCGCAGCATGCAGATGGTGGAGGATCTGGAGAAGTACGAGGGCACCATGCTGGTGTGGTCGGCGCTCGGCGGCGGCTCCATTTCGCTTCCCTATCTGGAAAACGAAGCCTTCGGCGAGGTGGACCCCCGCCTGCGCTTTTACGGCTTCATGAACGACAGCGAGTTTATCGCGGAATGCAATAAACGCGGCATCAAGGTCTTCGGCATCGTGTTTGAGGTACAGGGCTGGGAATTCCCGGTGGTCCTCTCCGAAGACGGCAAATACATCAAGCAGATGAACGTCCTGCGGGATAAGGACCAGCCGCACGACTGGTACGGTCTGCGGGAATTTTCCAGCGGCAGGCATGACGGCCTGTTCCGCACCTCGCTGAAGGATTATTATCCCGACGGGATCATCAACAGCGACGGCGAACTGGTCACCGACCTGTGGGAGGAAGTGGCGGCCCGCACCTATAAGGGGGAGCCGGTGCACGCCCGCTGGGTCGAGGTGGTCGGCCACTCGGAGACCTGCTACCAGACCTGCCGCAACAACCCCGTCTGGCGCAACTATATGAAGAAGATTATTCAGATTCAGATCGATGCGGGCGTGGCCGGCATCCAGCTCGACGAAGCGGAGCTGCCGATCACCTCTCTGGGTGCGGGCGGCTGCTTCTGCAAGGACTGCCGCAAGCAGTTCACCGCCTATCTCAAAGAGCTGCGGGCGGCCGGTAAGCTGAGCGCGGAATACGACGATATCGATCTGGAGACTTTCGACTATAAGGATTTCATTAACGACAACCATTACGATTTCCCGAACGGCGCGCCGCTGTTTAAGGAATACTACGATTTCCAGCAGCGCGCGGTGAAAAAGCATTTCATCGAGCTGGTGGATTTCGCCCGGGACTACGCCCGCCGGACCCAGAACCGTGAAATCGAGGTTTCCGCCAACTTTTTCAACCTGATGCCGGTGTATTACCCGATGGAGAACACGGTCGACGTGCTGATTACCGAGATGAACAGCACCGTGTTCCGCCAGCCCCACTGGTATCGCTATGTGGCCGGCTATTCCAACACCAAACCGGTCGTGATCGCGGAAAACCCCTACGGCGGCGTGATTCCGGAGCTGCTGGAGATGCTGGATAAGGGCAGGGGTTACGACCTGTACCGCCTGCTCCTGCTGGAAGCCGCCACCTATGGCTGCAACATGTCCATCCCCTACGGCGGCTGGATGGGCAATACCATCAAGGACGCGTTTTATCCGCCCCGCGACGTGACCGAGCAGGTGCAGAAGTTCCTCAAAAACAACGAACGGCTGTATTCCAAGGCCAGCGCGGCGAACACAATGGTTATGTACAGCTACCCGAGCTACTACTGGCGCGAGGTCACCAAGGATTACACCGGCGACGTGCAGCAAAAGAAGGACAGCATCCTGTTCTATACCCCGACCGATATCATCGACGAAAACACCTCCCGCCTGCCTTTCTGGGAGGTTGTCAAGGAGCTGTCCGACCAGCAGGTGCTGTACGATGTGAAAATGTTCGGGGACGACGAGCTGCGGGTGGAAGACAGTTCTCTCGAAGAACTTGCGCAATATGACTTGATTGTTGTTCCGGATTGTGATATTCTGACGGTGAAACAGACCGAGGTGCTGGCCGGCTGTGTCCGGGAGGGTAAACGGTTACTCATCTTTGGCCGCGCCGGCGAAAACGTTCCGGGCTGGCTGGACGCCGTCAAAGACAGCGAAAACGTTTACATCGCGGAAAATCCGGACAGCAAGCGGGAAGCGCTCGGCTGCTTCCGGGAGGCGTTCCGGGAAGCGTACGACGGTCTGTGGCAGCTGCGGGTGGACAACGCCGATGTGGGCGTCCATATGCAGGAATCCGCCGAATGCCGTTCCGTCCACCTCATCAGCTACCGCTACGACGAAGAGGCTGACCGCATCGCGCCGATTCCGGAGCTTAACCTGTCCGTCCGGGTGCCGGAGAACATCACCGGCGTGATTCTGCACACGATCGACGGTTCGGAAGTGAAGCATACCGTGGAAAAGGACGGCGACATCCTGCATGTGAAGCTTCAGGATATGCCGCTGTATCTGGCCGTGGAGCTCTGCTGAAACGCGGCGGACGCTCCGGCCCGGCGGTCCGCCGCCGGGCCCCCAATCCATAACAGAAGGATGTGACCGTATGGACTATAACAAATTGACCGACGGCGAAGCGCTGTCCGTGGAAAAGTTCAAAAACCCGTCGCCGGAGTTCGGCATCATGCCGTTCTGGTTCTGGAACGGCGAGATGGACTATGACGAGATGGAGTACCAGCTCCGTGAGCTGCACGCGAAGGGGATCCCCGGCATCCATATCCACGCCCGTTTCGGAATCAACGACTACTGCCCCTATATGGGCGAGGACTGGCTGGACCGGGTGGAATTCACCATCCGCAAGGCGCAGGAAATCGGGATGCAGGTCTGGATTTACGACGAATACAACTGGCCGAGCGGCACCTGCTGCAAGCAGGTCATGGAGAAAAACCCCGACCTGACCGAAGTGTATCTGGAAATGGTGGATAATTATATCCCCGGCCAGTATTTCATGTTTATGGAAGGCACCGATTCCCGGTATAACGATCTGGAGGAGAGCGAACCGATTTACGCCTGCGCCATGAAGATCGAAGACATGGAAAAGGGCAATTTCGAGTATGTCGATCTCATGCCCACCCTGTCCTTCGACAAGGTTATCTCCTGGGAGGCCCCGAAGGGCCCTTGGAAACTGTGCTATTTCATCGAGCGCAAGGCAAACTGGTACTGCGACGTGCTCAACCCTGAATCCACGGAAAAGTTTCTGGAATACACCCACGAGCAGTATAAAAAACGGATCGGCGGCTCCTTCAGCAAGGACGTGAAGGGCTTCTTCACCGACGAACCGGCTATGCTGTACTTCGAGTCCGCCGGCCAGAACAAGATTCTGCCGTGGTCCAAGCAGATGTTCAAAATTTTCAAGGAGCACAACGGGTACGACCTGAAAAAGCACCTGCCCAAGCTGTTCTTCGATCTGGGCGGCGACACCGAGCAGGTCCGTTACGATTTTTGGAGCTGCCTGTCCAAACAGTACGAAAAAGCCTATTACAAGCAGATCGCGGACTGGTGCGAGGCGAACGACACCAAGTTCACCGGCCACCTGCTGTATGAGGAATCCCTGCGGCAGCACGCGCGCACCGGCGGCAACCTGTTCCATATGCTCCGGCACATGGATATGACCGGCGTGGATCATCTGTATCCCCGCATCGGTACCCGGGAAATGCCGAACGAGCACGTCGCGCTGAAGATTGCCAGCTCCGCCGCCCACCAGAACGGCAGCGTCCGCCTGATCTGCGAGTCGATGGGCGGCTCCTACTGGGACTGCTCGATGGAGCGGATGAAGTGGATCGCCGACTGGGAATACATCCTCGGCGTGAACATCTTCACCCCCCACGGCTTCCATTACTCCATCGAAGGCGAACGCAAGCGCGACTGGCCGCCGTCCCAGTTCTATCATCACACCTGGTGGAAGCAGTATAAGCTGTTCAACGATTATATGACCCGTCTGGGCTATCTGGTCACCAGCGGCCGCCATGTGGCGAAGGTCGCGATCCTTTACCCGATGAACAGCATCTGGGCCAACTATATGCCCCAGACGACCACCAAGATCGGCGATACCATTGAAAACGACTGGAACTACATGACCGACCGCCTCCTCCGCCTGCACATCGATTTCGACTACATTGACGAGGATGTGCTGCGCGACTGCACCATCGAGGACGGCAAGCTCTGTATCCGGGACGAAAAATACGAAATGCTGATGCTGCCCCCCGTCACCCATATCAAGGCCTCCACGCTGGATATTCTGGAGGACTTCTATGCGAAGGGCGGCAAGATCGGCGGCGACGCGCTGCTGCCCTGCAAAACCGTCGAGGGCGACGCGGGCGACCTCTGCGGCCGGCTGGAGAAGCTGTTCGGCGTGAACCCGGCGGCCCTGCGCGACGCGTTCCTTTCTTCGGATGAAAAGGGCCAGTCCCTCCTTGTGAACGAGAACGGGAAGGGCGGCAAGGCGGTCTTTGTGACCGGTCAGGGCTTCGACGCCAACGACGGGCTGGAAATTCTGGAGAAGACGATGCTGGAATGCGTTACCCCCGAAATCCGGATCGATAACGACGAGGTGTTCTACCTCCACCGTGTGAAGGACGGACAGGATTTCTTCTTCCTGAGCAATCCGGTGGAAAAGGGCGCGGAAATCACCGTCACCCTGAAGGGCGAGGTGCAGCCGCAGCTCTGGAACCTCGAAAACGGCGATATCACCGACATGCAGGTCTACCGCGTCGAAAACGGGGAGACCACCTTCCGGCTTACCATGCAGCCGTATGGCTCCCATATGGTCAGCTTCACCTCCGGCCCGGCCGCCGCGCACGCGGTGGAATCCGACCTGACGCTGACGGAGGTCGGCGGCACGGTCAAGGGCTACGGCCGGCTGGAACAGGACGGCAGGGTCGTCCTCTCCCTGAACGGAAAAGAACAGGTCCTGCCGGTGAAGGCGCAGAAGCCGCTGGCCGACCTGACCTTCGCGGACGACTGGTCCTTCGCGGTGAACGCGCCCAACGCGCTGCTTACCGATCAGTGGAAGATGCGGATCGACGACGGAACCCCCGTGGACGTCGCCGCGATCAGCGCCCCGGATTATGCGTTCGACGGCTGGTTCGATATGCGCATGGGCGCGTGGGAACTTCAGCTTCCCGAGGAGCGGGACGAAAACACCTACCCGGTGGATCTGTGGTATGTCACCCACTTTGAGGCGGAAACGCTTCCGGACGATCTCCGGCTGATGATCGACGGCTTCAAGGGTGAGAAATACGAGCTTTACATCAACGGCAAGCGGATGACCGAGACCCCGGTGCGCAGCTTCCTCGACGCCGAGATGAAGGAAGTCCCGCTGAAGGGCTATGCGGTCGAGGGCGTGAACGCCGTCGCCGTGAAGCTCACCGTGCGCAAGAAGTCGGACGGCATGATCGATCTGCTGAAGATCATCGGCGACTTCCGTGTGAAGGAATGCTGCGGCCGCGAGATTATCGCCGCCCCGGCCCGGACCATCCGCACCGGCGACTGGGTGCCGCAGGGCCTGCCTTATTTCTCGGGCACCGGCTCCTACACTCAGGTGATCGACGTTCCGGCCGATTATGTCGGCAAGGCCCTTTTCCTGCGCGCCTCGGTGGGCGCCGACGTGCTGGAAGTGGATGTGAACGGACGGTTTGTCGGCACCTGCCTGTGGAATCCCTATGTCCTCGATATCTCCGACTATATCATGGAGGGCAAAAACGAGATCACCCTGCGGGTGGTCAATACCGTGATGAATATTCTGGAGGGCACCCGCAACAAATCCGGCCTGTTCGACGCGTCCATTACGGCGTGCGACCGGTACGAGCTGAAGGCGGAATAACCACGGCCCTCCGGGCACACAGACGAACATTGTCATCCGATACAGCGGGGCCCGGTCTTTCCGGTCCTCGCTGTATCTGGGTATAATCCAGAGTAGAAGGTTTTTCTTCTCCCTCCGGCCCCTGCCGGGGCGGATATTTACAGAAGGGCTGGCATAACGATGCGGAAATATACGGGCAAGGAATGGGCGCTCCGCCTCACAACCCTGTTTCTCGGCGCGGTGGTGACCGCACTGGGCGTTTCCCTTTTCCTGCTGACCGATTTCGGAATGGACCCGTTTACCATGCTGGTGAACGGCGTACATAAAACCTTTCCCATGATTTCAAACGGTCTGGCGCATTTTCTGATTAATATGCTCCTGCTGGTGATTATTTTCTTCACCGCCCGCCGGTATATTTTTGTCGGCACGCTGGTGGCGCTGACGTGTACCGGGCTGTTTGTGGATATCTGGAGCGCGGTGTTCAGCCCCTTTATTCACTCCGGACTGCCGATCGCCGCCCGGGTGGCCTGTCTGGTCGTCGGCACGGTGATCGTGGGGGCGGGGGTCAGCCTCTTTACCCAGCCCCGGATGGGGGCCGGGCCGAACGATCTGGTGTCCATCATCCTGAGCGAAAAGCTCCAGTTTAAAATCCGGTGGACCCGGATCGGCGTGGACGCCTTCTGGGTGGTCGGCGGGATGCTGCTCGGCGCCCGGCTGGGGCTGGGCACGGTGGTCGGTCTGCTGCTGACCGGCCCTTCCATTCAGGTGTTCAACGCCCTGTTCGCCCGCACGCCGCTGGCCGTGAAGCCGGCGGCTGAAAATACCTGATCCGTCCGTCATTATACGGCGTTGTCTGTTTAGAAAGGAGCCGATCGGCATGGATATTTCCCTGAAACTGCAAAAGATTACCCCGGAAAATTTCGCGGAGTACGGCGAGGTGATCGTTCCCCGCGCCGGAACCCCCGATTCCTCCGGCCCCGACCACAACTGGTGGGACGCGCTGGCCCTCGCGGAACTGGGGATCGCTTCCTTCGGCATTGTGGAGGCAATCAGCACCGGCGATTATCATCAGGCTTCGCTGGAACAGCATGCCCGCACGAAAGAAATATTGATCCCGGTGGAAAAGGATATCCTCCTGGTGCTGGCGAAGGCCGACGCCTTCGAGGGCGCGCCCGACCCGGCGAAATTCGCCGCGTTTTACGCCGCCGCCGGTTCGGTGGTGATCCTGAACGAGGGCGTCTGGCATAAGGCCCCGATGGTTCTGTCCGGGCGGGCGGCCTGCATCGTCCTGTACAGGGCGGGCACCGGCGCAAACGACAAGGTAGTGCTGGATATGGCCGACAAGGGCCTGAATATCGTGGTGGACAGCCTGTAAAGGCCCGTAGAAAGCTGAATAATAGGAGGAACCCGTATGACCGCACCCCGGAACATCCTGATCGATACCGATATCGGCGGGGATATCGACGACGCGCTGGCCCTCGCCCTCGCGCTGAATTCCCCCGAGGTCAACGTGGTGGGGATCACCACCAACTATCTGGCGAACGCCTGGCGGACCGATTTAACCCGCGAACTGCTCGCGGTGTACGGCCGTTCCGACATAGAGGTGGCGATGGGGGCGGAAAAGCCGCTCCTCGGCTGGTGGGACGATAACCATACCCCACCTGAAAAGCCGGTCAGCCGCGGGGCGGACGGGCGGCTCCTTCCCTGCGCCTGCGATTATATCGTGGAAAAGGCGGAGACTGTGGAAGATCTCACCATCGTGGCGATCGGCCCGATGACCAGCGTGGGGCTGGCCTTCGCCAAGGCCCCGCATCTGGCGAAACGGGTGAAGGTGGTGCTGATGGGCGGGCAGACGGATAAAGCCTTTCCCGAATGGAATATTCAGTGCGACCCCGAGGCCGCCGCCATTGTTTTCGATTCCGGCGCGCCGATCACCATGGTCGGGTTGGACGTGACCACCCGCTGCACCTTTACACAGGAGGATATCGCGCGGATCAAAGCGGCGGATAACCCGCGGGCGCGGCATCTTTCCGGTATGCTGGACACTTTTCTGGAAAAATTTCAGTTTCTCCCCATCCTGCACGACCCGCTGGCCCTTTCCGCCCTGATCTGGGACGATCTGCTTACCTTCGAGGATAAGCTGATCCGGGTGGAAACCACGGGGAAATACACCCGCGGGGTTACAATGGACGACAGCTGGGGGCATACCGAAAAGAACGCCCGGGTCGCAGTGGACGTCCGGGCGGAGGAGTTCAGGGAACGCCTGCTCGGCCGCCTGCTCGGCTGACGGAGCCGGAAGAAAAGCCGGTGATAAGTTAGTGCTTAACCAGTGCTTTTGAAAAGGAAAAACAGCGATTGAAAAGGAAGATGACCATGAAAAAACTGGCGTTGATCGGGGGCGGAAGCGTCCGCACTTTCTATTTTGTAGAATCTCTGGTGAAATTTCACGAAGAATTGGGCATCGGCTCCCTGTCCATCATGGACAACGATCCGGAAAAACTGAATATTTTCGGCGGCATCGGAGCTTATCTCGTAAAAAAATCCGGCAGCAAGCTGGAAGTTACGCTGACGGAGGACTTCACCGAGGCGGTGACCGGCGCGGATTATGTGGTCACCACCCTGCGGGTGGGACAGGACGAAGCCCGCTGCAGGGACGAGCGCATTGCGCTCAATATGGGGCTGATCGGGCAGGAAACCACCGGAGCCGGCGGCTTTTCCTACGCCGTCCGCACAATCCCGACCATCCTCGAGTATATGCGGATCATCAAGGAAAAGAGCAACAACGCCACCGTATTTAATTTCACCAATCCCTCCGGACTGGTGACGCAGGCGATTGTGGACGCCGGATACGACAACGTGATCGGTATCTGCGACAACGCGACCGGCATTAAGATCGACCTGTCCAATGCGCTGAAGATCAATGCGAGCGAAATGGTGGTGGGGGTGTACGGCCTTAACCATCTGTCCTGGGCGAACAGCGTGGATATCGGCGGGGTGGACGTATTGCCCCGGCTGATGGCGAACGAGGATTTTATTCGCGGCTTTCATCAGTTCGATTACTTCGACCGTGACCTGATCCGCCATCTGGGCGAGATTCCCAACGGCTATCTGTACTACTATTACCACCGGGAACGCGCGCTGAAAAACCTGCTGGAAGCGCCGATGTCCCGCGGTGAAAGCATTAAGGCGATCAACGATAAGATGATGGCCGAGCTGCGGAAGATCGATATCGACAAGGAGCCGGAACGCGCCATTGAAGTGTATCGTCACTTCATGCACGAACGCGAGGGCAGCTATATGAGCATCGAGCTGGGCAGCGGCCATCAGCACTTCGCGCCCCCGGACGCGGATAAGCTGGGCATCCGTGAGCTGCTGGGCAACCGCCCCTTCAACGAAGTGTACGAGGGCTACGCCGGCGTGGTGTTTAACTATATCGACAGCGTTAACCACAACAAAGGCATTGATCTGGCGGTCAGCGTGGCCAACCGCGGCGCGATCGAAGGGCTGGCGGACGACGATGTGGTGGAGGTTACCTGCATCATCGACAAGGACGGCGCCCATCCGATGACCTTCAAGAATCTGCCGGAAAGCAACATGCTGCTGGTTCATACCATTAAGCGGTATGAGAAGCTGACGGTGGAGGCGGTGAAGCACAAGTCCAGGGAACTGGCGGTGGAAGCGCTTACCATCCATCCGCTGGTCGGCTCCTATTCTCTGGCGAAGGAACTGGTGGATCAGTACAGCGAAGCCAACAAGCCGTATATCGGCGAGTGGAAATAACAAACAGCCGCCGTTTTCTTAACCGGACTGTGAAAGGGGGGTTACTCCGATGACCGATATTTTATGCATCGCCGAATGCTGCTGCGATATTATTTTCGGCGGGCTTCCCAAGGTTCCCTCTCCCGGGGAGGAGGAATACTGCCGGGATTTCTGCGTCAAAGCCGGCGGCGGGGCAAACACCGCCATGGGGCTGGCAAAGCTCGGCGCGAAGGTGAAGCTCGCCACCCGGCTCGGCCGGGACGCCATGGGCCGGATTGTGGAGGGCTGCCTGCGGGAAACAGGGATCGACATGTCAGCCGTCCTGTTGGACGAGCGGGCGGTCACCCCGGTTTCGGCCGTGCTTTCCACCAGCGAGGATCGCTGTTTTGCCTCCTACGGCGGGGACGGCGGCGATTTCCTCGATCCGGCGGGGCTGGAGGAGGCAATCTGCGGCTGCCGGCACGTTCACACCTATGTGGGCTATTGCCGGCGGTATCCCATTATCGAACTGTGTGAGAAGCACGGAAAAACCCTGTCGCTGGACACCTCCTGGTATGATTCCACCCAGTTGGAATCCACCCGGGAGGCAATGTCCCACTGTCAGGTTTTCACCCCGAATCAGGTGGAAGCCTGCGCCTTGGCGCAGACCGACGACGTGATGGAGGCGCTGGATATCCTTTCGGCGGACTGCCCGCACGTTATCATCACCCTCGGCAAGGACGGCAGCGTGACCAAAAGCGGGGAGAAGGTGTACCGGTCCCGCCCGGCGAAGGTTCCCTGCGTCAAGGACAGCACCGGTGCGGGCGACCTGTTCTGCGCGGGTTATCTTTACGGCTTCCTGCAGGGCTGGGGCGTGCAGGAGACGCTGGATTTCGCATCGAAATCCGGCGGGCTGGCCGTGACTTGGTACGGCGGGATCGACAAAGGCTATACGCTGGAAAACGTTTCCCGGCTGGAACTGTAATTTTTCTTTGCTTGCGGAAAGGAGCGGACAGGCTTGGCGTATACGAAACCGATTATCGACGCGCACACCCATATCCTGCACCATAACGACGGGATTGACCGGATTATCGAGCTGACCGAGGGCTATGGCTATCAGCGGGCCAACGTGCTTGCGGCCGAAAGCTATCACGAGGAGGGCTTCACCGGCTCGACCCAGAATTCTCAGGCGCTGCTGCTCAAGGCCCGCCGTCCCGATTGGTGGGCGTTCGGCAGCCTGAATCACAGCGACGGCGATTTTGCCGGACAGCTGAAAACCGTGATGGCCCTCGGCTTTGATGGGCTGAAAATGATTGAAGGCAAGCCGGACACCTACAAACGGCTGGGAAGCCGTCCGATCAACGGCCCCGAATATGACGGCATGTATGCCGCTGCCGAGGCCGCCGGCTTCCCCCTGCTGATGCATGTGGCCGACCCGCCTGAGCTCTGGGACCCGGAGAATGCTCCGGACTTCGCCCGGGAGCACGGCTGGCTGTATGTAGGAGAGGGGTACCCGACGCTGGAAGAGCTGTACGGGCAGGTGGAGGATATCCTTACCCGTTTCCCAAAGCTGACGGTGATTTTCGCCCATTTTCTCTTCCTGTCGAACGACCGGGAGCGGGCGGCGGATTTGCTGACCCGTCACCCCAACGCGCATTTCGATCTCACCCCCGGCACGGAAATGTTCCTCAATTTTGCGGAGGACCCGGCCGCATGGCGGGAATTTTTCCTGCGGTTTCAGGACCGTCTGCTCTTCGGCACCGACGACTGGGATGTTCAGACCGACAAGGAGAAGCGGGACAAGGACGACATCGACCGTATGCTCCGCACCTTTCTGGAAAAAGACGGCCCGTATGAAATCTGGGGCTGGAAGCTGCACGGCATCGGCCTGCCGGAGTCGGCGCTGGATAAGATTTACCGTGAGAATTACCGCCGCGTCGCGGGGGGAGAACCCCGTCTCCTGAACCGTCCGCTGGCAGTCGAGTTTGTCCGCAGCCGGCTCGCGCAGGCCGATCGGTACGGCTGCACCGGCGGAGAACGGCAGGATCTGCGGGAAATTCTCGCCGAGCTGGAGGCCGGCGCGTAGCCGGCCCGAGCGGAGAATCTGCCGGGAGGGCTTTCGCTGAAAGGACGCCTTTCTTTTCCTCCTTTATTTTCTTATCTTTCCGGCGCCGGGGAACAGCGCATTACGCCGTTCCCCGGCGCCGATTGTTCAGGATGTGTGTTATCCATGGATAAATCAACCGTTGTTATCGATACGCCCGCCGCGCCTTCGTCCTCTGCCGGGCCGCAGGGGGCGGTCCCCGAGCCGAACGGCCGGCCTTACGGCATGATGCTGTTGCTCATTGCTATCTGGGGCTCCTTTGCGGCGATCAACCGGCTGGCCCTGAATACGCTGGATGTGTTTCAGGTCACTTTTTTCACCTTTTCCATCGCGTTTGTCTCGCTGACGGTCTGGATGCTGGCGGCGAAAAAGTTCCCGCTTCTCTGCCGGATAGCCCCCCGGCAGTGGTTTTGGCTGGCGGTGCTGGCGGTATTGTCCTTCCTTTATTATTTTTTATATTCCCTTTCCCTGTCCATGACCAATCCGGTAACCGCTTCCTCCATTAATTACCTGTTTCCGGTGTTCATTACGCTGCTTGCCGTGCCGGTTAACCGGGAAAGGATGACGGTGGGCAAGCTGCTTTCGGTGCTGTTGGGGGTTGCCGGGATGGTGCTGATCGTAACCGGCGGGGATTTCACCGCGCTGAAAATCGACAGTGTGCCCGGCATCCTTCTCGCACTTGGCGCTTCCCTGTGCTGGGCGCTGTTTTCCACCCTTGGCAAGCAGGCGGAGGTGGATATCGTGGTCAGCAATTTCGTTTACGCCGCCGTGGCTTTCCTGATTTCAACGGTGCTGCTGCTGACGAATTCCGGTTTCGCTCTTCCCGGTCCGGGTGCTTTCGCCGCGATCGTCTGGAACTCGGTGATGAATTTCTGTGTCAGCTATTTCCTTTGGTTCAAGGCGCTGCGGACGGCGAAAGCCTCCTTCGTGGCGAGCATGTCCTTTATTACGCCCTTTGCGACCCTGCTGTTTATCGCCCTGCTGCTGCATGAGCCGATCACCCCCGCCAATCTGATCGGGCTGGCGATTATCGTATTCGGCGTGGCGGTGCAGAATCTCAAATGCTTCCAGCGCGGGAAGGAGGATGAATAATGTTCTCTTTTTATAAAGCGTCCGCGTCTGCGGCGGTATTCCGGGGACAGGACGGCTGGCTTCAGCTCACCGTTTTATACGGCGACATCGCGCGGCTTCGCTTTCTCCCCTTCTTTTCCTCTCGGACGGAGCCCCTGTTTGAGGAGGATAACCGCTTCGGCATTCTCGAGCCGCTGCCCGAACCGGCAAAAATGACGGCGGCCGAAGGGGAGGAAAGGATGCTTCTGCGCGCGGGCGAGTTGGAGATCACCGTGGCCGACCGGCTGATTGTGCGGAATGTCCGCACCGGCGGCGTGGTGGAAACCCCGGCGGACTTTCTTTCCTTCGACGGAACCGAAACCGCGGCGGCGCTGATGCTGACCGAGGATGAGGCGGTCTACGGTCTCGGGCAGGACCCGATGGCCAATCTTAACCAGCGGGATCATCAGCGCCGGATGTTCAACCAGTTTGGTTCCAACGCCCGAAGCGGGGATAACGGCATCCCGTTGATGCTTTCCTCCTGCGGACACGGCGTGTTTCTGCATTCCCCCTATCCCGCGCGGTTCGATATCGGCCGCGCCGTGCCGGGCCGGCAGGACTGGAAAGGGAATGCGATGGTTCCCTCCCCTTGGCCGGCCGGCCTCACGGGGGACGTCCGTCCCGACACCGTGTCGGTCGTGAACCGCCATCCGGGACTCGACCTGTTCCTGATCTGCAGGGATCATCCCTACCGGTCTCTTGCCGGGTATCATGAGCTGACCGGCTTCGCGCCTCTGATGCCGCTGTGGGGGTATGGCTTCATCCAGTCTAAAAACCGCTACCATTCACAGGAGGAGCTGCTCGCCCTGGGGGAAGAGTTCCGAAGGAGAGGCGTCCCCGGCGACGTGCTGGTGATCGACTGGCTGTGGTTTACGGAATTTGGCGACCTGCAATGGGATTTTGACCGCTGGCCCGACCCCGCCGGGATGTTCGCCCGGCTGCGGGAATTGGGCTTCCGGGTGATCGCGGCCCAGCATCCCTTCATCAGCGAAAAATCGGGGAACTTTGACTTTTTTGAGAAGCATGGCTGCCTCAACCGTGTTCCGGCCGGAAGCCGCGTCACCTACGACCATACCAACCCCGTGGCCCGCCGTATCTGGTGGGAGAAGGTCCGTCCGCTGTACAAACAGGGAATGGCCGGTTACTGGACCGATATGGGCGAGCTGGAGGAGCACCATCCCGGCACCGAGAGCTTTCTGGGATCCCGGGACGAAACCCATAATACCTATATGCTCCACTGGGCCCGGACCCTGTACGAGGGCCAGACCGGCGGCGACGGGATCCGCCCCTATATCCTCGCCCGTTCAGCCGGCGCCGGGACTCAGAAATACGGGATCACACTCTGGTCGGGGGACGTGGATTCCAGTTGGCAGGTGCTTCGCACCCAAGTGAAGGTGGGGCAGGGCGTCTGTCTGTCTGGCCAGCCCTACTGGACCACCGACGTGGGCGGGTTTCTGACCGGGGATGAGCTGACCGCCGAGCTGTATATCCGCTGGTTTGAGTGGGGGGCCTTCTGCCCGGTGTTCCGCACCCATGGCACCCGCCCCGGCAATGAGCCGTGGTCCTTTGGCAGAGAGGCGGAAGAAATCCTGACGAAATACATCCGCCTGCGGTACCGCCTGCTTCCCTACATTTATGCTATGGCCCGGGAGAACCAGCAGACCGGACGGCCGATGATGCGGCCTCTCGCGCTGGAATATCCCGGCGACGCGATGGCCGCGGCGGCGGAGGACGAATATCTCTTCGGGCCTTCCCTCCTCGTCGCCCCCGTGACGGAGGACGGAGCCCGCCGCCGGACGCTGTACCTGCCGCGGGGCGGGTGGTTTGATTTCTGGACAGGCGGGCGCTGGGAGGGCGGACGGACCATTACCGTGACGGCCCCCCTCCACCGCATTCCGCTGTTTGTGAAGGAGGGCTCGCTCCTGCCGATGCTGAAGGAGGATATTCTCCACACCGGTCAGGCGGCCGGCGCGCCGATTGCGCTCCACGCCTACGGACGGGTTCCCTCCTTCTGTACACTGTATGAGGACGACGGGGAGACGCTTGCCTATCAGAAAGGGGATTTCCGCACCGCCGCTGTTTCCTACGACGGAAAGGAAGGGCTGTCGGTTCGGGCGGACGCGGGGTGGAGCGCGCCCCTGTCGCTCACGGTGCATGATGGAAGCAGCGCCGGAGAAGCCCAACCGGTCACGGCGTCCGCCGTGCTGGAGAACGGCGGGCGGCTGCATATTCGCCTCACCGTCTGCGCGGAGGACGGCACCCCGGTTCGGGCGACGGTCCGGGTGGACGAGGGGTTCACCCTCCGTCCTTCCGACCGCTCCGGTCACGACGCGGACTGTTATTGGGTCAGTCAGCTCCATTCGTCCGACGAGCAGACGGCGGTCTGCGAAAACGGCGGCGCGGTGCTTTGCTGGGAGGCGCTGCCCTGTGCCGACTGTCTGCCGCCGGTCATGAAAGGCTCCCTGACGGCGGAGGTGGGCGGCCGGACGTATACCCTGCCTCTGCAATGGGGAAGCGGCTGCCTCACCCGATTCCGGTATGCCGGTTCGTTCGGGAACCGGGACGGCGCGGCCGGACCGGATGCCGCGTATCCGGCCGCACTCGCGGGGGATGCGCCGGCCGCGACGGTGAACGGCGAAACCAGAGCGTGGATCCGGGATCCCGGATTTGAATTTAATCCGTATGGGTATGTGGATAATCGCCGCCGGGACTGCTATATGGGGGAGGATGAGAGCTTCAGCGGGGTAGTCTACAGCCGCTGCGACCTCTGGCTGCCGGAGGAAACGGCGGTGCGGTTCCTGCTCCGGCACGAGGGGGGCTTGCAGCTCTGGGCCGGGAAAAGGATGCTGTACGCGGCCGAACGGGCCGACGTCTTCCACGAAGCGGACGTCCGTCTGCCCGCGGGCAGGATCACCCTCCTCTTGAAAAACTGGGTCTGCGGCTGGAAGCCGTACAGCGCGAATGAATTTGGCTATTTTCTCCGGGTACAGTCAGCGGGGAGCGAAGAGCCGCCTGCCGGACTGCGGGTTTCCCCGTAAAACCGGAGAGCCGGTCGGGGATTCCGGCGTTCGTCCTTCAGTCGTCGTCGGAGTTCCCCGCCGGTTCCCGGGGAGCAGGAAAACGGGAAAAGTATAAAAACGTTCTCTATATTGATAAAATATGTAAAATAACACAAAAACGCTATTGACTTTTTCCGCGGTTTCTGCTATTCTATGTAAGAGAAAACGTTTAACCGCCGCTACTTTTTCAGGGAATCTATACGGGACAGGTCGGGGATGCTTCAAACGCAGGAAAGCGCCCGGCTTTTTTATCCGTCGTTTTTGAAAGAGTGGGTCGGTTGAGAAAACGTTTTATCAGGGAAATGCCGGGCCGGTTTTGCCGGACCGGGGAAAATGTGGAAAACCAAATTATTTGGGAGGGATTCACGGTGAAGAAAAGGGCGTTTGGTTTTGGTCTGGCCGCCGCGATGCTTCTGTCGATGGCGCCGTTGTCCGCTTCAGCGGAGGAAGCGGAGCGCTATGCGCTGAAGGATGCGTATACGGGCGACAGCGAACAGGGGCCGGTGTGGTACTACATGTACAACGACGGCGAAGAATGGAAAGAGCTCAGTCACTATGCGGAGTGGGGCGATAACTGGCAGGTTTCCGCCGATCCGGAGGGGGACGACATCTACTTCTCCCTGTTCGACTGGGAAGGCGTGAAGGCTACCAGCGGTGAAAAGGACGGCACCGTTTATGATATCGCGGCCGTCTGGGAAGCGCCGGCCGCCGGCTTTGTGGCCGTCGACGCGTGGACGTTTGACGATCTGTACGCGGGCGACGATACGGAATGGGCCTTTGTGGCGAATGAGAACACCGAAGGCAAGGTTCGTATTGAGCAAAACGGCGAGAAACTCTGGCCCGAGGACGCCGAATGGGCCGAGATACAGGCGGAGAATAACGTCAGCGACGAAGGACTGACCTATGTCGAAGAGGGCGACCGGCTCTTTTTCCGCGTTTCCGGCGCGGTAGCCAATGTGACGATGGATTCCATCGCGGTGGAATATGTCGACATCGGGATGGACGTGTATATGGCGTCCGACGCGCTGGCATCCGACCAGCAGGGGCCGGTGTGGTATTTCCAGTATAACGATGGGGACGGCTGGAAAGATCTCCATTTGAACGAAGAATGGTCCGGCAAGGACGAACAGGAAAACATCATCGCCGCCAACTGGCAGGTGGCGGAAGATCCGAACGCGGCCGGGATTTACTATTCCATTTTTGACTGGGACGGCATTAAGGCCACCAGCGGAGACGGATATGATCTCGCTCTGGTATGGGAAGCGCCGTCCGACGGCGTTGCCGCTCTGGCCCCCTGGCTGTTTGAGGACCTGTACGCCGGCGAAGATACCGATTGGGAATTTGTTCCCAATGAGGGAACTGAGGGGAAGGTCCGTATTGAGCTGAACGGCGAAAAGCTTTGGCCGGCCGACGCCGAATGGGCGGACTGCAACGGCGACGTGGTTATGGGCGAAGAGGATATCGCGGCGCTGGAAGTGAAGAAGGGCGACCGCATTTACTTCCGCGTTTCCGGCAACGTTGCCAATGTGACGCTGGATTCCATCGGCGTGGTATTTATGGCGCTGGAGGATCCCACTGATCCGACCGAGCCGACCAATCCGACGGAGCCTTCCGCCACGCCTTCGGTGACGACCCCCACTCAGCCCAACCCGGGGACCGGCGAGTCCACGGCGGCAGTCGGTGTGCTGGCTTTGATGGCGGTTGCCGGCGGCGCGGCTCTGGCGCTGAAAAAGAAACGCTGAATTTCAAATGCCGTTGTAGGAAAAGGCCGCTGACGGAATGGTTCCGCGGCGGTCTTTCCCCCCCGCCAGAACGGCCCGGGAGGGAAAAAGCGGCTTTTTTGAAAAATGGTTGTTTTTTCGATTGGAAGCGTCGTAAGGCACCATAAAATGAATAAAAATATTCGAAACACCCCTTGCAATCTATAAAAAGATGTGCTAATATAGGGCTGTGAAAACGATTAACCTTTGCCGTTGCCGTTCGTTTTTGCGGTAACGATTGCTCTGACTGGAAAATCGTTTTCGATGGGGCATAAGCAGGGGAACCTGTAAACATTATTTATTAGGAGGAGTTTCCAAATGAAGAAGAAGATTCTGGGCGTCGGTCTGGCGCTCGCGATGGCTCTGTCCATGAGCGCGTTTGCCGCAGACAGCTATGCGGTCAAGGATGCGTATGTCGGCGACAAAGATCAGGGCCCGGTGTGGTACTACATGTACAGCGATGACGGCGAAGCGACCATCAAGGAACTGACGCTGCACAGCGAATGGGCGGACAGCTGGCAGGTGAACGCGGAAGATCCCGGCAGCTATAACTACCTGTCCATGTGCAATTGGGGCGGCGTTGACGCCCAGTGCGGTTCGGTGGGCGGCAAGGCGTACGATATTATTCTGGCGTTTAAGGCCCCGGCCGACGGCACCGCCAAGATCGGCGAATGGAATCACTTCGGCTACACCAACGTTAACGAGGACGAGACCTATGAGTCCCCGAACGCTTCTTTCAAGACCGGTAAAGCCACCATTATGCTGAATAAAGAAGTGCTGTATACCGGTGATATCAAGGGCGTTGACAACAGCGGCAAGAGCAGCGTGATCGAAAAGGAAGTCAAGGCCGGCGATATGATCTACTTCGTCTGCAACGGCGGCGGAAACGGCGCTGCGCTGAACGTTTCTCTGGACAGTGTGAAGGTTGACTTTACGGCGGGCGCCGCCGGCGGCGATACCAACACCACCGCTGCGGGCTCCCAGAAGAACCCCTCCACCGGCGAAGCGGCTGCCGCTCTGCCTGTGATGGCCGGCGTGGTTGCTCTGGTGGCTGTTGTCCTCGCGAAGAAAGCGAAGAAGGCCTAATCCGTCTTGTTTGCCAATGGGAGATGAGCGGAAGGTTCCCTTCCGGCGGGGGATTTTCCTCCGTTTGAGGTATGCCCCTTGCCATAAACGTGGCAGGGGGCATACTTTTTTTGACCTTTTTCAAAAAAGCGGCGATATCCCGTAGGATTTCAGGGGGAAATGTGTTACAATGAGCGCATCTATACTGCTTGTTGAATAAAGCCGTAAAGTCGTAAAGCCGCCGCGAAACGCCCGGTTTAAGAAAGGAATGGAACGACTCATGAAAATTTTGAATTTTGGCTCGCTGAATCTGGACAATGTGTATTCGGTGGATCATTTTGTCCGCGCGGGCGAGACACTGTCCTCCGCCAGACTGGAAAAATTCAGCGGCGGCAAGGGCCTGAACCAGTCGCTGTCTCTGGCCCGGGCCGGCGCGGCGGTGTACCATGCCGGCTGTATCGGCGCGGACGGCGAAATGCTGCTCGGCCTGCTGAAGGAAAGCGGCGCCGACACGCGTTTTGTCCGCTGTGTGGATGGACCGAGCGGACATGCCATCATCCAGGTGGATAAGAACGGCCAAAACTGCATTTTGCTGTACGGCGGGGCCAATCAGGCCGTGACCGACGGGCTTGTGGACGAGGTGCTGGCTGAATTTGAGGCGGGCGACGTCCTGCTGCTTCAGAACGAAATCAACGATCTGGACTATATCGTTGAGAAGGCGGCGGACAAGGGGATGAAGATTGCCCTGAATCCCTCGCCCATTGGAGAGAACCTTTTCCGGCTCCCGCTGGAGAAAATCACCTATTTCATCCTGAACGAGATCGAGGGCAAGGAAATCACCGGGAAAAAGCTGGCCGACGATATTCTGGCGGAATTCCGCCGCCGGTATCCCGCGTGTGTTGTGGTGCTGACCCTCGGCAAGGACGGCGCGGTATACGACGATGGGCAAACCCGCTGCCAGCATGGGATTTATGATGTGCCGGTGGTGGATACCACTGCGGCGGGGGATACCTTTACCGGCTATTTTCTGACCTGCATCACGAACGGGGAGACCCCGGCTTCCGCGCTGAAGAAGGCGTCGATCGCTTCCTCTCTGGCGGTTTCGGTCAAAGGCGCGGCGCCTTCCATCCCGACGATGGAACAGGTGGAGAACGCCAATCTGTCTCTGGTGCGCTGAACGAACCCGGAACGATCGGGCGGAGCCGGAGACCGGCACACGGCGGGCAACCTGCCGTGTGCTTTCCGGCTCGATGAGAAAACGATTACCTAACCCTATGTCCCGCCCGCCGGACGCGGCGCGGTCCCGGCGGTTCCGGCTGATTTTTGCCGGGAATGCCGGAGGGCGAATCACCGGGTTTCTCCCGGAAGGAATCCAGAGAAAGAAAGGAAGGTTTTCGCATGGGAAACCTCAATATTGATTTTGTCGAAATGCTGGGGAAACCCGATTTCGGCAAGGGTGCGGCCTCATTCCGCGAATTTGAAAAGGCGTTTGTCGCCGTGCGGGAAAAGATCGAGGAAGCGATTTACACCCCGGTCGCTAATCTGTCGATCGAAGCCTATGTAACCAAGGAACCGGTGCCGTACGCCGAGCGCACCGCCGGCCGGCATATCACCCCCGCTGTCGGCGACACCTGGGGGGAGCTTTTCGATTGCGCCTGGTTCCATTTTTGCGGGCAGGTTCCGCCGCAGGCGAAGGGGAAAAAGGTCTCCCTGCTGATCGATTTTTCGGGCGAGGGGCTGGTGTTCGACGCGAACGGCGAGCCGCTGAAGGGGCTGACCAGCGTCACCACCACCGATGAATTTCCCCTCGGTTTATGGGGAAAAAAGACGGTGGAGGTCAGCGACTGCTCCACCGGGGACGAACCGGTGGATCTCTGGGTAGACGCCGGCTGCAACGATCTGCAGGGGCAGTATCGCAACGACGGCCGGGTGAAGGAGGCGTCCATCGTAACGGTGGACACGCTGGCCCGCGACCTGTTTTATGATTTCACCGTCTGCCTGAGTCTGTATGTCGGTCTGTGCGAAAACGACGACGCTTATGCGGACGAGGTGCTCCCCGTGATGCTGGAGGCGTCCCGTCTGCTCGGGACCGTTACGCGGGAAAGTATGCAGGCGGCCCGCGCCACGCTGGCAAAGCTGCTGGAGCGGGAAAACGACACGATCGAGCTTGAATATTCCTCCATCGGGCATTCCCATCTCGACCTGATTTTCCTCTGGCCGGAGCGGGAGACTATCCGCAAGGGCGCGCGGACCTATTCCACCGCCCTGTATCTTATGGAGAAGTACCCCTTTTATAAATTCGGGTGCAGCCAGCCCCAAATCTATGTCTGGATGCGGGAGCATTACCCTTCCATCTACAAACGGATCAGAGAACGGGTGAAGGAGGGGCGCTGGGAATGCCAGGGCTGTTTCTGGGTGGAGATGGACACCAACCTCCCGGCCGGCGAATCGCTGGTGCGGCAGATTCTGTACGGCAAGCGGTTCTTTATGGATGAGTTCGGCAAGGAGATGAAGGTCGGCTTCCTCCCCGACGTATTTGGGTATTCGGCCGCCCTGCCCCAACTGTTGGTCAAGAGCGGCACCCCCTATTTCATGACCCAGAAGCTTTCCATGAACGATACCAACCGCTTCCCGCGGCACACCTTCCTGTGGAAGGGAATCGACGGCAGCGAGGTGCTCACCCACATGCTGCCGGAGGACAGCTACAACAGCGCCGCCGTCCCCCAGATGGCGATCTATGGGCTGCACCACTACACCGATCTCGACCGCTGCGGCGAAGCGCTCCAGCTTTACGGGATCGGGGACGGCGGCGGCGGGCCGGGATATGAGCATCTGGAACGGATTAAACGCCAGAAAAATCTCAAGGGGGTGCCGCCGCTCCGCCCGGAATTCTGCATCGATTTCTTTGAGCGGATCAACCGAAAGCGGGATACCTACCGGAAATGGGTGGGCGAGTTGTATTTCGAGCGGCATCAGGGGACCTATACCTCCATTGCCAAAGGGAAGATGTATAACCGGCTGATGGAGATTAAGCTCCATCATACCGAATGGCTGTACACTCTCGCCGCCCTGCGGCTGGGAACCCCCTATCCCCACGACCGGCTGGAGGAAATCTGGAAGGAAATGCTGCTGTATCAGTTCCACGACTGCCTGCCGGGTTCCTCCATCAAGCGGGCGTATGAGGAGACCCACGCCCGGTATCGTCTTCTGCTGGAGGAGCTGGACCGGATGATCGCGGAGGCGGAGACCTTGCTGGCCGGAGCCGCCGACACCGCGGCGATGGCCGAACCGGTCGCGGTGTTCAATCCTTCCTCCTGGGAGCGGACGGAGACGATCGAGTTCGCCGGCCGGCAGCTTTCGGTGACGGTGCCGCCTCTGGGATATGCCGTGGCCGACATGGCCGGGGTGCCGGCTGCCGAGGAAAAGGCCGCGCCCTCCGACCGGCTGGAGAACGACCGCCTTCGCGCGGCGTTCAATCCGGATGGGACGATCGCCTCCCTGTTTGACAAGGAGGAGGGCCGTGAGATCCTGCGGCAGAATACGGTGGGTAATGCGTTGAGACTTTATGACGATGAGTATACACACTGGGATATCAACAAGGGCTACCTGACCTGTACGCCTGAGCAGGCGAAGCTGGTCTCCGCCCGCGGCTTTGTCCGGGGCGTGGTGCAGGGAATCGCCATGGAGTATACCATCGGCCAATCCAGAATTCTCCAGACCGTGACGCTGAAGGACGGCTCCAGACAGCTCGACTTCGAGACCACGGTGGAATGGAAGGAAACCTACAAGATGCTGCGCGCCTCTTTTCCGGTGGATATCGTGACCGACACGGCCCGCTGTGAAATCCAGTACGGCCACATCCAGCGCCCCACCCATCAGAACACCACTTGGGATCAGGCCAAGTTCGAGGTATGCGCCCACAAATGGGTGGATATGGCGGACAACGGGTACGGCGTCGCTCTGCTGAACAACGGCAAATACGGCTATAAAATCTGGGATAATGTGCTGGATATCGATCTGCTCCGCAGCCAGATGTGCCCCTGCGAGGACGGGGACAAGGGCGTGCACACCTTTACCTATTCCATCCTGCCCCATGCCGGAAACGTGATCGACGGCGGCGTGGTCCGCGCCGGCTGTGAGCTGAATATGCCTCTGCTGGCGCTGAAAGCGGCCGGGGACGGGGGGAAGACTCTGCCCTCCCGCGATATGCTGGCCTTTACCGATCAGCCGAATATCCTGATCGACGCGGTGAAGCGGGCGGAGGATACCGACGGGTATATTCTGCGGCTGTACGAAGCCGGCGGAAAGCGTACCCGGGCGCATATTACCCTGAACGGGCTGCGGGCGAAGGGGCTGACCGACCTGCTCGAACGGCCTGTTTCGGAAGAGGAGGCGGCGAAGTTCACCGCCGACGCCTCCGGCTTTGCGCTGGATTTCCATCCCTTTGAGGTGCATACGGTCCTTGTCCGCCCGGAGTAATCCGGAGAGGACGGATTTCCGCTTGCGGGCGGACGGAATGTCTGCTATACTTTGTGCGGGGGAATCCCCCAAAATTGTTTTTAGGAGACTGCTGTTTGAAGAACAACACCTTGGAGATTGTTGGCTGACCGGGAGGTTTGCGTAAAACAGTCTCAAAAACTCACAAACCTCCCGAAATTGACAGGAAACAGTTTTAGGAGGAGTTATCGTATGAACACGATGAAAAACGACTGCAGGATCCGTTTGGAGACACCGGCGGATTACCGCGAAGTGGAAAACCTGACGCGGGAGGCGTTCTGGAACGTTTACCGCCCGGGATGCCTGGAGCATTACATCCTGCACAGCTATCGCGGCAAACCGGATTTTGTTCCGGAGCTGGATTTTGTGCTGGAAAAGAACGGGACGATTATCGGCCATGTGATGTATGTCCGCTCGGAGATAGCGGCGGACGATGGAAGGCGCATTCCGATTATGACCTTTGGTCCCATCAGCATCGCCCCCCGGTATCAGCGGATGGGTTATGGGGCTCTTCTTCTGCGGCATTCGATGGACGAGGCCGGGAAGTGCGGAGCGGGGGCGCTGGCGATTACCGGCTCGATCGGTTTCTATGGCAAATCCGGCTTTGTGACGGCCAGCACCAAAGGCATCCACTATTTTGCCGAGCCCAGAACCGAGGAGGTTCCCTATTTTCTGATTAAGGAACTGGAGCCCGGCTTTCTGGACGGGATCACCGGCGTGTACAGGGATCCGGAGGGGTATTTTTTGGATGAAGCGGAGGCGGAGAAATTCGACGCTCAGTTTCCGCCGAAGGAAAAGCAGAAGCTGCCCGGGCAGCTCGCATAGCGGTCAGAACGTGGCAACGGTATAACAAGACAAAGAAAGCGCTGCAAAACGATTCGTTTTGCAGCGCTTTCTTTGTCTTGTGCGCCGAATGGACGGCGAACGGTGCGGTTTGGCAAAATCAACCGGATTTTGCATAGAAAACGATTCCCTGCGAGCGGGATGTCTCGGATTGACTTTTTTGTTGTTTTATCCGGCGAACGCGGGATTTTTCACAAAATGGGCTCTTGTTTTTCTGGATGATTTCGAGTATAATATCCATATATCCATGATATTCCATGATGAAGTCCGGCTGCGTAACAGTTTTCCCTTGATGGGAAGGCGAAGGCGCGGATGGACGTTGTGACGAAAGCAGGGCCCGTATTTTCGTGTCTTTTGTTCAGCGTTTTCATTGACATTTTCTTTTTTTTGTTATAAAATAAGGTAAACGATTACGCATCGTTTGTTCAACGGAGGGTGGGAATCTTGAAAAAGAATTTGTCGATAAAAGATATTTCGGCAATGTCGGGGGTTTCCATTGCAACGGTTTCCCGGATCATCAACGGAAACGGCCGGTATTCCAAGGAGACCGAGGAAAAGGTAAAGGCGATCATCCGGGAAAACCATTATGTTCCCAGTATGGTGGCCAAGGGGCTGCGTACCCACCGGATGGATAACATCGGTATCATCGTGCCGGACATCACCAACGAATTTTTCGTGAAGCTGGTGCATGAGCTGGAGTCCGCTCTGTTTGCATCGGGCTATTCCTCGTTTATCTGCAACACCAACGAGAATGTGGAGATCGAGCAGAAATATCTCCAGATGCTCAAAATGCAGAATGTCAGCGGGCTGATCTACATAAGCGGCGGGTACAACAGCGACTACAAGGAGCTGGCCGATATCCCCACTGTGTTTATCGACCGAGTCCCGAACCGCACCCGGAATACCGAAAAATTTGTGATGATCGAATCGGATAACCGTCAGGGCGGTTATATCGCCACCCGGGAGCTGTTGGAAAAAGGCTGCCGCCGGATTCTGATGCTGACCGACCGCCGCCGCCTTTCCAGCCAGAAGGAACGCGTGGACGGTTACGTAGGCGCGCACGAGGATTACCGTATCCCCTGCGATGAAAAGTATATTATCGATCTCGACAGCATCGATTTCCGGAGCGCGCACGACCGGATCGCCGCGCTGCTGGAGGACGGAATGGCTTTCGACGGCATTTTCGCAACCACCGACTGGCTGGCGCTCGGCGCCTATGTGGCCCTGATTACCCATCATGTGAAGGTGCCGGATCAGGTGAAAATCGTAGGCTTCGACGATATCTCGGTCGCCGAATTCAACGCGCTGCCGATCACAACCGTGCACCAGCAGGTGGATATCATCGGGCAGACGGCGGTCAAATCGCTGCTGCAGATGGTACAGAACAAGCCGGTCAAGAGCCGCGAAAACGTGGTTCCCGTCTATCTGGTAAAACGCCAGTCAACCTGATTTTCAGCCTTTATCCCATCCCGCGTTCCGGGGGCGAAAAGAAGGGGAGCCGAAGGAAATAAAGAAAATCGCAGAGCACGGGGAAACCGCTGTTCTGTATTTTCATGCCGGGAGAGTAAACGTTTACGCCATGCTTTCTTCCCTGCCGCCGCGCTTTGCCCGCCGGGGAGGGACGTTGACTTTCCCGGCGGGCAAAACGCCGCAGCGGACCGATGGCGGCAGGAGAAACGAATGCCGTCTGTGAAAACGTTCCCGCACCTTCTGCCCGGAAGAAGCCGGAGAATGAAGAGAGGATGCATCCCTATGAATTGTACGATGAAGCCGGCGGGCCGGCCGGAAGAAATGAAAAAGCCGCCGATTTTTTCCGCGTCGCTGATGTGTATGAATATGCTGGAAATGAAAGAGCAGTTCCGTGTCCTCAACGAGCGGATCCAGATGTATCATGTCGATATCATGGACGGCCATTTCTGCAAAAACATCACGTTATCCCCGGATTTTGTCAAGGTATGCGCCACGGTAGCCAAGCATCCGATTGACGTGCATCTGATGGTAGAGTATCCGGGCGATTATATCGACCACCTGATCGCCTGCGGTGCGGCGGTGATCTCTCCCCACGCGGAGACCATCAATGTGGATGCGTTCCGCACCATCGACAAGGTGAAATCGGCCGGCTGTCAGATGGGCGTGGTGCTGAACCCGGCCACGCCGCTGAGCGCCGTGTCCCATTACCTGAATCATATTGATCTGCTGACCATCATGACGGTGGATGTGGGATATTCCGGCGGCAAATTTGTGCCGGAGATGCTGGAGAAGATCCGCGAGGCGGCCCGCATCCGGGAGGAACGGGGCCTGCAGTATGTCATTCAGGTGGACGGGGCCTGCAACGCCGCTAATTTCAAGGCGATGGACGAAGCGGGCGCCGAGGCGTATGTGGTTGGAAACACCGGCCTGTTTGCCATGGACCCCGATCTGAAAAAAGCGGCGGACATTTTGTATGAGAACTTTTCCCGGGAAACCGGCCGCCGTTTGTAAACACGCGCGAAACGGACAAGGAAAAGCCGTTGGAGGACGGCGGTCCGCCCTGTGGGGGGGACGCGGGGGCATGGAAGCAGCTTCGGCGTTTCCCGGCTGAACCGCCGGATAAACAGCGCAGCAGTTTGGAAGAGGAAGAGGGCTGATTTTTCCCGTCCCGGTAATTCCCGCCGTTTCGGCGGGAAGGGGAGTGACGCGCCGCCGGGAAACCAACGGCGTCCGTCGTGGGCAATCACAATTAAGGGAGGCATTTCCTGTTATGCGACCGACATGCATTATGGGTATGGACATCGGCGGCACCAATGTCCGTGCCGGTCTGGTGGATAAAGAGAATACGCTGTATGATTTCCGGATCATCAACACCCAGGCTTTGCGCACGGGGAAGGACGGCGAAGGGTTTGTCGAAAATCTGGCGGACCGAATCGAAGCGTTTCTGGAAGCGCACCGCGCGGATTTTGAAATTGCCGGCGTTTCGGTGGGGCTTCCGTCCACGATTGATAAGACCCGGCGGGTGGTTCTTTCCACCCCGAATATCGAGGGGCTGAATAATATCCCGATCGCGGATATTCTGGAAAAGCGGCTGAATCTGCCGGTGTATATTAACCGTGACGTGAATATGCTGTTCTACCGCGACCTGAATCAGTTCCATATCGGCAACGGGTGCGTAGCGCTGGGCTGCTATATCGGCACCGGCTTCGGCAACGCCATTTATGTGAACGGAGATATCCTGCTGGGAAAAAACGGCGTAGCGGGCGAGCTCGGACATATTCCCATGGTGGGCCGGCGCGGCTGCTGCGGCTGCGGGAACGAGGCGTGCATTGAGATCCTTGCTTCCGGCCGTTATCTGGAGGAACTGGTGGCGACCAGATTCCCGGATGTGGAGATTAGCAAGGTTTTCACCCAATACGCCGATCATCCCCTGATCCGGGAATATATCGAGTATCTTTCTATCCCGATCGCGACCGAAATCAATATTTTTGATCCGGATTATATTGTGCTGGGAGGCGGAATCCTGCAGATGGAAGCGTTCCCGGTCGCCGAGCTCGAAGCCAATATCTACCGGCATTCCCGCAAGCCTTATCCCGCGGACGGCCTGATGATCCTGTATTCCGAGGCGGCGCAGGAAAACGGCGTGATCGGCGCGGGAATTTACGGCTTTGCGGCGCGGGAAAAAGCAAACAAGAATTCCGCCATTCAGCAGAAACGGGCCTGATCCGGTTCGGAAGAAACGGGGGCCGGCGGAAAAACGCGGAAAACGGAGCGGCAGGGGGAGAACCGGGCATGATTAGCTTTGACGGACAAATCTGGCGGATACAAAGCGACAGCTTTACCTATTGTATCGGACTGTTTGACCGGCAGGTGGGCCATATCGGGATGCTGCCTTCGGAATCCTCCCTTTCCCTGAATGCGGAAGCGGTCCGCCGCCGGTGGGAGCTTCTTCCGTCGGAGATATACCTGAATGTCAACGACGAGGGGCTGGAATATTGCCACGGGGCGCGCACCCTGCGTCCGCAGGCCAGCGAGCGGGCGGTTTATCAGGAATATTATGTGCAGACCCACTGGGATTCCGCTGAGCTGGTGATCGTGCTGAAGGACGAAAAAACCGGCGCGCTGATCGAGCTGCATTACCGGACCAGCGACCGGTCTCCCGGGCTTTCCCGCTTCACGGTGATCCGCAACGGCGGACAGGAGCCGCTGAAGATCAACCATGTTTCCTCCTTCACCATGCACAACTTCCCTTATCTTCCGAAATATGAAGGACTGGACGAGTTATATCTTCATTCCTTCCCTTCGCAATGGGACTATGAGGCGGAGCATCGCCGGGATTCCTTCGCGTCGCTGGGGCTGTACCCCTCCTGCTGCCGCAAGGCGTTCCATGTGGAGAGCAATTCCTCCTGGTCCTGCGGGGAGTTTGTCCCCACCTTTGCTGTGGAGGAGCCCGCCGCGGGTCTGACTTGGGCGGTGGAGATCGAGCACAGCGCCGCCTGGCGGTTCGAACTCAGCGCCGGCGGGCTGGAGGGGGAGCATTATTATTACATGCAGGGCGGCTGCGGTAATACCCGCCATGCGGGATGGCACGTCACTCTTCCGCCCGGCGGCCGGTTCGAGACCCCCGCCTGTACCCTCGTGGCGGCGCAGGGCGGGCTGGATGAGGCGATGAATGCGCTGCATACCCATCAGCTGCAGGTTTTTCTGCGGAAGAACGATGTGCTGAAAACCATGCCGGTAATATACAACGAATATATTTCCTCCGGCGGGGACGCCGACGAGAAGGGGGTTCTGGAACAGATCCCCTATGCCCAGAACATGGGGGCCGAATGCTTTGTGATCGATTCCGGCTGGTATGCCCGCCGGGGAACGGGGGACGCCCGTTCCGAATGGTGGATGACGGTAGGCGACTGGGAGGAGACGAAGGATCGCTGGCCGCGCGGATTGGCGGAAGCCGCCCGCGCGATCCGGCGGGCGGGACTGATCCCCGGCATCTGGCTGGAGCCGGAATGCGTGGGGCGGCTCTCCCACGCATTCGACGACCCGGCGCTTCCCCTTATGAAAATAGACGGGAAGCCGGTGGAGGATGATAACCGCCGTTTTCTGAATTTTGCGGACGAGCGGGCGCGGGAGCGGATGGATGGAATCATCGGCCGGCTGTATGAGGCGGGCTTCCGGTATTTCAAATTCGATTTTAACAGCGACTGGTTCCCCGGCTGCGACAATATGGAAGGAAGCCCGGCCCATGGCGGGCTGCTCCATGTGCGGGGCTATACGGGCTGGCTGCGTGCTTTACGGGAACGGTATCCCGACATCCTGATCGAAAATTGCGCGAGCGGCGGAATGCGGATGGATTACGGTATCCTGCCCTATACCGATCTGGTTTCCATTTCAGATCAGGGAGAGCCGGACAGCCTTGCCAACCTGTTTTACAGCGTGAGCCGGGTGGTGCATCCCGCTCAGATGGGGAACTGGAGCCTGCTGCACCCGCAGCAGAGCCCGTCCCAGATGGCGCTGTCTCTGGTGAATTCCATGCTGGGGAGGTTGACGCTGGGCGGTGAAATTACCCGCCTCAAGCCCGCGCAGATGAAGCTGATTCAGCGCGCGGCCGCCCTCTATAAGAGCTATCGAAGCCGGCTGGTGCAGGATCCCCGCGTGTATCATCTGACGCCGGACGTCGGCCGGTACGAAAACGATGGGATACTGGCGCTGGAGATCAGCTGCCACGGCGGACGGCATCTGTTCCTCGCCGTCTGGCGGCTGAATACGCCGGAAACGTCGGTTTCCCTCCGGCTGAGAGGGGTGGAACGGCAGGCGGACTATATCGTCCGCGCTTTCCCGAGCGGGCCGGAGGGCCGGCTTTCGGGAAAGGAACTGGCGGAGGAATACACCCTGACCCTGCCGGTGAAAAACAGCGCGGTCCTCCTGTGGCTGGAAAGGGAGACGGAGGACGGACGGTGACGCATCCGTTCCTGTGAAAGTGCATACCGCCGGCGGTTCCGCCGGATACAGAAAGGATGGTTTTTATGCTGTCAAAAGAAAAAATCGCCGAGGCGCGCGCGCGTGCGCTGGAGTATTTTGAACGCGCTCACATTGTCCTGACCGACGAGGAGAAGGCCAACGTGGAAATCGCCGATATGGGGCTGGGGGATCTGGATACGATGGGGCTGCAGCTGGTGACCTATGTCAGCACCGAACGCTGCTCCGCCAAGGAACTGGTGCTTTTCCCTTATCAGACCTGTCCCGAGCATCGGCATCCGCCGCTCAGCCCCACCAATCCCGGTAAGGAGGAGACCTTCCGCTGCCGGTACGGCGAGGTGTATGTGTATGTGGACGGCGAACCGGCGGAAACCATCGCCGCGAAAATTCCCGCCGGCAAAGAGGAATATTTCACCGCGCGGCATGAGATCGTGCTGCACCCCGGTGAGCAGTTCACGCTGGTGCCCAACACCCGCCACTGGTTTCAGGCTGGGCCGGAGGGCTGCATCGTGTCCGAGTTTTCCACCAAGAATGTGGACGAGGAGGATATCTTCACCGATCCGGCGATCATCCGTATGCCCGACATGCCGGAATAAAAACGCGTCGGCGGCAGAACCGCGGCATTGCGAAAATGAGAAAAGGAACGCGTACCGGCGAATATCCCCGGTACGCGTTCCTTTTCTTGCACAGGGGACGGCCGTCCCCCGTTATTTGTCCTTGTCTTTTTCCTTTTCCGGCTTCTTCCGGGGCTCGGCAAGGCTGTCCAGAATCCGCGCGGCCGCGATGCGGCGGGCGTTGGCCTCCAGCGCCAGACGGATTGCCAGCCGGTATCGGGCTTCGGCGTCCTGCTCCGGTACGGTTTTCAACTGATTCACCACGTCGTCCAACGCCCGATGCTGCGCCGCCGCAAATTCCGGATACTGGCTTTCCACATCCCGTCCCTGGGTGAGGCCGTGGATCAGCGCGTCGATTTCCGGCAGGGAGAGCACGGTTTTCAACGAGCAGATTACCGAAAGCAGCGCGATATGGCTGCGGTTGTATTTTTTCTTTTCCGGGCGGGGAAGGACGCCGTCCTTGACATAGTTGTTAATCATACTCGGGGTAAGCAGGCGCTCGCCGCCGGTGGAAAACGGCTCAAGCTGACGGTTCATGAAGGTGATGACCTGATCCATGTATAGCTCAAGCTCGGGAAGCCGTTCCCAGGAAGCCGGCTCGTACTGTTCCATGCTGTCGATCCACTTTTTCAGGTTGTTCAGTTTATCTTCCGGCTGTGTCATGGGAACCGATCCCTTCCTTGTCCAGAAAATTTCGAGTGATTTCCGCCAAAGCGGTCGATATGATTATATCATAGCGCCGCCCAGCCGGCTTTTATGCCGGCATTTGCTTTTGGCGCTAGGGAAAATGCCTGTCGGTATTTTCCCTAATGACATTATATCATAAAGGGTATATGGGATGCAAGGGACTTTAAATTCCCTAATAAAATAACAAAAGCAAAGTGTTCTGGTGGTTAAAACAAGGTGATGGGGGCGGCAACGGATGGATACGGCGGGATGTCGGCGCTCTGTCTGCTGATAATCAATAAACAGGTCCGAGACGGTCTGTTCTTTTTATTGCCTTCTTATGTCGCGTCTCTTGTGAACGCATAATAATCGGTATCGAAGCCGCCCCAGCGATAGTCGCCGCTTTTCCACTCAATGAGCAGATATTCCCTGCCCTTTACTGTCCGGATTTCATAGGCGCAGGCCGTCTGATTCCATTTGCGCAGGACATAGCCTCTGGTCCAAACCTGCTGATCGTCGTCCCCAATGGTTTCGTCGCCGTATTGGCTTACACAGCGGCCGTTTTCCATAAAGGAGATATGGCGGAAATACAACGGTTCGCTATGGGGCGAGTCGGGAGAAAAAGATTCTTTGGTGCGGCAGCAGCTGTGCGCCGTCCAGCCGCCGAGCACCCGCTGGTCATCGATGAAGGGGCGGTCGATATTGTCCTTCCGCGCGATCTGCGCCGCCGAATAGGGGGTATGGTCGAGCTGTCGCAGCACCAGTACCGTCGGACGGCCTCCACGGCGATAAGCGTAGGATTTATGTTGGACAAACATATACCGGCTTCCTTCATACTCCTCCACCTCATAGGGATTGACCGACGAACTGTCGCCGGTCTCGATCAGCAGATATCCTTTGGTCCAGCCGTAGCACCAATAGCGTTCGCCGTCCGGCAGGAAATAAATTTCCCGGACGGAATCGCCGAACCAGCGGCGGTCAACGAATTTTTCGGCGAAGAAATCCTGCTTTACAGCAAATTCCCCGATCGCCTCCCATCTGCCGATTACGGTTTGGTCGTCCACGAACGGCAGGTTGATATCCTCCGTCAAGGGCGTCAGGGTATCCCTCAGTTTGATGGCTTCACATACCGCTTCCTGCCGGTTGCTTTCCGGCCCGCCATAGGACATATAACCTGAAATACGCTGGTAGTCCTGTGAAATGAGGAAGCGTTCCAATTCCCCGCAGGTTTGGTTGAAATCGTTTCCATCGATTTGTGCGCTTTTAATTTTGACTCTGTTTTCGGTTTCGGTTATAATAACAGGGGACACAGGGGACATTTTCATCTCTCCCAGCACCATTTTTTTGGCCTCCTCCAAACGGAGGAGAGCGGCCGTCAGTTCGGCTTTTTTTCGTTCGATTCGCCGGAGGATTCCGTCGGCGTTTTCGGCGCCGGTGGTGATCCCACGGATTTCCGCCAGAGAAAATCCGGCTTTTTTCAGCGCGGCGATCTGCATGAATGCGGCAATCTGTTCCTTGGAGTAGTATCGGTATCCGGTAAAGCGGTCGATGTACGAGGGGATCAGTAAACCCTGTTTATCGTAATGACGCAGTACGGATATTTTTGTGCCGCAGATGGCGGCAAATTCTCCGATTCTCATGAAATATCACCTCCATGTTTTAAAGGGAAAGGCTGCCTTCCAAGAGGCAGTATAACTCCGATGTACGGTTGAGAGTCAAGAGGGATAAAGCCAATATTTGTGTTTTTTATAAAACCCGCAAAGTTTTTTAAAGGAGGCGGCGCTTTATGACCAATCCGGTACTGGAGACCATCCGCGCGCGCCGCAGCGTGCGGAAATACACCGGCGAGCCGGTCCCCGGCGACGCGCTGGAGGCGATTGTTGAGGCCGGGCGCTGGGCGCCGAGCGGAGGAAACAGCCAGAGCGCCCATTTTCTTGTAATCAAAAACGCCGCCGTGCTGGCGGAGCTGAAGGCGCTGGTTATGGAGGAATTCCGGAAGATGGAAATCGCTCCCGACACCTACGCGTCTCTGAAATCCGCCATCCTCCAAAGCAAACGGGGGAAGTACGATTTCCTGTACGGCGCGCCGGTGCTGATAGTGGTGGCCAACCGGCGGGGATATGGGAACGCCATGGCCGATTCCGCCGCCGCGATTGAAAATATGCTGCTCGCCGCGGCCTCGCTGGGGATCGGATCCTGCTGGATCAATCAGCTCCGCTGGCTGTCGGACAATGAGGCGGTGACGGCGAAGCTGGCCGCTCTTGGTATCCCGGAAAGCGAAGTGGTCTGCGGCGCGGCGGCGCTGGGGATTCCGGAAGGGGAGCCTCCCCGGGCGGTGGAGCGGAAAGGCAATCCCGTCACCGTGATTGTGTAAACGGCCTGCTTTTCCGCTGACCGGCATCCGTCGGTTTTCCTAAAAACAGGCTGTCCCCGGCGCGTGATTTTTTCTTGACAAACCCCGGCGTCCGGGTTTATGATGAAGACGTGAAGAATCCGCGCGGGAAGGTTCTGCGCGGCATGGCAGAAGGAGTTTCTCATGAACGGTTCGACGCTTTGTAAAAAGCAAAATCGATTTAGCGGTTATTTTTGCTTCGGTCATTATTATGGCTGGGGCTATTTTTGCTGTGAAAATCGTGCCGTGAGAGAACCGAACTAGCCGGGTGTACAACAGTATGCAAAGGCGGGGCTCATGGACGATGAGCCCCGCCTTTTTGTTGCTTTCGGCGTTTCTTCGCCGCCTGAAAGCGAATTCCGGCAGTTTCTCCCATACGCCGTTATAGAAAGGAAGAGTTGTTATGATTATCGTACTCAAGCCCGGAACCACCCGTGAACAGGTGGCGGAATTCTCCGCGATGCTGGAAAGCCGGAACGATGTGAAGGTGAACGCCTGGTATGGCGAGCATTCCATTGTGCTCGGCCTGCTTGGCGATACCGCCACGGTGGACAGTGAATTCATCGGCGCGCAGAAGATCGTGGAAAGCGTCAAGCGGGTGCAGGAGCCGTACAAAAAGGCCAACCGGAAATTTCATCCGGACGACACCGTGATTGATCTGGGCCATGGCTCGGTGATTGGCGGAGGAAAGCTCGGCATTATCGCCGGTCCCTGCTCGGTGGAGTGCGAGGAGCAGATCGTCGAGGTGGCCGGGGATGTGAAGGAGGCCGGGGCGGCTTTCCTGCGCGGCGGCGCGTTCAAGCCCCGCACCTCCCCCTACGCGTTTCAGGGTCTGCGTGCCAGCGGGCTGGAGCTGCTTCGCCACGCGCGGGAAAAAACCGGTCTGCCTATTGTGACCGAGATCATGTCCCCTGCTCATCTGGTGCTGTTCGAGGATGTGGACATCATTCAGGTCGGCGCGCGGAATATGCAGAATTTCGAGCTTCTCAAGGAGCTGGGCAAGTGCGACAAGCCCATCCTGCTTAAGCGGGGGCTTGCCAACACCATTGAGGAGCTGCTGATGAGCGCCGAATACATCATGGCGGCGGGCAACGACCGGGTTATTCTCTGCGAGCGGGGCATCCGCACCTTTGAGACCATGACCCGCAACACGCTGGACATTTCGGCCGTTCCCCTGCTCAAGAGCCTGTCCCACCTTCCGGTGGTGGTGGACCCGAGCCATGCGTCCGGCATCAGCGCGCTGGTGGAGCCGCTGGCCCTCGCCGCGGTCGCGGCCGGCGCGGACGGCCTGATTATCGAAGTACACAACGACCCGCCCCGCGCCCTTTCGGACGGCGCGCAGTCCCTCACGCCCGCGCAGTTCCGTCATCTTTCCGCCCGTATCGCGGAGGTGGCGCCCCTGTTCGGCAAAGAGGCGGCCCGGCGGGAGGATTGAACAGAGGAACCGGACGGAGCAGGGCCGGAACGCCGGTAAACGGCAGAGAGGCGGATGGACATGACGGACATGAAAAACAGGAAACGGACGATCGCAGTGGCGGGGCTGGGGCTGATCGGCGGCTCCCTCGCCCGGGCGCTGAAGGCGAATACCTCCTGCGTTGTGATCGGCGTGAACCGGAACGCGGCGGTGGAGGCGGAAGCCCTCGCCGCCCGTGCGGTTGACCGGACCGGGGTGGACGCGATGCGGGAGGCGGAGCTGCTGGTTCTCGCTCTGCCCCCCCGCGCGGCGGCGGCTTTTCTCCGGGAACACGCCCCTTCGCTGAAAAAGGGGACGCTGGTGACCGACGTGTGCGGGGTCAAGCGGGCCGTGGTCGCGGAATGCGGGACGATCTGCCGGGAAAACGGGCTGGTTTTCCTCGGCGGTCATCCGATGGCGGGAAAGGAAACCAGCGGCTTTTCGAACGCCGATGCGGGGCTGTTCCGGGGTTCGTCCTACATCCTCACCCCTACGCCGGAAACGCCGCCCGAGGCGGTGGAAACGATGCGGGAGCTGGCGGCCGCCATCGGCTGCGCCCGGGTCACTGTGACCACGCCGGAGGAGCACGACCGGATGATTGCGTTTACCTCCCAGTTACCCCATGTGCTGGCCGGGGCCTATGTGAAATCTCCCTGCTGCCCGCGGCATCACGGCTTTTCGGCGGGAAGCTACCGGGATGTGTCCCGGGTCGCCGCCGTGGACGAGACGCTCTGGACCCAGTTGTTCCTCCTTAACGCCGACGACCTCTGCGCCGAGATCGATACCCTGATCGACAATCTGCGTTCCTGCCGGGACGCGGTGGCGTCGGGGGACGCGGAGCGGCTGGAGGCGGTGCTTCGCGAAGGCCGGCTCTGCAAGCAGGGGGCGGATCCCCGCCGGTGAAGGGCTTCCGCCTTGCAAGCTTATTATGGAAAGAAGGACTCGCTATGAAAACGCTGCGGGTACAAACGACCCGGCCCTATGATATTTTTATCGGTTCCGGCCTGCTGGACCGGGCCGGAGAGCTCAGCCGGGAAGTGAACGGCGGAAGCCGCGCCCTGATCGTTACCGACTCGAACGTCGGTCCGCTGTATGCCGCGCGGGTGGGCGCTTCCCTCCGTGCGGCGGATTACCGGACGGAGGAGTTCGTCTTCCCGGCCGGAGAAGGGAGCAAGCGGCTGGCCACGGTGGAGCAGATTTACGGCGCGCTGGCAGCCGGCGGCTTTACCCGGGCGGATCTGGTGGTGGCGCTGGGCGGCGGAGTGACCGGGGATATGGCCGGCTTTGCCGCCGCCACCTTCCTGCGGGGGATCGACTTTGTGCAGATTCCCACCTCCCTGCTCGCGCAGGTGGATTCTTCGGTCGGCGGAAAGACCGGGGTGGATATCCCGGCCGGGAAAAACCTGATCGGTGCGTTCTGGCAGCCGGTCCGGGTGCTGGCCGATCTGGACGCGCTGGACACCCTTCCCCCCGCGTTCGTGGCCGACGGGCTGGGGGAGATTGTGAAATATGCCTGTATCCGTCCCTGCCCCGACGAAAAGACAGGGGAACGCCTTTTCGACCGGCTGGAGCGGGGAGAGGCCCTTTCTCCCGCTAACCGGGAGGATACGGTCTTCACCTGCATCGACTGCAAGCGGGGCGTAGTGGAGCGGGACGAGCGGGAGGCCGGGGAGCGCAAGCTGCTGAATTTCGGGCATACCCTCGGCCACGCGCTGGAAAAATATTACGACTACGCCGGGCCGACCCACGGCTGCGCCGTCGCGGTCGGGATGGCGCGGCTGACCGCCGCGTCCGAGCGGGCGGGATTGACTGTCTCCGGCACCGCCGCCCGGCTGACCGCTCTGCTGACATCCCTCGGCCTGCCCGCGGACGACCCCGCCGGGGTGGCGGAGTGGCTTCCCTGCGCCGGAATGGACAAGAAGCGCACGGGGAAGGAGATCGATCTTGTTTTGCTGCGGGAGATCGGAGACGCGTTCGTCTACCGCCTGCCGATGGACGGGCTGAAGGCTTTCGTGACCGGATGACGGGCCGGCCCGTGAGACGCGGACCGGCCGAAAAAGGGAGGAAACGGTATGGAATCCTTTATGGAACTCGCTGAACGGCGGCAGAGCTGCCGGAAATACGCCGACCAGCCGGTGGAGACCGGGCGCCTGACCGCCTGCGTGGAAGCGGCGCGGCTGGCGCCCTCCGCCTGCAACGGCCAGCCCTGGCGGTTTGTGATTGTGAACGGCGGGGAGACGGCAAAGGCTCTCGCCCGCTGTGCGCAGGGGCAGGGAATGAATAAAACCATCGATACCAGCCCGGCGTTCATCGTGGTGTCGCAGGTGAAAAGCAACCTGTCCTCCCGCGCAGGGGGGCTGGTAAAGGGGCAGGATTACGCCAGCGTGGATATCGGACTCGCGGCCGCTCATCTGTGCTTCGAAGCGGCGGATCAGGGGCTTTCCACCTGCCTGCTCGGCTGGTTTGACGAGGGGAAGGTCAAAAAGCTGCTGGATATCCCCCGCGGGGAACGGGTTCGGCTGTTGGTGGCGGTGGGATACGCTGAAAATCCCCGCGTCCACCGCAAGCAGAGAAAGCCGATGGAAGAGCTCTGCCGCGTTTACGACGGCCGGGAACAGGGTGTAAAAAGCGAAAGGACGGAAGAGCCATGAGCGATCCCTTACAGGAGACGGTTTCTGCCGGGCGGCCGGTTCCGGCCCGGGTGCGGGTCGGCCCTTATCCCGCCGGCGGCGCGCCTGTCGGCGGGCGGATTACGCCGCCGCCCTCCAAATCCGCCGCCCACCGCGCCCTGCTCTGCGCCGCCCTCGCGGGAGGCGGGACGGTGCGGGGAATCACCGATTCGGAGGATATGCAAGCGACCCTGAGGGCGCTTCCGGCTCTGGGGGCGCTTCCGGCGGCGGAGGGGGAGACCGTGACCTTTTCTCCGACCGCGCCGCTCTCCGGCGGTCCGGTAACGGTGGACTGCGGGGAGAGCGGGTCCACGCTGCGATTCCTCATCCCCCTTTTTGCGGCGAAAGGGATCCCCGCTGTGTTTACCGGCCGGGGGCGGCTGCCCGAGCGGCCGCTCGGCGTTTATGCCGACTGCCTGCCCGGCCACGGCGTGACCCTCGGGTTTCCGGAGGGCGGAGACAGTCTGCCGCTGTCGGTGTCCGGCCGTCTGGGGGCCGGGCGGTATGTCCTGCCGGGGGACGTATCCAGCCAGTTTATCACCGGCCTGCTTCTCGCCCTGCCGCTCTGCGGGGGAGACAGCGAAATCGTGCTGTCCACCCCGCTGGAATCGGCGGCTTATGTGACCATGACCGTGGAGGCGATGGCCCGCGCCGGGGTGGCGGTGGAGACGACCGGCTCCGGCTGGCGGGTTCCCGGCGGGCAGACCTATCGCCCTCACGAGGAAACGGTGGAGGCCGACTGGTCTCAGGCGGCGTTCCTGCTGGCGGCGGGCGCGCTGGGCGGCGGGATGGTTCTGACCGGACTCAACCCGCGCTCCGTGCAGGGGGACCGGGAGGCGCTCGATTTATTCCGCCGTTTCGGCGCGGCTGTTACCGAGGAGGGCGGGCGGATTCACTGCCGCCGCGCCCCTCTGCATGGAATCGACATCGACGCCTCCCAGATTCCCGACCTTGTGCCGGTTCTGGCCGTCACCGCCGCGCTGGCGGAAGGGACTACCCGGATCACCGGCGCGGCGCGGCTGCGGCTGAAGGAAAGCGACCGGCTGGCCGCGGCCGCCCATTGCCTCCGCCTGCTCGGCGGCCGGGTGGAGGAACGCCCCGACGGTCTGGTTATCGAAGGCCGCCCCTTCCTTCCGGGAGGAGAGGTGCCGGGCTATAACGACCACCGCATCGTGATGAGCATGGCGGTCGCCGCGCTCGGCTGCCGGGGGCCGGTGACGATTGGGGACGCGGGAAGCGTCCGGAAAAGCTGGCCCGCGTTTTTTACAGATTATCAGCGAATAGGAGGGATCGTCCATGTCCTCGAATATCGGTAACCGCGTCCATCTGTCTGTTTTTGGGGAAAGCCACGGTACGGCCATCGGCTGCGTGATCGACGGCCTGCCCGCCGGCGAGCCGCTGGACTGGAAGGAAATCCTCATCCAGATGGGCCGCCGCGCCCCCGGCCGGGACAAGACCGCCACCCCCCGGCGGGAGAGCGATACGCCCCGGATTCTGTCCGGCACGCTGGGAAGCGCGGAGGACGGAACGCTGCGCACCACCGGCGCGCCCCTCGCCATGATGATTCAAAATGAGAATACCCGATCCGTGGATTACGAGGAGCTGTCCCGCCTTCCCCGGCCGGGACACGCCGATTATCCCGGCTTTCTTCGGTATAACGGATACAACGACGTGCGGGGCGGCGGACATTTCAGCGGCCGGCTGACCGCGCCGCTGGTGTTTGCCGGGGCGGTCTGCCGTCAGATCCTCCGCCGCCGGGGAGTGATCGTCGGCGGGCATATTCTGGAGATCGCCGGGGTACCCGACCGCCGTTTCGACCCGGTTGCCGTGAACGCCGGGATGCTGGAAGGACTGTCGGTCCGCCCCTTCGCCCTGCTTGATCCGTCGGCTGAAGCGCGGATGCGGGAGCGGGTGGAAGCCGCCCGTATGGACTGCGACAGCGTTGGCGGGATTGTCGAGGTCGCGGCGGTCGGCCTGCCCGCCGGGATCGGCTCCCCCCTGTTCGAAGGAATGGAGAACCGGCTGGCCGCGCTGCTTTTCGGCGTCCCCGCTGTGAAGGGCGTGGAATTCGGAGAGGGCTTCGGTTTCGCCGGGATGCGGGGCAGCGAGGCGAACGATCCGTATATCTACGGGAAGGACGGGCAGGTCCGGACGACGGCCAACCACAACGGCGGGCTGCTCGGCGGCATCACCAACGGAATGCCTCTGATTCTGCGGGCGGCGGTGAAGCCCACCGCTTCCATCGGGCGGCCCCAGCGGACGGTGGATCTGGTGTCCGGCCGGGAAGCGGAGCTGACCGTCCGGGGACGGCACGACCCCTGCATCGTTCCGCGTGCGTTGCCGGTGATTGAGGCGGTGGTCGCCTTCGGCCTGCTGGACGCGCTGGAGACGGAATCGCCGGTGGGCTGACGGGCTTCCGCGGGGGCGGACAGGATGATCGGGATACTCAAGAATGGAGGCCCGCGCGGAAAACCGGATTTTTTACGCGGGGAAAGAAAGGATTCAGCATGAAAGATTTAACCGAGATCCGCACGGAGATTGACCGGATCGACGCCGAACTGGTGACGCTGCTCTGTAAGCGGATGGACTGCGCCGGATGGGTGGCGGACTATAAAGCGGCGCACAGCCTTCCCGTTCTGAACGAGGAGAGGGAGCGGGCGGTGCTCCGGCATGTGCGGGGGCTGGGCGAAGCGTATCAGGAGGGATATGGCGACGCCGCTTCCCTTGTGTTTTCCACCATGATGGACGTATCCCGCGCCCTTCAGCACCGGAAGCTGGCCGCCGGCGCCGCCCTGCGGGAACGGCTGGACAGCGCGGAGCGTTCCCTGATCCCGGCCGACCGGGCGAGGGTGGTTTGTCAGGGGGTTCCCGGCGCGTATTCGGATGAAGCCGCCGGCCGATTGTTTCCCGGCGCGTCTCCCCGGTTTGTCCCCACCTTTGCCGATGTGTTCGCCGCGGTGGCGGATGGATCGGCGGATTACGGCGTTCTGCCGGTGGAGAATTCCTCCGCCGGGTCGGTAAACGAGGTGTACGATCTGGTTATGAAGCACCGTTTCTCCATTGCCGCCGCAGTGGAGGTGCCGGTCCGCCATTGCCTGTTGGCCTGCCCGGGCGCGGAGAGGGAAGGGCTGACCGCCGTGTATTCCAAGCAGGAGGCACTGGCCCAGTGCGCGGATTATATCGCCGCCCATGGGCTGGAGGCGCGGCAGTACAGCAACACCGCGGCGGCGGCGGAGATGGTGTCCGAAAGCGGAGACGCGTCCCTTGGCGCGATTGCCTCCGAAAAAGCGGCGGAAATTTACGGATTGCAGATTATTGACAAAAACATACAATCCGTATATGATAATTGCACCCGGTTTATCGCGATTTCCCGCGCGCTGGTGATCCCCGCCGACGCGAACAAGATCAGCCTGATTTTCGCCCTGCCCCATGTTACCGGTTCGCTTTATCGTACGCTCTCCCGTTTTGCGATGGCGGGGCTGAACCTGACCAAGCTGGAGAGCCGCCCTATCCGGGGGAGCGGGTTCCAGTATAATTTTTATCTGGATTTCGAAGGCTCGCTGTCCCATCCCGGCACGGTGGATCTGCTTTGCGCCCTGTCGGAGGAGATGCCCGCCTTCACCTTCCTCGGCAATTACCGGGAGGAGGATACGCCGGAGGCGTGACAGCCTTTGGCGGGAGAACGGAAAGAAAAACGGGAGGACCCGCAGAAAGCGGAAAATTTTCGGGAAAAACCGGAATAAAATCTTAAGAAGTGATTATAAACCGGCGCAGTCGGTTGCTTTTATCGGCTTTTCCACATATAATAAAGACAAAGCCGGCCGGTGATTTCAAAGGAAAAGGAGGGAACGACCAAACGATGAAGGACGGGAAAAGAAATTCTTTGGCGTTAGGGCTGCCGCCCCTTCCCAAAACCCGCGATGGGCTGCGGCAATACGCGGATTGCCTGATGCGGAAATACTGGCACGCGGTGCTGTTTCTCGGTTATCTGATTCTGATGCCGCAGTTCGCACTGCTGGAGAAATATGTCGTTCCCCGCTATTGGATCAGCTGTTCGCTGGATCAGGCGATCCCTTTCCTGCCGGTATTCGTCATTCCCTATGTGCTGTGGTTTCCCATGATCGCCGTGGTGCTGGTCGCCCTCTGCTTCAGCGACCGGGGGGATTTTGCCCGCACCATCCTCCTGCTGTACGCCGGGATGGCGCTGGCCATGCTGATCTGTCTGCTCTTCCCGCACGGCCAGCCACTGCGGCCGATCGTGACCGAAAACGATATTTTCAGCCGGATGGTGCGGTATACGATTTACGCCAATGACACGAATACCAACACCTTCCCCAGCATCCATGTGCTTAATCAGCTCGCTATCCACATTGGGCTGTGTAAGTCCAAGCTGTTCCGGGACCGGAAGGGCTGGAAACGCTTCTCGCTGGTGATGACCGTTTTGGTCTGCGCCTCCACCTGCTTCATCAAGCAGCATTCGATTCTGGACGTGGCCGGTGCGCTGCTTCTGGAAATCCCGCTGTATTTTCTGGTGTTCCGGGTGGACTGGAGCCGTTTTGTCCCCGTGCGCTGGAAGGAACGCGCCCGCGCATGGGAGCTTCGCGGCAGGCTGAGCGACAGCTCGGAGTACTGAGCCATAGCAGATAACACGTAGTCTTATAAGTTATAATATTGTTTGGCAGAGCCCGTCCGAGTACAAAGTATCCGGCGGGCTTGACAGTATGGGGGAGATACCATGTCCAGACAGAATGTTTATGACGATGAACGCTTTTTCGAGGGATATGCGAGACTGCGGAAAAATTCCGACAGCGCGAACAATCTGGAGGAAAAGCCGGTGTTGTTTTCCCTGCTCGGCAGCATCCAAGGGAAAAGTGTTCTGGATATGGGCTGCGGATACGGAGAGAACTGCCGCGCTTTTTCCGAGGAAGGCGCTTTACGGGTGCTGGGTATCGATATTTCGAAAAAAATGCTGGCGGTTGCCCGGAAAGAAAACGGGACGGAGCGAATCGATTACCGCCGGTTGACGATAGAAGAGGTATCCTCACTCAACGAAACGTTTGATGTGGTGGTCAGTTCCCTTGCCGTGCACTATGTTGAGGACTTCGGCAAGCTGGCGCGGGATGTGTACGCTCTGCTGAACGACGGAGGGCTTTTCGTTTTTTCTCAGGAACATCCGCTGACCACCGCACCGCTCGACGGAGCCCAATGGGTCCGGGACGAAGAGGGGCAGGTTGACCATTATCGGCTGACCGATTACGCACGGAGCGGAAAGCGGTCGGTATCATGGATTGTGGATGGGGTAATCAAGTATCATCGCTCTTTTTCGGAACTGATTAATAGTCTGACGGCGGCAGGTTTTCGGATTGAGGAGATGAAGGAACCCGTTCCATCTCCGGAAATGATGCGGCGGTTTCCGTATATGGCGAAAGACATACATAAACCCAATTTCCTGTTTTTAAAAGCGCGGAAACCGGATTAACCGGCGGCCAATCACAGAATAGTGTTTCTTATTAAACAAAATGCCCCTCCCATCAAAAATGGGAGGGGCATTTTTCCGTGCAGGGTTATCCCCGGAGGCGAAGGCCCTTGGGATAGTGGTTTTTCAGCGTGCCGTTCACCGCTTTTCCGAAGCCGGTGACGACGCCTTCCGCCGCAACGGCCGTCCAGCCGGAACAGCCGGGGGCGTCCACGGTTTCCCCGCGCAGGAAGGCGGTCAGCCGCGGATCACCGCGGGACAGGTCGAGAAGGGAGCGGCAGTCCGTCGCCCGCGCCGCCATAAACAGCGCGTGGCAGGGCTCCAGACGGTTTGGCAGAACATCCGCCGCCGCGACCCCGGCCGCCAGCACTCCCAGACCGGCCAGCGGGGGAAGCCCTTCCGGAAGCAGCCGGAGGGTATCGTTTACTGGGTGAATGGTTCCCCACAGCGGTGCGGAGAAGCACGATTTGTATAATTCTTGGAGCTGTATACCGTAAGTATCGGATGTTGGGGAGGAATTAAGGCGTTTTCCGCCTTTTTTGGCCTTTTGCGCCTCCCGGAGATTTCGGTTCCGGGAACTTTTATCGCCGGAAGAGTCCGAAAAGGGTGCGTCGCTTCGGCTTTTTTCCGCCGCCGGCAGAGAAAGGGCGGCGTACTCCCCGGCGGAAGCCTTCCGCCGCCGAAGCAGGGCGAGAAAGTGTCCTTCTCCCCCGTCGCCGGGGAGGATGCGGCGGCAGTATGTCAGCGGAACGCCGGGATCGGGCAGTCCGGGTGAAAAGGCGCGGACGGTTTCCCGGGAAAAACCGGGACGGCCGAAGGGGAGGGCGGCATCCAGCAATTCAAAATCCGGGTGCGCGGCGAGAAAACGGGCGATCAGGCACTCGTTTTCCTCCGGAGCGAAGGTGCAGGTGGAATATACCAGCCGTCCGCCGGGCGCGACCGCCCCGGCCGCCGCCCACAGGATCTCTTCCTGCCGGGCGGCGCAGAGCCGGATATTGTCCTCGCTCCACTGTTCCAGCGCGGCGGGTTCCTTCCGGAACATCCCCTCGCCGGAACAGGGCGCGTCCACCAGCACCGCGTCGAAAAAGCCGGGCAGTCCGGCGCACAGGGAGGGCGCGTCCCGGCTGGATACCACCGCGCTGCGTACGCCGCACCGCTCGAGATTTTGCAGCAGGGCCTGCGCCCGGGCGCGGACGTATTCGTTCGACCAGAGCAGCCCTTCCCCCTGCAGCGCGGCGGCGATCTGGGTGGATTTTCCGCCCGGCGCGGCGCAGAGATCCAGCACCCGTTCCCCCGGCCGGGGGGCGAGCAGGGTCACGGCCGAGGAGGCGGAGGGTTCCTGCATATAATAGGCCCCGGCATGGTGAAGGGGGTCGGCTCCCGCCCGGAAATCCGGATCGTCCAGATAAAAGCCGTCCGGCGCGAAGGGGGAAGGCGTCAGCTTTCCCGGAAAGAGGGCGGCCAGCCGTTCCGGGGAGCATTTCAGGGGGTTGGCCCGGACGCCCCGCCGCAGTGGGAGGGTATAGCTTTCATAAAAATCGGGGGCGGCGGCGCCCAGCAGGGCGTCCATCCGCCGGCGGAAGCCCGCCGGGAGGCCGTTTTCCACCGAATCCCGCCTTTCTGTTGAAAAATCCGCCGGAGCGGGACGCGATGTTCGTTCCGGCTGTTTTTATTGTATCGGCAGCGGAGGCAAAATGCAACGATGATTTCACGATTTTGCGTATAAAGGGACAGGCTCTGGAAAGAATAGGCATGAAAGCCAATCAGGCTCAAAAGCATAGAAAGGATGAAACCCATGGACGAGAAGAAACCGTGCGAAGGCCGGTCGGACGATACCGAGCTGCTAAAGGGGATTTATCAGGACGCCAAAATGGGGGAAGAAACGCTGAAGACCCTGCTGAAAGCTATCGAGAGCGGGCAGATCAAAAGTGATCTGCAGGCGCAGGCGGCGGGATATGCCGAGTTCTACGGCAAGGCGCAGAAGGAACTGGCCAAGCTCCACGCCGACCCGGAGGAGGTCGGTCCGCTGACCAAGGCGTCTTCCTATCTGGGGGTGAAGATGAACGCCATGATGGACCGCAGTCCCTCCCATGTGGCGGAAATGACCATTCAGGGAAGCACGATGGGCATCGTCAGCACCACCGAAAGCCTGAATAAGCATCCCGATGCGGGGCGGGAGGCCAAACGGCTGGCAAACGACGTGCTGGCGTTCGAGCAGGAGAACATCGAGCGGATGAAAGCCTATCTGTAAATGGCACAAAACGCAGAAAAACCGCCTGCGGGGCTTTCCTCCCCGCAGGCGGTTTTGTGCAGTTAACCGGCTTACAGCCGCGGAAGGGAAACCCATACGTCCGGGGTTTCCATCGCTTTGGCGCCGTATTCCAGAATGGTCATGATCTGCAGCGTTTCTTCGGCGGGTACGCGCGGAACGCCGTCCCGGAAGAAATCGGTGAGAACGTCCAGAAAATTGCGGTAGAAATCCGAATGGACGGTGACCTCCACCGGCCCTTTGTCCGTGTAGTTGGCGCCGATCGAAAAGTCCCAGGTGACCGACTGGCTCATCACCGCGCTTCGTCCATCCCGGAAACGGAGGACAAAAGAGGGCGCGGTGGGAGTGCCTGCGAACATGATTTTTTCAATGTCCGGCCCCATCAGGCAGACGATCGGTTCCAGCGAATGGATGCCGTAATTGCTGAACGCGCCGGGAGCGCGGCTGCACAGGTGGCTGAGACCGTCCTTCTCCAGCGCCATGTATTCCGTTGCGTACCGCAGGGCGGAGGTGGAGAAGAAGGGGGTGTGGTGGCGGTTCGCGTGATCGATGATCCGCTGGGCCGTGGCCCGTCCGACGGCGAAGGTTTTATCCACATAGGTGGGCTTGCCGCTGGCGAGCGGCAGGGCGCAGAGTTCTTCGTGCATCTCCGGATTGTCGGGGGACATGACGATCAGTCCGTCGCATTCTTCGATGACGTCTTCCATCCGCTCCCGCAGGGGAAACCCGCCCGCTTCGCAGCACAGGCGGTTGGGTTTTCCATCCGGCTTGTCGATTTTGGCCCAGGCGCAGGCGACCTGAATATCGCCGTGGGAGACCTCCTTGAGCCATTTGGGGTAGTATTCCGCGTGATACTGGTCCAGATAATAATCGATCAGACCAATTTTCATCATGATGGGGTTCCTCCCGTGTGTTTAAAAACGGATTTCCTGATGGGTTTCCGAGGAATCATAGATCGCCTGCATGATCTGCGAGGAAAGGACGGCGCAGTCGATATTCGCCGCGGTCTTTTCGCCGGTGCGGATGCAGTCGAGGAAGCTGCGGATTTCCGCTTCGTAATGGTTATCCATGGCGAAGGTATACTGTTCGGTGACAAGAGCGCCGTTTTTCGCGGTGTACAGCTTGAAATCCTTGCCGTACTGCAGACGGACGCCGGCCTTATCTCCCATGAAATCCACAAACATTTCCTCTTCCCCGATGTTCTGTGCCCATGCGCCGTGCAGGGTGATAACCGGTCCGGTTTCCTGAGCGGCCCGGCGGGTGCGGATCAGCGCGGTGACCGAATCATCCACGTCGTAGGTGCCGTCCAGCTTGGGCGGGCCCGCCCACATGGAGGTGAAGGTGTAGCCGGGGATATCCCGGCCCAGACGGCAGAACGCCTCGCCGGTGACCGAGACGGGGGAGGGGTCGCCGCAGCAATACATAACCAGATCAAGAAAATGCACGCCCCAGTCGATCAGCGCGCCACCGCCCGCAACCGCCTTGGTGGTGAAATCGCCGCCGAGGCCGGGGATGGAACGGTGGGAGCGGAAGGATATGTAGACGTGGTATACGTCGCCCAGCTCACCGGCGTCGATCAGATCCTTGATCTTGTTTACCGCCGTGTTGAAGCGGTTGCACACGCCGATGTTCAGGGTGCGGCCGGTTTCATGCGCGGCCTTCTGCATTTCGAGGGCCTCGGGGCAGGTGCGCGCCGCCGGTTTTTCGCACAGGACATCCTTGCCGGCGCGCAGGAAGTCGATGGCGATTTTGGCGTGCATGTGGTTCGGCGTGCAGATGGAAACCGCGTCCACATCCTCCTTATCCAGCAGGACGGTGTAATCGGTGACCGCTTCCCCGCCGAAGGCTTCCGCCGCGGCCTGAGCCCGTTCCGGGATGATATCGCAGAAATAGGTAATCTGAGTGTCCGGCATCTTCCGGTACGCGGGGATATGCGCCGAATTGGCAATGGTGCCGCAGCCGATGACGGCAATGCGTGTTTTTTCCATGAAAAGCACTCCTTTTTTATCGATCGATGCGGGCTTTCAGAAAGTCCGCGGCCAGCCGGATATCTGCCAGAGGGTTTTCGCCGACCTCCCGTTCAATGGTCAGGAAGCCGTGATAGCCGATTTCGTCCAGCGCGGCGAGATAGGCGTCGAAATCCACCGAGCCCTGTCCGAGCGGAACCTCCTGAAAATACTCGTCCAGCCGCAGGTCCCCGATCCCGCCGTCGGCGAAGAAGCCGTATACCTCGACCGGATCGGATTTCTTCAGCATCCGGCCGTCCTTGGCGTGGGTGTGTACGATGTATTTTTTCAACCGATGGACCGCGGCGACCGGATCGTCGCCGGTGACCATCACCAGATTGGCGGGGTCGAGATTGACCGCAACCCCGTCGGAGGACAGGCTGTCCAGAAAGCCGCCCAGCCGTTCGGCCGGTTCGGAACCGGTTTCCACCGCGAAGCGGACGCCGGAACGGCAGGCGTACTCCGCCAATTGGTTGCAGGCCTCCTGCATGATCTGGTAGCGTTCGGCGGTACGATCCGCCGGAATGACCCCGATGTGGGTGGTGACTACCGGCGCGCCGAGCTGTACGGCCAGATCCACGATCCGTTTGGAACGTTCGATTTTCGCCGGATTCTCCTCCCGCCGTTCAAAGCCATGGCCGCCGAGGTCGCCGCAGAGGGCGGAAACCGCCAGACCGTTCTCTTCGAGAATACGGCGCTTTTCCGCGACGGCCGCGGGGGTCATGTTTTCCGGGGCCATTTCTCCCTCCACCGCGTACATCTGGACGCCGTCGGCGCCCAGCTTTGCGCAGGCCGCCATACTTTCCGCGAAGGGAAGGCGCAGGCAGTCCGCGATTACGCCGATTTTCCATTTTTTCATAAAAAAAGCCTCCTCTCTTTATTATAACCATACGACCATTATAAAAGAGAAAAGGCAATCCGGCTTTACCCGTTTTTTTAATGACGTTTTGCAGAAGATGAGAAGATTTCACGATCGGCAAAATACGGCTCTGCCAATCTACCGGTCGGCTTCCGGTTCCCGGCGGGCGGCGAGGTACCGGCTGGGAGAAACGCCGTAATAGCGGGAAAAAGCCCGCGAAAAGGTGTGAATGGATTGATAGCCCAGCTGTTCGGCGGTTTCGGTTACGCTGACGCCGCTTTCCAGCAGGGAGACCGCCCGGCCGAACAGGCGCATCTGGAAATACTCCGAGATCGACATCCCCATCCGCCGGGAGAACAGCTGGGACAGATAGGAATAGCTGTAGCCGAAATCGTCGCCGATCCGGGACAGGTGTTCGAGCCGCAGTTGGGGAGAATCCAGCCGGCGGATAATGGCGTACAGAGTGTCCTCTGCCGAACGCGCGGGAATGACGGGCGCGTACCGCCGGCTTTTCTGCCCCAGAAAACGCCGGTAGGACTTCACCACGAGTTCGGTCAGATAGGCCGCGATCATGGGCAGGCGGTATTCCGAATCCTGCTCCAGTTCGCTGAAAATGGAGAAGAAGAGAACGGCGAGTTCGCCGCAGTCGGCCGTTACCCGCACGGAAGCCGCGTCGAACGCGCGGCGGACGGCGGTGTACGATTCGTCCCGGAAGCTGAAACCGACATACAGGTACCGCACGGGGTCGGCGTCGTCCGATTCGATCAGATGGATATCCCCGGGGCGGTTGAGGACAAGATCCCCCGCCCGCACCCGCACGGCCTCGCCGCTGATCCGGAAAACCGCGTCTCCCGACAGGATCAGGGAAAGCTCATAGCAATCCTGATTATGCTCTCCCACCGTATTCTGGGGCCCGCAGGAAAGGTCCCCGATCTGGCAGATGGAAAAGCTGCCGCAGAGCAGGGGGGAGACGTAGAACAGATTATCGTAATGAAAACGCGCCTGTTCCATTGACTATCCTCTCCTTCGGGACCGGTCAGAATTATTCCGTCACATGGACACCGCAGGGAGCGCGGGGTGAAGAAACGGTAGAAATCCTCCAGCAGCGCGGGATGGGTATCCCGGTATTCCAGATGCGAATCCCGGCTATGCCGGATTTTACGAAGCTCCTCCCATGTATAATCCTCCACATTTCCCAATTTGTCAAGGGAGTACCGTTCAATTTTCCGTTCCCGGAAGGCAATCCGCTGCGCGGAGATGTGTGCAGGAAAATCCGCCTGTTTATACCGTTGCCGCAGGGGAAAGAAGTACGGACGGGTCGAGCGGAAGCGCTTGCGCGCCCTTTTCCACACAGGCGAGGACCGGCAGACCGGTCAGCCGTTCGATCATCCGCCGGTTGTCCTCGTGCATCGTGTCGCCGGGACGAAAGCCGTTCAGGAGAAAGCCCGCGGTCCGGAAACCGTTTGCGCGGGCGTATTCCGCCGTCAGCACCGCCGCGTTGATGCTTCCCAGCCCGGAAGGGGCCACGATCAGGAGGGGAAAGCCGGTCAGGCGGATCACATCGGTCAGCATCCAGGGGGCGTCTCCATCCCGCAGAGGACAGACGATCCCGCCGCTCCCCTCGGCCACGACAAAGGGGAAGCGGGCCTTGGCCCGGCGGAAGGCGGCCTCCACCGCGGCGGGCTCGACGGGGCGGCCCTCCAGCCGGGCGGCCAGATGGGGGGAGAAGGCTTCCCGGTAGATATACGGCACGAATTCCGCCGGATCGCCCGGGATACCGGCCGTGCGGTATACCTCCGCCGCGTCGCCGGGGATCGGCCGGCCGTCTTTTGCCAAGGCCGCCCCGCTGAGGGCGGCCTTGAAGTAGCCCGCGTTTATCCCCTGCTCCCGCAGCCGTTTCACCAGCAGGGCGGTGACGTAGGTTTTTCCCACGTCGGTGCCGGTGCCGGTTACAAAAATTCCCCGCGGCCGCGCCGCTGGGTCCATAGCCCGTTCCGTCATTCCGCGCTCACCTCAAACCCCAGCTCCCGCGCCATGGCCGTATCCTCATCGATCCCAACCCCGGCAGTGGTGAGCATATCCCCGGTGATGGCGGCGTTCGCCCCCGCGCGGAACACCCGCCGTCCCCGGTCGGGGAGCAGGCCGCGCCCGCCCGCAAGACGGATTTCCGCCTTCGGCAGGAGAAAGCGGAAAACGGCGGCGGCCCGGCACACCTCCTCCTTGGAAAGGAGGGGACGCCCGGCGAGGGGGGTGCCGGGGATGGGATTCAGCACATTGAGCGGGATGGAACGGATCCCCAGTTCCCGCAGTTCCAGCGCCAGATCCACCCGGTCCTCCTCCGTCTCACCCAGCCCCAGAATGCCGCCGCTGCACACCGTCAGTCCGGCCCGCTGCGCGTCCCGGATGGTGCGAAGCTTGTCGTCGTAGGTGTGGGTGGTGCAGACGGAGGGGAAAAAGCGGCGGGAGGTTTCCAGATTGTTGTGATACCGGGTGACGCCCGCCGCTTTCAGGGCGCAAAGCTGTTCAAAGGACAGCAGCCCGTGGGAGGCGCAGAGCGCGATACCGCCCGCGTCCCGCATCCGGCGGTAGCTTTCGCACAGTGCGGCGGTTTCCCCGTCGCTCAGACGGCGGCCGGAGGTGACCACCGAATACCGCAGCACCCCCTTGCGGGCGTTGTATGCCGCGCCCTCCAGCAGCCGGTCCCCGTCCAGCAGGGGATAGCTCTCCACCCCGGCGGGGTAATGGCAGGACTGAGCGCAGTAGCGGCAATCCTCCGTACACCGGCCGCTTTTACCGTTGACGATGGTGCACAGGTCGAAGCGGTTCCCGCAGAAGTGCGCCCGCAGCTCGTCCGCCGCCTCAAAAAGCGTGTTGGGTTCCGGAGTCCGGAGAAGAGCGAGCGCTTCGCCGCGGGTCAGGGATTCCCCGGCCAGCACCTTGCGTTTACAGGCCTTGATTATATTCGACATGGCGTTTTCTCCCTTCCTTTTCTTCAGCTCTTCAGCCGGGATACCGGGCGATTTTTGCCCGGTCCATCCGGCGGCCGGCCAGCGCGGCTGCCGCGCAGAGCAGGAGGTCGCCCGGCATATCCAGCGGGAAGCAGGACAGCAGGATGACCCACAGGGAGGCGGGCGTGTCAAGGACGAAGTTCAGAATGACGTATTTATACGCGATCCCCATCGCATAGGTCACGGCGAAACCGCCGAGAGCCGCCAGAAAAAAGGAAAACCAGGTGGATTTCCGCATCCGGCGGCAGAGTGCGCCGGTGACAAAGGCGGCGGCAATGAAGCCAAGCAGGTAGCCGAAGCTGGGGCGCAGGACATACCCGATTCCGCCGCCCGCCGCGAAGATCGGCACCCCGATGAGCCCCAGCGCGACATAGACCGCGACCGACAGCGCGCCCAGCCTGGGGCCGAGCAGCATCCCCGCGAGCACTACGAAAAAGAACTGTAAGGTAAAATAATCCATAAAGGGCACCGGAATCTGAATAAACGCGCCCGCCGCCACCAACGCGGTGAACAGGGCGCAGAGCGCAAGATGGACGGTGGAAAGCCGTCGGCTGGATTTTTTAGCAGCGTTGTTTTCCATAACGAATCGTTCCTTTCTATTGAGCCTTTCAGGGAGGGGATATCACAGGTCGGAGCCGACGACCGAGACCTCCCCGGCCTTCAGGGCGATCCGGCCGCCGTCGGTTTCCACCAGCAGGCGGCCCTCATTGTCGATTGCCGCCGCCCGGCCGCGCCGCAGCGCGTCCCCCTGCCGAAAAGCAATTTCCTTCCCGAGGATCAGGGAGCGGGCGCGGTATTCCTCCATCAGGGAAGGAGAGGACAGGTTTTCCGCCAGCCGGAAAAGCTCTGTAGCGATGCGGGCGGCCAGCTCGTTGCGGGTGACCTGTCCCGGATGCAGGGAGCCGGCGATGCCGGCCAGCTCATCGGGAAAATCCGTCGTCCGGAGGTTGACGCCGATCCCCACGATCACCGCTTCCGCCATCCCGCTTTCAAAATCGCTGATCGCTTCGGTGAGGATGCCGCTGATCTTCCGACCGTCCAGAAACAGATCGTTCACCCATTTGATTCCCGGGCGCCTGCCGGTCAGCGCTTCCGCCGCGCGGCAGACCGCTACCGCCGCCGCCGCAGTCACCGGCAGCGCGTCCTGAAGGGTGCTGTTCGGACGCAGCAGGACGCTCATATACAGACCGGTTTCCGCGGGAGAGTAAAAGCTCCGGCCCCGGCGGCCCCGCCCGGCGGTCTGCTTCTCCGCCAGCACCAGCGTGCGGTGGGGCGCTCCCCCGGCCGCCAGCCGTTTGGCGGCCGAATTGGTGGAATCCACCGTCGGCAGGACCGTGACCGGGCTGTCCCGGTATTCCTCCGGCAGAAAGAGCGCCACCCCCTGCGCCGAGAGCACGTCGGTATCCGGCGCCAGCCGGTATCCCCGGTTCCGCACCGCCTCGATATGGTATCCGTCCTCCTGCAGGCTGCGGACCGCTTTCCATACCGCCGCGCGGGTGATATGCAGCGTGTCGGCCAGCTCCTGACCCGAAACCGCCCGGTTTCGGTTTTCCTCCAGCACCCGGATCAGCGCGTCCTTTGTCGGCATAGTTCCATCCTCCTTTGGAAAATGAAATGCTCTCGCATTTCTACCAAACGGCATTCTATCATTTTTTTGGAAAATTGTAAACCTAAAAATAAGAAAAGGTTTACAATTTGGACGAATAAAAAGCGGCATGGAAAAATCCATGCCGCCGGAGGGCTGATATGGTTACATGGCGTAAATACGGTCGCTGTCCAGAATTTCTACGCCGTTTTTCTGCAGGGCGGCAATCGCCGCGTCGTTGTTTTCCACCCGGAGGATGACGCAGGCGCGCCCCTCGTCCCGGGAGATGAAAGCGTACATATACTCCACGTCGATCGCCGCATCCGCCAGAGCCTTCATGGCGGCGGCGAACCCGCCCGGCTGGTCGGGGATGCCGATGGCGATCACATTGGTCAGGGATACGGTCAGACCGGCGGCCTTCAAAGCGGCCTCCGCTTCATCCGGTTTGTCCACAATCAGCCGGAGAATGCCGAAATTGGTGGTATCCGCAATGGACAGGGCGCGGATATCGATCCCGGCGGCCGCAATCGCGGCGGTGATTTCGGCCAGCCGGCCGGATTTATTTTCCACAAAAATGGAGATTTGCTTAATGGACATACAAAAGCCTCCCTTTGTCAGTTTTTCGGATTTTCAGAGCGACATCTTGATACAACAGGAGATGCGGCGGGTAAAACGCGGTTTTTTCAGGCATAATACCATAGCGCCGCCCGTCCGGGTTCTATGCGAGCCTTTGTTAGCGGCGCAATCGAAAATGCCTGTCAGCATTTTCCCTGACGGCATAATACCATAGCGCCGCCCGTCCGGGTTCTATGCGAGCCTTTGTTAGCGGCGCAATCGAAAATGCCTGTCGGCATTTTCCCTGACGGCGTAATACCATAGCGCCGCCGAAAGCAAAGCGGAAAGCCGTCCGGATACTGTACGGCCGTTTCACAGCGGCGCACAGAGGGCGTTCCTCTTTAACGACATTATAGCATAGCGCCGCAAGGCGGACAAGAGGAAGATTGCGCCGGGCCGGCCTATTTTATAAACAGAGAGCGGAACAGCGCGGCGGCGTTTTCCGGCGTGAAGCCGCCGGGGGTGCGGGTGAAATTTTTCAGTCCCTCCCAGCGTTCGGCATATCCGGCGATCTGCCCTTCCGTCATGGTGATATCGTACCGTACCAGCGCGTCCAGCGCGGCGGAGAGACGGTCCCGGCCGCCGCAGAGTGTGAAGAGCCGCTCCGTCCGGTCGGGCGCGTATTTTTCCGCCCGGCGGAGAAGGGCGGGAAGAAAAACGGCGCAGGCCATCCCGTGGGGAACGCCGTACTCCTCCGTCAGGATATACCCCAGCGGATGGGGGAAGGCCGTGCCGCAGGCGTTGAGCACCATCCCGGCCCAGAGGGAACCGTAATACAGCGATTCCCGCAATCCGGCGTCGGGCAGGCCGTCGTTTTCCGCCAGCCAATGCAGGCCGCCCGAAACCAGAGTTAATGCCCGTTCCCCAAAGGCCGTGCTTACGTCTCCGCAGCCGGGGGAAAGCCAGCCTTCCGCCGCATGGGAAAAGGCGTCCAGCGCGGTGGAAACGGTGGTTTCCCGAGAGGAGGAATGGGTATAACGGGGGTCGGCGAACACATACCGGGCGTAGCACTGCGGGTTGGTGATGCTCTTCTTGCGTTTTTCTCTGTCCAGCGTGAGGACGGCGGCCGCGCTCACCTCGCTGCCGGTGCCGGCGGTGGTTCCCACCAGAACCAGAGGCAGAGCGGGACGGCGAAGCTGCCCCGCCATCAGCTCATATCCCTTGGTGGAGCTGTTGCCGGCCAGCCAAGCGGTCGCTTTGGCCGCGTCCATTACCGAACCGCCGCCGATGCCGACAATAAAGTCCGATTTGCAGGTTTCGGCCGTGAAGGCCGCGGCTTGGCACTGGGAAAGCAGGGGGTTGGCGCTGATGCCGGGGAAAACCGTCGCGTCCACACCCGCCGCCTCCAGCGTGTTCAGTATATCCTCCAGCGCGCCGCTTTCCTGAGCGGCGCGGGCGCCGGTGATAATCAGACAGCGCCGTCCCAGTCCCCGCAGGCGGGCACCCTCCCGTTTCACACAGCCCTCGCCGCTGAAAACCTGAACCGGCATGTGAAAAGTAAAATCCATCGTGCTCATCCTTCCCGGGGGGATGCGGCGAAGCAAACCGGTTCCCCCTTGTTTTTTCATTATAAATAGTCTATATTATAAGCGTTGTCCGGATTCCGTCCGGACGTTACCAGAGGCGCAATCGAAAATGCCTATCGGCATTTTTCCAAACAACATTAGATAGATGCCGAGGAGAAAAACGATGGTGCCGCAAGGCGGCAGGAAGGGCCTTTGGCCCGACAATCGTTTTTCGATGAATCCGGCTTTGCCGGATTCATTATACCATAGCGCCGCCCGGCCGGATTCTATGCGAGCATTTGTTGGCGGCGCTACTGAGAAATGCTGTCGGCATTTCTCCTGAACGTCATTATACCATAGCGCCGCCCGGATTGGTTTTGTGCGAGCCTTTGTTGGCGGCGCAATGAAAAACGCTGTCGCGTTTTTCCCCAACAACATTATACCATAAAAGATTGCGTTTGGACGAAAGATTCTCGGGAGGGTTTCATGGACGAAAAGAAGCCGCGCGTCCTTGGACTGCGCCGGGGGGATATTCTTCTGGCGGCCGCGCTCTGCGCCGCCGTGCTTCTCCTGTTCGGCGGGCGCGCTCTTCTGACAAAACCGGGGACGCAGGCGGTGCTGACCACCCCGGCGGGGGAGCGGACGCTCGATCTGTCGGCGGACGGTTCCTTTTCCGTCGAGGGAAAGGACGGGATGACGGCGGTGATCCGGGTGGAGCAGGGGGCGGTGCGCTTTGAAAGCAGCGGCTGCCCCGACCAGACCTGCGTACACAGCGGCTGGCTGAGCGACGCGGGGGATGCGGCCGCCTGCCTGCCGGCGGGGGTGGCCCTCCGGGTGACCGGCGGAGAACCGCCGGTGGACGCGGTCGCGGGATGACCGGGCGGCGGAAAACGTGGAAAATGCAGAAATACGGGACAGCGGAGGGAACGCGGGATTGGAACCGACAAAACCGATGAAGCCGGTCGATCCGGCGAAAAGGAACAGCCCGGCCAGGCGGGCGGCGCTGCTCGGTATTCTGTGCGCTCTGGCCGCAACCCTGTCCTTTCTGGAAGGTCTGCTGCCCTCCCTGCCGGTTCCCGGCGCACGGCTGGGGCTTTCCAATGTCGTGACGATGTTCGCGCTCTCCGCGCCCGGGCTTGGTCTGCCCGCGGCGCTGGTTGTTACTCTGGCGAAGGCGCTGTTTGCGCTGCTGCGCGGGGGCACCGCCTTTTTCATGAGCCTGTCCGGCGGACTGCTCAGCACGCTGGTCATGGCGCTGGCATGGCGGCTTTTTCGCCGCCGTCTGAGCTTTGTGGGCATCGGCGTGCTCGGGGCGGTCGCCCATAACGGGGGACAGCTCGGGGCGGCCATGCTTCTGCTGGGGCCGGCGCTGCTGGCCTACGCGCCCTGGCTGCTGCTCGCGGCGCTGTTCGCCGGTGCGGCGACCGGGATTACCCTGAACGTGGTTATGCCCGCTTTGGAGCGGATGAATGGATAGAAGGAAAAAAGACGCGGCGTTTTCGGCGGCCGGCCCTTTGTGGGGCGGTCTGACGGAAGGCGGCGCGCAATGATTCAGAAAGGCATGGTACATCCTATGGCAACAGCGGATTTTGGCGGGCCGGTCGGGAAGCTGATCGGGGACGCAAAGCTCCTGTGGCAGTCCCGGACGCGGGGCGGCGTTCACGCGCCTCACCGGAAAAACACGGCGGAGAGCGAAACCGTGGTGATGCCCCCGCCCGGACAAATTGTTCTGGCAATGTCCCAGCATCTCGGCGCGCCCTGCGTCCCGACCGTGAAGGTCGGGGACACGGTGGAGGTCGGGCAGGTGGTTGGGGACAGCGACAAGCCGGTCTCCGCCCCCGTTCACAGCGGGGTATCGGGGAAGGTGACGGCCATTACCGAGCTCCTTCTCCCCGGCGGGCGGAAAACCCCGGCGGTGGTGATCGAATCGGACGGCGAGGGCCGCGTCCATGAGAGCGTGAAGCCGCCGGTGATCGAAAACCACGACGATTTTCTCCGGGCGGTGCGGGCCTCCGGTCTGGTCGGCCTGGGCGGCGCGGGCTTCCCGACGCACATCAAGCTGAATCCGCGGGACGTGGACGCGATCGACACCCTTATCATCAACGCGGCGGAATGCGAGCCCTACATAACCGCCGACTACCGCGAATGCATGGAAAATTCCTGGGACATCGTTTCCGGGGTGCAGTCGGTCATGGAATTTCTGAACGCTTCCCACGTCGTTATCGCGGTGGAGCGGAACAAGCCCGCCGCCATTGCGGAGCTTTCCCGCATCGCCCGCGGCGTTTCCACGCCGGAGCGGACGGTACGGGTCAAGGCGCTGCCGGCCCGGTATCCGCAGGGAGCGGAGAAGGTGCTGATTCAGGCCTGCACCGGCCGCCGGGTCCCGCCCGGCAAGCTGCCCTCCGACGTGGGCTGCGTGGTGATGAACGTCACCTCGGTCGCCTTTCTCGCCCGGTACTTCAAAACCGGGATGCCCCTGATCGACAAGCGGCTGACGGTGGACGGCTCGGCTGTCGCCTATCCCAAAAACGTGCGGGTCACGGTCGGCACCCCGATCCGCGATGTGCTCGCCTTCTGCGGCGGTCTGAAGCGGGAGACCCGCAAGCTTTTGATGGGCGGCCCGATGATGGGGCTGGCGCTGATGGACGACGCCCTCCCCGTGCTCAAGCAGAACAACGCCATCCTCGCCTTCGCGGAGGAGGACGCGCGGATTGAGCCCGCCTCGGTCTGCATCCGCTGCGGCCGGTGCGTGGAGGCCTGCCCCATGCATCTCGTCCCGCCCTCCATCGCCGCGGCGTATAAGAACGGCGACACCGCCGCCATGGCGAAGCTCGGCGTGATGACCTGTATGGAATGCGGCTGCTGCTCCTTCTCCTGCCCCGCCCACCGGTATATCGTGCAGACGATGCGGATGGCGAAAGAGGCGGTCCGCAGCGCGCCGAAGGACAAGGGCTGACGGAGAGAAAGAACTTCAGGAAAATAAAGGAGTGAACGGGCCGATGGCTTCGACAGAAAAGCCTTTGATGATAACCTCGTCCCCCCACCTGCACTGCGGGATGAATACCCGCGGGGTGATGCTGGACGTGCTGATCGCCCTGCTGCCGGCGGCGGTGGCTTCCGTGCTGCTGTTTGGCTGGCGCGCGCTGGCGGTGGAGCTGGTCTGCGTCGCCTCCTGCATGGCGGCGGAGGTGCTCAGCCGGATGGTGATGAAACGGGAACAGACGGTGGGCGACCTTTCCTGTGTCGTGACCGGGCTGCTGCTCGCCTTCAACCTGCCGGCGACCATGCCGCTGTGGCAGGCCGCCCTCGGCGGGGTGGTGGCGATCGTGGTCGCTAAGCAGATGTTCGGGGGGCTGGGGCAGAATTTTGTGAACCCGGCGCTGGCCGGCCGCATTGTGCTGATGGCAAGCTTTCCCGAGGCAATGAACAACTGGGTGGTTCCTCTGACCGGCACCGGCGCGGACGCCGTGACGAGCGCGACCCCCCTCGCCGGCGGAACCTACTCCCTGACCGAGATGTTTTTCGGTATCCGGGGCGGATGCCTCGGTGAAACCTGTGCCATGGCGCTGATCCTCGGCGGACTGTATCTGGTTGTCCGCCGGGTGATTTCCCCGGCCGTGCCGCTGATCTTTATCGGCACGGTATTTGTCCTTTCCTGGCTGCTGGGGGAGGATCCGGTGCGCGAGATTCTGTCCGGCGGCCTGATGCTCGGCGCGATCTTTATGGCGACCGACTATACCACCTCCCCGATCAATAAGGCGGGCAAGGTGGTGTTCGCGCTGGGCTGCGGAGCGCTGACGGTGCTGATCCGGCAGTTCGGCTCCCTGCCCGAGGGCGTGTCCTTCGCTGTCGTGATTATGAATATTCTGGTCCCCTTGATCGAGCGGGCGACCCGTCCCATCCCCTTTGGGGAGAAACGGAGGCTGCGCCGTGAACAGTAAGAGTTATAGGAACATAAGGGATATCCTGATTTCGTCTGTTTCCCTCGCGGTAATCGCGGGGGTGGTGACGGCGGCGCTGGCCGGAACGGACGCGCTGACCAAGAACACCATCGCCCAGCGGAACGAGCAGGCCGAGACCGAGGCCCGGCTTCAGGTGATTGAAGCGGAATCCTTTGAAAAGCAGGCACTGACCGACGCGGAGGGGAAAGAAATCGTCTATTACGCCGCCCGGAAGGGAACGGAGACGGTGGGTTATGTGTTTACCGTGACCTCCACCGGCAAAAGCTCCGGGTTGGTGGTGATGACCGGCATCGCCGCCGACGGCAGGGTGACCGGCGTGACCGTCACCGACGACAACGAAACCGCCGGTTATGTGGATAAAGTGAAAAAGGGCGGTCTGTTCGACGCTTTCCGGGATAAGGAGACGACGGACGGCGGATTTACTCTCGGAGAGGATATCGACGGTATTTCGCAGGCCACCAAGACCTCCCGCGGGGTAACTGAAGGAGTCAATAAGGCGGTTGCCTATTACCGGCAGATCACCGGCGGAACAGGGGGAGAGGAATAATGGCGAAAACATATTTGCAAACCTTTTCCAAGGGCCTTGTCCGGGAAAACCCGGTTCTCCGTCTGGTGCTGGGCACCTGTCCCACCCTCGCGGTCACCACGGCGGCGATAAACGGGCTGGGGATGGGCGCGGCCGCCACCTTTGTGCTGGTCTGCTCCAACATCGCGATTTCCCTTCTCCGCAAGGTGATTCCGGACAAGGTGCGGCTGCCCGCCTTTATCGTGATTATCGCCGGTTTCACCACCATCGTGCAGATGCTGGTGAAGGCCTATCTGCCGGATATCGACAAGGCGCTGGGCATCTATCTTCCCCTGATTGTGGTCAACTGCATCATCCTCGGCCGGGCGGAGGCGTTCGCCAGCAAGAACAGCGTCGGTCTTTCGGCGCTGGACGGGCTGGGAATGGGCGCGGGCTTCACCGCCGCGCTGATTATCATGGGCGGTATCCGCGAATTTCTGGGCAACGGCACCCTCTTCGGCTGGCCGGAGGGCGGGCTGATCCCGCCGATCACCATTTTCGTCCTGCCGGCGGGCGGCTTCTTTGTGTTTGGTATGCTGATCTGGCTGACCAATAAGCTCTCCGTCCGGATGGAGCGCGGCGAGACCCGCCGCGAAACGGAATCCACCGTCTGCGCCGCCTGCCCGAGCGCGGCGGTCTGCGGCCGGAGCGGGAAGGAGGACGGCTGCCATGAATAATACCGGTTTGTTTGCCATCCTGATCGGCGGGCTGCTGGTCAATAACTTCGTGCTGTCCCAGTTCCTCGGCATCTGCCCCTTCCTCGGGGTATCCAAAAAGCTGAATTCGGCGGTAGGGATGTCCCTCGCCGTCATCTTCGTTATGCTGATGGCGACGGCCGCGACCTGGCCGATCCATACCTATATTCTTGTGCCGAACGACCTGACCTATCTGCAGACCATTGTCTTTATTCTGATTATTGCGGCGCTGGTGCAGCTGGTGGAGATCGCCCTCAAGCGGTTTGTACCACCGCTGTATAACGCGCTGGGCATTTATCTGCCGCTGATTACCACCAACTGCGCCGTGCTGGGCGTGACCATTCTGAATATCGACAGCGGGTACGGCTTTGTGCAGTCGCTGGTGAACGCGCTGGGCGCGGGCGGCGGTTTCCTGCTGGCGATGGTGATGTTCGCCGGTGTGCGGGAACGGCTGGAGAGCGCGGATATCCCGGCCGGGCTGAAGGGTTTGCCGATCACGCTGGTGTCGGCGTCTCTGGTGTCGGTTTCCTTCCTCGGCTTTCAGGGCCTGTTCGGCCTGTAATCCCCCGGCCCGGGCCAAAATGCGCCCGCGTCTGCGAAAGGATGAACGTTTCTATGAGTTCCATTATACTGGCAATTCTGATTCTCGCCGGATTGGGTCTGCTCGCCGGGCTGGTGCTCGCGGTCGCCTCGGTGGTTATGGCGGTCCCGCGGGATGAAAAGGCGGAGGCGCTGCGGGATCTTCTTCCGGGCGCCAACTGCGGGGCGTGCGGCTATTCCGGCTGCGACGGCTACGCCAAGGCAATGGCCAACGAAGGCGCGGCGGTCGGCCTCTGCTCCCCCGGCGGGGCGGCGGTCGCGCAGGCGACGGCGGAGCTTCTCGGTGTGAAGAGCGAAGGGGTGGAAACCCGTACCGCGTTGGTCCGCTGCGCCGGCTGTGAGGAGTTTACCGCCCGGAAGCTGGAATACCGCGGCCTGAATTCCTGTGCGGCGGCCAACCAGTTTTATGGCGGCGACTGGCTGTGTATGTACGGCTGTCTCGGCCATGGGGACTGTAAGGCGGTGTGCGAATACGGCGCCGTCACGGTGGAAAACGGGCTGGCGCGGATCGATCCGGCCCTCTGCCGCGGCTGCGGACTATGTGCGAAGGCCTGCCCCAAGCATCTGATCGAGCTGGTTCCCGGTTCGGCGAAGGGCGTGGTTCGCTGTTCCAGTCACGATAAGGGCGCGGTGGTGCGAAAGGCCTGCTCCAAAGGCTGTATCGGCTGCATGAAGTGCACCAAGGTCTGCGAGCACGACGCGATCCATGTGGAGAATTTCCTCGCTTCCATTGATAAGACGAAATGCGTCGGCTGCGGCGCGTGCGCCGACACCTGCCCGGTGGGCTGTATCACCATCTTCGGGAAGGAGCCGGCCGCGGCGGAATAAAGCGGCCGCCGCTCCGCCGCCCTCCCGGAGGTATGCTTTGGCGGAAGGCGTCCCTTTGTCCGCCGGAATTTCTGCGGGGCTTATAAAATCTGTGGAAAAAGAGGAAAAACCCGAAAAAAGAAATTTTTGAAGGAATTGTTATTGACAAACCCCTGGTCCATACTATATAATAAACTGCGCCTTGATTAAAGGCGCTTTTTACGGCGGTATAGCTCAGTTGGCTAGAGCATGCGGTTCATACCCGCAGTGTCGTTGGTTCAAATCCGACTACCGCTACCATTATGGCCCGATGGTCAAGCGGTTAAGACACCGCCCTTTCACGGCGGTAACACGGGTTCGATTCCCGTTCGGGTCACCACGCAGCGACGCTGCGTTCACGGGCGTATAGCTCAGCTGGTTAGAGCGCTTGCTTCACACGCAAGAGGTCAGCGGTTCGAGTCCGTTTACGCCCACCACATCTGCGGTGAGTAATTCGTAATGAGTTGCTCACCGCTTTTGTTTTGATCCTCACCGCCAGACGGCATTTTTTCTATATGTCTTCAAAGCAGTCCATACAGCCGTATGGGCTGTTTTTTCGTGTGAGGAGGAAGATTCACCGCGAAGATATTTCATAACGGCTTGCGAAGCAAGACGCGGCCCTCTTTATACCTGTCCGCGTTCAGATGGGTTTCTTTCGTGATGGTTCCCGTTGGTATGTGGTATATCTCCTTTTTCCTTTTTAGCCGCCGTATTTCATCTTAATTTAAATTGGACTGAGCGATGATACCCTTTGAAACAACAGGAAGGCAGAAAAGCCAAAACGCGAACTATGAAATAAGAAAACTAGGATGAAGAATTGAAATTTGTTTTGGTGTATAATTTTTTAAACAGAAACGGAGGAGGTTTTGTATGAAAAAGCTATGGAAACGAGCGCTGATTCCCTTGTTGGGTACGGTACTGCTGCTGTCCTCACTGATTACAACATCGGTTTTATGTGCAGCGGGCGGTACGGAAACGGTTTATCAGCCGCTGAAGGTGGGCATCATGAGCGACATTCACCTGTATGATACGGTGACCGGCGCGGATGAAAACCTGAAGAAGATGCTGGAGTTGTATAAGGAAAATCAGGTGGACGCCGTGATGGTGACAGGCGACGTCGGCAACACAAACACCGTGGTGCAGTACGAAAAATTCAACCGAATCTGGAGCGAAGTATTCCCCGCAGGTGAGACCGCGCCGCAGCGGATGATGATTATGGGGAACCATGACTACGAATCGGTAATCAATGCTGAAAAGAACACCGTGGAACAGGCGCAGAAGCGCTTTACCGACGCGTTCGGCGACGAGTTGAATTTCAATCGCGTAATCAACGGCTATCATTTTATTGGAATGAGCGGCGAAGGCTCAGCGGTTTACGGAAAATTCACGGAAAAGACGGTAAATTGGCTGAAGGAACAATTGGATGCCGCGGTCGCAGAGGATCCCAACAAGCCGATTTTTGTGGCGGCCCATCAGCCGATTTCTAATACCACCTATGGCAGTGATCAGGAAGGAAACGCCGCTTTTGCCGAACTGCTGAAAGATTATCCTCAGGCGGTTTTTTTTGCAGGGCATTGTCATCGCCCTGCGGAAAATGAACGCTCAATATACCAGAAAGATTTTACAGCGGTAGCGGTTCCCTCCCTGCAGTATGTATCCGTGGAAACGGGTACCGCGCCGGAAGCCTTTGCTTCGCAGGAGGCGCTGCTTCTGTCGGTGGAGCCGGCGGAACAGAGCGTCCATATCGCACGGTATAAAGTACAGACCATGGAAACCTTTAAAGAGGATTGGGTGCTGAGTCTGCCGCTCAGCGCCGAAACCTTCACCTATACCGACGCGCGGGTGGATGACCGGGAGGCGCCGTCCTTTGCGGCCAACGCCGAAATCACGGTGTCGGATGTGACATCGAATTCCTGCAGAATTACCTTCCCCTCGGCTTTCCACGATGATTTTGTTCAGGGCTATACCGTTCGGGTAACCGAGAAAGCGGCAGACGAGCCGGCGTTCAACCGATTCTTTATCTCGGATTTTTACATCGACCATACAAACATGGCAAAAACACAACAGATAGACATTAAAGGTCTGCAGGCGGGAACGGAATATACCATTGAGGTAACCGCCTCTGAGTCCTTCGGGCTGACCAGTGTTCCGTTAACAACGGAAATGGAGACCTTTGCCAATAACACGGCGTCGGACGGGATTCCCCGCGCCGATATTCTGGATGTGGACGGCCATGTAGGTTTTATGGACAATTCGCCCTATCGATCTCCTTATGAGCTGTACAGCAGCGGTTTCCATCCGGAGCTGGTCTTTGATGAGACGCTGGGACGTCAGGTAATTCAAATCAATCGCTGGATCAATTATCCCACCAGTGCGAATCTGCTGAAAAAAATCGGTCAGACGGTAACGGTGGAAGCGGCGTTCCGTGTGGATACGCTGGCGGACTACCACCATACCATCGTGAGCAATCGCCAATCCGGAGGCATCGGGCTGGACGTGAATAACGGTGTGCTGACGGCGGAATTCAACGTGGGAGGCACATATGTCACCGCGAAGCACAGCTTGTCGTCCACGGAGAAGTATTACCATGCGGTGGCAACGTACGACGGCCAGGCGCTCCGGCTCTATGTGGACGGAACTCTGGCGGCGGAAACCGCCGCTTCCGGAACGCTCTATTACAATCCGGACATGACGCTGATTACCATAGGCGCCGATCCGGTGCTGGATGGCAACGCCGTATGGCCTTTGAAGGGCAATATCGCGCTGGTCCGGATCTACAGCGCCGCTCTGGACGAAGCGGCCGTAGCCAACGCGTACGAATATTATCTTCATGATCCGCAGTATGTGGCGGTGTACAGGAATACCACCATCCTGAAGAATCTGGATGTGAACAACCCTGCGTATTTCCCGTCCGCCTCCACACTGAATGCGATTAGCCGTCTGATCAAGCAGGGCGAGCAGTTGGTTCAGGACACGGCGATTACGCAGGAGGCCGCCAACGCGTTTGTTGTGGAATCCAATCAGGTGATCGCGGCCTTCTTTGCAGAAATCGGGGAGGAAAATCCCAACCCGACGACCCCGACCACCGCGGTTACGACGCCGGGAGGGTCCACCTCTTCATCCACGGAATCCACGTCGTCAGAATCCACGGGGTCATCGTCTTCGACTGAGCCGAGCGGAACGGTTCCGTCCGGTGAAACTACCGGATCCAGCGCCGGCGAATCGACCGGCTCCACCCTGCCGGCCAGTTCTTCCGCAACGGCGGCTTCCACCACTGCGGCGAACGATACAACCACTTCGACGGCTGCGCCCACATCGCCGGTTTCTCCGCCTACCGGAGACAGCGGTCTGGTTTCCCTTCTGCTGGTATTTACCGTTGTCAGCGGCAGCACGGTTGTTCTCCTGAAGAAGCACGGAGCTCGCTGAGATTCCAGCCCGTTTTCGGGTGCAAAAGGATAGGACTTTGCCCGCCGCCGCTGTTCCCGCCCGGGAACAGCGGCGGTATACAGAGGAAAGCCAAAACGAGGATAACTACAACCAGAAGGATGGACATAGCCGATTTTGGGATTGGATGGTAGAATACAGGCAGAAGCCCATAAGAAAGACGCAAAAAAGCGCGATGGTTTATTCATTTTCACGAGTTCCTTCGATGGGAAAGCGTTGTCTGTAATCGGAGGAGACCAAAATATGGCTAAACCGGCTGGCTTTGCGTTGCGGAAGTGCGGAAGATCATTTTAATTAAGGAGGAAAAACCATGAAAAAGGCAGTGACCCTGATAGCGGCGGTTGCCATGCTGATGAGCTGCGTTCTGCTGAGCACGGCGGCGGCTCCGACAGTGTTTACCGACGAAGCGACAAGTGATTTTGCAAACGTATTTGAGTACAGTGAGGATGTCCTGCAGTTCGAGAATAACCCGGAAATTGAAGCGACGCTGTATTCCAAAAAGGCTTTGGGCGAAGCCTATCTCACCTATAAGGTGGAGGGAACTATCACCAATTTCCGCATCCTCAGCCATATTGCCGCCGGGTTCGGCGATTTCAGCAAGGACGCTGAGATTTACCTGTCTGCGGACAATGCCGCGTGGGATAAGGTAGAATTCGACTGCACCGATGCGGTCTACAATGACCATTATCCGTCGGAATCAGCGGCGTATTGGTGGGATCAGACGGCAACGGCTAAGGGGACGATTTCCGGGAACTATTCCTATCTGAAAATCGTTCTTAAGGAATTCGATCAGGTGTCCTGGCGCACGGTGATCGATCAGGTGACCATTCAGTATCAGCCGGGCAGTACCACGCCGGAGCCGTCGGTCCCGGCAGTGTTTACTGACGAAGCGACAGATGATTTTGCGAACGTATTTGAGTACAGTGAGGATGTTCTGCAGTTCGAGAATAATACTACCATTGAAGCGACACTGTATTCCAAGAAGAACCTGAGCGAAGGCTATCTCACCTATAAGGTGGATGGGAGCATTACCAATTTCCGCATCCTCAGCCATATTTGCGCTGGGTTCGGCGATTTCAGCAGGGACGCTGAGATTTACCTGTCCGCGGACAATGCCGCGTGGGATAAGGTAGAATTCGACTGCACCGATCCGGTCTACAATGACCATTATGAGTCGGAATCGACGGCGTACTGGTTTGACCAGACGGCAACGGCCCAAGGGACGATTTCCGGGAACTATTCCTATCTGAAAATCGTTCTCAAGGAATTCGATCAGGTGGCCTGGCGCACGGTGATCGATCAGGTGACCATTCAGTATCAGTCGGGCGGCACCACGCCGAGCACCTCCAGCTCGACAGCCTCCACGGCTACCACCACCGAGTCCAGCGCTTCCACCGAATCCTCGGCCACCACCACCGAGTCTACCGCTGCTCCGACAACGCCGGCGCCGGTGGCCGGACAGTTGGTTGACGACACCGATGCGAGTTTTTCCAAGACATTTGATGTTTCCGACAATATCCAGTACGAGGAAAATCCGGATCTGGGCCGGAACCTGTACTCCAAAAAACGCCCGACCAGCCTGCCGGATCCCGAAGGCTATGTGGTCTACAAGCTGGACGGCGCCGTGACCGCTTTCACGATTAACGCGGTGGTCTGCAACGCGGATCAGGGAAATAACGGCGATGTGGACCGCGACCTGTCGGTGTACGTTTCCACGGACGGCGAAACTTGGGTTAAGGCGGCGATGAACCACACCGATCCGGTGATTATCGAAGGCTCCAACAATTACTGGATGGACAGCACGGTGACCGGCACGGTGGATCCGGCCGCGGATTACCGGTATGTCAAAGTGCAGATCAACAGCATTGACGTTGCCGCGGGTATTCCGACCTGGGCGGTTGTGCTGGACAAAATTACGATCGACTACCAGACGGGCGGCTCCACGGAGTCCACGGCGACGACGGGCGAGACTCCGGTCACGACTTCTATGGAAGCTCCGGCGGTCTCTTCTACGCAGGCCCCCGCGACCACCTCGGCGAAGTCTCCCTCCACGGGCGACAACGGCGCCGGAATGGTGATGGCGCTGCTGGGTGTTGCCGCACTGAGCGCCGGCGCGCTGACGGTTCTGAAGAAGCGGTCGGCCCGCTGATTGCAGACCGAGTAAAAAGAACAGCCCCTGTTTCCCCGTAAAGGATACGGGGGCTGTTTTTTTCTGGTATCGCGGAGCTCCAAAATGTGGATAAGTATTTACCGGAATTTATACATAGCGCCCGCGTTAATCCGATGATACAATAAAGCTGTTCAAATGGTCGAAATCCTGTGAGACAGAGACGGATGGTTTGGTGGATTTTTACACAAGCGCTGTCCTTTGTGTTTTACGGAACCACGGAACGAAGAAATCTCAATGGAGGAAATAGGAGGAATTGGCTATGAAAAAAATGTTGGCAACAGCGGCTGCGGCGGTAATGCTGGTAGGCAGTCTGGCGTTCGGCGCGTCCGCGGCGACGGTGGATATTGTCCCCAACGCGGACTTCAGCAATGTGGATTCCAAATCGGAAAACTGGCAGTATGAGAAAAACCCCGATACCGGCTACGATCTGTATGTCCGGAACAAGGCGGGTGAGCAGGAAATCGTTTTTAAGGCGGACGGAAAAATCACCGGTTTTACCGTTGGGCTGCAGATGTGCGCCGGTTTCTATGAAGAGGGCAACGCGAACCGGGACGTGAAGTTCTATGTGTCGGCGGATAAGAGCAGCTGGGAAGAGGTCGGCGTAACGCAGGGAGCCACCACCTTCCGTGACGATGTGTACTTTCTCGAAAATCTGGCCTACTGGTTTGAGACGGACGTGACGTCCAAAGCCATTTCCGGTGAGCCGTCGTATCTGAAGATCGTTATTAAAGATTCTCCGGTGAACGGCGCGCCTTCTTGGAGCATGGCGATCGACAGCGTGAAGCTGGAAGTGGAATCGACTTCCGGCGGCGATGACGGCGGTAAGGACGACGACAAACCGGCGGCGACAACAACGGCGGCTCAGGGCAACAACAATTCTCCGGCCACCGGTGAGAGCACCGCGGCGGTTTCGGTTGCCGTTCTCTCCGTGATGAGCTTGGGCGTTCTGCTGGCGGTGAAATCGAAGCAATTGAAAAAGTAAATCGTTTTGACGTTTTTTCGTTGAGGCGTTTCAGAATTCCCGCGGTATAGCCGAGATCCGTACGAAAATCGTACCGGAAAACTCCGAGCCAACGTTCTGCTGGCTCGGAGTTTTTTCTTCCCCCGATTCGGCAGAGGGTCGGCGGTCCGTTCGATCGGCCGGTCCCGAACCGGTATTCCGTATTTTGGTTCTGCCTATATCGGAAGATGGGGTATTTGTGTTTATCCGGATTTTCATCCAATTGGTCGGGGTTCTCCGCCGGGAGAAAGGTCTCTGTGGATATTCGATAAGGAAGGATAAAAAATTTGACATTTCTTTGTTAGAATGAGAATCGCCGCTCTTGCCCTTTCCAAGGGCGGATGAACCGTTCTTGTTTTGCGGACAAGCCGGCAAATATGGAACCATCTGGAATTTTGTGCGGGATTCTTCTGGTTATCGGATCGGAAAAACGCGAAAAACCAAAATTGAGATAAGCAGCACGAGAAACTAGTACATTGTGCGAAATGTAGTGCGATGCTACAATTTAAACAAGAAAAATACGCAGGTTTTCATAAAAGGCAATGCATGGTTTTCCGGCCCGGCTCTCGGAGACGGGAAGGCGCCGGATTATCCCATACCGCAGAACTTCCCCGCCGCATTGCAAAAACGGCCGTTGCTCCGGACGGCAAATGCGGGATCGGCCGGACCGGAACGAGCGTTTTAAGAAAAGGGGGCGAACAGGATGTTAGTACCGGGCAAACAATTTGAATTTGATAACCTGTTTAACGGCGAGCATCGAAAGTTTGGTCCTTTCAATCTGTACCAGGCGGGAGAGCTGAGCTGCGTTAACGGCTATGAGGTGCCGCCGCATAAGCAATGGTGCCATGAAATCAGTTATGTTGTGAGCGGCGAAGGGCTGTTTACCACCAACGGAGAAACCGACCTTTTGATTGAAGGCGACATCCATATCTGTCCGATGGATTCCATTCACGCGATCAAAACCGTGAACGATTCCGATCTGCGGTATGCGTATATCGGGTTTGAGTTTAACGAGGACGCGGACAGCGAGAGCTTCCAGTATCTGAAGGATTTTTTCAGGAACATTTCGGTATACAAGGCAAGCGACCGGAACAGCCTGCTCATCCCGCTGTTCCGCAATCTTGACGAGCTGTACAACAAGGCGATGTTTTACCCGCTGATGGTGGAAACCTATCTGACGCAGATCGCAATCACCTGCTGCCGGTCGTTTATCCTGAACCCGATGCCGGTCTATTTCCCGTCGTTATCCGAGGATTCGGTGGGGCGGTCGGTGTATACGGTCATCAAATATATTGAAAATAATATTTTTGAAAAGATCGACGTGAAAATCATTGCCAAGGAAGTCGGCTACAACTATTCGTACATATCCGATATGTTCAAGAGAAAAACCGGCATTACCATTCAGCGCTATATCAGCAACAAAAAAATTCAGAAAGCAATCGAACTGCTGAAATACGGCAAGCTGAATATCACTCAGGTCGCCCAGCGCCTGAATTATGCGAACATCCAATCCTTCAACAAGGCGTTCAAGCGGACTATGGGCTGCGCGCCGACCGATTTTCTGAAGCATTGCAACGAACCGGACGTTCCGCCTTCAGGCGGCTTTGCCGGAGGAGAGCCGGACGGCGGTCCGGCCGCGGCGGATTCCGCTTTGTAGGCCGTGACCGGCCGACCCATCATGATTGTAGCTTGGGAGTGAGACTGTGCGTATTATGAGCACCAACGGTTCCAGACGATGGAGACAAATCATCGCCGCGTTCGCGGCGGGTATGCTGCTGATCTCGGCCGCGCCGTGGAGCGTTATGGCGGAGGAAACGGACGGAGCAGGAAATGCGGCGTCCTCCAGCGCGGCCGGGACGACGGAAGACGCCGCCGCGGACGCGCCGGATTATTTCAGCTATACTCAGGCGCATGGAGAGCAGCCCCGGGCAAAGACGCCGGTAACTCTGGCGGCCGGGGCGGGGACGCTTTCTGAAAGCGGTGCGGAACGCCGGACGGAATACGAGGGGGAGGCGGACGTCGCCGTTCTGCAGAACGGCGGCTGGATCGAATGGGCCTTTACCGTATCGGAATCCGCCCTGTATACGCTGGATCTGCGGTACATCGCCCTGCCCGGAGCCGGCCGCGATCTAAAGGCCGGGTTCACTCTGGATGGGGAGGTCCCTTTCCTTGGCGCGTCGGAGCTGGTGCTCAACCGCGTCTGGAAGGACGAGGGAGAGATGAAGCAGGATAAGCAGGGCAACGACCTGGTTCCCGAACAGGTTGAGGTGTTCGAATATCGGGACCTGCTGCTGACCGACAATTCGGGCTTCCTCTCCGGCGCCTTTGAAGTGTATCTGGAGGCGGGGGAACACACCATCCGCCTGACCAATAACGACGACGCGATGGGCGTCGCCTCCCTGACGCTGGCGGGCAAGGAGGAGCTCCCCGCCTACGCCGAGGTGAAAGCGGAATACGATGCTCAGGGCTATCGGCCGGTGGGCGGGGCGTATATCGAGCAGCAGGCGGAACAGACCGAAAAGAAGTCGAGCCAGATTCTGTATCCGGTGTACGATCACACTGAAGCGGCCACCGTGCCCAATGATCCGGCGAAGATCCGCCGGAATGTCATCGGCCAGTCCAACTGGTCGGATTCCGGGATGTGGGTCACTTATCAGGTGGAGGCGCCGGAGGACGGTCTTTACCTTCTTTCCATCAAATACCGGCAGAATTCCCAGTTGGGGATGTCTACCTACCGTAACATCTATGTCAATGGGGAAATCCCCTTTCAGGAATTTGAAAACGTATCTTTTCCTTTCAACTTCAACTGGCAGAACCTGACGGTCTCCGACGCGGAGGGCAATCCCTGTTATGTCTATCTGAAAAAGGGGACGAACGAGATCCGGATGGAGGCGACGGTTGGCAAATGGACCGATATCCTGCAGGAGGTCAATGCGCTCAACGCCGAGATGAACACCCTGTATCGCCGGATTATCGTAGTGACCAGCACCAGCCCGGACACCTACCGCGATTACCAGCTGGATGTGGAAATCGACGGGCTGGTGGAAACGCTGCAGCGCCTGTCGGACTCGCTGTCCTCTCTGGCGGACACCTTCGATAAGGTCAACGGGGAAAAATCCACCCAGTCGGAAACCCTTCGGCGGGTGGCGGAACAGCTCCGGAGCTTTGCGGAGGATACGGACGAGATTCCGTCCCGTCTGGGAAATTTCCGGGACAATATCGGCACCATTTCCACGTGGCTGCTGAACAATGTGAAACAGCCGCTGGAAATCGATTATTTTGTGTTCCGTTCCGCGGAACAGGAGCTTCCCGCCGCCAAGGCCGGCTTTTTCCAGGGGATCTGGTTCGGGATCCGGCAGTTCCTGGCGACCTTCAGCAGCGATTACAACAGTATGGACGATTGGGAAGCGGATGAGGCGATCACCGTGTGGTCAACCGACGGGCGGGATCAGGTCCAGGTGCTGAAGGATATGATTACCAATGAATTTACCCCTCAGACCGGCATCCTCGTCAATTTGAACGTGGTGCAGACCGGCTTTATCGAAGCCACCCTCTCGGGGCTTGCGCCGGACGTCGGCATCGGCATGGCCCGCGGTCAGCCGGTCAATCTGGCCAGCCGCGGCGCGCTGGTGGATCTCAGCCGGTTCGATACCTTTGACGAGGTGATGACCCGCTTTTCGAAGGATGCCGCCGTGCCGTATCAATATGACGGCGCGACCTATGCCCTGCCGGTGACCCAGCTCTTTTTCATGATGTTCTACCGCACCGATATTTTCGAGGAGCTGGATCTGGACGTCCCTCAGACCTGGGACGAGGTGGACGATGTGGTGGCGGTGCTTCAGCGGAAGAACATGACTATGGGCCTGCCCTATACCACCATCACCGCCCAGACGGCGGTGGATACCGGCGTGGGCGCGAAGGATCTGTTTTCCCTCCTTCTTCTCCAGTACGGCGGAACCTATTACAATGAGGACCAAACCGCCACTGCGCTGGATTCCCGTGCGGCGCTGGACGCTTTCAAACGGTGGACGGGATATTATACGGAATCCGGTTTCGACCTGACCTATGACTTCAACACCCGTTTCCGCACCGGTGAAATGCCCCTCGCGATTCAGAGCGTGGGGATGTACAGCACCCTGCAGGCCGCCGCGCCCGAAATCCGGGGACAGTGGGCGATGGTGCCGGTTCCCGGCATCGAGCAGGAGGACGGAAGCATCGATCGGTCGGTCGGCGCCTCCGGTACCGCCGGCGTGATTTTCGAAAAGGCGGAAAACAAGGAGGCCTGCTGGAAATTCCTCGATTGGTACACCAGCACTGAAACGCAGAAGGAATTCGGCACCCGGGTGGAAAACCTGCTCGGCCCGGCGGCCCGGTATCAGACCGCCAACCTCGAGGCGTTCAACAACCTGCCCTGGAGCGACGCCGAGCTGGAGAATCTGGAGTTCCAGCGCGGCTTTGTGCAGGAAATTCAGGAGGTTCCCGGCAGCTATTTCGTCTCCCGCTGTCTCGACAACGCTTTCCGCGACGTGCTGTACAGCAGCAAGAACCCCCGGACGGCGCTGGAATCCGAAAACGAGAACATCAACCGGGAGCTTGAACGCAAGCGCATTGAGCTGCGTTCCCGGAAAACGCGCGGATAACCGCGGATAACCAATGAAACAATGCCGTCCGTCTTTGGGGCGGAGCGGTATGCGGGAAGGGCTTGATCATGAGTATGCATGGTATCCATCCTCTGCATCGGAGGAAACGCTATCCGCGCGGCTATCTTCGGCAGGAGCTGAAGAAGGCCCGCATCAGCTATCTGCTGATGGCGCCGTTTCTGTTCTTCTTTATTTTGCTTACGGTAATTCCGGTGCTGGCGTCCATCTTTTTCAGTTTTACCTATTTTAATATGCTGGAGCCGCCGACCTTCGTGGGCCTGATGAACTATGAGCGGATGTTTTTGGACGACGGCACCTTCCTGATCGTCCTGAAAAACACCCTGCTGTTCGCCTTTGTTACCGGCCCGATTAGCTATCTGATTTCCTTTTTCTGCGCGTGGCTGATCAATGAATTCGGGCCGAAGCTCCGGTCGGTTTTTACGCTGGCGTTTTATGCGCCGGTGCTGACCGGCAATCTCTTCTTCATCTGGACCTATCTGTTCAGCGGCGACCAGTACGGCATTGTGAACAGCACCCTGATGAATCTGGGGATTCTGGGCGAACCGGTTCAATGGCTGAGCGACCCGAAAACCATGCTGCCCGTGCTGATGATCGTTCAGCTGTGGGCAAGCCTCGGCACCGGCTTTCTCGCTTTTATCGCCGGCTTCCAGAACATGGACAAGAGCCTGTTTGAGGCGGCCTCCATCGACGGGATCAGGAACCGCTGGCAGGAGCTGTGGTACGTCACCATCCCATCGATGGCGCCCCAACTGATGTTCTCCGCCGTGATGCAGATCGCCGCCTCTTTCGGTGTGCGGGAGATCATTCAGATGCTCGCCGGTTTCCCCACCACCCAGTACAGCGCCGACACCATCGTAACCTATATTCTCGATATCGGCACCGTGCGGTTTGAGATGGGGTACGCCTCCGCCATCGCCGTGTTCCTCTTTATTCTGATGCTGCTCACCAACTTCATTATAACCCATGTGCTGAAGCGGTTCAGCGTAGATTGACGCCGCGCGCTCCCCTCCCTTGCCGGAGCGGGGCCGCTGAATGAAACGAAAAGGGTGATTCTGTGACCAAGGGACTCTTTAAAAAGAACATCAATCGTTCGATAGGCGGCAATCTGCTGGTGTTTTTGATTGTGTTGCTTCTGGCCTGCTTCATGCTGCTGCCGATCGTGTATGCGGTGAGTTCCGCCTTCAAGCCGCTGGACGAAATTTTCATTTTTCCGCCGCGGATGTTTGTCCGAAAGCCGACGCTGGACAATTTCGTTCAGCTCGCGCAGATAACCAGTTCCTCCTGGGTTCCGCTGAGCCGGTACATATTCAACTCCCTGTTTGTCAGCGCGGTGGGTACCGTCGGCCATATGCTGATGGCCAGCATGGCGGCCTATCCGCTCGCCAAGCATCGCTTTATCGGACAACGGACGATTTCCGGCGTGGTGAAGCTGTCCCTGCTGTTCACCTCCGCGGTTACGGCGATCCCGCAGTACATCGTGATGTCCAGCATCGGGATCGTCAACACCTATTGGGCGCTGATTTTTCCCGCTTTTCAGGCGGCGCTCGGCCTGTACCTGATGCAGAGCTTCATGGGCCAGATTCCGGAAGAGATGCTGGAGGCGGCCCGGATCGACGGGGCGGGCGAACTGCGGATTTTCTGGCGGATTGTGATGCCGAACGTCAAGCCCGCCTGGCTGACCGTGATTATTTTCTCCTTCCAGCAGGTGTGGAACAACGTCGGTTCCAGTGTGATTTATGATGAGAAAATCAAACTGCTGGGGTCTCTGCTGACTCAGGTGACGGCCGCCGGCACCGCCCGTGCGGGCGCGGGCGCGGCGCTTGGCCTGATTCTGATGATCCCGCCGATCCTGCTGTTTGTTCTCTCCCAGCGCCGGGTCATCGAAACCATGTCCACTTCGGGCATGAAGTAAGCGGGGCGGCCCGGTCCTCCCTTCAGAATTTTGCGATCTTCGGGGCGTGACCGCCTCGTCAGAAAGCCGGAAAGGCGTGATTTGGATACCATGAAGTTCAGGAAGGTCATGATGGCCATAAGGAAAAGGCGGCGTATCGCCGGCGGTCTGGCGCTGCTGCTGATCCTTCTGACCCCGCTGCTTTCCCTCCCCTGCGCGGCCGAGGGAACGTCCTTCAGCTATACCTATGATTACTGGAAAAACTCGGTGGAGGTCCCCGCGCCTTATACCGCGGAGAAGCCGGTCACCGGCGATACGCTGGGACAGGGAAGCCTCAGTTCCCCACAGGATCTGTACGTCACCGGGACGGGGGAGGTGTATGTCCTCGATTCCGGCAACAGCCGGATTCTGAAGCTGGACAGCGCGCTCCGGTTTCAGGAAACCATCACCCTGAAGGGCGCGGATGGAACCCCGATTGCGTTTCAGGAGGCGCAGGGAATTTTCGTGGAGGAAGGCGGGCGGCTCTATGTCGCCGATAAAAAGGCCCGAACCGTGTATATCGCTGAAAGCGACGGCACGGTTATCCGGCAGATCGGCGCGCCCCCGGCCGACAAGGTGACGGACGATTTCGACTACACCCCCGCCAAAGTGGTGGTGAACTCCGCCGGCATTATTTATGTGATTTCCGCCAACACCTATTCCGGGGCGCTGATGTACGAGCAGAACGGGCAGTTTATCGGTTTCTACGGCGCGGAGCGGGTGTCGGTCACGCCGCAGCTGCTGCTCCAGCGCTTCTGGAAGAGCATCCTGAGCGAAGAGGCGGCCTCCGGCATTATGCGGAGCGTACCGACCTCCTTTATCAACTTTGATCTGGACGAAAGCAATTTTGTATATACCATTAAGGGCGGCACGGCCCGCGGGGTGGGTCAGGTCCGGAAGCTGAATTCCCTCGGTGAGAACATTCTGTTCAATGAGGAGGGGGAGCAGGCGGCTTTCGGGGATCTCGACACCTATTACGACAACCAGACCAACAGCGATATCACCACCACCCTCAACGATATTTCGGTGGATGAGGACGGCTTTATTACCGTTACCGACAGCACCCGGGCCCGGGTGTTTCAATACGACCAGAACAGCAACCTTCTGTACGCCTTCGGCGGGCAGGCCAACCAGTACGGCACCTTCCAGTCCCCGGTGGCGGTGGATTCGGTCGGGGACCGGCTGCTGGTGCTGGACGCGGGCGCGGGCTGTCTCCATGTGTTTACCCCCACCTCCTTCGGCGCGAACGTCCGTAAGGCGATTCTGCTGTACAACGACGGACAGTATGAGGAAGCGATGGAGCCGTGGGAGGATATTCTGGCCGAGGACGCCAACTATGAGCTGGCCAACGTCGGCATGGGCAAAATTTACGAGCAGACCGGTGAATACGACAAGGCGATGGAATATTACCGCCGGGGAAATTACCGCACGGGCTATTCCGACACCTTCAAGGAGGAACGGGCGGATTTCATCCGCGGGGCGTTCCCGGTGCTGCTGGCCCTGATCGTCCTGCTGGTGCTCGGCATGGTGGTTTATACCCGTTATCAGGAAAAGCACCGGAAGAGCGACTATGAGGTTACTTTCAGCAAATGGCGGTATCCCTTCCAGGTCAGCCTGCACCCCTTCAAGTCCTATTACGACCTGAAGGTGGAGAAAAAGGGCTCGGTTCTGATGGCAAACCTGATTGTTTTCGCCTTTTTTGTCACCAGCGTTATCCATACCCAACTGACCGGCTTCCATTTTAACGAGAACCGTACCGACCAGTTCAACGTCTTTGTATCCCTTGCGACCACCGTCGGCGTGTTCGTCGTCTGGGTGGTGTGCAACTGGGCGGTCAGCACCCTGGCCGACGGCGAAGGCACCTTCCGGGAAATCTGGATATTCTCGGCTTACGCGATCCTGCCCTATGTGATCGGCCTGATCCTGCTGACGGTCCTCAGCAACGCGTTCACGCTGGAGGAAGCCAGCTTTTACAGCATCGCGCAGGTGATCGTGTATGCCTGGACCGGCGTGAACCTGCTGATGGCTACCCGGGAGGTTCACCAGTATTCGATGACGAAAACCATTGGGATCATTTTGGGAACCCTGCTGGGAATTTTCCTGGTAATGCTTTTTGTGACCATCGCCTACAGTATGTTCACCCAGCTGGTCAGCTTTATCGGTATGATTTATAACGAAATCCGCCTGAAATAGCGGAACGACGGGCGGACTCCTTCCGCCGATCAGCGCGGGCGGCACAGCGCCCTTTTTCAAGAAGGATTTTCGTCCCAGCGGGCGGAAGATCCGGAAAGGACATGGATTTTGTTATGAAGAAACTGAAAGTTATTCTGAGCGCCGCCGTTTCCCTTGCGGCAGTGGCGGCGATCGTTCTGCTGTTCATCAGCATCGCCCAGCCGTCCCAGTCCGTTGAACCGGGGACGGAGGAGGAGGGGACGAATATTCAGTTCACCCCTTCCAACAGCTATGAGGACGCGTTTACGGTGGTGGCGGAAAATGCGTCGCTGCGGCTGAGCGCCAACATGAAGCAGGGATATATCCGGCTGGAGGATAAGAAAAGCGGGACGGTCTGGGACAGCTCGCCCGAGGGATACGACACCGACGAGAGCCTGAAGGGTGCGGCCAAGGTGTCGCTGGGGTCCCTGCTGAATATCCGGTACGCCGACCGCGATTCCAACACCACCACCCAGAACGCCCGGGCGGGCGTTACCCTGAAAAACAATCTGAATGCCGAACCGATTGAAAACGGCGTGCGGTTCGAGCTGTATTTTGAAAAGGAGGGCTTCCTGATCCCTCTGGAGATCACGTTGGAGGAAGCCGGCCTGAAGGTGAACGTTCCGGTTCAGGAAATCGAAGAGGAATCCGACGCCCTGAAACTGACCGGAATCATCCCGCTGCCGAACTTCGGCGCCGCGAGCGCCGGGGAGGAGGGGTATTTTCTGGTGCCGGACGGTTCGGGCGCTCTGATTGAATTCAATCAGGGAGGCTCCTTCGCGGAATATTCGCAGGAAATCTACGGAAGCGATCTCGCGGTGATCGACGCGACCCGCAAGACCAAAACGCAGACCGCCCGGCTGCCGGTGTTCGGCATGAAGAAGGGGGACGCGGCTTTCCTTGCAATCATTACCGAAGGGGATTCCCGCGCGGCGGTGAACGCCGCGGTCCGCAGCAGCAAAAGCCCTTATAACGTGGGAAACGTGGAGTTCACCTACCGTGACAGCGCGACGGTGGAAGTCAGCCAGAAAACCTTTGATTCCACCAAGGTGAATATGTTTGAACCGGCCCGTTCCCAACTGGAAGCCTTTACGGTAGAGTACCGTTTTCTCGGCGGAGAGGACGCCGGCTATGTCGGAATGGCACAGACCTACCGGCGGTATCTTACCGAGGAAGAAGGGGTGGAACCGGCCGAGGCCGGGGAGACCGTGCCGCTTACCCTGTCCCTGCTGGGCGGCGTGATGCGGCAGGAAAGCGTGCTCGGTATCCCGGTCAATCAGGTGGTGCCGGTCACCTCCTACGAGGATGTCCGCACTCTGGCCCAGATCCTGCTTGACGGCGGGGTGGAGGATGTGACTTTTCAGTATCTGAGCTGGGGAAAGGGCGGTACCCGCAACCGCATTCCGGTCGGCCTCTCGGCCGAGGGAGGGCTCGGCGGCATGAGCCAGTTGAAAAAGACCCTTTCCCTGCTGAGTGAAAACGGTATGGAGATGTATCTGGATGTTAACCTTACCGACATCCAGAAGAGCGTCTGGGGTTTCAACGGAAATTATGATTCCGCCAAATCGGTGCAGAAGGAACCGGCCATCGAATACCGGTATAAAATGAGCACCTTCCAGCAGGATTCGCTGGGAACCATGACCTTCCTGCTCAGCCCGCAGAAGATTCTGGAGGCCAGCCGGAAGATCGCGGAGAAAGCGCAGAAGCTGGAGTTCGCCGGTTTCTCCGCCGCTGCCCTTTCGGAGAAGATCTATTCCGACTTTGGGGACAATCACGTCGACCGGGGCAGCGGGGAGGCGGTCTGGCGGCAGGCGCTGGAAAATCTCGCGGGAGCGAAGGACGGACTGATGGCGTCCCAACCGAACGCCTACGCTTTTTCGAGCGCTACGCTGCTCACCGACGTGCCGGTTACCACCAGCGCGTTCACCGCCCAAACGGAAGCGGTTCCCTTCTACCAGATTGCCCTGCACGGGCTGATTCCGATGACCACGCCGTCGGTGAACAGCTTCACCGACGAACGGTTCTGCGTGCTGAAGGCGGTGGAAACCGGCATCGGGCTGAAATACACGCTGGGGATGCAGAATATCGAGAAACTGCGGGAAACCGACGCGGCCGGCCTGTATTACATCGACGCAGAAAAATGGACCGGTCGGGCGATCGACGATTATAAGGAGGTGTCCGCCGTTATCTCCCGTTTTGCCGGGGAAGAGATTCAAAACCACGAGAAGCTGGCGGACGGCGTTTACAGGACCACCTTTGAATCCGGCGCGGTGGTCGTCAATTATACCGATGCGGCCGTTGCCGCGGACGGCGTGGATGTGGCGGCACAGGGCTTTGCCGTGATGGGGGTGCAGTAAGCGTGAAAGGCTTGAAAAAGAAAAGCGAAGCGGCGGTATCCGCCGAGGCCCGCAGCCACCGGCTGACGATCGAAAACAAGCGCTCCCTCTGGGGGCTCGCGTTTATCTCTCCCTGGGTGATCGGTATCGTCGTTTTCTTTGTCCTGCCGATGATCCAGTCGGTGATCTATTCCTTCAGCAAAATCAACGTGACGCCGAACGGCTTTGAAACCGAGTTTGTCGGCGCGGAAAATTTTTCGTATTTCTTTACGCAGGATACCTTCTTTCTGCAATACCTGACCGAATCCATCGTCATGATTATTCCGGAAACGCTGCTGATCGTCTGTTTCAGTATGTTTATCGCGGTGCTGCTCAAGCAGAAATTTCTGGGGCGGACGCTGGCCCGCGCCGTGTTCTTTTTCCCCGTGATTATCGCCTCCGGCGTGGTCATTACCATTTTGAAGGAACAGGTCATGATGAGCGGCTCGGCCGTCACCTCCATGCAGCCGGGATATATGTTCAAGGCGCCGGATATGGTGGATGTGTTCGCCACCCTCGGCCTGCCGGACTTTCTGCTGACGGCCATCACCTCGGTGGTGAACGAAATCTTCGACCTGACATGGAAATCCGGGGTGCAGATTCTGCTGCTTCTGGCGGCGGTGAACAACATTCCCTCCAGCTCCTACGAAGTGGCGGATATGGAGGGGGCGACCGGATGGGAGAAGTTCTGGAAGATTACCTTCCCCATGATGGCGCCGACCCTGCTGGTTGCGATTATTTACACGATTATCGACGGGTTCACCGATTACGGCAACAAGGTCATGCAGATGCTCAACAGCTTTTATTCCAAAGGCGATTACGAGTACAGCGCGACCATCGGCGTAATCTACTTTGTCTGTGTGCTGCTGGTGATCGGGCTGGTCGAACTGATCGCTTCCCGCACGATTTCCTACTCTACGGATTAAGGGGGCCGCAAACATGATCGGAATAGAAAACCTTAAACGCATGGGCGGCCGGAAATCCACCGAAATGCTGGTGAGGAAAAACAAGGCGGTGAAGATCGTCGTCTCGGTCGTCCGGGCGGTGTTCCTTCTGGGCGTCGGGTTCGTGATGGTGTATCCCGTGCTGTTCATGCTTTCCAGCGCCCTGAAAAGCGTGAATGACACCTTTGACCCCACCGTGGTGTGGATCCCGTCCGGTTTCAATCTGGAAAACTTCCGGACGGCGTTCCAGCTGATGGACTACTCCCGCTCTCTCTTTCGAACGCTGGAAATTACCGTTCCCAGCGTCCTGCTCCAGCTGGCCTCCTCTCTGGTGGTGGCATACGGGTTCGGGCGGTTTAACTTTCCCCTGAAGAAATTTTTCTTCGGTCTGCTGATCTTCAGCATCATCGTACCGACCCAGACCTATATGATCCCGCTGTATTCCAACCTGCTGGCGATGCACCTGCTGAATACCTCCGCGCAATTCTATGTAATGGCGGCGCTGGGCGCGGGGATCCGGTCGGGGCTGTATATCTTTATCCTGCGCCAGTTCTTCCGGAACATGCCGAAGGAACTGGAGGATGCGGCGATGATCGACGGCTGTGGGCCGATCCGCACCTTTTTGAAGGTAATGATCCCCAACGTCATCCCCGCTCTTCTGACGGTGGCGGTGTTCTCCGTCGTCTGGTATTACAACGATTATATTATGTCCGGGATGCTTCTCCACGAGAATTTCCCGCTGTCCGTCAACGTCACCGCCGTCAGCGTGCGGCTGGGCGACAAACTTCAGGGACTCACCGGCCAGGCGTCCGGCGCGGATATGAAGCTGCTGAGCGATTCCATTCTGTCCGCGGCCTGTCTGATCGTGGTCCTCCCCCTGATTGCCCTGTATGTACTGGTACAGCGGTTCTTTACCGAAAGCATCGAGCGCACCGGTATTGTGGGATAACCCCGGATAGGCCCCCGGAACGGCCGGGCGCCGTTTGTACGAACCAAAACATAAAGGAGATGGAATGAAATGAGAGGGACCATTACTCTTAGGGTTCTGGCATTTGCCGTTGCCTCCGCCATGATGGTTTCGGTATTTGCCGGCTGCAACAGCAAGCCGATTTCCACGTCGAGCGACCCGGAAACCACGGCGACCACGACGAGACCGACGGCGGGAGCTTCCGATACGCTGACTTCGAAAGAGACGGCGGCCTCCACGGAATCGGGCGGCGAGGACACCGGCACGACGACCCGGGCGGACGCGACCGGGAAAACCACGACAAAGGCCGGAAATTCTCACAGCACGACGACAAAGGCCGGCGGGAATTCGCAGTCGGCCGGAAAAACGACGGCGACCGCCACGACCACCACCACCAAAAAAACGCCCACGACGACCAAAGCGCAGAACCAGGAACGGATCAGCTTTTACAAAAACATGATTAAAAACGAATCCGACTGGCTGACCACCCTGCAGCTGGATAACGGCGCGGTGGGCATGACCAACGATACCTGGCAGCGGACCATCAATCCTTACTTCGCGGAAATCACCATGCTGGCCCTTCTGGACAGCGGCAAGACCTATGCGAATAATGTGAAAAAATATATGGACTGGCATTTCGACCATCTGAACACGGCAAAAACGGATTACAACGGGGTGGACGGTACGATCTACGATTATGAGATCGTTACCACCGGCGGGGGCACGACGAACGTGATCTCCGAGGAGGTCAAGTATAACGACAGAGGGAAGCCACAGTACGACTCCACCGACTCCTATGCCGCGCTCTTCCTTTCCGTGCTGTGGCGGTATTATGAGGAGACCGGCGACGCGGCCTATATCAAGGCCAATTACAGCGATATCAACCGCATCGTCAACGCCCTGTTCGCCACCATGGACAACGGCCTGACCTGGGCAAAGCCGGATTATCGGGTCAAGTATTTCATGGACAACGCCGAGGTGTACGAAGGCCTCGTCGACGCGGCGAAGCTGTACGAGAAGGTACTGGTTCCCGCGTTCTCCTCCGGCTCCTCGGAAAAAGCGGGGGCCACCGCCAAGCTGAAGCAGATTACCGAGGGACGCGATCTGGTGTACGCGACGATCGAAAAGGTATTCTGGAATGAGAAAGACGGCTACTATTACAGCTCCTGTACCGGCAAGTCTTCGGTTGCCTCGTTCAACTGGAACACCTTCTACGCTGACGCGACCTGTCAGGCTTTCGCGATTACGACCGGCCTGCTTGACCCGAACAGCGCACGCGCCCAGCGTATCTGGAAAAACTTCAATTCCCGCTATGCCGGGCAGGGCAAGCAGCACAACTGGCCCGGATTCGACATACCCGATTCTTTCTACTGGGGCGTGCTCGCCTATTCGGGTTCGCTGGTCGGCGATGTGAAAAATGTGGACGATTATACGAAGATATACATGAGCTATCCGGGGAAAAAGCATAGCTGGCCGCTGTACAATGCGGATTGTGCGCAGGCCGTCCGCGCCGCGCATGTGATGCTGAAATATTACGGCGGATAATCCGATGACGATGGACGCTCCGCCGCGCCCGCGGCAGAGCGGAAAGAGGAACCCTTATGGATGAAAAAATCGCATTACACCAGTTGATTGACGGGGAACTGGCTTGGCTGGCGGGTTTCCAGCTTCCGGACGGGGCGCTTCCGATGACGCCTTTCGATCAGGCGTGCCCGCCGGAGGGGGAAGAAAGTGCGGAAAGCTGTGCGGCGGAGAGCCGGAGCAAGATCTGCCCCTATTTTTCGGAATTCACCGCCATCGCCCTCCTGCTTCGCCCCGCCGAGTACGGCGGGAATGTCCGCCGGTATTTGGATTGGCATTTCGCGCATCTCAACACGGCGGAGGACGATTATAACGGGGTGGACGGCACCATCTACGATTATGAAGCGGTCCGGCTTCCGGACGGAACGATCCGGGAGAGCGTCCTGACCGATTCCCGTACCGGAACCCTGTCCTATGACTCCACCGATTCCTATGCCGGTCTCTTTCTCGAGCTGCTGTGGGAATATGCCGAAAAGACCGGGGATGAGGCATATGTGTGCCGGCACCGGGCGGAGATCGAACGGATTTACGGCGCCATGCTTTCCACCATGGATCAGGACCTGACCTGGGCGAAGCCGGATTACCGGGTCAAATATATGATGGACAACTGCGAAGTCTGCCGTGGTCTGCGTGCCATGCGGCGGTTGATTCTCCGGCTGCTTCTCCCCTCCGCGCCGGAAGGAGACGGGAAGGACCGTCTGCTTCGCCTTGCGGAGGATACGGAAAGGCGGGAAAGAGCGCTGATCGACCGGATCGAACGCAGTCTGTGGCAGACGGAGGGCTCGTATTATCTGGTGGGACTCATGGATGAGGACGCGCCGATGCCGGAGCATTTCGACTGGAACACTTTTTATCCCGACGCGCTGGCGCAGCTCTTTCCGATCCTGATGGAGGTACTGCCGGCGGATTCTCCCCGCGCGGTTTCCCTCTATGAGACGTTTACCCGGCATTTTTCAGGCGGCGAGACCGCGTGGGAGGGGCTGATGGGCGGACGGCTCGGCGAATACAATATCCACGGCCTGATTCCGTATACGGCCGCCCTGATGGGCGACCACGACCGGTTGCGGCGGTATTTCTCCTGTTATCGGACCCTGTACGCCGAGAAGGGGCATCCCTGTCCGGCGTATAATGCAGACTGCGCCCAGGTCGCCATGGCGGCGGCCATCATGGCGGAGAATCTGTAAATAGGCGAAAGTCCATTTGAAACCAATTAAACCAATAGAAAGGAAGAAACCTGGTATGAAAACCTGTAGGAAACTGGCGGCGCTGGTGGCGGCGCTCACCCTGACGATGGTCCCGCTCGCGGGCTGCGGAGGCGGCGGAACGGAAAGCAGCGGCACAACGGGCTCCGCTGCCGGCGCGGACAAAGAGGCGCTGATTAAAAGCGAGCCGTCCTCAATCAGCTTTCTGGCGCTGGACTATGACGAGAGCAAGACCGATTCCGCTTATAATCTGGCGATCGCCAAGTTTAAGGAAGTGTACGGCAAGGATGTAAAGATCATTCAGGCCGGCGCGGATCAGAAGGTCATGGACAAGGTGGCCGCGAATATCGCGGCGAAGGATCCGATCGATGTGTTCGTAATGATTACCGAACAGTACCTGAATATGATCCATCAGAATTATCTTCTGCCGGTGGACGATTATGTTACGGTGCCGGCCGAAGGAAATGACCGGACGGTCATGGATAGCTTCCTGAAATTTGACGGCAAATACTACGGATACGGCGGGGGAATCAATCCCTACGTTCTGTATTACAACAAGGACCTTCTGGTCGCCAACGGCTACAGCGAGGATTATCCGAAGGAGCAGTACGAAGCGGGCAACTGGACCTGGGACACTTTCCGGGAGCTGGCCCGTGCCTGCACCGACGCGGATTCTGGTATCATGGGCCTTGAAAACATGTTCGACGAAGTATTCCAGGCGTCCAACGGAACCTCGGCCGTTTCGGTTGGGGAGGACGCCAAGTACAGCCTGAATATCAAAAGCCCGGCCATGCGGGAGAGTCTGGAATTCGTAATGGATATCTTCAAGACCAATCCCATCTGCGGCAACGGCTACCTGACCGGTCAGGCGAAGTTCCTCACCGGCAAAGCGGTGATGCACGGCGCGTTCAATTACGAGGAAAAGGTATTCAACGGATATAAGGCGGACGGCACCATCAAATTCGATTTCGGCGTAACCGCGTTCCCGGTCGGCCCGAGCAATACCGACAAGAAGAATTACGCCCACACCAGCGCGTACGGGATCTCGGTCGGCTCCAAGGCGCCGTACAGCGCCGGAGCATTTATTGAGATTTTGGCTGAAATCCGCAACGAACAGGACGAGACGAGTAAAGCCGGTTTGATGGAAGGCAGCGACGAGCTGTATACTTCGCTCGCGAAAAATATCCTCATCCCCGCCTACACCGACGGCGTGCTGGAGAATGGCATCGGCGCGTTCTATCTGATGTATTCGGCCCGTCAGGGCGAGGACATCAGCACCAGCCTTGATTCCTATCAGACAACCTACCAGAAGATGATCGAGGATGCCAATAAGCGGATCGGCTAAAGGCGCCGCCCCGTAAAAAAACAGAACAGCCGACCGGCGGCGCGCAAAAACGCGGAAGCCGCCGCCGGTCTGGTTTTCTGCGGCCTTTTTCACCGACGCGGTGAAAAATCGGAGGACGGCTGTCAGCCTGAAACCGGCGCGTCATCTTCAGACGGCCTCGGATTTCCTTAAACATAACAGCCGAAATATGACAAAATCGGTACGTTTACAGATTGTGATATTTTATCATTTGCGGTCTAATGGAAAAGACGATTCGCATCCTCGGCATACAAAAGGACATCCGGTTTTTCGGGGAGAAAATATCCGCCGCCTGCGCTATCTTGGCTGCCGGGCGTCAGCCCGGCGCTATTCCCCACAGAAAGGACATGGAACGTTATGAACAGCACGAACAGCAATTTTGTCACGCCGGTTCCTGCGCGCCGGATTTCGACCAACGCACGTCTGGAGCTCCGGATTGCCGCGCGGACGGCGGAGAAAATACAGGTAGAGGCGGTTTTTCCCGAACGGACGGCGGACATGGGCACTTTTGCGATCCGGCCGGGGCTTCAGCTCAACAAGATATATCCGGTCACGGACGGGCTGGTGGGAAAATTCCGGCTGAAGGTCCGCTTCCTGGGGCCGGACGGCAGCGAACAGGACGCGCAGGATGTTGCCTATGAAATCGTGCGCTCGGATGTCCATTCCACCTGCCTGCTGGACGGATGCTGGACGAGTATCTATCACTGGAGCGAGGATGAGGCGCGGTATTTCAATAAGGGCCTGAAGGTGCTGACCGACGAGGGGTGGAAGCAGCAGGTGTATTCCATGCACCGGATCGGCGTGACCAGCGTGCTGATCCAGAACGTGTTTGATTCCCGCCGGTATGTGAACCAGCATGAGATGACGGCGGATACCTTTGACGGGAAGGCCTTTTATCCCTCAAAACTCTTCCCGACACGGTATGAGCTGGCGGCGTCGGACCCGGTCGAGGCGATCCTCACGGCGGCCGACGAGTGCGATATGGTGGTATTCCCCGGCGTCGGGTTATATGCGTGGTTCGATTTTTCGCCGGAATCCCTCAAATGGCATATCGAGGTTACCCGTGAGCTTTATGAGCGGTACGGGCACCACAAATCCTTTTATGGATGGTATATTTCCGAAGAAATCATGGGGGCGCTTTACCATGGCTATCCTCCCGTGCCGGATGAGAAATACAAAGATATCGTCCGTTTCTTTGAGGAATACTCCCGTTTCGTTCATGAGCTGACGCCGACCAAACCGGTCGCGCTGGCCCCCAATAACATCGACTTCCACCTGCACGCGGAGGAGTGGGGACAGATCCTTCCGAATCTGGATATCCTGATCCCCTTCGCCTTTGCCCGCAGTGAAAACAATATTCCCCAGATCGCGGAGCTCTGCCGGAAGTACGGCACCCATTTCTGGGTGGATATGGAGATCTTCGATTTCCCGTTTGACAATGGGCTGGCGCCCAAATCCTGTGAAAAGCTGATTAAGGAAATCCACTGCTACGACATGCTGGAGCAGGTTTACGGGTATCAGTTCACCGGCCTGATGAACGAGCCGGGTCACCGGATGGGACTTGGCCGGGAGGACACGGAAGAGCTGTATACGGAATACGAACGGTATTACCAGTCGGTTATCGACAAGCGGTAGCCACGGGAAAAGAGATCCCCCGACCGCGCATTTGCAGCGGTCGGGGGATCTCTTTTTTGCGTTATCCGGGCTTTTAAGATGTTCCGTCAGCCCGCGGACACGGCGGCGCTTCCCGTCGTACCCGCCGTGGCTGCGGCGGTGGTTCCGGTTTCGGAGGAAAGGGTGGTATCGCCGGAGATCTCCGCCGCCGGCGTGGTGGCTGCGGCGGAAGAACCCTTTTCGTCCGCGACGGAAACCAGTTTCCAGCCGTCCTCGCCCACCCGCTGTACGGTATATAGCTGGAAATGGTCGGCATCGGCCGTCGTCGGCTCGATTTGCTCGCCCTTTTCATCGATACCGATTTTGGTGGTGAGCACATAGCCGACCCGCACCGTCACGGTATCCCCTTTTTTCTTCAGCTTATCCAGCACCGGAACATACATGGAAGAGGAGCTGGTATTCGGTACATGGTAGCAATCCTGTTCCGGATCGTATTCAAAGGTGAAGCTCATCCCCTCTTCGCCGACCGTATGGTGATAGGGTACGGCGTCGGGACCATAAAGATAGGCGTAGGAGGCGTTGATTTCCTCCAGCGGGATCAGCATCCGGGCATTATCGTCCATGGGATAGCGGCATACGTCGGTGTTTTCCCGCAGTTGACGGATCCGTTCAGCGTCGGTCAGCCTCCAGATGGCGGACAGCAGCAGGGCGTCCTGTCTGGTGGCGTTCACGTCTTCAAAGGCCGAGGGGTTATACTGCATGATCGGCTGCAGAAAATCGTCCAGCTCGGCCCGCAGCGCGGTGTCGTCCTGAGAGCGCTGAATAGCCTTGATCCCCAGCCCGGCGAGAGAGCCCAGACCGATGATGGCGAGCAGCAGGATCAGGAAGCCGAGAGGCGCGGCCCAGCGGTGCAGTCCGCGCCGCCGTCCGCTCGGCGTACAGCGGGCGGGGGACCGGACGGGCTCCGGCTCGGAAACCGCCCAGCCGAAGGTTTCGCTGTTTTCCGCCGGACCGGCGCCGGACGGCTCATCCGTCGGGTCGGCGGGAACCGGCGAATCGGCCGTTTCTGTGGAAGCGGCCGATTTCGCAGCCGCTTGAGGAGCCGCGTCTGTTTGCGGAACGTTCTTTTGGCGGGGCGCTGAAACAGACGACCACCCGCGGTTTTTCCGGGCGGCGGGGCCGTCGCCGCCGTCCCTGCTCATGGCCGCCGTTTCCGCTGTTTCCTCAGAAGCGGGGTCCGCGGCGGAAGGGAAGGCGGCGGTTTCCGGAACTGCCGTTTCCTCCTCCGGGGACAGCAGGGCGCGTTTCTTTCCCGCGTCGCTGCGGCGTTTTCTGGGCCGGTGCGGGGGAACGGGGAAGGCGGAAGGGGCGGCCGGCGCGGTTTCAGCGTCCGGGCCGGATACGCCGCCTTCCACAGGATTCTCTACTTTCTGCCAGTCATTCATGCGAAACCTCATGTCCTTTCCGGGAACGCCGTTCCGGCGCGGGAGGGCGTTCCTTTTTTCAGGGGATAGCCTTATCGGGTCTGTCCGCTGCCGTAGACGATGTATTTTACCGTGGTCAGCTCCCGCAGTCCCATCGGGCCGCGGGCGTGGAGCTTCTGGGTGGAGATGCCGATTTCCGCGCCCATGCCGAACTCCCCGCCGTCGGTGAAGCGGGTGGAGGCGTTGACATAGACGGCGGCCGCGTCCACACTGGCGGTGAAGCGCTCGGCGGCGGCGTGGCTGTCGGTGACGATGCATTCGCTGTGACCGGTACCGTACATGGTGATGTGATCGACGGCCGCTTCCAGCGAGGGGACCACCCGCACCACCATGATGTAATCAAGATATTCGGTCGCCCAATCCTCTTCGGCGGCGGGAAGGACGGCCGGGTCGTTCAGAATCGCCCGGGTCTTCTCACAGCCCCGCAACTGAACGCCCGCCTGCTTCATCCCGGCGGCGATTACGGGAAGGGCGCGGCCGGCGATTGCTTCATGCACCAACAGGGTTTCCGCCGCGTTGCAGACCGAGGGGCGGGAGGCCTTGGCGTTTACGGCGATGGAGGCCGCCATGCCGATATCGGCGGCCGCGTCCACATAGATATGGCAGTTGCCGACTCCGGTTTCGATCACCGGGACGGTGGCGTTTTCCACCACGGCACGGATCAGGCCCGCCCCGCCGCGGGGAATCAACACGTCGATCACGCCGTGCAGGCGCATCATGGCGTTTGCCGTCTCCCGTGAGGTGTCGGGGATGAGCTGCACCGCGTCGGGATTCATGCCGGCGGCTTCCAGCCCGGCCCGCAGTGCGTCCGCAATGGCGGTGTTGGACTGAAGCGCTTCCTTGCCGCCGCGCAGGATGGCGGCGTTCCCCGCCTTCAGGCAGAGGGCGGCGGCATCGGAGGTCACATTGGGGCGCGCTTCGTAAATGATACCGACCACCCCGAGCGGGACGCGGGTTTTCTGAATCCGCAAACCGTTCGGGCGGCATCCCCCTTCGACAATTTCCCCCACCGGGTCGGCGAGCGCGGCAACCTGCCGCACCCCGTCCGCTATCCCGGCGATCCGCGCCGGGGAGAGGGAAAGCCGGTCGAGCAGGGCTTGAGTCATCCCGTTTGCCGCGGCCGCTTCGGTATCCCGGCGGTTGGCGGCGAGGACAGCCTCCTGCCGGTCGAGCAGGGCCTGGGCCATAGCTTCCAGCGCGCGGTTCTTTTCGCCTGCGGTCGCCGCGGCGAGGGAACGGGCCGCCCCCCGGGCGGCGGCTCCCATCCGATTGAGCAGTTCCGACATAGAAATCTCCATTCTTTCATTCGAATTGGGGGCGGCCGGATTCAAACCGGACCGCCCGCCCGTGTATGACGGCGGCTGTTCCACAGCAGAACGCCCGCAACAGCCGTATAAACAAGAAAACCGGCGGCAAAAAACAGACTGAGGACGGCGCCCGCTTTGAGGCCGGGCGGCTCAAACCGGAATTCCAGCCGCTGTCCCTCGCCGGGCGGAACCACGATTCCCATCATGCCGTAGTTGACGGTGAAGATTTCGGTTTCCTCCCCGTCGATAAAGGCGCGCCATCCGTTGTCGTGAGGGACGCTGAAATAAAGCAGACGGGAGGTATCGCCGCCGGTAACGGCCGTGAAGCCGGAAGGTCCGGCGGTGAAATCCGTGCAGGCGGTCCGGCGGTTTTCCTCCGCCGCCTCCTGCCAGGACATTGCCTGCCGTTCCCCGGTGCAGGGGAACACCACGCCCTCCAATCGGGCGGCGGTTTCGCTGTCCAGCCGACAGGCCCGGACCATGGATTCGATGGTTTCGTTGTTGGCGGCCGTGTCCCGGGACGCGGCGGAGGGGGCGGGGGAGTCGTCGATGAGATAATACCGGTAGACATATCCCATGGGAACATACGCCTCACAGGAATAGAGGAACCGGCTTCCCTCCGTGCGTTCAAAGACATAGCCGGGGCCGGGGGATCCCGCCGTTTCGGACAGATATTCCTTCACACCGAGAAGGGCGTAGACAGCCTGGGTGTCGAAAAAGCGCTGCGTATAGGGCGGGGAGGCGATATCGTAGCCGACGCGCCGCCCGAACGCCGTTGTGGCGGTGGACTTAAAGCTGTTGAAGGTCCGTATGCCGGGACGGTTAAGCACCATGGAGAGATTGTCCAGCCGGGAATTGGCGGCGGTTCGGAAGGAATAGGAGGTCCCCGCCGCGGCCACATCGTCCGGCCGGGGAGCGACATAGACCGCCTGCTGCCCCAGCGGGATGTTTTCTTTCCCGCCGATAACGCCCTCTCCCATCGCGAGGTAGGCGGCGTAGTTGACCGCGCAGACGGCCGCCGCCACGCCGACCGTCCGGACAGCGCGCCGCAGGGTATCCTTTTTGATGAGCAGAAACAGAGGGACGCCGTTTATCAGAATCAGGAATAAAAGCAGAAACAGATATTTTCCGTCCGTCGCATCGAAGGGCTGGTTCGCCCGCACCGAAGCGAGCAGGGTATCCAGCGTTTCCGGCAGCCGCCCTTTCAGGAGATAGGCGAAAAGAATTCGCAGCAAAATGAACGGCAGCGTCACCCACAGGGCCAGCCGGCCGAGAAAACGGGCGTTTTTCCGGTACAGCTCCGTCCGGACGGCGGGCTCCTCGTTGTTCAGCCGTTCTATTGTCCGGATGGTGACCAGCGCCGTCATCAGCACAAGCATGTACCACCAGCGGGTGTAGGACAGGTTGCTGAACAGAGTGAACAGGCCGTTGCCCAGCGGGACGAGGGTGAGAATCAGCAGGAATTTCGTCAGCCGGTTTTCCCAGGCGTCCCGGAAGGCGCGCAGACCGATGGAGACAAAGAGCGCGCCGGTCAGGGGGAGAAACGCGGTGTTGGAGCAGAATTCACTGAACTGAAAATAAACGCCGGAATCCGCGATCCCCTCATGCGGAAGGATCAGCCCTTTAATCAGCATCGGAATCTGGGGGAGAAGCGCCAGAAAGCGGGTCAGCCCGCCGAAGGATTCCGACGCCTTGCTGGTTTCCAGCAGGGTGAGGGCGGAGGGAAGCAGCATAAAAGAAGCCAGCAGTGCGCCGCAGCCGTACCGCAGGATTACGCCGAGAAAAAACGACGGCCTGTTCGGCCCGCCTTCCTTCCGCCGGAAAAACAGATAGAAGAGAAAGAAAAAGGAGCTTCCAATAAAAAAGTAGTAATTCGTCAGCGCCAGCAGGAAGGTGCAGAAAATAAAAACGGGGCCGGCGAAGGGCTTTCGCTCCAGTACCCGGTCCAGTGAGACGAGCAGAAAGGGAAACAGGGCGATCACATCGAGAAAATGATAATAAAAGCTGCTGTCAATGGTGAAAAAGGAGAACGCGTACAGCAGTGCGCCCAGCACGGCGTACCACCGGTTCCGGACATACCGGGCCAGATAAAGGTAAGCGCCGAGGGCCGCGGTGACATGCTTGAGCAGGAACATAACCGTCACGCCGAGGGTGAACCAGTCGTCGGGCACCAGCAGAAGCGGCCAGAAAAAAGGGCTGCCGTATACATAAAAGGAATAGCTGCCCACAAAATTGGCGCCGAGAAAGGTATTCCAGCTCCAGAACGGCGTGCCGGACAGAAGACAGCGTTTTGATTCCAGCATAAAGGGAATCTGCTGGGTCAGAAAGTCCCCCCGCAGGAGGATTCGTCCGTTGTTCCGGAGCATCGTGGGCAAAAAGGCCAGCAGTGCGGCCGTCAGGCTGATCAGCAGCACACCGGAGGCCGGCCTTCGGATCGTGTGTGCGGGACCGCTTTTCATAGCGTTTTCCTCCTGTTCCACCGATTGCCGCTATGCAGGCCGGTCCGGATGAGACGCCGCCCTGTATGCCAAGGCCGACCGGGCTCAATTTCCCGCGCGGAAGAGGGTGCCGACCGGCTCGCCGTCGAAGAGGTCGTAAAGGCAGCGGGGATTCGCGCCGTTCATGACAACGGCGGGAATGCCGGCGTTTGTGGCGATTTCCGCCGCGTTCAGCTTGGTAATCATCCCGCCGGTTCCCCGGGCGGAGCCGGCCCCGCTGGCCGCGCCGCGCAGAGTGTCGTCGATTTTCTCCACCACCGGGATGCGCTTCGCGTCGGCATGGGAGCGGGGATCGGCGGTATACAGCCCGTCGATGTCGGTGAGCATCACCAGCGCGTCGGCTTCGGTCAGCACGGCGACGATGGCCGACAGGGTGTCGTTGTCGCCGAAGGTACGGCTTTCCGCCGACTCGATCTCCTCATAGGAAACGGTGTCGTTTTCGTTCACGATCGGCACCGCGCCGTATTCCAGCAGCCGGTTGATCGTGTTGACCACATTCCGCTTGCGCTGCTCGTCCTCTACCACGTCGAGGGTGAGCAGCACCTGGGCGGTCACATGCCCGTATGTAGAAAATTGCTTGTCGTAGCTGTACATCAGCTCACACTGGCCGACCGCGGCGGCGGCCTGTTTGCCTACCACGTCCTTCGGGCGTTCCTTCAGCCCAAGCTGGCCGGTGCCTACCCCGATCGCGCCGGAGGTCACCAGAATCAGTTCTTTTCCGGAATTCTTGATATCCGACAGCACCCGCACCAGCGTTTCGATCCGCCGGAGATTCAGCCGTCCGTTTTCATAGGTGAGGGTCGAGGTGCCGACCTTCACGACCACCCGTTTTGCCCGGGTAATGGCGTTGGAACCCGCGTCCGGGGACATTGTTGTCACGTCCGTCACATCCTGTAGTTATTCTTTATGGGATTGCTTTTCTTTTCCAGTGTAGTTATTATAACAAGCGTTTGGAAGGACTGCAAGCAAAACCGGCCGCGGCCTGCAAAAAGTCCGCGGGGCGGCTGAATCATGTCCGCAGAAAGGGCGCGTAGAACTCCCGCGTTTTAACATCCCCGGCGACTGAAAGGGCCCGGCGGGGGTCGGCGAGAAGTTCCTCCGCCAGCGCGTTTATATCCCGTACCGTCAGCCGGTTCAGTGCGGCCAGCACCTCCGCCGGGTCCACCGCGCGGCCCTCCAGCAGCTCGTTCCGGCCGATGTAGGAAGCCTGCGCGGCCACCGTTTCCAGCCCCAGAATGAAGGAGGCTTTTACCTGCGCGTGGGCGCGGGCGAACTCCTCCTCCGTAATGGAGCCGGGCAGCCCGCGCAGCACGGCGAGGATTTCGGTCAGCACCTGCTCCTGCTGATCGGCGGAAAAGGAAGCGGCCACTGTGAACAGCCCCGCCCCCTGATTGGAATAGGCGGCGCTGTATACCGAATAGGCGAGACCCAGCTCCTCCCGCAGCCGCTGGAACAGGCGGGAGGACGCGCCCCCGCCCGCGATGAAGTTCAGCAGAGTCATCGCATACCGGCGCGGATCCCCGAAGGGCAGACCGGGCAGGGCGAGGGTCAGGCTGGTCTGCTCGAATTCCTTCCGGTTCAGGGCCAGCGAAGGGGCAAACGCGGGCGCGTCCAGCGTCGGGTTTCCCGTCCCGCGGGGCAGGGCGCCGAGGGTGTCTTTCAGCAGGGAGAGCATCCCCTCCCGGTCAAAGCCGCCCGCCGCCACCGCGATCATCCGTTCCGGCGTGTAGTGGGCGGAAAGATACCGCCGCAGATCGTCCGGGGCGAGGGCGGATACCGTCCCGGGCAGGCCGCAGATGGTGCGGCCGAGCGGGGAATCCGGCCAGACGGCGGCGCAGAGGGCTTCATGCGCCACGTCCTCGCCGCTGTCCTCGTACATCGCCATTTCATCCAGGATCACGCCCCGTTCCCGCTCCATGTCCTCCCCGTCCAGCCGGGGAGAGGTCAGCATATCGCAGAGGATGTCCATCGCCTGCACGGCGTTTTCCGAAAGGCACTGGGCGTAATACCGGGTGTATTCCTTGGCGGTATAGGCGTTGACGCTGCCGCCCAGCCGATCCATCTCCTCCGATATGGCCCGGGCCGAGCGGCGGCTCGTCCCTTTAAACAGCATATGCTCGATAAAATGGGATATACCCTGCTCCGGCTTTTCCTCATGCCGGGAACCGGCGGCCACCCATACCCCCACCGAAGCGGAGCGGGCGGCGCCGATCGGGAGCAACAGAATCCGCAGCCCGTTTTCCAGTGTGATTTTTTCCATTCGTAAGTTCCGCCTTTCTGTGTGTTGGGGATGCGGTCAGCCGCCGAGCACGCCCATCAGAGCCATGATCCAGAAGCCGGCGAGGAAGCCGTAGGTCGCCGTGTGGCCATGCTCTTCCCGGAAGGACTGGGATTCGGGAATCAGTTCTTCCACTACGATAAAGATCATCGCGCCGGCCGCCACGCTGAGCAGCAGGGGCATGATTACCCCGCCGAGGGAGGAGAGCAGGGAGGTGAACAGAAACCCCAGCAGGGCGGCCGCCGGTTCCGCGAAACTGGCGAGAAGGCCCAGCCGATGGCATCTTTTCCGGTCGGCTCCCCCCTGACGCAGGGGGAGAACCACCGCCAGCCCTTCCGGAAAGTTCTGAAGAGCCAGTCCCAGCCCGAACATCAGCGCGCCGGTCCAGGTCATGCCCGCGTCCCCCATCGCCGCCGCGATTACGACACCGAGCGCCAGTCCTTCCGGGATATTGTGCAGCGCAACGGCCAGCACCAGCAGCATCGGGCGGGAGAGATGGCTGGCATGGCCCTCCGGCGACGATTCCTCCGGATGCTGGTGGGGGACCAGCCGGTCGAGCAGCAGCATCCCCGCGCAGCCCAGAAGGAAACCGGCGGTCACCACCGCCGCGCTCCGCAGGCCGGTCCCCATCTCCCCAAAGGCGGGCAGAATCAGCGACCAGATGGAAGCCGCGATCATTACGCCGGCGGCAAAGCCGAGCAGTCCGCCCTGTTTCCGGTTCGTATCCAGCCGCAGGTTTACGGCGGCAAGGGAACCGCCGTAGGTCGCCATCCACGGCACGATCATCAATAATGCAAATAAATCCCAACGCATAGGAATCCCATCCTTCATTTGCAGCCGTTTTCTCAGCCGTTTTTTTATCCGGAAGCCGGGAAAGCGGCTCGCAGCGGAAATACACGGTTCAGTATAGCATATTTTTCGGGAAAAGCGGAAGGAAATAGGGAGATACGGAGAAAAATAAATCCGGCAGAGTCAAGCGGGGCCGAAACAAAATACATGAAAAATTCCGCGGCGAACCCTTGCAATCCGAATAAAAACGTGGTATACTACCATCGTTTAATACGTTATGGTAAAGGAAAGAGTGGGGCGACCCGCTCTTTTGTCTTTGTTCGGCCGGATTTCCCGCCGGGCAGGAAAGGACGGCCTTATGGCAGGCGGAAAAAAGAAATCAGGGGGCGGCGGAGAAAACTCCGGACGGTCCCGTCCGTCCGTCGGAAACACGGCGGCGGTATGCTACCGGCTGGCGAAGCCGGCGGCGGAGGAGCTGGGCCTCAGCCTGTGGGACGTCCGCTTCCTCAAGGAGGGCGCGGGCTGGTATCTGCGGGTATTCATCGACCGGGAGGACGGCGACGTATCCATCGACGACTGCGTGGCCCTGTCCCGCCGGCTGGATACGCTGCTGGACGAGGCCGATCCCATCTCCCAGTCCTACTGCCTGGAGGTCAGCTCCCCCGGCATGGAACGGGAACTAACCCGGCCGGAGCACTTCGCCCTGTGTGAGGGCTGGCCGGTGGTCGTCCGCCTGATCCGTCCGCTGGAGGACGGATCGCGGGAGGCCGCGGGCATCCTGAACGGATACGAGGACGGCCGGATTACCATCACCACGGAGGACGGGGCGACCCGTTCCTTCCTCAAAAAGGAAACATCCGCCGTCCGGCTGATTGACGATGAGCTCTGGGACGACGACTATGAAAACGGAGGAGAAACGGAAAATGAGTAACGCAAACGCCGAGTTTTTTGAAGCCCTGAAGCTGCTGGAAAAAGAAAAGGGCATCCCCGCCGATTACCTGCTGGAGAAGATCCGCGCCGCAATTATTATTGCTGTCAAGCGGGATTTCGGCGGCAAGGAGAATATCTCGGTTATCATGGACCCCGCCACCAACGAATTCGAGGTTTCCCTCCGGAAAACCGTCGTGGATGAGGTGGAGGACCCCGATGAGGAGATGACCATCGACGAGGCTCACCGCTACAGTAAAAAGGCGGTGGTCGGGGATGTGGTGGCCATCCAGCTCGAAACCAAGCAATTCGGCCGGATCGCCGCCCAGACCGCCAAGCACGTTATCCGGCAGGGCATCCGCGAAGCGGAGCGCGGGCAGCAGATGCAGGAATTCCAGCGCCGTAATCAGGAGCTGGTCACGGCGAATGTCACCCGCATCGACCCCAAGACCGGTGCCGCCACGGTGGAGATCGGCAAAGCCGAAGCCGTTCTTCCTCTGACCGAGCAGATCGGCGACGAGCAGCTCAAAGAGGGCGATCGCGTGAAGGTGTATGTGGTGGACGTTCGGGAAGGCGATAAGGGTCCCCGCGCCCTCATTTCCCGCACCCATCCCGGGCTGGTCAAGCGCCTGTTTGAGATGGAGGTCCCCGAAATCTTCAACGGCGTGGTGGAGATCAAAGCGGTGTCCCGCGAAGCGGGTTCCCGCACCAAGCTGGCCGTGCTCAGCCATGACGAAAACGTGGACGCGGTCGGCGCCTGCATCGGTCCGCGCGGCGCCCGGGTGGCCGGGATCGTCGACGAACTGGGCGGCGAGAAGATCGACATTATCGAATACAGCGAGAATCCCGAGGAGTTCATCGCCGCCGCCCTCGCTCCGGCGAAGGTGGTCAGCGTGGAGCTGGATCCCGACGGCGCGCATGCCTGTCATGTCCGGGTGCCGGACGCGCAGCTTTCCCTCGCCATCGGCAACAAAGGGCAGAACGCCCGCCTCGCCGCCAAGCTGACCGGCTGGAAAATCGATATCCGTCCGGAGAGCGGTTTCTACGGTGAGGAGATGGATGAAAAAGGCAAAAACGCGGAAGAAACCGCCGAAACCGAAGAGTAAAGGGCGCCGGGCCGTTTCATGAGCACGGCCTGTTTATCGATAGACGGAAAAAACGCAGGAGAGGATGAGAACGATGGTACGCGCCAGAAAAGTGCCGCTGCGCATGTGTACGGGCTGCGGGGAGATGAAACCCAAAAAAGAACTGGTTCGGGTGGTTAAAAGCCCGGAAGGCGAGATATCGCTGGACCTCACCGGGAGGAAGCCGGGACGCGGCGCGTACGTTTGTCCGAATCCCGACTGCCTGAAGGCCGCAAGAAAGGCGAGACGGTTGGAAAAAGCGTTTTCCGGCCCGATTCCCGCCGAAGTGTACGACCGCATGGAGGAGGAATTGCTGGCCAATGAAACATGACCGTGATCCGCAGGCGGGCGCTCAGGCGAGCGCTCAGGCGGGCGCCGAACCGGCGGGCCGGATTGCCGGACTGCTGGGAATGGCGCGCCGCGCCGGCCGGCTGACAACCGGATTCGACGCCGTTGCCGCCCTGACGGCCGGAGGAACGGCCGCCGTGGTGCTGGTTGCCGCGGACCTGTCGGAAAAGACGGAAAAGGAACTGCGCTTTGCCGCGCGGAACCATCCGTCGCCGTTTCTCCGTTTATCCCTGACCAAGGAAGAGCTTGGCCGCGCGCTGGGGCTGAAAAAGCCGGTCGGCGTGCTGGCGCTGGAGGATCGGGGATTTGCGGCGTCTCTGATGAAGCTTGCGGGACAGAACGCTCCCGCCAAACCGCCCCGCGACGAGGACTGTGAGGACTCTGAGGAAGGATGATCGTAGTATATGATGATTAAATACCGCGTCAGCGAAGTAGCCAAGGATTTTGGCAAGACCACCAAGGAGGTCGTCGGTATTCTGGCCGAGTTCGACGACGCTCCGAAGAAAAGCATGACCGCTCTGGAGGAAAACGAACTGGATCTGGTGTTCGAACGCCTTACTCAGGCGAATCAGGTGGAAAATTTCGACGAATATTTCGCCGCAGGCGAAAAGGCCCGGAAAGAGGAAGAAAAGAAAAAGGAGGCGGAGAAAGCCGCCGCCGAGGAAAAAGCGGCCGCCAAAGCGCCGGGAAATACCGCCGCGCAGCCCGCCGCCCCGGCGAAGGGCGCGGCTCCTGCGAAAGGGGCCGTCCCGGCCAAGGGAAACGCCCCTGCCGGAAAAGCCCCGGCGGGGAATGCTCCTGCGGGAGGCGCTCCCGCGCAGCCCCGGCCCAAGCAGCCCGGTCAGCCGCCGCGGAAAGCGCCGGCGGAACGGCGGATGGTCGATACCCGCACCCCGCAGGCCAATGTGGGAAATAAATACGATGAAAAATTCGACGTGCTCGCCCAGACCTCCAACCGCGTGCGGGGAGACGGCGGCGCGGTGAAGAAGCAGAAGCTCAATCAGCGTTCCCAGCAGTACCGCAAGCCGCACGGCCGCCGCGAGACCGAGGCGGAGCGTCTGCGCCGCATTGCCGCCGAGCGGAAGAGCAAGCCGATTACCATCACGGTGGGCGAAACCATCACGGTGGGCGAGCTGGCCTCCCGCCTGAAGGCGACCGCGGCGGAAGTCATCAAAAAGCTGATGGTCATGGGCGTGATGGCGACCGTCAATCAGGAAGTGGACTTTGATACCGCGTTCCTGGTCGGCGAGGAGTTCCACGCCAAGGTGGAGCGCGAAGTGGTGGTCACCATTGAGGAACGGATCATCGACGACAGCGAGGACGCCGACGAGAACCTGAGGCCCCGCGATCCGGTCGTGGTGGTTATGGGCCACGTTGACCACGGCAAGACCTCCATCCTCGACGCGATCCGCCGCACTCAGGTGACGGCGGGCGAGGCCGGCGGCATTACCCAGCACATCGGCGCCTACCGCGTGGATATCGACGGCCAGTTCATTACCTTTCTGGACACCCCCGGCCACGCCGCGTTTACCTCCATGCGGGCCCGCGGCGCGCAGGTAACCGATATTGCGATTCTGGTGGTGGCGGCGGACGACGGTATCATGCCCCAGACGGTGGAGGCGATCAACCACGCCAAGGCCGCGGGCGTTTCCATCATCGTGGCCATCAACAAAATGGATAAGCCGGAGGCCAATCCCGACCGGGTCATGCAGCAGCTCACCGAATACGAGCTGGTGCCCGAGGAGTGGGGCGGCGACGTGATCTGTGTGCCGGTCTCCGCCCATACGGGGATGGGGCTCGACAAGCTGCTGGAGACGGTGCTGCTGGTTGCCGAAATGAAGGAACTGAAGGCCAACCCCGACCGCGCCGCCAAGGGTACGGTTATCGAAGCCCGGCTGGATAAGGGCCGCGGCCCGATCGCCACCGTTCTGGTGCAGAACGGCACCCTGCGTACCGGCGACGTGCTGGTGGCCGGCATGGCCGTCGGCCGTGTCCGCGCGATGGCGGACGAAAACGGCCGGAAGGTGGAGGAAGCCGGACCTTCCGTTCCGGTGGAAATCATGGGTCTGGATGAAGCGCCCGCCTCCGGCGATGTGTTCAACGCGGTTTCGGACGAACGGCTGGCCCGCGAGCTGGTCGAACAGCGCAAAACCGCCGCGAAGGAAGAACAGTTCAATCAGTATCAGAAGGTTACGCTGGATAATCTCTTCGACCAGATGCAGCAGGGCGAGATGAAGGAGCTGGATATCATCGTCAAGGCCGACGTACAGGGCTCGGTCGAGGCGGTGCGCCAGTCTCTCGAAAAGCTTTCCAACGACGAGGTGCGCGTCCGGGTTATCCACGGCGGAGTGGGCGCGGTCAGCGAGAGCGACGTGATGCTCGCCGACGCCTCCAACGCGATCATCGTCGGCTTCAACGTACGGCCGGAGCCCCTTGCGCAGGCGGCCGCCGAGACGAAAAACGTGGAAATGCGGCTGTACCGCATTATCTACGATTGCATTGAGGAGATCGAGTCCGCGATGAAGGGGATGCTCGCCCCCAAGACCCGCGAGGTTATGCACGGCCGGGTGGAGGTGCGTCAGGTGTACCGTATTACCGGCGTCGGCGCGGTTGCCGGCTGCTATGTGGTGGACGGCAAGATCCTGCGCGGCGACCTGATCCGGGTGGTGCGGGACGGCATCATTGTCGCCGATGATAAGATGTCCTCTCTCAAGCGCTTCAAGGACGACGTTAAGGAAGTCGCCCAGGGATATGAATGCGGTATCGGGCTGGAGAAGTTCAACGATATCCGCGAGGGCGATATCTACGAGGCGTATATTATTGAAGAGTACCGCGACTGACGGGGAAAGCCGCCGGCTTACGGGGCGTTTCCGATAAAACCGTTCCATCCGGCGCATACTATTCCGGTCGGAAACACAGAGAGGGCTTTCCGTGACGTCCGTGACAGGAAATGAGCGGGAGGCCCTCTTGCACAGCCGGTATTTCAACGGGCGGATTTCCCTTTTCCGGCGCTGCCGGACGTTGTTAAGGAAAAACCGCAGAGGACGCAGAGGGTAAAGAGAAAGGAAAAATCAATGGCCAGTTATCGAATGGATCGTACCAGCGAGGATATTCTGCGGGAGCTGACCGCCATCCTCCGCACGGTCAAGGACCCGCGGGTCACCGCCGCGATGCTCAGCATCGTGCGGGTGGAGGTTACGAGCGATATGTCCTATGCCAAGGTATACGTCAGCGCGATGGAGGGGCTGGAGGCGGCGAAGGCCGCCGTCAAGGGCCTCGTCAGCGCGCAGGGGTATATCCGCCGTGAGCTGGGCGCGGCGCTCCATCTGCGGCATGTGCCCGAGCTGCGCTTTGTCCCGGACGATTCGATCGCCTACAGCGCGGATATCGCCCGCAAGCTGAACAGCCTGAAAAGCGGGCGGGACGGATCGGATGACATGAAAGAACCGGAAGAAAGGGAGGATTGACGCATGAGTAAGCCGGTTTCGGCTGCGGAAGCGGCGCGGCGGCTGCGGGAGGCGGACGATATTCTGATCCTGACTCATCAGTATCCGGACGGGGATACGCTGGGTTCAGGTTTCGCGCTCTGCCGCGCGCTGCGGGCGCTCGGCAAGGCCGCCCGGGTGGAATGCGCCGACGCCATCCCGGAGAAATATGGATATCTGTATGAGGGGATGACCTGCGCGGCGTTTGAACCCTCCTTTATCTGCGCGGTGGATGTGGCGGACCCCAAGCTGCTCGGCGAGCTGCAGGAGACGTATGCCGGGCGGATTGCCCTGTGCATCGATCATCACGGCTCCAACACCGGGTACGCGGATGAACTGCTCCTTCGGCCGGATTACGCGGCCGCCGCGATGCTGGTCCGCGAGGTGATCGCGGCGCTCGGGGTGGAACCTGACCGGGCGATGGCGGAATGCCTGTATACCGGCATTGCCACCGATACCGGCTGCTTCAAATATTCCAACACCACCGCCTACACCCTGCGGATGGCGGCCGAGCTGCTGGACTGCGGTGTGAACAACGAGATGATTAACCGCACCATGTTCGATATCAAGACCCGCGCCCGGGTGGAACTGGAGCGGCTGGCGCTGGACAGCATGCGCTTTTTCCTCCGCGACCGCTGTGCGGTGATGCTGATTACCAATGCCATGATCGAGACAAGCGGCGCGAAGGAAAACGACATGGAGGGGTTGGCTCCCATCCCCCGGCAGATCGAAGGGGTCTGGGTGGGCGTTACCCTGCGGGAGAAAAAGGACGGTTCCTACAAGGTGAGCGTGCGGACCGGCAACCATGCCGACGCGTCCGCCATCTGCTGCCGTCTGGGCGGGGGCGGCCATATGCGGGCCGCGGGCTGTACGGTTGACGGCCCCGCCGAGCAGGCGGTGCAAACCGTGGTGGACGCGGTGCGTTCCACTGTTGGAGACGGCCGCTGAGAGGCGCCGTCGTTCCCGGAACATAGCGGAGAACCCTTCGGAAAGGACGGCGACGAGACGATGAACGGCATCCTCTGTCTGGACAAGCCGCCGGAGATGACCTCTTTTGCCTGCTGTGCGGCGTTCCGCCGGCTGCTGGGTACCAGAAAAATCGGCCACGCCGGTACGCTCGACCCGATGGCGACCGGCGTTCTCCCCCTGCTGGTGGGAAACGCTACCCGTGCGCTGGAGCTGCTGCCCGATCATAATAAACGCTATACTGCCGCCCTGCGGTTCGGGCTGGTCAGCGATACGCAGGATATCTGGGGGAAAACGGCCGAAACCGGAAAAGCGCCCCCCTCCCGCGAAGCGGTGGAGGCCGCTCTGCCTGCCTTCCGGGGAGAGATCCGTCAGGTGCCGCCGATGATGTCCGCCCTGAAAAAGGACGGCGTGCGGCTGTACGATCTCGCCCGGCAAGGCATCGAGGTGGAGCGGGAAGCCCGGCCGGTCACCATCCATACTCTGGAACTGCTCGATTACGACGAGGCGTCCGGGGAGGGAACGCTGGACTGTGCCTGCTCAAAAGGAACGTATATCCGTTCCCTGTGCGCCGATCTGGGGGAGCGGCTGGGCTGTGGAGCGGTAATGACGGGCCTGCGCCGCACCCGTGCGGCGGGATATGGGCTGGAGGACTGCGTGACGCTGGACGAGGCGCGCCGTCTGGCGGAGGAGGGCCTTCTGGCCGGCCGGCTGCTGCCGGTGGAAAGCGCCTTTATGGCCTGCGGAGAGGTGACTGTCACCGGTCCTCAGGCCGCGCGCTTCCAAAACGGCGGGGCGCTTTCACTCGATCGGCTGCCGTCGAAGGTGAACGGCCTGACCCGCGTTTACGCGCCGGACGGCGCCTTTCTCGGTCTGGGGCGGCCCGACGGCGGAGAGCTGAAGATTGCGCGGCTTTTCGGATGACAAAAGCCGAACCGTAGCAGTCAACTTAAAGTTGATTGATTCGTGATTTTACGTTTCGTATATTCTTGCCTTCCATGATCCGACGGCTTCGGGTAGGACGACGGCACGGAGGAATGGGGAAAGGAAGAGCCTGCATGCTGAAAACCATCATCTGGGACGGAAAAACGCCCATGCCGGAGGATATCCCCCGGCCTGCCCCTGCTGAAGGGGACGCCCCCGCCGGAAATCGAATGCCCGGCCCGAAATTCCGGGCGGTTGCACTCGGAATTTTCGACGGAGTGCATCTCGGGCATCGGGCGGTGATTTCCCGCGCTACGGGGATGGAACTGCCGGACGGAACCCGTGCCACAGCGGCGGTGTTTACCTTTGTCCAGCCCCCCTGGGCGCTGCCTAAGGACAGCGGCTGCGAACTGCTCACCGACAGCCGGAAGGCCGCCGTGCTGGAAAGCCTGGGGGTGGAAGAGCTGATCCAGGCTGATTTTGAAACGGTCCGGGATCTGTCTCCGCGGGCGTTCGTGGAGGATTTCCTCCATGCCGTCCTGCACGCCCGGCGGGTCTGCTGCGGCTTCAATTACCGTTTCGGCAAAGGCGGGGCGGGGGACGCCGCCGCACTGCGGATGCTTTGCGCGCCGCTCGGGATTGAGGTGGAGGTTGTTCCGCCGGTTCTGGTGGACGGGGAGCCGGTCAGCGCCAGCCGCATCCGCCGCGCTGTGGAGGCCGGGGAGGTGGAGGAGGCCGCCCGCCTGCTGGGCCGTCCCTTCACGCTGGACTTTCCGGTGGTCGGCGGGCAGAAGCTGGGACGGCTGCTCGGTACCCCCACCATCAATCAGCCCCTGCCGCCCCATTTCGTCCGGCCGCGCTTCGGCGTGTACGCCGTCAGTGTGGAGGCGGGCGGCCGGGTCAGCCACGGCGTGACCAACATTGGGGTACGGCCCACCGTCGGCTCGGAAGGGCCGCTGGCCGAAACCTGGATTTCTGATTTTCAGGGCGATCTCTATGGTAGGAACGTGCCGGTTACGCTGGTGAAGTTCCTCCGCCCCGAGCGGAAATTCGATTCGGTGGAAGCGCTGCAGAAGCAGATCCTGCTGGACGGGAAGGCGGCCCGCCGTGCCGTCCTCGGCGAAACTGCGGGGTTTCCCCCGGGGAAAACCGCGGGCGGGGGAGTCCGCGCGGTGCTTTTTGATTTTGACGACACCCTGCAGGATCGGGCCGCTGCATTTTTGCAGTACTGTGATTTCTTTTTCGATAAGTATTTCCCCGCTCTCCCGCCCGCTGAGCGGGAACGCCGCCGGCAGGAGATGCTGCGCCGGAACAACGGCGGGTATGTGAATTATATCGACTATTTTCTGTCCCTGTTCGAGGAGTGGGGATGGAAGGACGCGCCGCCGGTCGGGGACATTTACCGGGAATTCCAGTTCCGCTTTCCCGATTATGTTTCCCTCCTTCCCGACGCGGAGCCGGTGCTGCGGGAGCTTCGGCGGCGGGGCTTCAAGGTGGGGGTGATTACCAACGGCCCCTCCCTTCTGCAGAACCGGAAGCTGGACGTCAGCGGACTGCGGCCGCTGCTGGATATTGCCGTGGTGTCGGGGGACGAGAACGTCCACAAGCCCGATCCCGAGATATTCCGCCGCACAGCGGCCCGGCTGGGGGTGGCCTGCGCCTCCTGCCTGTATGTGGGGGATCATCCGGTGAACGATATTGAAGGAGCGCGGGCGGCGGGGATGCGCCCGGTGTATATCAACGCCTTCGGGGCGGATATCCATCCCGAAAACGCGGCGGAGATCGCCCGCCTGACCGAATTGCTCGAACTGGTGTAACGATGTCCGGAAGAACCCGTCCGAAAAGGAAAGCCCCGGATTCTCTGAATTCCGCGGTTCCCTGAATTCGTCCGATTTTGAGAGAAAATACCTTTACAAGGCAAAAACGGTGTGATATACTATGAAGGCACGCGGCAGCGCCGCGGCGATTCCATTTCCCGGACGGCGGAGTATGCCCGTCTGTTCACAGACTTACAGGGAATCATCGTTTCCCCGTTCTGGGTGATCGGAAAATATTTTAAAGAGGTGAAAACCATGCTGCCGGAAGAAAAAACCGCCATTATCAAGGAATATGCGACGCATGAGGGGGACACCGGTTCGCCCGAGGTTCAGATCGCCGTTCTCACCAAGAGAATCAACGACCTGACCGAGCACCTGAAGGAACACAAGAAGGACCATCACTCCCGCCGCGGCCTGCTGAAAATGGTCGGCCATCGCCGCAACCTGCTGGACTATCTGATGAAGAAGGACATCATGCGCTACCGCGCGATCATCGAAAAGCTCGGCATCCGCAAATAAGAAAATCGCTGAGGCAGGGGGGCTGACGCCTTCCTGCCTCATCCGCATTTCCGCGGCGGGCGAAATCCTGCCGCGGAAACGGCGGAACATCCCCTGCCCGAAAACGGGGAAGCGTGGGTTTAGCAGTCAAACGACGGCTCAGCGCGGGCGAAAAGCCCGGCGGGCGCGCCTCATCCGCGAAGCGGGAACGTCTCCCGCCCGAAGATGAGCCGTGGTTTCATTGCTAAAATTCCATGCCGCTCCGTTGGGAAATATATTTTAACGGAGGTATTGCCATGTTTGAAAACTACAAGGTATTCGAAACCACGCTGGCCGGCCGTCCCCTGGTCGTTGAGACCGGCAAGGTCGCTCAGCTTGCGAACGGTTCCTGCCTGATTCGCTACGGCGAAACCGTGATTCTCTGCGCGGTCACCATGTCCGCGAAGCCCCGCGAGGGCGTGGATTTCTTCCCGCTTTCGGTGGACTATGAGGAAAAGCTGTACGCCGTGGGCAAAATTCCCGGCTCCTTCCAGCGGCGGGAGGGCCGTCCCAGCGAGAAGGCTATCCTGACCTCCCGCGTGATCGACCGCCCGATCCGTCCGCTCTTCCCGAAGGATATGCGCAACGATGTGTCGCTGGTCTGCACCGTGATGAGCGTCGATCCCGACTGCCCGCCGGAGACCACGGCCATGATCGGCGCGTCCATCGCCATCTCGATTTCCGAGATTCCGTGGGACGGCCCGATTTCCGGCGTCGTGGTGGGTCTGGTGGACGGCGAATACGTCATCAACCCCACCGCCGAGCAGGAGAAGCGCTCCGACATGCATGTGACCGTGGCCTCCACGGCCGATCTGGTTGCGATGATCGAAGCGGGCGCGAACGAGGTGGACAACGAGACCATGTTCGGCGGCATTATGGCCGGCCACGAAGCCAACCAGCAGATCGTGGAGTTCATCAAGGGGATTGTCGCTGAAATCGGCAAGGAGAAGATTCCGTTCGAATCCAGCGATCCCGACCCGGCGGTGTTCGAGGCGGTCAAGGCCTTCGCGATCGAAAAGGTCCGCGCGGCGCTGGACACCGACGACAAGCGTATCCGCGACGAGCGGCTGCTGCCGGTCTACGACGAGGTGCACGCGCAGTTCGACGGGCAGTATCCGGATCAGACCGCGATGATCGACGACTGCATGTATAAGCTGCAGAAATACGTCGTCCGCCGCTGGCTGCTGGACGACGGCAAGCGGGTGGACGGCCGCGGAATCGACGAGATCCGCCCGCTGGCGGCCGAAGTCGGCATTCTGCCCCGCGTACACGGCTCGGGCCTGTTTACCCGCGGCCAGACGCAGGTGCTCACCACCGTGACCCTCGGTTCCTCGGGTGACGCCCAGATTCTGGACGGCCTCGACGATCAGGACAGCAAGCGGTATATGCATCATTATAACTTCCCGTCCTATTCCGTGGGCGAGACCAAGCCCTCCCGCGGCCCCGGTCGCCGGGAGATCGGGCACGGCGCTCTTGCCGAGCGCGCCCTGCTGCCGGTCATCCCCCCGGTGGAGGAATTCCCCTATACCCTCCGTTTGGTGTCCGAGGTGGTGTCCTCCAACGGTTCCACTTCTCAGGCGTCGATCTGCGGCTCCACCCTCGCCCTGATGGACGCGGGCGTGCCGATCAAGGCGCCGGTGGCGGGCATTTCCTGCGGTCTGGTGACCGAAGGCGACCGTTTCATGACCATGGTGGACATTCAGGGGCTGGAGGATTTCTTCGGCGATATGGACTTTAAGGTGGGCGGCACGCACAAGGGCATCACCGCCATTCAGATGGACCTGAAGGTGCACGGCCTGACCCCCGCCATCATTAAGGAAGCGCTGGAAAAGACCTATAAGGCCCGGCTGTATATTCTGGACGAGATCATGCTCAAGGCGATCCCCGCCCCGCGCGAGGAGCTGTCCAAGTATGCGCCCAAGATGCTGAACACCAAGATCGATGTGGACAAGATCCGCGAGGTCATCGGCAAGGGCGGCTCGGTTATCCAGAAGATTCAGGCCGAGTGCAACTGCAAGATCGATATTGAAGAGGACGGCAACGTCTTTATTTCCGCGCTGAATACCGACGACGCGAAGCGCGCCCTGTCCATCGTGGAAACCATTGCGAAGGACCCGGAGATCGGCGCGATCTACAAGGGCCGCGTAACCCGGCTGATGAACTTCGGCGCGTTCGTGGAGATCGCCCCCGGCAAGGAAGGGCTTGTCCACATCAGCCGTCTGGATGTCAAGCGGGTCGAGAAGGTGGAGGACGTGGTCGCCGTGGGCGACGAGGTTCTGGTTAAAGTGACCGAGATCGACGAGCAGGGCCGTCTGAATCTCTCCCGCCGCGACGCGCTGATCGAGGTTGAGGGCCTGACGCCGGAGAACACGGTTTCCGACGCTCCCCGTCCGCCCCGCCGGGAAGGCGGCTTCCGCCGCGAGCGCGGCGAAGGCGGCCGTCCCCCCCGCCGCTGAGCATTCAACAACCGCACAAGCAAACAAGCCGGCAGGTCTATCGGGACCTGCCGGTTTTACGTTACAAAAAGTCCGGCCGCGTGGAAAGCGGCCTTTTTCATGGCACCCTGTGAGTGCTCCGGTTTATTTCTTTTATACTATTACGCTAAGGCGCCCGAAGGGAAACGCTGCGTTTCCCTTCGGGCGTTTTACATTTTCTTAACCACTCCGGCGCGTTTCCCGGGGCAGAGAAGACGGGAAACCATGCGGATTCACAGGCTTTTTACCGGATCCGGCGTTGGTTAAGAAAGAAAAACGGGATTTTAACAGAAAATAAAACACGCTTAACATTCGTCTAACAAACCGCCGATAAGATTACAGGCGTACCAAGAAAACGAGGAAAGCAAAGCGGGTTCAGGGAAAGCCATGCTGCGGCGCGGCGATCCCCGGAAGGCCCGCCAGAAAGGAATGGTATTCTTATGAAGAAGTTTGCAAGTATCGTCTGCGCGGCGGCAATGGCTTCGGTGCTGTTCGCCGGCTGCGGAAACACCGAGGTGGGGGGCAATTCCAGCACGGCCGGAACCACCAGTGGCGGCGCTTCCACGGCGGAAAAGCTGAGCGGCGACCTGAAGTTTGCCGGTTCCAGCTCGATGGCCGACATCATGGCGGCGCTGAGCGAGGAATTCAAAACCCAGTATCCCGATGTGACCATCACGGTGGACCAGCAGGGCTCCGGCTCCGCGATCACCGGCCTGAACGACGGCACCTGCCAGATCGGCGATCTTTCCCGCAAGGTCAAGGACGAGGAAAACGCGGACGGCAAATATGAAGTCATCACCATGGCGATCGACGGCATTGCGGTCGCGGTCAACCCCGCCAACGGCGTGGAGGATCTGACCATGGAGCAGATCGCCGGTATCTTCAAGGGCGAAATCACCAACTGGAAAGACGTGGGCGGCGCCGACAAGGCCATCTATGTGGTCGGCCGTGAAGAAGGCTCCGGTACCCGCGACGGCTTCGAAGAGATCATCGGCGCCAAGGGCAAATGCCAGTACGGCGTGCTGCTGAAGGAGACCGGCGACGTGGTTTCCAAGGTCGCTTCCGAGGAAGCGGCAATCGGTTACATCTCCTATGCTTCGGTTAACGATCAGGTCAAGGCGCTGAAGGTTGGCGGCGTCGCGGCGGAGGAATCCACCATCGCGGACGGGAGCTACAAGCTCCAGCGCCCCTTCGTCCATGCCTACCGCAAGGGCACCGATGACAAGCTGGTTCTCGCTTACCTCGAATTCCTGAAGACGGAAAAGGCGCAGGCGCTCATCAAGGCCGACAAGCTGATTCCGGTGGAATTCTGGAAATAAATCCGGCGCGGCTCTCTCAGCCCGGAAAAAGCCTTTCCCTTCCATGGGAACCCTTCCCCCTTCATTTCTATTCCTTGACCCGCCGCAGGGGCGGGCGGCCCCGGCAGGTCTCGCCGCGTCTGAACCGCGGCGAGACCTTTCGGGCTATCCGGAGCCCCCTTTTCTTCCGCTCTTTTTGCCCTTATCGGGTTGTCCGCAGGCAGAAAGAGTATAAACGCGGGGCGCGGATATATCGAAAACAAAGACGTCCCTTTTTCGCAAAAGGCGAGCCCTTTTGATGACGGCTTTATGTCCCGTTCGGACGTAAAGTCCGGATCGGGAAGGAATCCGTAAGAAAGGACATGGATTTCAGATGGAAAAAACCATGAACAACGAGGCGAAGCGGCGCCGCAGGGCGGTGCGGCAGCGCTGCCTGACGGTCCTGGCGGCTTTGGCGGCGCTGGTCGGCGCGGCGATGTTTTTTCTGCCCTTCGTCACCTTTCGCCTGAGTGGAACCGACTACACCTTTACCTCTCTGCAGGTGGTGACCGGGTATATGAACGTCAAGGAAACGGCGGTTTCCCTGCCGATTCTGGCCAAGATCGCGGCGGCGGTCTGCCCGGCGGCGTTTCTGGCGGGCGGGGTGCTGGTGGTGCTGAAAAAGCCCCGGCTTGCCGCCGTCAGTTTCATGCTGGCCGCCATCGCGCCGCTGACGGTGATGATGACCGGCAACTCGATCACCTCGGTTTTTCTGGATCTCGGCGTCAGCCGGGTGGAAATGGCCTATCATACCTCTCTGGCGGTGATGCTGGCCGCCGGGCTGCTGGCGGCGGTGCTTTCCATGACCACGCAGGGAGTGGACCGGCTGGCGGAGGCGGTTTTCCTTGTGTTCGCCTGTATGTCGGTAGGCGCGGTGGTGATTATTACCGTATACATGATTGCGGCGGGCGCGCCCGCCATCGCGGAGATCGGGCTGGGAGAGTTCCTGTTTGGAACCAACTGGGCGCCGAGCGCAGGGGATTACGGAATCCTGTATATGATTCTCACCTCCGTTCTCGGAACGCTGGGAGCCATTCTGCTCGGCGTGCCGATCGGCCTGCTGACCGCGATTTTCCTTGCCGAGCTGGCCCCCCGCCCGCTGGCGGCCGTCGTCCGTCCGGCGGTGGAGCTGCTGGCCGGGATTCCCTCGGTGATCTACGGGTTCTTCGGCATGATTGTCATTGTCCCGGCAATCAAGGCCGTATTCCCGAATACCTTCGGGGACAGTCTGCTCGCGATGATCCTTATTCTCGCGATTATGGTGCTTCCCACCATCGTCAACGTGTCGGAGACCGCCCTGCGGGCTGTTCCGGCGTCGTATAAGGAAGCCTCCCTCGCTCTGGGAAACACCCACGTCGGCACCATATTTCAGGTGATGGTGCCGGCGGCCAAATCGGGCATCCTCGCCGGAGTGATCCTTGGCGTGGGACGGGCGATTGGGGAGACAATGGCGGTTATCATGGTGTGCGGCAACGTGGTTCAGTTCCCGCAGCTGCTTTCCAGCGTCCGTCCGCTCACCGCCGGCGTGGTGCTGGAAATGAGCTACTCCTACGGCTTGCACCGACAGGCGCTGTTCAGCATCGGACTGGTCCTGTTCGTGTTTATCATGATCGTGAATATCTCGTTTACGATGATATCGAAAAGGGGGGTGAAGATCGATGGCCGCGAGTAAACCGGAAACGATGGCTTCGGCCTCCGCACTGCCCAGCCTCCACCGCCGGCATCGCCGGATAAAGGACGGTGTGCTCCGCGGACTGATTTATCTGTGCGCAGGGCTTACGGTCTGTATCCTGATCGGGTTGATCGGCTATATTCTGGCGCAGGGGCTGCCCCACATCTCCTGGAATTTTCTTTCCACCGAATACTCCGCGCGGGATAAGGCGCTGCAGGGTATTCTGCCCATGATTATCAACACCCTGTATATTGTGGTGATTACCCTGCTGATCGTCACCCCGATCGGTCTGTCGGCGGCGATCTACCTGACCCAGTACGCCCGGCAGGGACGGTTGGTGAAGGCCATCCGGTTCACCACGGAGGTGCTGTCCGGCGTGCCGTCCATCATTTTCGGCCTGTTTGGCTACACGGTGTTCTGTGTTATGCTGGGCATGGGAGTCTCTATCCTCGCGGGCTGCCTGACCATGGCCATCTGCATCCTGCCCACCATCATCCGCACCACCGAGGAATCTCTCCTCGCCGTTCCGGACAGCTATAAGGAGGGAGCGCTCGCCCTTGGCGCCGGAAAGCTGCGGGTGGTTCTCGGAATTGTGCTGCCCTGCGCCATGCCCGGCGTGCTGACTGCCCTGATTCTCGGCATGGGCCGGATTGTGGGGGAGTCCGCCGCCCTGATTTTCACCTCCGGCATGGCGTATGATATGCCGAAGGAATTCTTCGGTCACGTTTTACAGAGCGGGCGGACCCTGACCCTGCACCTGTACCAGACAGCCAGTCAGGCCACCGACCCGGACGCTTTTCACATCGCCTACGCCACCGCGTCGGTGCTGCTGATTCTGGTTTTCCTGCTCAACCGGCTGGCCAGCCTGCTCTCCCGGGTGTTCAACAGGGACCCGGGCAGCCGCGTTAAATAAGCCGCGCTCTATCATAAACGAAAGGACAGGGAATGCTATGACTGCGACGACGCAGACCCCAACCGCTCCCGTTAAAATTTCGGTGAAGGACCTGAATCTGTATTACGGGGATTTTCAGGCCCTGAAGCATATCACCATGGACATCGGACGCAACCAGATCACCGCCTTTATCGGCCCGTCCGGCTGCGGAAAATCTACCTGCATCAAGACCTTTAACCGGATGAACGACTTGGTGGCGGGGTGCCGGATTACCGGAGAAGTGAAAATCGACGGGGAGGATATTTACGATCCCCGCACCGACGTGACCCTCCTCCGCCGCCGGGCGGGGATGGTGTTCCAGAAACCAAATCCCTTCCCGATGAGCATTTACGACAACATCGCTTACGGCCCCCGGGTACACGGGATCAAAAGCCGCAAAAAGCTCGACGAGCTGGTGGAAACTTCCCTGAAGGGCGCCGCCCTGTGGGACGAGGTGAAGGACCGGCTGAAGGAATCCGCCATGGGTATGTCGGGCGGCCAGCAGCAGCGCCTCTGTATCGCGCGGGCGCTGGCGGTGGAGCCGGATATCCTGCTGATGGATGAACCCACCTCCGCGCTTGACCCGATCTCCACCCTCAAAATCGAGGATCTGATGCAGGAGCTGAAAAAGAAATACACCGTGGTGATCGTGACCCACAACATGCAGCAGGCGGGCCGGATCGCGGACAAAACGGCGTTCTTCCTTCTGGGGGAAATCGTGGAATACGACGATACCGTGACCATGTTCAATACCCCGCGGGATAAGCGGACCGAAGATTATATCACCGGCCGGTTTGGTTAAGGCCGGAGAAACGAGGAGACAGCGATGCCGAGAAAAGTGTTTGAACAGGAGCTCGCCCGCCTGAACGTCGATCTCGCCGAAATGGGCCGCCGGGTGGACGCCAGCATGCAGGGAACCGTCCAATGCCTGAAAGCGATGGATATCCGTCTGGCGAAAACCATCTTCCCCCGGGACCGGGAGATCAACACCATGGAAAAAAGCATCGAGCAGAGCTGCATGAACCTGCTCGCCCTGCAGCAGCCTCTGGCCCGCGACCTGCGGCTGATTACCGCGACCCTGAAAATTATCACCGATATGGAACGGATCGCCGACCAGTGCGCCGATATCTGTGAAATCCTTGCCACCGTGGCGGGGATGGCGGCGCTGCGGCCCACCGCGCGTCTGCTGCAGATGTTCGAAAAAGCGCGGGAGATGTTCGGCAGCGCGCTGGACGCCTACCTGCGGGAGGATATCGAACTGGCGGAAAAGGTGTGCCGGGAGGATGACGAGGTGGACGCGCTGTTTTCCGCCGCTGTGCTTGAGCTGTGCGGACAGATCAGCCGGAGCCAGTCCACCGTGCCGGAAAACGTCGATTTCCTGTTCATCGCCAAATATATCGAACGCATGGGGGATCACGCGACCAATATCGCGGAATGGGCGATTTTTATCCGGACCGGGAAGCATCCCGACCTGAATAACGCGCAGGGCGAGGGGGCGGACGCCGGGCAGGGGACGGAGCCGGTCTGACCGCCGGTGCGTTCCACTGGACAAGGGCGCCCGCAAAAGCTATAATGTCACTGAGGAGAAATCCGGTGTCCGGGCGGGACAAATCCGCAGGAACCCGCGTTTTTCTCCGACATTCCCCTGCGCGATTCCTGTTTGGAAAGGCGAGGTAAGAAAGTATGGCTTTGGTATATATTGTGGACGACGAGCCGCATATCCGCCGTCTGGCCGCCATCGGCCTGAAGGACGCCGGCTTTGAAACGGCGGAATTTTCCGACGGCTCGGTAATGCTGCACGCGCTGAACCAGACGCAGCCCGATGCGGTGCTGCTGGACTGGATGATGCCCGGGCAGGACGGAATAAGCGTGCTGCGCGTTATCCGGGAGAACCCCGCCACCCGGCCTATCCCGGTCATTATGATGACCGCCCGGTCGGATGAAGTGGATCGGGTGCTGGGGCTGGAGCTTGGGGCGGACGATTACGTTACCAAGCCCTTCAGCGTCAAGGAACTGGCCGCCCGTACCCGCGCGGTGATCCGCCGGCAGGAATATCTCAGCGCGCCGCAGGAGGAGGTTCTCTCCGCCGGCGGACTGACGGTGGACTATGCCCGGCGGCGGGTGACTAAAAACGGACAGGAAATCGAGCTGACCCAGCGGGAGTTTGAGCTGCTCTACACCCTGATGAAAACTCCGGGGCGGGTGTTTACCCGGGAAATGCTGCTGGATACGGTCTGGAAGGTGGATTTCTACGGCGACACCCGCACGGTGGACGTGCATGTCCGATATCTGCGGCAGAAGATCGAGGACGAACCGGATAATCCGAAACGGATTCTCACCGTGCGGGGCGTGGGCTACCGGTTTGCCGAGGAAACCGCCTGACGGCCGGATAAATACTATACGGATAATTATATAAGCATTATACAACATGGGATTGATGAAGGGGGCGATCCTCCATGCGCAGACGATTTTTCCGGGCGGCGACGCTGGCGATTATCGCCGGGCTGGTGGTCGCCTTCCTTTTCGCTGTCCCTCTGATGGAGCAGGTGTACACCGATGAAACCGAGAAGCGGCTGGACACCGCGCTGGCGCTGATCGGCGGCTATCCGCTGCCGGAGGGAGAAGAAAGCCCCTGCCGGCTTCTGGCCGTGCAGGCCGGGGAACGGCTGGACGGGGAGATCCGCGTTACCCTGATCTCGATGGATGGAACCGTGCTGGGAGACAGCCGGGCCGATCCGGCGGAAATGGGGAACCACGCCTCTCGTCCGGAGGTAGCGGAGGCGCTGGAGACCGGGCGGGGGGACGATATCCGCCGCAGCGACACTACCGGCCGCCGGGAGATGTACCGGTCTGAACGGCAGACCCTGTCGGACGGAACGGAAGTGATCTGCCGCGTTTCCCTGTCTCTGGATGGAGCGGGACGGGTGCAGTATCTGCTTTGGGGCTGCGGACTGATCGGCATTGTCATGGGGCTGGGCGTGGCTCTGTTCGCCGCCAATTATTCGGCCGGCCGGGTGGTGGAGCCGCTGCAGGAGCTGACCCGCGCCGCCCGGCAGATTGCCGACGGCGATACTGCCGTGCGGGTCGCGGATGCCCCGGATGAGATGGGCGAGCTGTCCGGCGCCTTTAACCGGATGTCCGAGCGGCTCGCTTCCGCTCACGCGGAGCTGGAATACCATTCCGAGCGGATGGCCGGAATCCTGCAGGGGATGGACGACGGCGTGATCGCGCTGGACGCGGACGGACGGGTTACGCTGCTCACCCACCGGGCGCGGGAACTTCTCGGCCCGGCTCCTCTGACCGCCGTTCGGCTTTCCGAATGCGGAGGGAATTACCTGTATATCCAGAACATCCTCGATCGGCTGACGCGGGAGAGCGAGCCGGTGCGGGATACTCTGGTGCTGTCCGGCCCGCCCGAGCGGATTTTGCAGGTATACGCCGCCCGGGTAAGCGACCGAAGCGGGAAAGGGGAGAACGGCGGAAACGCCGGCATGGAAAGCGGGACGCTGGCCGTGCTGTCCGATGTGACGCGTATCCGCAAGCTGGAAATCATGCGCAGCGAGTTTGTCGCCAATGTGACCCATGAGCTGAAAACCCCGCTGACCTCCATCCGCGGCTATATCGAATTGCTTAAAAACGGGCCGCGGGATGAGGAAACCACCCGTTCCTTTTATGAAATCATCGAGATTGAGGCCGAGCGGCTGCAGAAACTCACCGACGATATCCTTCAGCTCTCCGAAATCGAAAGCGGAGAACGGGACGCGGACGCCGAGTCCGCTTCGGTGGAGGAAACGGTGGGCCGGATTGTGGAAGCCCTGCGGCCGGAGGCGGAGCGGCGCGGGGTTGCCTTCCGAACGGAGATGGAGGACGGGCTGCGGGTGAACGCCAGTCCCCGCCGCTTCCATCAGCTGATGAAGAACCTGATGGAAAACGCGATGAAGTATAACCGGCAGGACGGAAGCGTCACCGTATCCGCCTGCAGGGAACGGGGAATCGCAGTAATCCGGGTCAGAGATACGGGGATCGGCATCCCGGAAAAGGACATCGACCGGATCTTCGAGCGGTTTTACCGGGTGGATAAGGGACGTTCCCGCGAGCTGGGCGGAACCGGCCTGGGACTTTCGATTGTCAAGCATATCGTCGGGCTGTACGGCGGCGATATCCGCGTCGAGAGCCGAGAAGGGGAGGGCACCGTCTTTACCGTCCGGCTTCCGCTGGGCTCTGCCGCCGGAAGCGCCGTCGATAGGGATGCGAATTCTTGGCAAATATAATATACAAAATGTTGAACCGGCTGAGAATTATACAAATTCCCAGCCGGTTTCCGATGGTCGCAAAGAGTATCGGAGGAGAAGGGGAGGAGTGAAGAGGGAACCGTCAGGGTCTCTCCTCCGCGCAGCAATCATCCGCCCGCAGGCGGCAAGCCCCGCGAAAAGATTTTTTTGCGGGTTGCCTTAATCGGGAGAAAGGGGACGGCAGTGCGCCGGACTTTTTCTCCCGGTTTTGCTTTTTGAAGAAAAAATATGTATCCGGGGGCGCAAATCGGATCCGTCTGCATCGCGGGAAGACAAAACCTGCAAAAAACCGGGCGGTATCGCGGGGAAATTCGAAATTCTTCTTGCATTATGAAGACACGGACTATATAATATTTAACAAGCGGGCCGGGTTCCCGGCCTGAAACCCGAAACCGACGTCCCGGCCTTACGGCGGTGGACGATGGAAAAGATGAAGGGGCAAGTGATGAAAATGATGAAGAAGAGAAGCATTGTTTCGCTGGCTCTGGCGGCGGCGCTGATGATCGTGCCGATGGCCGGCTGCACAAAAGGCGAGGGCAGCGGCGACACCGTTAAAATCGGCGGTCTGGCTCCGCTGACCGGCGAAGTGTCCCAGTACGGCAAGGCCGTGGACAACGCGGTTCAGCTGGCGGTCAAGGCCATCAACGAAAAGGGCGGCATTCTTGGCGGCAAGAAGATCGACTATATCTGCTATGATGAAAAGGGCGACGCGAACGAGGCGATCAACGCTTACAACAAGCTGGCCCAGACCGATAAGGTCGTGGCGCTGGTCGGCGACGTGACCTCCAAGCCCTGCAAGGCGGTTGCTCAGAAGGCTACGGCCGACAACATGCCGATGATTACCCCGTCCGGCACGGCGGCGGATATCACCGAAGTGGGCGAGAATGTGTTCCGCGCCTGCTTCATCGACCCGTATCAGGGTCAGTTGATGGCTGACTACGCGTCGAAGAAGCTGAACGCCAAGACGGCGGCGATTCTGTACGACAACGGCGACACCTACTCCACCGGCATTGCCGACGCGTTTGAGGCGGCGGCCAAGGAACTGGGCATCACCGTGACCAATAAGGAAGGCTACCAGACCGGCAGCACCGATTTCAACTCGCAGCTGACCAAGATCAAGGCGTCCAATCCCGATGTGCTGATGGTGCCGGTGTATTATTCCGATGTGGCTCTGATCGCGGTGCAGGCCAAGGCGCAGGGTATTACCTCCACCTTCCTGGGCGCGGACGGCTGGGACGGCGTTCTGGAAAAGATCGACGCTTCCAATGTAGACGCGGTGGCCGACAGCTATTTCTGCAGTCAGTATTCTGCCACGAGCACGGACGAGGACCTGCAGGCCTTCCTGAAGCTGTATAAGGAAACCTATAAAATGGATGCGAATATGTTCGCCGTTCTCGGCTACGACGCGATGATGATTATGGCGGACGCGATCGACCGCGCCGGTTCCACCGATTCCGACAAGATCATCGAAGCGCTGAAGAGCACCGATTACAAGGGCCTGACCGGCACCACGACCTTCGATGAGAAGCGCAACCCGGTTCGTGAGGCGATCATCACCAACTGCAAGGACGGCAAGTACGGCTTTGTGGAGAATTACAGCATTTCGAAATAAGAACGGGCTGTGTCCCGGAACAAGGGAATAGAGCGGGAAAAGAGGGTGGCGTGCTCACCCTCTTTTCCCGGTTTCAAGCTGGTTTGCGGACAGGCTTCCCAGCACAGAGGGCCAAGTACAGAGTGGGAAGGTGCGACATGAAAGACTTTACATACTTTATAACGCAGATCCTCAATGGTCTGGGGCTGGGGAGTATTTATGCGCTGGTTGCTCTCGGCTACAGCATGGTGTACGGCATCGTACAGCTGATTAATTTTGCGCATGGCGATATCATCATGGTGGGCAGCTATATGGTTTATCTGGTGATGGTTTTGCTGAAAGCGCCGCTGTGGGTTGCCGTGCTCGCGGCTGTTCTGTTCTGCGCTGTTGCGGGCGTAGTGATCGAGCGGGTTGCCTATCACCGGCTCCTTGTGCATGATGCGCCCCGCATTTCGCTGCTGATTACGGCGCTGGGCGTGAGCATTTTTCTGCAGAACCTGTTCATGCTGGTGTTTGGCTCGGAATCGCAGTCCATGCCGCAGATGTTTGGTAATCAGTCGCTGAAGCTGGGAGAGCTGAGCATTAATTTTTCCACGGTGCTGAACCTGATTATTTCCATTCTGATGATGGCGGGGCTTCAGATGCTGGTGAAAAAGACGAAGATCGGCAAGGCCATGCAGGCCACGTCGGAGGACGCGGGCGCGGCCAAGCTGATGGGAATCAACACCAATATGGTAATCGCCGTGACCTTTGCCGTCGGCTCGGCGCTGGCGGCGGTCGGCGCGCTGCTTTACTGCAACACCTATTCACAGATCAGGCCGGTTATGGGCAATCTTCTCGGTCTGAAGGCCTTTGTGGCGGCGGTGCTCGGCGGCATCGGTTCCATCCCCGGGGCGATGATCGGGGGCTATGTGCTCGGTGTGGCGGAGGGCTTGACCAAAGCGTATATCAGCAGTACCCTGACCGACGCGGTGGTGTTCGGCATCCTGATTCTCGTGCTGCTGATTAAGCCGACCGGTATCATGGGCAAGAACCGGAAGGAGAAGGTGTGAGTATGAGTTCGACGAAGAAGAAAAAAACGCTGGTCTCCTATGCGGTGAATCTGATCCTGACAGGGCTGCTGTTCGTTGTTCTGTTTCTCCTGATGAATACCGGCGTGATGAACCGGTATCAGGTTGATCTGGTTACGATGGTGTGCATCAACGTCATTCTGGCCGTCAGCCTGAATCTGGTGACCGGCGTGCTCGGCCAGCTGGTGCTCGGCCATGCCGGCTTTATGCTGGTGGGCGCGTATGCCGCCGCCCTGTTTACCAAAAGTTGCGGACTGCCGCTGTCGATTGCCCTGCCGATCGGCCTGGTGCTGGCCGGTCTGCTTGCCGCCGTATTCGGCGTCATTATCGGCATCCCCGCTCTGCGGCTGCGGGGCGATTATCTGGCGATCATTACCCTCGGCTTTGGAGAGATCATCCGGGTGGTCGCCAACAATCTGGAAATCACCAATGGCGCGATGGGGCTTTCCGACATCCAGTCGCTGAGCAACCGGGATCATCCCGCCGCCATGTTCGTATATGCGTTCGTCCTTGCGGTGCTGGTCATCTTTATGATGTTCACCTTCGGGCGTTCCCGGCACGGCCGGGCGGTGATTGCCATCCGGGAGGATGAGATCGCCGCGGAATCCTCGGGAATCAACACGACCTATTACAAGCTGCTCGCCTTTGTGATGGCGGCGTTCATCGCCGGTGTGGCGGGCGGCCTGTACGCTCATCAGCTCGGTCTGGTTGACCCTGCCAAATATGATTTCAACAAATCGGTAGAGATTCTGATTATGGTGGTGCTCGGCGGCATGGGCTCCATTACCGGCTCCATCATCTCCGCCACGGTGCTGACCCTGCTGCCCGAAGTCCTCCGTGATTTCTCGGATTACCGGATGCTGATCTACTCGATCATTCTGATTATCGTCATGCTGTTTAAGCCGACCGGCCTTCTCGGGCGGTATGAGCTGTCGCTTTCAAAGGTTTTCCATAAGCTGGGCGGTTCCCGTCCCACCCGGAAAAAGAAAGGGGAGGTGTGACGCATGGCCGTACTGGAAACCAAGGACCTCGGCATCACGTTCGGCGGACTGCGGGCCGTGGACGATGTTTACCTGAAAATTGAAGAGCAGGAGATCGTGGGTCTGATCGGTCCGAACGGCGCGGGCAAAACCACGGTGTTCAATCTCCTGACCGGCGTGTATACGCCCACCAAGGGCGCTATCCGGTTCATGGGGGAAAGCATTATCGGCAAAAAGCCGTATCAGATCAACCGGATCGGCATTGCCCGCACTTTCCAGAACATCCGCCTGTTCAAGGCGATGACGGTGCTGGATAATGTCAAGGTGGCGATGCAGCAGCATATGAAATACAACGTTGTCTCCGCCATCCTCCGCCTGCCTTCCTATTGGCGGGAGGAGCGGAAAACCACCGAAGAGGCGCGGGAGCTGCTGAAGATTTTCAATATGGAGGATTTGGCCGAGCAGCAGGCTTCCAACCTGCCCTATGGCCAGCAGCGGAAGCTGGAGATTCTCCGCGCGCTGGCCGCCCGCCCCAAGCTGTTGCTTCTGGATGAACCGGCCGCCGGTATGAACCCCACCGAAACCCGGGAGCTGATGGAGACCATCCGTCAGATTCGGGAGATGTTCGGGGTATCCATCCTGTTGATCGAGCATGATATGAGTCTGGTTATGGGCGTTTGCGAGCGGATCTATGTGCTGGATTACGGTACTTTGATCGCGGACGGTACCCCGGATCAGATCCGTTCGAACGAAAAGGTCATCAAGGCCTATCTGGGCGGCTGACGGAAGCGGCGGTTCCAGGATTCTCTGTGCGCGGCCGCGCCAGTATCGCCAGTAATTGGAGAAAGGGAGGCTGTTTATGCTGACCGTTAACGATATTAACGTATATTACGGCGCCATCCATGCCCTGAAGGGGATTTCCTTCCATGTGGAAGAGGGGGAGGTCGTTTCCCTGATCGGCGCCAACGGCGCGGGAAAGACCACGGCGATGCATACCGTTTCCGGCCTGCTTCGTTCCCGCACGGGGGATATTACCTTTATGGGCGAAAGCATCGCCAAGGCCGAGCCGCATAAGATCGTGCGGATGGGGCTGGCACAGGTTCCCGAAGGCCGCCGGGTGTTCGCCACCATGACGGTGGAGGAAAACCTTGAAATGGGGGCCTTCATCCGGGGCAACGGGGAAAAGGCGGGGATCGGTGAGGACCTGAAGATGGTCTACACCCGGTTTCCCCGGCTGAAGGAACGCCGCCGCCAGCAGGCGGGCACCCTCTCCGGCGGCGAACAGCAGATGCTGGCAATCGGCCGCGCGCTGATGTCCCGTCCGAAGATGCTGCTGCTGGACGAGCCCTCCATGGGGCTGTCCCCCATCCTGGTGCAGGAGATTTTCGACTGCATTCAGGAGGTGAAAAAGGAGGGTACCACCGTTCTGCTGGTGGAACAGAACGCGAAAATGGCGCTCTCTATTTCCGAACGGGCGTATGTGCTGGAAACCGGCACGATTTTTATGGAGGGGAAGGCCGCCGATCTGCTGGATAACGAGCAGGTCCGCCGCGCCTATCTGGGCTCGTAACCGATTGAGTTTGCCCATCGGATGAAAACGGGACGCCGCCCGGCGTCCCGTTTTCTGCGGAATTTGCGTGTATGGCTGCCTTTGGAAAAGGAATGGGGATTGTCATGGAAAAAGGAACGGCCCGCCGGGGAGAGCTTTTCCGGGCCGGGTTTCGGTGCGGCGCGCCGATTATGCTGGGGTATGCGCCTGTTTCATTCGCTTTCGCCGTCACGGCGGTGGCGGGGGGCCTGCCCTGGCCGGTTGCCCTGCTGATTTCGCTGAGCAATTTCACCTCCGCCGGACAGGTGGCGGGCGCTAACCTGATGATGACCGGCGCTCCCCTTCCGGAAATCGGGGTGACGGTGTTTATTATCAATATCCGGTATTTTCTGATGTCCCTCTCCCTGTCCCAGAAGCTCCAGTCCATGCCGGTGATGAAACGGCTGCTGGCGGCGAACGGGGTGACGGATGAGATATTTTTTCTTGCCATGCAGCAGAAGGGACAGCTTTCCGGCTGGTTTTTCGCCGGATTGGCGGCAGGTCCCTATCTTGGCTGGACGGCCGGCACACTGCTGGGAGGATTGGCGGGCGCCGTCCTGCCGGCGGCGCTTTCCTCCGCGCTGGGGATCGCCCTGTATGGGATGTTCATCTCCATTGTGATCCCGCCCGCCAAAAAATCCCACCCGGTGGCGCTGGTGACGGCGGGCGCGGTCCTCCTTGCCTGCCTGTTCCGGTATATGCCGGGACTGAAGCTGCTCCCGTCCGGCTGGGCGCTGATCCTCTGCGCGGTGGCGGCCGCGGCGGCGGGGGCGTTCTTCTTCCCGGTCGGGGAGGAAACCGACGGGGCGGAACCGGCGGAAGTAGGGCGGACGGTATGACCGGCTGGGTATACTGGATTGCCGCTATTGCGGTGATGGCACTGGTAACCTATGTGCCGCGGGTGCTTCCGCTGACCTTGGTCCGGCGGCGGATCGAAAGTCCGTTCCTGCGGTCTTTTCTGTATTACATGCCCTTTGCGGTGCTGGGGGCAATGACCTTTCCCGCAGTGCTGTATGCCACCTCGACCCCGGTGTCGGCGGCGGTCGGCCTGTTGGTCGCGCTGGGAATGGCGTTCTGGGGGAAACAGCTTCTGCCGGTGGCGCTGGCCTCCACGGCGGCGGTGCTGTTGACCGAAACGCTGATGAGGCTGCTGCACTGGCTGTAAAAGAGCGGGACGATTTCGTCCTCATGGAAAAAGCCCGGATCTGCGGCGGACGCCAAAGCAGTTCCGGGCTTTTTCAGTGATGTGCGTATCTTAAGAAAGGTTTTTGCTTTTTATGTTATTTCCAATAATTTTTTTGGGCTATACTACCATTAAGAACGCTGTTCTTCTGTCCGCCGAAGAGGGAAAACACGTTCAAAATTATAACAGGTTTGTAACAAAGATTGCGATTCCCGGGCAAAATGTGGTATAACAGCAACGGTGGGAAAATGCCGGCAGGCATTTTCAATTGCGCCGCCAACAAGGGCTGGCAAAGATTCCGGCTGGGCGGCGCTATGGTATAACAGCAACGGTGGGAAAATGCCGGCAGGCATTTTCAATTGCGCCGCCAACAAGGGCTGGCAAAGATTCCGGCTGGGCGGCGCTATGGTATAACAGCAACGGTGGGAAAATGCTTTCGACTGCGCCGCCGGGAAAGGCGGACATAGAACTCGGCTGGGTGGCCGCGGCGTGTCAAATTTGTCCGGGAGGAACAGAAAGGGAGTGAGGGACATACAGGATATCAAAAGCGGGAAGGAACGGCTGCGGGACATTCGGGACAATTTGAAACAGCCGTGGCTGCTCGCGCTCCTTTGTGTTTCCGGTATTCCCCTGTTCCCGGAATATATCGCGCCGCTGCTGGCGGGCGGCGCCCTGCTGGCGGCGTATTTTGACGCCCGTGAGCGGCAGCGCCGGGTAATGGTCGGCACTCTGGGAAAATGGATTCTGGTCTATATCGCGTATATGGCGTTCGGTTTGCTGTATACGCCGCATTTCCTGTCTACACTGTCTACGGCGGCGATGTGGGCGGTCATGTTTCTGGCGTATCTGGCGGTTACCACCGTTCTGACCGATCGCAGCCGGTTTGACACCGCGTTGTTCTGCATTTCTCTGGTCGCGGGGCTGGCGGGGCTGATTGGCTGCCTTCAATACGGCCTTCGGGCGTTTTTAGGTCTGGATATCTCTCTGCAGTTCTGGCGTTTTATCGATCAGGTGGTGTTTGAATGGCTGCCGCTCAAGCTCCTGCCCATCACTACCGATCTGCGGGTCTCCTCCACCTTCAATAATCCGAATATTTTCGCGGAATATCTGGTGATGGTGATTCCCTTCCTTTCCTATTACGCCTTCAGCGGACGGCGAACCGGCGCGCGGATTCTCTGCCGCTGCTGTCTTCTGGCGGCGGTCGGCGGGGTGGCGTTTTCCTTTTCCCGCGGGTGCTATCTCGCACTGCTTGCGATCGCGCTGATCTTCTGCGCGGCGAATATCCGGAAAATCATGCTGATTATCGTCACTGCCGCTTCCGCGCTCCTGCTGATTCCCGAATCGGTGCTGGCCCGGCTGTTTTCGGTGACCGGGATGGACGCGTCGGTCAGCGAACGGCTGGATATCTGGGCGGCCGGTCTGCGCACCATTGGTCAGGATCCCCTGTTTGGAATGGGCGCGGGGGTGGATAATACATGGGATATGCTGCTTCGCCATGGCATCAACGCCCCGCATATGCACAATCTTCCCTTACAGCTGCTGGCGGAGGGCGGCGTGATCGCCCTCGGCATTCTGCTGGCAGTGGGCTGGAAGCTGCTTCGCGGCGGGGTGGATATGCTTCACCGGTCCCGGGATACCCGGATGATGGGCGTCGTGTTCCTTGCCTTTACCGCCGCGTTCTGTATGGACGGCATGGTGGATTTCCCCCTGCTGACGCCCAAGCTGGTGGGCGTGTTTCTGATGGTTCTCGCGCTCGGGGATGCGGCGATGAAGCTGTATCTCGATCGGGAATTGCAGCCGCTGACGGATACGGCTCCCTTTTCCCGGTTTGCGCGGTTGATTCGGAAGCATCGGGAAAAAACGTATGCCAACACGCCGTTGGGGAAATAATGGGCAAGCCGATAGCCGTGCGGAAAGCCTCCGGTATCCATTGGGGACTTTCCGCACGGCTTTTGCAGGGAATCTCCCCCTGATTGTTTGGTTGTCAAAATATTGTCGAAAGAACCCGCTTGACATCCCGCGCGGAATACGGTAACATAGTATCGAAAACCAGATGGGCAAAAAGTGGAAAGGCATGTCTTTCCGGTCCGCGTCCCTCCTCCGGGAGAACCGGACCGCCTGTTGAAAGGAATGAAGTCAATATGTATCGTATTACGACCGATTCAACCTGCGATCTGCCGCAGGCGTTTTATCAGGAGCGCGGGATTGCGTATATCGGGCTGAGCTTCCAACTGGACGGAAAGGAATATAAGGAGGGGCCTGACGTCGCCGTAACCTCCAAGGAGTTTTACGACCAGCTCCGGGCGGGGAAGGAATCCTCTACCATGCAGGTCAACACCTTTGAATTTACGTCCTTTGTCGAGCCGTTTCTCGCCGCCGGGGAGGATGTACTCCACATCGCCTTTTCCAGCGGATTAAGCGGCACCTTCGATTCCTGCCGGCGGGGCGTGGAAGAACTGAAGGAAAAATACCCCGACCGCACGGTGGTCGTGGTGGACAGCCTCTGCGCGTCGATGGGCGAGGGACTGCTGACATTTTACGCGGATGAAAACCGGAAGGCCGGGATGACCCTGCAGGAGAATGCCGAATGGCTGGAAAGCAACAAGCTGCATCTCTGCCACTGGTTCACTGTGGATGATCTGATGTTCCTGCACCGGGGCGGGCGGGTGAACAAGGCCTCCGCCATTTTCGGTTCCCTTCTGGGAATTAAGCCGGTTCTGCATGTGGACGACGAGGGGCACCTGATCCTTGTCTCCAAGGCCAGAGGCCGGGTCGGTTCGATCGACGCGCTGGTTCAGCGGATGAAGGAAAGCGCGAACGACGATATCAAGGAGCAGACGGTGTTCATCAGCCACGGCGACTGTCAGGATGAGGCGGAACTGTTGGCCGATAAGGTGCGCAAAACGATGGGCGTCGAGAAAATTGTGATTTCGAATATCGGTGCGGTGATCGGTTCCCATTCCGGCCCCGGCACCATCGCCCTCTTCTTTATGGGGAAGCAGCGGTAAGAACCGCAGGGGCGAATTCTCAAAAGAATCAGCAAAGAACAGATACGCCGTGAAACAGGGGGTTCGCGGCGTATCTGCCTTTTACGACGGCAATGGTTCTATGGGAGAAAGCGGCTCGGGAATCTCCGCCGCCGTAGAAAGAGTGGGCGAAATGCAGGAAACCGGCCGCAAATCGGTTGCCCTCTTTAGAAAAATATGCTACAATACACTGTATCTGCAACAGAGTAAGATCGGCCGCGGACCAAGGGCAAAACCGGACTTGCGGTGAAAGCGGTCCGGGGCCGTCGTATGGATTCCGAAAATTTTGGGAAGGGCGAGGGGTAGACGCCAATGAGAAAGACGTCCGATTCAAAAACCAATTTTTTGCGCACAGTGATTTTGGCGATCGTGTTTCTGTCGCTGACCTGTCTGCTGTATCTTGGATTTCAGGAGGATAAGCAGCTGGTTACGCAGAATCAGAAACTGCTGTATTCCCTCGGCTTCGGCGGTCTGCTGGCCGGTCTGGTGACGCTGCTGCTCGCCGTCCAGACGGAGGAGCACGCGCCCGCGGCGAAGAGCAAATGGTTTTATCCCGGGATGGCCGGTCTGCTTGGGCTGGTCTGCATGGCGCTGGCCTATATGTATATGGGCGTGTGGCCGGTGGGCGACCGCAGTGTGATGGTGGTGGATATGCATCACCAGTATGCGCCGCTGCTGGCCCAGCTGCGGGATATGATCCTCCACGGCGGAAACGGACTGTATTCCTTTGATATCGGTCTCGGCGGCAGCTTTCTGCCGTTGTTCGCGTATTACCTTTCCAGCCCTTTCAACCTTCTGCTTACGCTTTTCCCGGAGGGTATGCTCAACGAGGGGATACTGGTTATTACCCTGCTGAAGAACGCGCTGACCGCGTTCAGCTTCGCCCTCTGCGTCCAGTATATTTATCGCCGCCGGGATATCTCCGTGGTGATCGTGTCCATTATGTACTCCATGATGATGTATCTGATCGCCTATTCCTGGGATATCATGTGGCTGGACTGCGTGATGATCCTGCCGATCGTCATCATGAACTTTGAAAAGCTGATGCGCACCGGCAAATACCTGCCGTATGTGCTTTCCCTGGCCTATGCGCTGTACGCGAATTATTACATCGGCTTTATGCTCTGTGTGTTCCTGGTGCTGTATTTCCTTTGCTTCTCCCTGCGGCAGGTGCGGACGTTCTCTTCCCGCAAACGGTTTTTCGGCCGCTTTGCCGTCGGATCCCTGCTTGGCGGCGGGCTGGTGATGTTCCTGCTGGTTCCAACTTATCTGGCGCTTGGCCAGACCTCGGCCGCCGGCGGCACCCTGCCGGAGATGAAGAACAACTTCGATATGTTCAATCTTCTCGGCCGGCATCTGTATGAGACATCCCCCACCATCCGTTCCGGCAACCTGCCGAACATCTACTGCGGCGTTCTCTCGATTTTCCTGCTGCCGATTTTCGCTACCCTGCGGTTCATTCCGATGCGGCGGCGGGTATCGTATATCGGTCTGCTGGGGGTTATGGGCGCGAGTCTGGTGCTTAACCAGATGGATCTGCTCTGGCATGGCCTGCATGCGCCGAACGACCTGCCCTATCGTTTTTCCTTCCTGTATTCCTTCGTTCTGCTTCTGATTGCCTATGAAACGCTGACCCATATCCGGGAGATTCGCTTCCGCCAGATCAGCGGGTCTTTCCTTGGGCTGCTCGCCTACCTGATGCTGGAGGAACGGTTCGGGGACGAGGCATACGGCTTCTCCACGATTTACGTCAGCCTGCTGCTGATTGGACTGTACGCCGTGATTACCGGACTGGTCTCCCGCCGGAGGCTTTCCGCCCGTCCCGCCTATTGCCTGCTCCTTCTGGTGGTGACGGCTGAGATGGTATTCAACGGCGGCGTCTCCTTTCAGGCGGTCAATTCGAAGGAGTATTTTACCGCCCGTAAGGATTATGTGGCCAACGACGTGACCGAGGCGCTGCATACAGCGGTGAACCGCACCGAGGAAATTGGGGACGCGGCGTCGAACGGCGCGTTCTACCGGCTGGAATTCCTGCCCCGCCGCACTACGGTGGATACCGCGCTGTACGATTATCACGGCTGTACGGTGTTTGCCTCCAGCAATCCGCAGAGCGTGACCAAGTTTATGGGATATCTCGGATACGCTGTCAACGGGGTGAACAGCTACCTGTACAAGAGCTTTGTTCCCACCACGGATTCCCTGCTCGGGATCAAGTATGTCGTGCTGAACAGTGATCTGAGCAGCCATCCCCAGCTGACCAAGCTGGAACAGACCGGTACGAATGAAAACCCCTATTATATTTATGAGAATACCGACGCCCTTCCGGTGGGCTTTGTGGCGGCATCCTCGATCAAGAGCTGGCAGCCCGTGCAGTATAACCCGATTGCCTCCCAGAATTCCCTGTTCGCCAGCCTGACCGGCAATGCGGACGAGTTGTTTGCCCTGGCCGCGACCGCAGTGGATCCCGACAGCGGTATGAACGGCAGCACGGGCGGCGGCACCAGCTTTTCGGTAAATCCGGGGGACGGCCAGCAGACCGTCCGTTTCAATGCTGCGGTGGCGGAAACCGGCCAGGCGTTTGTGTACATTGATTGCGGCGCCGCCAAGAGCATCAGTGTGAGCAGCGGCAGCAATACCTGGAGCGTCAGCCCCCGCGAGCCCTTTATCATCGACGCCGGAAGTCTGAGCGCCGGCGATACGGTCACCGTTTCGGTGACGGCGGAAAGCAGCTGCACCGGCAATATCTATGTCGCGACGCTCCGGAAGGATGTATACGAGGCCAAGCAGAGCGTGCTGGCCGAAAGCCCCTTTGTGGTGAAGGAATACAGCGACACTCATCTTTCCGGCACAGTCAATGCCGCCAAGAGCGGCGTGCTTTTCACCTCCATTCCCTATGACGAGGGGTGGACGGTGAAGGTGGACGGCAAAAAGGTGGAAACCTTCGCCGCCTGCGATGCGATGCTGGCCTTCGATCTCGGCGCCGGCGAGCATACGGTGGAACTGAGCTTCTTTACAGTCGGGCTGATTCCCGGCATTATCCTAAGCATCGTCAGCCTGATCCTGCTGATCCTTCTGCTCTGGTTTATCCAGAAAAACGTAAACCGCCGCGACCCGGGGGATGATGAATTCGTGGCGTTCGGCCGTCTGCTTCGCCATGTATCGGCCGGCCGCACGGCTTCGGAAATGCCTTCTCCGCCGCCGGCAGCGCCCGGAGAGTCCATGCGGCCCGGTTCGGGGCCGGTTTCCGTCCCGGAGGAAGGCGGAGAGACACCGCAGACGCCCGGGCGGATCGGGGCGGGTTCCGCGGACGGCGCTGGCGGGCAGGAACCGACAAAAGACGATTCCGAGGGCTTCGATTACGATACCGACGCCGGTTTCTGATATCTGAGTGTCAAAAAGGCGATACGCTTTTTACATAAGCGTATCGCCTTTTTGCATGAACCGACGGTCATGCTGCTGCAGTACAGGCAATCAACCGGAAAACCAGACGGCCTTTGCGGTCCGGGGAGTATCGATGCGCGGAAGGCCTGTGCCGGGCGGAGGGGAATGGGGGGAATCCGGGTTCAACCGGGGAACGACAGCGCATGGGAACGATTCATCGGGATGGTAAAAGCAGACGCCAAAAAGCCTCCGTAAAAACGGAGGCTTACAAGACAAGCGCGCCGTATGGCGTTAGGCGTTGACCTTCTTGGCAAGGGCGGACTTTCTCCTTGCAGCGGTATTCTTGTGCAGGAGACCCTTGGCGGCAGCCTGATCGATCTTTTTGATCGCCTCGCGGACCACCTCGTTCTTATCGGCAGCGCCGGTTTCGACCGCGATGTTCGCTTTTTTGATCTGCGTTTTCAGAGCGGAGCGGTTGGCCTGATTCTGCGCAGACTTCACGGCGATAACCTTCACACGCTTCTTTGCGGATTTGATGTTGGGCATGGTCACACCTCCCTTGCTGAGTCTTATTCATAAATCACGCAAAAGTTATGTTACCATGAATCCCGTAAAAATGCAACTGTTTTTTACAGGAGTTTGCGGATATGACGTGGATTTTCTTTGAAAGAATCAACGGGAGAGCAAGAAGAGCGTGGTAAAAGCGCAAATTTGGGGAATCCTTTTTCTGTACTCTTTTATGACCGCCGGGTACACGGGGATCATAAAAACAGGAGAAAGGGGCGGAAACCGCATGCCAATGAGAACCGATCTGGCGATCGAGGCGGCTGTTCTGGCGCAGGACGGCCGGGCCGAAGCACTGTCCGGCGTCCGGCAGGAGAGCGAGCAGGAGGGGGAAATGACGCTCACCCGGATCATTATAGAAAATGAGGAGGGAGCCGAAGCGCTCGGCCGTCCGCTGGGGACCTATATTACGGCCGAACTGCCGCCTTTAACCGACGACGAAGAGGGAATGGAGGAAAAGGCAAAGCGGCTGGGAGAGGAACTCCGTGCCCTGCTGCCGCCGGAGGGAGCGGTGCTGGTGATCGGACTGGGGAACGAAGCGATCACGCCCGACGCGCTGGGGCCTCATGCCGTCCACATGGTGATGGCCACCCGCCATATTGAGGGGGAATTTGCCCGCAGCATCGGATTGGACGATCTGCGTCCCGCCGCCGTGCTCGCTCCCGGTGTGCTCGGACGTACCGGGATGGAAAGCGGGGAAATCGTGCGGGGAGTGTGCGGCGTGATACGGCCCGCCGCCGTAATTGTGGTGGATGCGCTCGCCGCGCGCAGTGTGGCGCGGCTGGGCAGTACGCTCCAGCTCTGTGACACCGGGATCGCTCCCGGATCGGGGGTGGGGAATAACCGGATGCTGCTGAATGCCGAGACGCTGGGCGTCCCGGTAATCGGAATGGGGGTGCCTACCGTGGTGGATGCGCGGACCATCGCCCTGGAGCTGACCGGCCGGGAGGAATCCGCCGATTCGGTCACTCCGCGCGGGGAGGCGATGATGGTCACCCCCCGGGAGATCGACCTGCTGATCGGCCGGGCATCCCGGCTGGTGGCAATGGTCATCAACGCCGCTCTGCAGCCGGAGTATTCGCCCCTTTCCCTGATTGCCGCCGCAAAATAATGCTTACGGAATAAAGCCGTTTGCGGGGCGCGGAACGCGGCCGGCGCCGGAAGCGGGATGGGGCTCCTTCCCGGGCATAATCCGCCGTATCGGCGCATAGGCTGATAACGGTGATGACGATGAGGAGAAGCCCTGTCCCAAGCCGACGAAAACAAAATAATGCTCCGGGCCGTCCGAACGGCCGGATCGCCCGGCTCCTTCTGTCGTTCGGCACAGTCGCGGTCTGTATCGCGCTGGCTGTCGGCGGGCTGTCGGGGGAGCAGATGCTGGATATCGGCCGCCGCATGGCACTGCTTTCCGTCGGAATGATGCAGCCGGAGGGAGGCGCGGAGGCGCTGAGCGGACGGTTGGACCGGGTACCCGCCGCAAACAGCGGGAAGGAACAGACCGAATCGGTTGACGGTCCCACCGTGCCGTATACGCCGGGAAGCGGCAATCAGGAGGGTGTTGATCTTCCGACGGGCGGCGACGCCGTCATCCCGCCCAATGCGGGAGACGGCGGCAGTATCACAGAGGAACAGCTCACTATGGGAAGCAGTTTCGTGCAGGGCGTCGCGATCAAGAATGCCAGCAGCGCCACCATCAATATTGCGGAGCAGATTGCTGTCGCGCCCGCGCTGGGACTGACCAATACCGCCGAACCTCAGGTGCTGATTGTGCATACGCATACTACCGAGGGGTATATGTCCTACGACGCGGGGTATTATAATGCCGCCGACCTCTCCCGCACAAAGGACAACAGCCGCAATGTGGTGAACGTCGGGGAGGCGATCGCCGCTCAGCTTCGTGCCGCGGGGATTGGCGTCATTCATGACATTACGATTCACGACAACCCCAAATATACCGGTGCATACGACCGCTCCGCGGCGACGATACAGAAGAATCTGAAGACGTATCCGACCATTCGGGTTGTGCTGGATATCCATCGGGACGCAATCTACCGTTCTTCTGCCAACCGGCTGAAGCCGACCGCCGTTATCAACGGGAGAAAGGCGGCCCAGATGATGGTTATTGCCAGCGCCTGCGATTCCTCTTCACAGCCCCATCCGAACTGGCCGGAAAATCTGCGGTTGGCGCTGCGGCTGCAAAGCGCACTGCATACCCAGTATGAAGGGATTGTCCGCCCGCTGTATCTGGTGGACAGCCGATATAATCAGCATCTCACCAAGGGCTCCCTGCTGATTGAAGTCGGAACCGACGGCAATACGGTGGAAGAGGCTTCCTATTCGGGTCAGATTCTTGGTAAAACCCTGGCGCAGGTATTGAATTCGCTCAAGGAAGAATAAAGGATTACCAATCGGAGCGGGGGAGCCCGCGGTGCAAAGGACGATGAAAATGCAGAAGAACGGAAAAGTTCGGAAAAAGAAGGAAAAATATCGGCGGCTGCGGGCTTTCTGCGCCGCCTTTACCCTGACGCTCAGCCTGCTGATGCTGGGCGCGGGATTTTTGGTCGCCGATTATAATACGCGGCGGATTGGGTTCGGCAGCGGCAGCCTGCGGCTGGATGTTTCCACGCAGGAAGGAAGGATCCTGCTCAGTCTGTTCGGGCGGGAAAAAGCGGTCACGCTCTCCCGGGAAGTACAGGAATGGGTGGGGAAAGTCTGGACGCTCGCCCCCGCCGGCTGGAAAGCGGAGGTGTGGCTGCTTCAGGGCGAACGGGAAGCCGCGCCCGCTCTGTTGGAATGGGTCGGGGCGGATACAGAGGAATGAATTGGGGACGATGCTCCGCGCAGGGGGGCACCGTCCTTTTCCGTTTTTTATCGTCCCGTTTTTTAGCGGACAGGAGAAAAACGGGGGGGAAGTCCGCGTATATATTTCCTTTGCTTGCAAACAATAACAGAGCACAAAATAAGAATGCAGGGGAGTGGACGGCCTCCCATGGACCGCCTGTTTCCTGCGAACGATATTGGAGGAATTGTTTTGAAAGCAACAGGAATCGTACGACGCATCGACGACCTCGGCCGGGTTGTCATCCCAAAGGAAATCCGCCGTACCATGCGGATTCGGGAAGGCGACCCGCTGGAGATTTTTACCGATAACGACGGAGAGGTCGTGTTCAAAAAATACTCTCCGGTGGGAGAGATGTCGCCCTTTGCCGCCCCCTATGCGGACGTGATGTCCCGGGCCTGCGGTATGCCGGTGCTGATCTGCGACCGGGACCATGTAGTGGCGGCGGCGGGGGTTTCCCGCAAGGAATTTCTGGAACGCCGCATCTCCGCGCAGCTGGAAGAGATTATTGAACAGCGCCGCACCCAGATCGCGGTGGCCGGCGACCAGAAGCGCACCCAACCGGTGGAGGGAATCGAGCGGTACGCCGCGGTGACCGCCCCCATTATGGCGTCGGGGGATGTGATCGGCGCGGTCTGCCTGCTTTTGCCGGAGACCGGCGCCATCCCCGGAGAGGGCGATGTAAAGCTCGCTCAGGTAGCGGCCGCCTTCCTCGGCAAGCAGATGGAGGAATAACGGAATAAAAACCGGCCGTCGGGCGCTTCGGACAGAAGCTTCAACGGCCGGTTTGTTTTTTACCGGAAACGCTCAAACAGCGCGTTATTGAAAAGCGGCGGCCAACCGTTTACAATAAAGACGACGGAGGGCGGCCGCCGGGATACCGTCGGAAAGGAGCGGTTATTCGTCACTTTCACCGGTCAGATGACCTTTGGTGCGCAGCGAGGGAAATCCCCACTGCCGGAGCGCCTCGTAGGCCCCGACGGCCACGGTGTTGGACAGATTGAGGGAACGGGCCGCGTCATCGTCCAGCATCGGAAGACGGACGCACCGCTCCCGGTTGGCCGCCAGAAGGGATTCGGGAAGTCCGGCCGTCTCCTTGCCGAAAACGAGATACGCGCCGTCGGGATAGACGACGTCGGAGTAGATCGTTTTTCCCTTGGTGGTGAAATAGAAAAAAGGGCCGTTGTTCCGCGCGAAAAAGTCATCGAGATTTTTATAATAGGTGATATGCAGCAGATGCCAGTAATCCAGCCCCGCCCGCTTCAGCCGCCGGTCGTCGATCTGAAACCCCATCGGTTCCACAATATGAAGGTGTGCGCCGGTGGCGGCGCAGGTGCGGCTGATATTCCCCGTATTCTGTGGAATTTCCGGCTCCACCAGCACGATGTTCAGAAGAGGCATGGGTCGGATCGTCCTTTCACATAGCGGCTGAACCGCTTTATCGGCTTTATTGTACTCCGATTTTCCGCAAAAAACAATCTTTCCAACAATTTACCCGCGTGAAACCATGGGTTTGCGAAACAATAATACCGGATCCGGCAGAGCCGCCGGATAACTTCCGCCGGGAAGAATTCCCGACGGAGAGGGAATCGGAGGAAAGGAGGCAAAAACATGAGCAAAAACGTCATGGGCTTTATGAAGGGAATCGGTATGGGGCTGGCCGTCGGCTGTGTCGCGGGCGCGGTCGGCAGCACCTATATGCATTCGAACAAAAAAGGCCTGAAGAAAAACGTCGGGAAAGCGCTGCGCAATGTAGGCGACCTGATGGATAATGTAACCGGAATGTTTTAAACCGGCGCCGCCCGGTTCCATCCCGCCGGGACGGCCGCGGGATTTTCCCGGGGAACGAAGAACCCCCTCTTTACGAACCGCCGCTTTTCGTGTATGATGAAAGAGGTTCCGTCATGCACGGCGGAAACGGATTTCAAACGCCTGCATGCCTATAGGCAACCATACGGATACAGGAGGAAAGCGGTTATGGCAGTGATGAACAGATTTCCCCGGGTGCGCTGTGCGCACAAAAACAACGCGGAAGAGGGGGCGTCCGCGCCGCGCCGCCGGAAAAGGGGGAGGGCGGGCCGTCTGCTGGCCGTCGTCCTGGGAGCCGCATTGGCGGTTTCACTGACCGGCTGCGGTGAGACGCCCGATCCCCGGGGAATAAAGGAAGGGGCCGGTCATTTTCAGCGGGAGGGAGCAACCCCTGAATTGTCCGAGGAGGGCGTGAAATGCGTGATCGCCGAAGCGTATTATACCAACGACGGCGGGCTGATGCTGAAGCTGAAGCTTTCCAACGGCACGGACGTTAACCGACGGCTCCAGACGCTGGATATCACGCTGAAGAATGAGGACGATGAGGAGATCGCCGTCGCGGCCACCGATCAATTTGACGAAAGCTTTTATGTGCCGGCCGGCGGATACGGAGACATGAGCTTCTATATCTCATCCGAATACCTTAAGAAGAGCGACGACGATCTGGATAAACTGACGTATGAGATCAGCACTACCAGCGACGAATTCGGCGCGGCAACGTCCAACATGTCGGAATAAGCCGCCGTATAAAAAGAGGAGCGATGCATCAGGCATCGCTCCTCTTTTTTGTCTTTCTTAAAGGCCTTTTGAAGTCCGTTACTCGTCGTCTTGGTTCCCTTCCTGATCCGGAGGAAGCGCCGGGTCCACCGAAGTGGGGGTCGATACACCGGGCTGGGTAGTGGAGGAATCCACAGCTCTGGTGGTGGTTTCCGGCGGAAGGGTTTTGACCGAGGTGGTGGTCGTCGTGGCGGCGGCGACGGTAGTGGTGGCAGCCCCCGCGCTGTTCCCCGTGGTGGCAATGCCGGCATTCGGCTTGCCGCTGTGCTGATTGCAGTAGCCGGGCACGTTATCCGGTTTGTAATAGCCGACGCCTGTGCTTGAACAGCCGGTGGTCGCCAGCATACCGGAGGACTGGCAGAAATTCGCTTTCACCGTGGTGGCCGGCTGCTCAAATTCCTTGGCCTCCAGCCCCTGATGCAGGGCGTTCATCGCCTTCTGCCACAGCCGCTTCGCATAGGTGGTAACGCTGTCGCGGAGTTCCTGGTTGTTGTCGTAGCCAAACCAGCAGGCCCCCACATAATAGGGGGTGCCGCCCGCGAAATACACGTCCTTGTTGTTGGAGGTGGTACCGGTTTTAGCAAAGGTGGTGAAGCCGCTTACCCCATAGCCCGCGCCGGTAGCGCCCCGTCCGCCGGTGATGACCTTCTGCAGAAGCTGGTTCATGATATAGGAGGTATCCGCGTCCAGGGCGCGGACGTTGCTCGGCAGGTTTTCCAGAAGAATTTCCCCGTTCCGTTCCACCTTGTAGAAGGTATAGGGCTCGTTGTAAAAGCCGCCGTTGCCGAACACCTGATAGGCGGCCGCCATCTCCACGCAGCGTACGCCGTCGGTCAGGCCGCCGAGCGCCAGCGCGGGGATAATGTCGGTCTTCACCTGATTACCCACCGAACGGGATTTGACCAGAGTGGTGATATGCAGGTTGTTGGTCAGAAAATCAAAGCTGCGCTGCGGGGTCATTTCGGTAATCAGTTTGGCGGGGATGGTGTTCAGCGACCACTTGACCGCCGTTTCGATGCTTACCTCGCCGTTATAGCTGTTGCCGAAGTTGACCGGCCATTTGGTGCCGTCCGGCAAAGTCATCTGGGTATCCATCATTTTGGTGGAATAGGTGATCAGGTTCATGTCGATGGCCGGAGCATAAACTGCGATCGGCTTCATGGCGGAGCCGGGCTGCCGTACCGAGCTGGTCGAACGGTTCAGGACGCGGTTGGCTGTTTTTTCTCCCCGTCCCCCGACGGTAGCCACCATTTTTCCGTTATAGTCGATGATGGCGATGGCCGCCTGCGGGTCTTCCTTATCGCTTTTGACATGGCTGGGGAAGTTGTCGTCATTTTCAAAGACCGCCTCCACCTTCTGCTGAAGGGAGGGGTTTTCACAGGAATAAATCTCCAATCCGCCGTAATAATACATCTGCTGGGCGGCTTCGTAGGTATAGCCGTAGTTTTCCATCAGGGAGGCGATGACGTCCTCAGTGAGTTGGTCGGTATAGTAATCCTGTACCGTAATCCGCTTCATGCTGCTGCGGAAAACCAGTTCCTCGTTATACGCCTGCTGGTATTCGTCCTCGGTAATAAAGCCGTTCTTGTACATCTCGTTGAGGACGACCTTCTGCCGGCGCTTGATATTGTCCGGATGGAGATAGGGGTTGTAGCGGGAAGGATTCTGGGTAATACCGGCGATCAGCGCGCATTCCGCCAGAGTGAGGTCCTGCACATCTTTTGCGAAGTAGTAGTTGGCCGCCGCCCCCACGCCGGTGATATTGCCGGAAAGGGGAAGGATGTTCAGATAGGCTTCGAGGATCTCGTCCTTGGAAGCGACGCTGCGTTCCAGTTCGATGGCGCGGAAGATTTCACGGATTTTCCGGGAGATCTTCACGTCGTCGTCTTTGGAGATGTTCTTAATCAACTGTTGAGTAATGGTGGAACCGCCGAATTCGTTGTTGGAAAAGTGGAATACCAGATTGGCGGCCGCCGAAAGGGTCCGCTTCCAGTCCACGCCGTAGTGCTCGCGAAAGCGCTTATCCTCGATCGCGATAATGGCGTTCTGCATATCCAGAGGGATATCGTTCAGGTCGGTCCAGATGCTGTTGGCGCCTTCCACCCGCTGGGTTTCCTCCCACTCGCCGGTGGAGACGTTCTGCGTATAGATCCGGCTGCTCTCGTTCAGGCTGATGTTCTTAAGATCGGGCAGATCTTCCGTACCGTCGAAGCTGGTGACGACATACACAACCATGACGCAGCCGACAATACTGGCGGTAATCATCCCGATGAGGAAAATGGTCAGAATGCATTTCAATACCGCGCCGAGCGTTTTTCGCGCAACGCGCACCGGCTTTTTCCGCATGAACTGCTTCACCTGCTTCATGGCGCCGGGCTGGCTGCCGGCCTTTTTCGGCCCGCTTTTTCCGGATGTGCTCACTCCGCCATTGCCTCCTTTACATTTTCGTTAAACGGCGCGGGGATTCTCCGCACCGCCGTTCCGTTGGATACATACCCTATCTTATAGCAGGAATACCCAAATGTCAAATATCAAAACTGTAACATTGTCCGACAGGAAGTCAGAAAAACAGCGGAACAACCGGACGGGATATGGATATTTTACCCCAAAACGGAGCAGAATACCGATATACGGAAAATTCTTCGGATGAATTTTGCGGAAGGATTCCGGATATTCCGATGAAAGGATGAACACAGATGGAAAAAAACGCCGCCCGCCCGCTGGCGCTGGCTGCGATCGCAGGAACGGTGCTGCTGGTGGTTCTGGTCATCTTCCTGGTTTTCCGCACGCCGGCGGAAGAACCGCCTGCGTCGTCACCGCCGGAAGCTTCCGCGCTTTCTTCCGGAACGGCGGATCCGGCCGGAGCGGAATCCGTCTCTGCCGTGAGCGGGCCGATGCTCTGCGTCCTCGGGGTATGGGAAGGAAAGCTGGCGCGCTTTTTGCCGGACGGGTTGTCCCCGCAGGAGGTGTACGACGTATATGTTGTCTCCCTGCCGGAAGAGGAGCAGCGTCGGCTGGAGGAGGGAATTCCCGTCTATGATGACCGAACACTGGCGGGGTTGCTGGAGGACTACACGAGCTGATTCGGAAAAGGGCCGGTTTACAGGCAAAGGAACAGCCGGCGGATTTCCGCCGGCTGTTCCTGTCCGTTCCAATAGTCGGGGATAATCAGCGCACGCCCGCGCCGGGCAGGCCGCCGGAGTCGGACATTCCGTCGCTTCGCCCGGTTTCCAGACCGTCGCCCGCCCGGGAACGTCCGGCGGCGTCCGTGCTCATGGTGTCGCCAATGGCACCGTTGGAAGCTCCGCCGTCCGAGATTACGCCGTCGGAGGCGTTGTCCTCCGGCAGGTTCCCATTGGAGCCTGTTGCGCTGTTGGCGGCGTTTGATGAGCCGGAACCCATCGAGGAATCGCCGGACAATCCGTCATCTTTATTGCCGGTACAACCGGAAAGGGTCAGGGCTATTGCCGCGCAAAGGCCGGCGGCGCCAGCCAGAAGGGCTTTGCGTTTCATAGAGTGCTGCATTCTTTTCTCTCCTCTCTTTTCGGCGTGGGAGCAACGCCGCGTTCCTCCCACGCGGGGATGCTACATGGCGAGCACCCCCGTTTCATCCTCCAGAAGAACCAGAATTTGTTCCTCCATTCCGGTCTGCGCATCGATATATACCAGCACCCGCTCCCCGTTTTTCCCACGGCAGAGGAACTCGTGACAGTATACTTCGCTCAGTCCCTCGGAGGGGACGAACGCCATGGCGTGAGCTTCGGGGGTCAGGCGGGGGGAGAGAACGGCCCGCGCCTGCTCCTCGCTCAGGGAGGAAGCCGGAATTTCCCGGCCGGTATGGTTTTGAATATAGCCTTTGGCGTCATAGGAAACCACCTCGCCGGTGTCCAGGGCGACGCCGATTTTTACCAGATCAGGATAACACACCGTTCCGTCCTGCAAGGCGGCGAAGTTCACCAGCAGAACACCGTGATTCTGCTGATAATAGCGATAAACAAATTCGCCGAGCCCCCGATCCTTCAGGGCGGCTTCCGCGGCCTTCAGGCCTTCCGCGACGGACAGGGTTGGTTCCCCCACGGCGCGGGCGTTCAGAAAATAATCCGGGATGCCACCCGCCTTCGTGATGCTGACGGTCAGATCCCCGGCGGTGAAGAGATAACAGGGCAGTGTGCCGTTGGTTTCCCCGGCAGAGGAAAGCCCGGTGGCTCCCGTTGCCTTCTGTGCGGCGGAAAGGGCCTGCCCGGCGGAAACCGCCGCTTTTTGAGTCAGAAATTTCGGCTTTTGCTGCTGAATATGATCGGAAAAGGGGCCGTCATAGATCAGCGTGGGATAATCGGTAAAGCCCTCCTCCATCTCCCGGAATCCGGCGGCGATGTCCGGCAGGTCCGCCGATGAATCGTCCGCGGCCAGCACCGCCGCGGTCTTTCTCAGGGTCAGCGCCCCGTTTTCCAAATCGCTTTCCATCTGTCCGAGCTGAAGGGAAAGGGAAGAGGCGTAAACGGCGAGCTGATCCAGCGCCGACCGCTCTTCCTCCGAGATCGTGCCGCCGTTCCCCACCTTATTGGAAAGGGAGACGCAGAAATTCCCCACCTGAGACAGAAATTTATAGGTGGCGTTCAGTTGATTTCCTTCCAGAGGAAGCTGGTCAAGCGCGATTTTGGCGTTGCCGGCCTCCCGCCACAGCTTGGAGGACAAGCCCTGCAGCTGCTTTGAAGTCGCGGCGTACTGCCCTTTTTCCAGCGCGATATCGATGTTGCTGAGGTAATCGGTCAGCTCGCCGAGCGCCCGCTGATAGGAATATTCGATGGTAGTCCGATATTTCCGGGCAGTGGTGTAGCCGCCGATCGCCGCGGCCGAAAGCGCCGCGATCAGGGCGAGCGTGAAGCTGACGACCCGCACCAGTCCCCGGCGGCTTAGTTTTTGCGGAAGGCTCATATAGAAAAGCTCCTTTTCCCATAAAATATCCGGCAAAAAGCAAAAGGATATGCCGGGATGAGATACCCCTGCTTTTGTGTATGTGTATATGCGTATTTTTGCCGGAATAGAAGAGGGTATACTGGGAGGATATAGGAAAAAAAGAAAGCCCGCGTCGCTGACATAGATTATTTTAAAAAATAAAATAAATGGAACCCCGATCGGTTTTCCGATCAGGGTTCCAAGAATGATTTAATAGGATTTTTCCGTTTCCTGCATTTCCCGCAGGAGAGTCCACACGGTTTCCACATCGCAGCCGGGAGGGAGAAATCCCTTGTGGGATTTCTCATCGCGCCGCCATAAAGCGTGACCAATAGAAGTTGGCAAGGCGGCGCGACATTATCCAATCAACCGTGCGATCAGCGTGTTGGAGAGAAGGAAACCCAGCCGGGTCAGGCGGATTCCGGTTTCGTCCGCTTCCACCAGCAGGGGAGGGAGCGCCGCCGCCCGCTGACGGTAAGCTTCGGGCAGGGAACGGCCGAATTTTTCCCGGAACCCCCGCTCCGTCAGCCCCTCCGCCAGACGCAGACGGAGCAGAACGTATTCCGTCTCGCTCCCCTCCTCGATGGCGTCCGGCGGCGTGTCGTCGTCCGGACGCTCGCGCTCCGGCCCGTTCCCCGCGAGAAAAGCGCCGAGGTCGCGGGGGTAGGCGAACCGTTGCCCCCCGAGGAAAGAATGGGCGGACGGCCCGATCCCGAGATAGGGATCGAGATTCCAGTACTTGAGGTTATGCCGGCTTTCCCGTCCGGGCCGGGCGAAGTTGGAGATTTCATATTGCCGGTATCCCGCGAGTTCCAGCGCTTCACAGGCGGCGAGATACAGCTCCGCGGTCTGGTCGTCGTCCGGCAGGGCGAGGGAATCCCGTTTGGCGGCATAAGGGGTGCCTTCCTCGATTTTCAGCAGATAGGCGGAAACATGTTCCGCCTCCAGCCGGGCGGCCGCCTGCACGGAAGAGACCGCCGACGCGACGGTCTGGCGTTCCAGCCCGAGCATGAGGTCGAGGGACAGATTCCTGATCCCGGCCCGGCGGGCGGCGGAAACCGCCTTTTCCACATCCGCGGGATCATGCCGCCGCCCCAGAGAACACAGCTCGTCCGCCGCCGCCGACTGCATCCCGAGGGAGATCCGGTTCCCGCCCGCCGAGGCAAAGGCGCGGAAGGTCTCGTCCAGCCCGTCGGCGGGATTGGCTTCCAGGGTGATTTCGGCTCCGTCCAGTCCGAACCGCCGCCGGGCGGTATCGATGATCCGGACCAGCCGTTCCCCGCCGAGCAGGGAAGGGGTGCCGCCGCCGAAATACAGGGTGTCGGCGGCTTGGACGCTCAATCGGCCCGCCCATTCGTCCAGCGAGCGGAGGACGGCGGCGGTATAAGCGTCCGCCCGTTCTTCCGTCAGGCCCGGCAGGGAATAAAAGTCGCAATACGGGCATTTGCTCACGCAGAACGGAACGTGGATATATAACCCGATCGGCAAGGAAAGTCCCCCTTTCAGAGAGTTTGGTTGGTGAAAAAGGACTGCTGCAAAACGGCTTTTTGCAGCAGTCCCTTCTTAATTGTCGTCCAGCTTGAGAACGGCCATAAAGGCTTCCTGCGGCACCTCGACGCTGCCGAGCTGGCGCATCCGTTTTTTTCCTTCCTTCTGCTTTTCCAGCAGTTTCTTTTTCCGGGTGATGTCGCCGCCGTAGCATTTGGCAAGCACGTCCTTGCGCATGGCCTTGACGGTTTCCCGGGCGATGATTTTCCCGCCGATCGCGGCCTGAATCGGCACCTCAAACAGCTGGCGGGGGATGTTGTCCTTCAGCTTTTCGCACATTCGCCGGGCGCGGGCATACGCGTTCCCCGCAAACACGATGAAGGAAAGCGCGTCCACAATTTCGCCGTTGAGCATAATATCCAGCTTGACCAGCTCGGATTCGGCGTAGCCCTTCAGTTCATAGTCGAAGCTGGCGTAGCCCTTGGTGCGGGATTTCAGCGCGTCGAAGAAATCATACACGATCTCGTTCAGGGGCATTTCATAATGGATGTCCACCCGGGTGGTGTCGAGGTATTTCATATCCTTAAATATGCCCCGGCGCTCCTGACAGAGTTCCATGATGTTTCCGACATACTCGTTCGGCGCGAGGATGTGCGCGTCCGCAATCGGTTCCTCCGCTTTGATGATGGAGCCGGGATCCGGGTAATTGGTAGGGTTGTCGATCATCGCCACCGTGCCGTCCGCCAGAGTGATGCGGTAGATGACGCTCGGCGCGGTAGTAATCAGGTCAAGGTTATATTCCCGTTCCAGCCTCTCCTGAATGATCTCCATATGCAGCAGGCCGAGGAAGCCGCAGCGGAAGCCGAAGCCCAGCGCGACCGAGGTTTCCGGCTCATAGGTCAGGGAGGCGTCGTTGAGCTGGAGCCGTTCCAGCGCTTCCCGCAGATCCTGATAATGCGCGCCGTCGGCCGGGAAAACGCCGCAGAACACCATGGGGTTCACCTTCCGGTAGCCGGGAAGCGGCTGGGCGGCCGGGCGGGACGCCAGAGTAATGGTATCGCCCACCCGCGCGTCCCCGACCGTTTTGATCGAAGCCGCAATGTAGCCCACCTCGCCGGAGCGGAGGCCTTGATTGGGTTCCAGCCGTCCGGGACGCATGATGCCGGTTTCCACCACGTCGAACTGCGCGCCGGTCGCCATCATCCGGATGGTGTCCCCGGGGCGCACCTCGCCCTCAATGACGCGGAAATAGACGATAACCCCTTTGTAGCTGTCGTAATAGCTGTCGAAGATTAGGGCGCGAAGGGGCGCTTCGTCGTCTCCGGAGGGGGGCGGAATCTGCCGGACAATCGCTTCCAGCACCGCCTCAATGTTGATCCCCTGCTTGGCGGAGATGGCAGGCGCCTCGGAAGCGTCGATCCCGATGATATCCTCGATTTCCTGCCGCACTTCGTCCGGCCGGGCGGAGGGCAGATCGATTTTATTGATAACCGGCACGATTTCCAGTCCGTGGTCCACCGCAAGATAGGTGTTCGCCAAGGTCTGCGCTTCAATACCCTGGGACGCGTCCACGATCAGGACCGCCCCCTCGCACGCGGCGAGGGAACGGGATACTTCATAATTGAAGTCCACATGGCCGGGAGTGTCGATCAGGTTGAACAGATAGGTTTCCCCATTCTCCGCCCGGTAGGACAGGGTGACGGCATGGGCCTTGATCGTGATGCCCCGCTCCCGCTCAAGATCCATGCTGTCGAGCAGCTGATCCTCCATGTCGCGCAGGGCTACGGTCTGCGTCTTTTCCAGAATGCGGTCGGCCAGGGTGGATTTTCCGTGGTCGATATGGGCGATGATGCAGAAATTCCGAATATGGCTGCGGGGGTTGCTCCTGCGGGGGTCGTTCAAAGAAAACACCTCATTGTGTGCAGTTTGTTTTCATCCTATTCTATAAAAAGGAACTATAAAACATGATATCATAGCGCCGCCCAGCCGGCTTCTATGCCGGCCTTTCCCAGCGGCGCAATCGAAAATGCCTGCCGGCATTTTCCTTCCGCTGCTATTATATCATAGCGCCGCCCAGCCGGCTTCTATGCCGGCCTTCTCTGGCGGCGCAACGAAAAACGCTGCCGCGTTTTTCCCTGACGACATTATATCATACTCGCCGCCGCAAATACAACCTTTCCTTGCCTCCGGGGAGCCTGCGAAAAAGAATGTCGAAAAGGTTACGGTTTGTAACCGTTTGCTCCTCGTTTCCAGCGAAAAGTTTCAGAACTGTCATCCGATGGTAACAAGGCTGTTGTTGCCTTTGCCCCGATGGTGGAATATACTGGGATCAGTAAGAAACCACAGGTTAAAGGAGATTGTATGATTATGAAAAAAGTAATGCGGCTTGGCTGTCTCGCACTTTCCTTTGTCCTAAGCTGTGCCCTGTTGGCCGGCTGCGGCGAAAAAACAACGGACAATTCGTCCGCCCCGGATTCCACCCCGAGGACGACCGCTTCCACCAAACCGACGGAGGAGGCAACCACGAAGCCAACGGAGGCCCCCACCCAGTCCGCTTCGGATCCGACGACCACGCCGACGGAGACGCCGACGACCACGCCGACCGAGGAACCGACCACCGCGCCGACTACCGAGCCTTCGGCTCCCGCCGACGGAACAGCGGGCGGCAAGGCGGCGGCGCTGGCGAAGGAACTGCTTGGCAAGCCGTATAAATACGGCTCGGCCGGTCCCGACGCGTTTGATAATTCCGGCTTTCTGTATTACTGCTATGGACAGAACGGCGTGACGGTTCCCCGCCGCACCGGCGATCTGGCCAAGCAGGGGACGGAAGTGGCAAAAGAGAATCTTCTGCCCGGCGACGCGGTTTTCTTCTGGAGCGAAACAGCCGGTAATGTGGAATTCGCGGGCATTTATGTCGGGGACGGCAAATTTATCGCCGCCTGCAACGAAGAGGAACCGGTGAAAGAACTGGATATGAACTGGGCTTATTTCGCACAGCGGTATATCGGCGCCCGCCGTTATGCCGGATAAATTCCTCCTGTAACCGGCCCTTAAGGAAGGAAGTGGCACAAAAATGACCGGTATGGAAAAGAAACGGGCGTTTCGATGGTTCCTTGCCGCGGCGCTGACGGCCCTGCTTTTCGTGGCCTGCACCACCGGCCCGGTATCCGACCTGCCGCCCTCCGACAGAGGGCTTGCCGGGGCCACGGCCCTTTCTGAATAAATCTCCCGGATTCTTTGTCCTGGCCGGGAGGTATACCATCGGGATATTCCGAATGAAAAACGCCGTTCATGCATAAAGCATGGGCGGCGTTTTTATGACAAAAAATCCACCAGCTTAGCTGGTGGATAAAAAGTTTAATTTGACTTTTAAATTATGTATGATATAATTTTTATATGTGATATATTTTTATCTGAAATTCCCTGTGTTTCTGTGGGTAGAATGGATGCAAATGGGATTATACCGCAGTTCATAGACGAATACTGCGTTATAATAATATTTTTACAGAAAGGGTGCTGAACATGAAATACACAATTATATTTACCCAAACCAAATTAAGGAGGGTGTCCATATCCTAGCCCTCCTAAGAACAGGAGAATTGTATGCCTTTAAATTTAAACTGGATTAACCTTGCAGAATATTCTTTCAACAGCTTTCTCCTTTTGGAACGATTTCAAATCCGTCTCATGCTGAACGCGGGAGGTTGGGGATGCGACAAAGAAAAATGGGAGGAGTGCATGGGGATCGCGTTGAAAGCGAATCCCGCCGTCCCATGGTATTTGGCGCATCGTTGTCCGGAGTGCGCGTCGTTCGTGGAAGAACTGGTGAGGAACGCACCTTCCGTAACAGACGGCGACAAAATTCGAGAAGCCGAGGAATATGCTTTATCAAGTGTAGAGGACTTTACCATTTATACGACACCGGAGGTTATGGATGAACAGTGTGATTTTATCCGGGGCTGGAATAAGGAACGTTTATTTGACCTTGCAGACTTGTCAGAGAAGGTCGTTCTGGATGTGGGTGCTGGTTCCGGACGGTTGACTTTTGCTGCCGCCGAAAAGGCCAAGTGGGTTTACGCGGTTGAACCGGTTGGCACGCTTCGTGAATTTATGCGTGACAAGATCAAAAGAGAAGGGATCCAGAACGTTCGGGTTCTGGACGGCTTCGTGGAAGAAATTCCTTTCCCCGATGATACTTTCGATGTGGTGATGTCCGGTCATGTTGTTGGAGATGATTATGACGGAGAAATCGCTGAATTGACCAGGGTTTGCAGGGCTGGAGGCTGGTTACTCGACTGTCCGGGGGATTCTGAACGAAACTTGACACCAAGTGATGAGCTTACAAGACGTGGATGGGATGAAATCCACTACATCGGTAGTTTTGGAAAAGATGTCTTTCTTTATCGCAAACAGATAACTAAATAAACAGCATAACACATGAAAACACACCCGACAGGTCTTTCGGCCTGTCGGGTGTGTTTTCATGTGGAGGGAGATCGGTTCTGGCGTACCATTTTCCGGCGGGCCGGTTTACAGGCCAGGTACTTCCACCGCTTCGCCTTTCCGCAGGGAAGCGGGAACATCCAGCATCCGCTGATTCCGGGAACCGCGGAAGGGGAGCATGAGGGTCTTTTCCGCGAGGAGAAAAGGGCCGTCAATCAGAATGTCGGTTTCTTCCAGCAGTTCCCGCCAGGCGTTGTCCTCATCCGCACCCTCCAGCAGACGCTCAAAGGTGTAGCCGGTGAAGGTGATCACGTCCTTTCCCAGCGCGTGGATGCGCCGGGCCAGCGCGGCGCAGGCGGCGGCCTGCGCGAACGGGTCGCCGCCGGACAGGGTGATCCCCTTGAGCATCGGGTTTTTCCGGAATTCCGCGACAAGGTTATCGATTCGGCTGTCGTAGCCGCCGGCCGGGTCGTGGGTGCCGGGATTATGACAGCCGGGACAGTGGTGGGGGCAGCCTTGGGTGAACACCACAAAACGGATGCCCGGGCCGTCCACAATGGATTCGCGGATTACCCCGGCGAGCCGAAGGGTTTCGGGAAGCTCAGCGGGCATATGGAAAGGCTCCTTTCGTTCCCGATTCTGCGTAAAACCTTTCCCGCGCAGAATCTTTTTTCGGAAAGACAGGCAGGCCGGGGAGACGCGCCCCGTCGGCCTGCCTGTCTTTGCAAATACTAAAGAAGAGCGGCTCAGATCTGTTCCATCTCGCCCTTGCCGGTGCCGAGGGAGTGCTTCACCCGGTCCCGGACCTCCGCGTATTTCGCGTCGTTGAACCGGTCGAGAGTACCGACGAGATAGCCGGTGATCCGGCGGATCCGTTCAAAGTTCGGCTGGCCGTCGCCTTCGCTCCGCCCGCATTTCGGGCAGGCGTCCCCGATAATGCCGGTGTAGCCGCAGACCGGGTCGCGGTCCACCGGATGGTTGACCGAACCGTAGCCGACGCCGGCTTCCTTCATCGCGCGGACTACCGCCTCAAAGGCGTCGAGGTTGGTGCAGGGGTCGCCGTCCAGCTCCACATAGGTGATGTGGCCGCCGTTGGTCAGCTCGTGATACGGCGCTTCGATCGCGATTTTGTCAAAGGCGTTGATGTCGTAATACACCGGCACATGGAAGGAGTTGGTGTAGTATTCCCGATCGGTCACGCCGGGGATGATGCCGTATTTTGCCTTGTCCATCCGGACGAAACGGCCGGAGAGTCCTTCCGCCGGGGTGGCGATCAGGGAGAAGTTCAGCCCGTATTTTTTGCTCGCCTCGTCCATCCGCTTGCGCATATAGCCCACGATCTCCAGCCCGAGATTCTGTGCCTCGCGGGATTCTCCATGGTGGGCGCCGATCAGCGCCTTCAGGCATTCCGCCAGACCGATAAAGCCGAGGGTCAGGGTGCCGTGCTTCAGCACCTCCCGCACCTCATCGTCCGGGCCGAGCTTGTCCGAGTCAATCCAGATCCCCTGTCCCATCAGGAAGGGGTAGTTGCGTACCTTTTTCTGGCACTGAATCTCAAACCGCTCCAGCAGCTGGCCGATTACCAGATCGATTTTGCGGTCGAGATCCTCGAAGAACCATTCCACGCTGCCGTGACTGCGGATAGCGATCCGGGGCAGGTTGACCGAGGTGAAGGAGAGATTGCCGCGGCCGAACACCACTTCGCGATCGGGGTCGTAGGTGTTGGCCATCACGCGGGTACGGCAGCCCATATAGGCGACTTCGGAATTCGGGTCGCCCTCGCGGTAATATTTGAGGTTGAAGGGGGCGTCGATGAAGGAGAAGTTGGGGAACAGGCGCTTTGCGCTCACCCGGCAGGCCAGCTTGAACAGGTCGTAGTTCGGTTCCCCCTCGTTGTAGTTGATGCCGTCCTTTACCTTGAAGATATGGATGGGGAAAATGGGGGTTTCGCCGTTGCCCAGCCCCGCCTCGGTGGCGAGAAGGACGTTTTTCATTACCATCCGGCCTTCCGGCGAGGTATCCAGTCCGTAATTGATGGAGCTGAAGGGAATCTGCGCGCCGGCGCGGGAATGCATGGTGTTCAGGTTATGCACGAACGCTTCCATCGCCTGATAAGTGGTGCGGTCGGTTTCGCTGACGGCGCGGCGGCGGATAAATTTCTGAATTTTTCCGGCCGTGGCGGCGTCCAGCCGCTCGGCCAGAACGTCGGCCTCCGCTTCGCGGTAACCGTTGTTGTCGGCCAGCACCGGCTGTACGCCGGAGCGGGCGGCCGCTTCGTTCATGACCGACGCGGCGTCGGCGGCGCCGTCCTCCGTGTCGGTCAGCAGCTCCAGAGCACGGGCCAGATTCTGGCGATAGACGCGGCGGTAGGTCTTGGCGACCCCCTTCGCCATAGCATAATCGAAGTTCGGCACGCTCTGCCCGCCGTGCTGGTCGTTCTGATTGGACTGGATGGCGATGCAGGCCAGCGCGGAATAGCTGGCGATGTCGTTCGGCTCCCGCAGGAAGCCGTGACCGGTGGAAAAGCCGCCTTCAAACAGCCGGTCAAGGTCGATTTGGCAGCAGGTAGTGGTGAGGGTGAGAAAATCCAGATCATGGATATGAATGTCTCCGTTGCGGTGGGCTTCCGAATACTTGGGGTTGAGCACGAACATCTCGTAAAACTGCTTTGCGCTTTCGGAGCCGTATTTCAGCATGGTGCCCATGGCGGTATCGCCGTCGATGTTGGCGTTTTCCCGCTTCACGTCGTTTTCACTGGCGTCCTTGAAGGTCAGATCCTCCAGCGTTTTCATCAGCCGGGTATTCATTTCCCGCACGCGGGAGCGTTCCGCCCGGTAAAGGATAAATTCTTTCGCGGTGCGGGCATGGCCGTTTTCAATCAGCACCTTCTCCACGGTATCCTGCACCTGCTCGACGGTGGGCGCTTTTCCGTCCGCGGCGGCGGACAGCTCCTCCACCACTTGGTTAGCCAGACCCAGGGACGTTTGATAGTCGTGTCCGCCGATAGCCTGCGCCGCCTTATAAATCGCGCTGGCGATCTTTTCGGTGTCGAATGCCGCGGTGCGCCCGTCGCGCTTAACAATGGTAGTAATCATGAAAACGGCCTCCCTTTTCAACATTTCAACATCTTTCCACCCCTTTGGTGAAAAGAGAATACTATATATTGTGGTGATTTTGGCGTCCGTGCTCAATTATAGCCAAGATATGGGTGCTTGTCAACAGGAAAAGCCCCTGTTTTCCGCCGCAGAGGACGCGGCGTTCCGGCTTTCGCTGTGACGATTCTTCACGGCGGGAAGGGCTCATGCACGTTTTATCCATATAAAAACGGGCGAAAACGGCTGTCAGCCGTCTTCGCCCGCGGGCGTATGGTGGATTTGTGGGGGGAAAGGGGGTTCCCTTTCAGCAAAACGGAAAAATTTATCATGAAATTTTGGCGGCGGAAGGAACCCTCTAAGCGCCGCCCGCCACCAGATGGACCAGATGAGCGATACCGGGGATGCTTTCTCCCTGCTGGGAGGAGGTGGGGGACATCAGCGCGCCGGTGCCGACGAACAGGACGCTGTTCAGCTCCCCGCGCTCCATTTTCCCCAGAATATAGGAACAGAGCACCGCCGCCGAACAGCCGCAGCCCGACCCGCCGGCGTGTACGTCCTGCTTGCTCCGGTCGAAGATCAGCAGTCCGCAGTCGGTGTAGTTGGCTCCAAGCGGGTACCCCTTCCGCTCGCTGAGCTGACGGAGCAGGTCGCTTCCCACCGCGGCGAGATCGCCGGTGATAATCAGGTCATAATCATCCGGCCGGGTGGCGGTATCCTGAAAGAAGGAGGCGAGGGTTTCGGCCGCGGCCGGGGCCATCGCCGCCCCCATGTTGTTGGCGTCGGTGATTCCGAGGTCGGTGATACAGCCGATGGTCGCGGCGGCGATCCGGACCCCGCTGCCTCCCATCCCGACCACCGCCGCGCCGGAGGCGGTCGCTGTCCACTGGGCGGTCTGGGGGCGCTGTCCGCCGTATTCCAGCGGGAAACGGAACTGCCGTTCCGCCGCGCAGAAATGGGAGGAGGTGACGGCGCAGCAAAGGTCGGCCGCGCCGCTGTCCACAAAAATTGCCGACAGGGCCAGCGTCTGCGCCATGGTGGAGCAGGCGCCGAACTGGCCGAGAAGAGGCACCCCGTATTCCCGCATTCCAAAGGTGGAGGCGATGCTCTGGTTCAGCAGGTCGCCCGCAAACAGGTAATTGAGCTGGGAGGGAGACATCCCGGCCTTGTTCATCGCCCGGGTAAACGCTTCCCGCTGGAGAGCGCTTTCCGCCTTTTCCCAGGTTTTTTCTCCCAGAGTGGTGTCCTCAAAGATCATATCGAAATACCGTGCGAGCGGGCCTTCGCCCTCCCGCTTGCCCACCACCGCCGCGTAGCCGAGAATGGTCGGCCGGGAGGAGAGGGTTACGGTGTATTGTCCTTTGCGTTCCGGCATCGTTTCCACGCCTTTCTTTATAAAATAATGCAGCTATGGGAAGGACGGACGGGCTACTGGAACAGCTTGATTAAGTTAAGGATCAGGCCATACAGGATAGAGGCGGTGATACCGTATACCAGCACCGGTCCGGCGATGGTGAACATCTTGGCTGCCAGACCCAGCACCAGCCCTTCGGTTTTGAACTCGATGGCGGGGGAAACAATAGCGTTGGCAAAGCCGGTAATCGGCACCAGCGTGCCTGCTCCCGCGTGCTTGGCGATGTTGTCGTACACGTTGAACGCAGTCAAAATCGCGCTGGCGGCGATCAGGGTGATGGAGCAGACCAGCCGCGCGTCCTTCAGCTCCATGCCGGCATTCTGCACCAGATTGACGATCACCTGCCCGAGCGCGCAGATCAGCCCGCCCACGATGAACGCCTTGATGCAGTTTTTGAGCACCGGGGATTTCGGGGCGGACTGCTTGTTCATTTGCCGGTATTCCTGTCCGGTAACCTCCATGGAAAAACACTCCTCTGAATCATGATGGAATAGCCCTATTTTTCCGCGGAATACCGGATTTATGCAGGGCGGGACGCGCTTTCTTTGGATTCGCCGGATTTCCCGCGCTGGAAAGCAAAAAGCGGAGAGGACGATATGACGCCGAATAAAAAAGAGAAAAAACGGTAGGATCCCCCTTGACAACGCGGAAAAAGCGTGTATTATTGTATTACAAAGTTAATACAATAATACAGAGGTGATCGTATGGATGTATGGGAACCGTATGACAACAACCAGCCGATTTATCTCCAGATTATGGACCGGGTTCGCCGGAAAATCGTCTCGGGTGAATGGCGGGCGGGGGATCGGGTGCCGCCGGTGCGGGATCTGGCGCTGGAATTTGGAGTAAACCCCAACACCATGCAGCGGTCCCTTGCCGAGCTGGAGAGGGACGGTCTGCTGTTCAGCGAACGGACCTCCGGCCGGTATGTCACCCGGGACGGGAGCCGCGTCGCCGCCGTCCGGGACGCGATGGCCCGCGGGGAGGCGGCCGCCTTCCGGAAACGGATGGCGGCGATGGGATACTCCGACAAAGAGGTCCATCTGCTTCTGGACCGCGCGTTTGCGCCGGAAGAAGAGACGGCCTCCGCTTTTTTCAATGAGAAAGAAACAGCGCCGGAACGGCGTCTGGAAGGAAAGGATGAAGAGACCGATGAGCGCGTTGCTGGAGGTTCGGCATCTGACCAAAGCATATGACCGGCTCCCGGTGCTGGATAATCTGACCCTGTCGGTGGACAGCGGAAGGATTGTAGGCGTGGCGGGACCGAACGGCTGTGGGAAAACCACCCTGTTTAAGATTCTTGCCGGCCTGATCGGGGATTATCAGGGGGTTGTGTCGATTGACGGGCATCTGCCGGGGGTGTATACCAAATCGGTGGTTTCCTATCTGCCGGAAAAAACCTATCTGGAGGAAGGAATCCGGGCGGGCGACGCCATAGCGATGTTCGCGGACTTTTATACGGATTTTGACCGTGTTAAGGCAAAGGAGCTGCTGGGACGGTTCCGGCTGGAGCCCGGAATGAAGCTGAAAACCATGTCCAAGGGAATGCAGGAAAAGCTGCAGCTGATTCTGGTGATGTCGCGGGCGGCAAAACTGTATATTTTGGATGAACCGCTCAGCGGAGTGGACCCGGCGGCACGGGATTCCATTCTGGACGTCATCCTGAACAATTACAGTGAAAATGCCGCCGTTCTCCTGTCTACCCATCTGATCTATGATGTGGAGCGGATTTTCGACGACATTGTGATTATGGATTACGGCCGGCTGCTGACGTGTGAGAGCGCGGATTCCCTGCGGGAACGGACCGGTCGGTCGTTGGATGAATATTTCCGGGAGGTGTTCCGATGTTAGGCAAACTGCTGAAATACGAAATGAAGGCGGGGCTGCGGCTGCTGCCGATCGTGTATCTGGGAATGGTCAGCGTGTTTCTGGTCGGACTGCTGGCCAAAGCAATCGGAATTTCCCAGATTCAGTTCGCCGCGGCGCTTCTGCTGGCGGTCGGCGGCGTGGCGGCCGTCCTCATGACTTTGGTGCTGGTAATCCTGCGGTGCTTCAAGGGGCTGTTCTGTACGGAGGGCTACCTGACCCAGACCCTGCCGGTCGGCAAAGGGACGCTGCTGCTGTCCAAGGTGATTGCGGCCTATGTCTGGATGCTTGTCAGTGTGCTCGGGGCGGCGGCCGCGTTTGTGGGCTGCCTCTGGATCGGCGGCGCTGATCTCCGACCGATCTGGGAGATGGTGTTCGGCAGTGGAACCCGGGGCTGGGGCGCGCTGCTGTTCTATGTGGCGGCGGTGGGAGCCGCCCAGCTGCTGACCTTTCTCGGCGAACTGTATTTTGCCGTCACGCTTGCCAACACCCGTCCGTTTCTGCGGAACAACACAGTCTTTTCGGTGCTGTTCTTCTTCATTACGAATTTCATAGTCAGCCTGTTGGAGCTGGCGGGAATGCTGCTGATCCCTCTGGGGATACATATCGGCGAGTCGGGGGCCGAATGGGTTTTCCGCGGTATGCTGGATATGTTTGGCGCCAGCCATTCCGGCAACTCCCTGACGGGGCTGGCGACCATCGGCCTGGGCAGCGTTTTTGTGGATGCTGCGGCGGGGGCTGCCCTCCTGCTCATTGCCCGCTGGCTGCTGGCACACAAGACTTCGGTAAAATAAAAGAACAAAGTATTCCCCCTTCGGCCTTCACCGGAGGGGGAATGCTTTTTCCAATTATCCGGTTATCCGGATTACCGGCCTCCGGGGCCGCCGCCCATCCCGCCGTGCGGGCCGCCCATGCCTCCGCCGCCCATACCGCCACCGTTGGAGGTGACGATGGAAGTCAAAGTGACGATGTTGGACTGGGTTCCTGTTTTCAAAGTAACGGTGTCTCCCTCGGCCATCCCCGGGGCGGAGACGACCACCGACTGGTACGTTTTTTCCGGGGTGAAGGAAACCAGCGTATTGCCGTCTGCATCGGTCAGAATGACGTCGCCGCCGCTCTGGACGGAGGAGGAGAGATTGTACAGCAGGGAGCACTGGGTGGAAGAGGACGAGAAGCCTTCCGCCATGCCGGTGCTGCCGACCGCCACGAAGATGCCGCCGGATATGGTGGCATCGGTCTCATAATCCAGCGCGCCGTTTCCGCTGTCGGTCGGACCGCTGACATAGGTCTCGCCGCCCTCTACCGCCAGCGTGCCGTTGGAGTCGATGCCGTCTCCCCCGGCATTAATGCGAAGGGTTCCGCCGGAAATTTTTATAAAATAGCTGCTGCCCGCAGTAAAGCTGTTCTGGCCCGGACGGCCGCTCTGGGAGGAGCCGTCGTTTCCGCCGGCCGCGTTCAGCCCGTCGTCACTGGCAACAAGGGAGATTTCCCCGCCGGAAACAGTGATGTTGGCGCCTTCCAGTCCTTCATAGCTTTTCGTGATATGGATTGTTCCGCCGCTGACCAGCAGCGCGTCGTCCGCATGAACGCCGTCGTCCCCCGAGGACAGAGAAAGCACGCCCCCGGCGATCGTCGCGTCCCCGTTGCAGTGAATCGAGTCGTCGGAGGAATCCACCGTGAAGGTTCCCCCGTTTATGACCAGCTCGGAGCCGGCCTTCAGCCCTTTGGCGCTGGCGGTATCGGTTGCGGCGGACGAGGAGTTATCCTGTCCGCCGAAGCCGCCCCAGTTTCCCCAGCCGGGCCGGTCGTTCCCGCCCGCGTCGGTGCTGGCGTTGTCACTTCCTTCGCCGGTGGTAAGGCGAAAGGTCCCGCCGTCGATCCGGAGCACCGTTTCGGCCTGAAGGCCGTCGGTTTCCGCCGTAATGTCAAACTGTCCGCCGGCAATATAGATATATCCGCGGGCGGTGTCCTCCGTGTTATCCGACTGGATACCGTCCGACTGGGTGTTCAGGGTGAAAACCCCGTCCCTGATCTTCACACAGTCCTTGCCGTTCAGGCCCTGCCCATTGGCGGTGACGATGATCGTGCCGCCGGTGATGACCAGATCGTCCTTGGATACGATGCCGTGCTTGTAGCTTGCGGCGACGGTCAGGGAACCGCCGCCGTTGATGGTCAGGTCGGCTTTGCTGAAGATTACCCCATCCACATTGCTTTCCTCATCGGCGCTCAGCACATAGTCTGTCCCGTCGGACAGGGCGTTCTCCGTGCCTTCCGCTAGGGTGAGGAACACCTTGTCGGCCTGCCGGATATAGATGGCGGCGTGGTCCTCACAGTGGATGGAAGCGCCGTTCAGTACGATTTGAACCTTGTCGTTTTCGCCCGCGTTCACGATGAGCTGCCCGTCGTCCAGTGTGCCGGACACCACATAAGTCCCTGCGGCGGTGATGGTGACCGCGCCGTCCGCCGCAGACGCGCCGCTGCCGGTAACGGACGCGCCGCTCCCGTTCAGGGTGATTTTGACGGCGGTGCTTTCTTCATAGCCCACCTCCAGATCCCGGGCGGTGAATTCCAGATCGATATCGGCGGCGGAAACCGCCGTTCCGGCCGCGGCCGTTGTGCTGCCGGAAACGGTGCTTCCTTCCGTGCCGGAAGAGTCGGCGCTTCCCCGGTCGGTCGCCTTGCAGGCGGTCATGGAAACCGCCAGAAGCAGGGCGGCCGTTCCGGCGGCCAGACGATATTTTTCAACAGGCATGATGCAGTCCTCCCTTACAGGATATCTCTTTCCGCGGCGACCCGTCCGCAGGAGATTTCGAGGTTGCCGTTCCGGCAGCGGAGCTGATCGATCAGCTCCTTCTCTCTGGCAGGGTTCTTGAGAACGATGCGGTAATCGAGCTTGTACAGGCTGCCCATGTTGGTGGTGCGCACCTGATACAGCTCCCATTTGCTGGTGTATTCCTCCAGCAGGTCGTCAAACACGCCGGTATAGTCCAGACTTTCGGGAATCGTAATTTTCAGTTCCTTCTGGGGCTTTTGTTCGCCAAAGCGGGTGAGGGTGTACAGCAGAGTGGATCCGCCCATCACCAGCACGAAAAGTCCCGCAACCGCCAGATATCCCATTCCTGTCGCCAGTCCCACCGCCATGGCGAGGAAAATGCTGCCGATCTCCCTTGCACTGCCGGGGAGGGAACGAAAACGAACCAGACTGAACGCCCCCATCACGGCGACCCCGGTGCCGAGGTTGCCGTTTACCAGCATAATCACCATCTGAACGATTGCCGGCATCAGGGCCAGCGTAACCACAAAGCTTTTGGTGTAATGGTTGCGGAAAATATGAATCAGCGCGACGATCAGCCCCAGCACCAGAGAGACGGCCAGACAAAGCAGGATATCCCCCGCCGCAGGCGCGCCGGACGCGGTGCTGGTGGACAGCACGCTGGAAAACAGGTCGTTAAGCACAGAACATCGCTCCTTTCCGGTCGTTGTCCCGGCCGAACATCATCTGCCGGTACGCCGTGCCGTATTTGGAATAGGAAGAGGGGAAGGCGGCGGCTTCATCCAGAATATCGGCCAGCCAGAGGGGCATTGCCCCGGGGATTTTCAGTTCCATCAGCCGCTGACCCGGTTTCAGCAGGTCGCTGCCGCCGATTCCCTCCTCTAGGAACAGCCGGTCGTTCCGCCAGAGGATGTTTTTGTCAAAGGTAATCCGCAGGCTGGGATTTTCCACGCCGGCCAGCGCGGTCCGTTCATAGGAAATCGCCATTGCCGGCTTCAGGGAAGAATAAAAATCGAGGAACCAGTCGATCTCCCGCAGGATCTGGGTGGAGACCGGCGCCGGTCGGCGATCATACAGATACGCGGCCGCATCCCGCAGGGAAAGCTCTGCCCGCCGCTTGTAAACCACGTTTTTATATTTTTTCTTCAGTTCGACAAAAACGGTGTCGTCGGCGGAGGGTACGCCATAGCTGCGCAGCCGCAGCTTCTCCTTATATACCGGCTTTTCCAACGAGCGGCGGATCAGCCGGTGGTCGGGGGTGTCAAAGTAAATATTGCAGACGGTGCTTTTGCCGTACTGGTCGGGGACTATCCAGCCCTCCAGCCGGCGGCGGATTTGCCGGTATTGGCTTTCACTCAGCAGGTATTTCTTTTCATACCGCTGGAATACATCCTGAACGGTCATGGGGCATCCTCCTTGCGTCGAATGATGGGACAGGCGGGACGGCGGTCCCTTCCTTCCGATGGTTACAGCATACGCCCCCGACCTAAAACGAACTTAAAATTTCCGCACTTTTTTAACCGAGAATTAATAAAGCCGCTGCCCGGACTCTTCCCGCCCGTTTTCCCGCGGCGGGCAGCGTCCGGCGGCATATCGCAGGGCGGTTTTGAGAGCCGCGCCTTTTCCCCGGTTACGGGAATGCCGAAGGAGGACGACGGCGGGATTCAGAGTGTTGAACACCTTGACTGCGCTTTGGGTGCGGCTTCCGTCGTCCACGACAAGGACGGAAACGCGTCCCTTGGAAAGCAGTTCCTCCGTCAGCCGGAGAAGACGGCCGTCCGGCTCGCAGGCCGGGATGACGATCAGGTCGTTCGGACTTTCGTGCGGAGATAGGATATTCATGGGGAAAGCCTCCTTTCTTCCGGTGTTCTCTGCTTAAAGCATATGCGTCCGACTTAAAAGGAACCTAAAAGAACCACAGAGAAAAAACAGCCGCGGCGCAAGGCGGACAGCAATGCGTCGCGGCCATAAGGAAGAGGACGGCTTTTCCGGCGTTTGAAAGAGGGGAACGGCTTTTCCGGCCCGGCCGGTTTCGCCGTCGGGAGCAGCGCATAAAAAACGGCACGCCGGGCGATATGCCGCGCGGCGTGCCGTTTGTCACAGGGTGACGATAAAGGAGATGGTCTGATTTTCCGCCTTGGCGGTGATTTTGCCCTTATGGGCTTCCACGACGGCGCGGGCGATGGACAGGCCGATCCCGTACCCGCCGGTCTCCCTTGTCCGGGAGGAATCGGCGCGGTAGAAGCGGTCGAACAGGCGGTTCAAATTTCCGGCGGGCGGCTCGGCGCAGGAGTTGTCCACCCGCAGCACGGCCGCTTTCCCGCTTTTTTCGAGGGAGATCCGGATTTGTCCCGGCTTGTCGGCATATTTTACGGCGTTGTCGGTCAGGATGGATACCAGCTGCCGGATACCGCCTTCGTCCCCCCACAGGGTGATGTCGGGCTGAATGCAGAGTTCGAGATGCTTCCCCCGGGTCTCCGCGAGAGTGACAAAGGGGGCGGCCGCGTCCCATACCGCGTCGCTGAGCGAGAATTCCGCGAACATCAGGGAGGCGGTTCCTTCCTCCAGCCGGGAGAGGGCGAGCAGGTTTTTCACCAGCCCATTCAGCCGTTTGGTCTGGTTCCGGATGCTGTCGGTCCACTCGCTCGGTCCATTGTTCAGCTCCAGCACGTCGGTGTTGGCTGAAATGATGGCCAGCGGGGTTTTGATTTCGTGGCCCGCGTCGGTGATGAACTGTTTCTGCTTTTCCATGCTTTCGATCACCGGACGGATAGCCCGGCGGGAAAAAACGGTTACCAGAAGGAACACTACAAGCATACTGAGAAGGGCCACGCCGCAGGAGCTTATCAGAAAGGAAAAGGCCGAACGCAGCTGGCTGCCGCAATCCACAAAGATCAGCAGGGTGCCGGAGCCGGTTTCCTCCGCCAGATATTTATAGGATTCTATATAGCCGGATTTCCTCCCGCTTTCCAGAACATCCTGCGCATAATCCCGTGCGTCGGCGGAGGAAACGGCCGCGATATGCCCCGTGTCGATCTGGAGGATTTCCCCGTCCCCGTTCGCAGTCACCACGAAATACCGGGTTTCAAAGGGCGTTTCGGGGGTGATGTCCAGCCGGTCTTTCGGCGGCTGGCGGCCGCCGCCCTTCTGCATTTCCGGGAAACGGCCGTTATTTTCCGCGAGAAGGGAGAGCAGGCTGTCCGCCTTCTTGCCGATCTGGTACAGGTTCACGATATTTACCGTGCCGATCAGCGCCGCAATCACGAGAAACAGGGAACCCATCGCAATCAGGACGAATTTCCGCTGCAATTTTTTAATCATGGGTTTCCTCCAGAGAATAGCCCAGCCCCCGCGTCGCCCGGATGGAAACCGAGGCGGCCAGCGCGGCCAGTTTTTTGCGCAGATAGGAGATATATACCCAGACCACATTGATTTCCGCCTCGGTGTCGTATCCCCAGATCCGTTCCATGAACTGCTCGGCCGAGATCACCTGTCCGGGGGAACGCATCAGCATTTCCATCATCTGAAATTCTTTGTTGCTCAACCGAAGGGAGGCGGTGTCGCCGGACAGTTCGAAGTTCTGTCGGTCCAGACGGATATTGCCGAAGGAGAGTACATCCGGGGTAAAGGCGGACTTCCGGCGGGTCATCGCGCGGATGCGGGCCAGCAGTTCTCCCATGGCGAAGGGTTTGGTCAGATAATCGTCTGCGCCGGTATCCAGCCCGGCAATCCGGTCGTCAATTTCGGATTTGGCGGTGAGCAGCAGCACCGGCGTGTCCATCTCCTGCCGCCGGAGTTCTTCCAGCACGGACAATCCGTCCCTTTTCGGCATCATAATATCCAGAATAATACCGTCGTAATTCTGGGTGAGCGCGTAGTCCAGTGCATCCTCCCCATCGTATACGGCATCCACCGAGTAGTGGCTGTGTTTGAGGATTGCCGCGAGTGCGTTTGCCAGTTCGCGTTCATCCTCCGCAATCAACAGTCGCATATCGTCCCCTCCTTTGCCGGTTTTGTTATCGGCCCAGCATATCCAGCGTATCCCACGAACCTTAAATCGAGTTAAAAAGTCTCCGTACCCTCGGTATACCCGGGTAATAAAAGTATACTCTATTTCCGGTAATAATCAACCGGAGGGATCATGGCAAAAATCTGCGATGTCCTGCATTGCTCGATTCAAGATATTCTGCAATATCAGCCGGAAAATAAAGAGCGGTAAAATTAAAGCGGTTGATGGAACATAAAAAAGAGGGCCCTCCCGTGCGGGAGGCCCTCTTTTTATCTTTACGAATTAAACGCATCCTTGATCTTGTCAAAAAAGCTGCGGCGTTTCGGATAATTCTTTTCCTCGCAGGCTTCCTCGAACTGGCCGAGGAGCTTTTTCTGCTCGGCGGAAAGCTTCTGCGGCACCTCGATGGTTACCTTGACGAGCTGATCGCCCCGTCCGCGGCCGTTGATGTAGGGGATGCCCTTTCCCCGCAGACGGAAGGTATCGCCCGGCTGGGTGCCTTCCTTAATGGTGTAGTTGACCTTGCCGTCCAGCGTGGGGATGGAAACCTCCGCCCCCAGCGCGGCCTGCGTAAATGTCAGCGGCAGCTCATACCACACGTCGAAACCGTCCCGCTCAAACAGAGGATGGGGCCGGACCGATACCGCGATCTGAAGATCGCCCGCCGGGCCGCCGTTTGCGCCGGCGTTGCCCTTGCCCCGGATGCTGATGACCTGTCCCTCGTCGATGCCGGCGGGGATATTGATTCCCACCGTCGCCGGCTTGCGGACATGGCCGGTGCCGTCGCAGGCACGGCAGGGGCTGTCGATGATGACGCCGCGCCCATGGCAGCGGGAGCAGGTGGTCTGGGTTTGCACTACGCCGAAGGGGGTGCGCTGCTGACGGCGTTCCTGCCCGGAGCCGTTGCAGTTGGGGCAGGTTTTGGGCTGGGTACCCTTCGCCGCGCCGGAGCCGCCGCATTCGTCGCAGATGCTCACCGCGCGGATCTCCACCTGCTTCTTGCAGCCCCGGGCCGCCTCCTCAAAGGAGATGATGACCGACGCGGAAATATCGCTTCCCCGGCGGGGCGCGTTGGGGTTGGCGCGGCGCCCGCCCCCTCCTCCGAAAAAGGAGGAGAAGATGTCGCCCAGATCGATATCCATATTGTCGAAGCCGTAGCCCTGATAGCCGCCCGCGCCGAAGTTCGGATCAACCCCCGCCTGACCGTACTGGTCGTACCGCGCCCGTTTCTGAGAGTCGGACAGCACCTCGTACGCCTCGTTAACCTCTTTGAAGCGGGCTTCGGCCTCCTTGTCTCCCGGATTCAGGTCAGGGTGATATTTCTTCGCCATCTGGCGGTAGGCTTTTTTGATTTCATCCTCCGAGGCGCCCTTTTGCAGCCCCAGCACCTCATAATAATCACGTTTGTCGGCCATCGTTTTCCAAACCTTTCCGCCGTCACCGAAACGGCGACCGTATCACCGGCGCGCTCGCCGGATTTTCTCTTAGATATGTAGGCACAGCGGACAGTCCGCAGCGTCCGCCGCCCGGCCGGACGGTGGACGCTGCCTGTCATGTTCGCTTTTCGGTTCGCTTATTTCACTTCGCCGTCGTAATACCCGTCCTGCGGAGCGTCCGGGCCGGGAGCGGCGCCGCCGTCCTGCGGAGCACCCTCCTGCGGGGCGGCCGCCTTGTAGACCTTTTCGGAAACCTCGTAGAACTTCTTGGTCAGTTCTTCCTGTTTCGCCTTGATATCGTCGATATTCTCCCCCTTCAGCGCTTCCTTCAGCGCGTCCAGCTTGGCGGTCAGGTCGGACTTGTCGGCGGCGTCGATTTTATCGCCGAGTTCCTCCATCGTCTTTTCACACTGATACACCATCTGGTCGGCGGAATTGCGGGCTTCGATATCCTCGCGGCGTTTCTTGTCCTCCGCCGCATACTGCTCGGCTTCCTTAACCGCTTTATCCACATCCTCCTTGGACATATTGGTGTTAGAGGTAATGGTGATCTTCTGCTCGCGGCCGGTGCCGAGATCCTTCGCGCTGACGTTTACAATGCCGTTTGCGTCGATGTCGAAAGTGACTTCGATCTGCGGCACGCCGCGGCGGGCCGGGGCGATGCCGTCCAGATGGAACACGCCAAGGGTCTTGTTGTCCTTCGCAAATTCACGTTCGCCCTGCAGCACATGGACCTCGACCGACGGCTGATTGTCTGCCGCGGTGGAGAAAATCTGGCTCTTTTTGGTCGGAATGGTGGTGTTGCGGTCGATGACCTTGGTCATCACGCCGCCCATCGTTTCCACGCCCAGAGACAGAGGGGTAACGTCCAGCAGCAGCAGGCCCTTGACCTCGCCGCCGAGCACGCCGCCCTGCAGCGCCGCGCCCATGGCGACGCATTCGTCCGGGTTGATGCCCTTGAAGGGTTCCTGACCCATGAAATCCTTAATCGCGTCCTGAACGGCCGGGATACGGGTGGAGCCGCCGACCAGCAGCACCTTGTTGACCTCGTTCTTGCTCAGGCCGGAATCGCTCAGGGCCTGCTTGACCGGGCCCATTGTCGCTTCGACCAGAGAGGCGGTCAGTTCGTTGAATTTCGCGCGGGACAGGGTCAGGTCGAGATGCTTCGGCCCGGTCGCGTCCGCGGTGATAAAGGGCAGGTTAATGGTGCTGGTGGTGGAGCCGGACAGCTCGATCTTCGCCTTTTCCGCCGCCTCGCGCAGACGCTGGGCCGCCATCTTGTCGGCGGACAGGTCGATGCCGTTTTCTTTCTTGAATTCGGCGACCATCCAGTCGACGATCTTCTGGTCGAAATCATCGCCGCCCAGACGGTTGTTGCCGGCGGTGGCGAGTACTTCCTGCACGCCGTCGCCCATTTCGATGATGGACACGTCGAAGGTGCCGCCGCCGAGATCGTATACCATGATCTTCTGGTCGTTGCCCTTATCGATGCCGTAGGCCAGTGCGGCCGCGGTCGGCTCGTTGATGATCCGCTTGACTTCCATGCCGGCGATTCGGCCCGCGTCCTTGGTCGCCTGACGCTGCGCGTCGGTGAAGTAGGCGGGGACGGTGATGACCGCTTCAGTCACCGTATCGCCGAGGTAGGCTTCCGCGTCCGCCTTCAGCTTGGAAAGGATCATGGCGGAAATCTCCTGCGGGGTGTAATCCTTGCCGTCGATCTTTACGGTGTGGCCGGTGCCCATCTCCCTTTTGATGGAGGAAATGGTGCGCTCGGGGTTGGAAACCGCCTGCTGCTTCGCTACCCGGCCGACGATCCGCTCGCCGTCCTTTTTAAACGCAACGACCGAAGGCGTGGTGCGCGCGCCTTCCGCGTTGGGGATGACGACGGACTCGCCGCCTTCGATCACCGCCACGCAGGAGTTCGTGGTGCCCAGATCGATACCGATAATCTTTGCCATAATTCATCGTTCCTTTCCGTATTTGCCGCGGGCGGCGATTTTCTGCCGGCCGGGTCATTTCTGAAATTACTGTATAATAAAGAAAGTATACCAAAGCATACCCCAATATACCTTATCTCCGCGGACCGGGCGTTAGTTGGCTACCTTGACCATTGCCGGCCGGATGACCCGTCCGTCGACCTTATAGCCCTTCTGGAACATCTCGGTCACCGTATCCGGCTCCACGCCGTCGGCGTCTTCCCGCATCACGGCGTGATGCACCTCCGGATCAAAAGGCGCGCCCGCCGCCTCAATCGGCTCCAGTCCCTGCGAAGAGAGAAGCTCCTGCAGCTGCCGGATGGTCATATCCACGCCGGTCTTATATTCATCCCCGGCGGGGGCGGCGACCGCCCGTTCCAGATTGTCCAGCGCGGGGAGGAGAGCCTTCAGTGTTTCCGCCTTGACAAAGGAACCAAGCTGCTCCTTTTCCTGTTCGGTACGCCGCTTATAGTTGGCGTATTCCGCCAGCATCCGCTGATATTGATCCTTCTGAGCGGCCAGCTCCTTCTGCAGGCGGTCGATCTCCTCCCGGAGGGGAGCGGCCTCGTCCTTTTTCTTCGGCTTCGCCGGTTTTTCAGCCTTTTCGGCCTTTTTTGCGTCTTTGGAGGCCTTTTCCCCGGAGGACGGCGTTTCCGCCGTCTGCTCTTCCTTTGTCTCGTTTGTCTCGCTGACTTCCTTGGTCTCCCTGGTTTCGTTGGCTGTATTGGTATCCACTGTGGCCGGGACCTCCTTTTTTGTCGATCGGCCGCGGGCAAAGGCCGCCGCCGGATATGCCGTGATTATTCGTATCCCTTTTCTTCGTCCATCATCTCATCCAGAAGCTTGCCCACCGCTTTGGCGAAATATTCCAGCCGGGGGATGGCGGACGCATAATTCATCCGCAGCGGGCCGATGATGCCGATCGAACCGTCCGGCTGACCGCCGAGGGTGTACCGGGTGACAATGATGCTGGAACCGTCCAGCTCGGGACGTGCGCTTTCGCTGCCGAGAACCACCCGCAGCCCGAGAGGAATCGCGCTGAGCAGCCCGGACAGCATTTCCCGGCGGGCGAGAAAGCCCAGCAGGTCGCGGGCCCGGCCCGGATCGTAATCCGGATGCCGGAGCAGATTGAGCTGTCCGGCCAGCAGAATCTCCGCCTCCGCCGACTCCTGTACCAGCTCATAAAACGCGGTCAGCGCCGGTGCGCAGAGAAGGCCGTTTTCTCCCAAAGCCGCCATCAGGCTCTGTACCTGAGGCAGACCGACGTCGCTGAGCTCCGTTCCGCTGAAACCGGCGGTCAATGCTTTGGACAGCCGTTCCAGCGTTTCGTCGTCCACGTCCCGGTCGAAGCGGCAGATACGGGTACGCAGCGCGCCCGATCCGGTCATCAGCAGCAGCGCTGCCGACCAGGAGGACACCCGGAGCACCTCAATCCGCCGAATATAAGCGGTCTGGCCGGCCGGGGTGGTAGTCACCGCCGCGCAGCCGGTCGCTTCCGCAAGAGCCTGCGAAGCTTCGCCGATCAGCCGCTCCGGATCCCCCGCCGCGCTGGAAAGCAGGCTGTCGATGTCCTTCCGGTCGGTTTCCGAAAGGGACTGCCGCCGCATCAGGCGGTCAATGTACAGCCGGAAGGCCCGGGCGGTCGGCACCCGGCCGGCAGAGGTGTGCGGCTGCTCCAGATAACCCATGGCGGACAGCTCCGCCATCTCGTTGCGGATGGTCGCGGAAGAGACAGCGTTATCCAGCATTTCCACCAGCGCTTTGGAGCCGACCGGTTCGCCGGTGCGGATATACGCGTCGATCACGGCGGTCAATATTTTCTGTTTGCGTTCGCCGAGTTCCATCCTTTCCATCCCTTTCAATTTTCCCATTATCCGGCCTGCTGGAGGACAGCCGTCCCGTCGGAGGACGAACCGGGGGAGAGGCCGCTTTCCTCCATAGAGAGAAAGCACGCCGCGGCAACTGCTAATTTTTCCACGATGTTAGCACTCTTGCTTTTCGAGTGCTAACATCATATAATTTACCATCCCTCGCCGCTGGTGTCAAGAGCCGTTTATGAACCTTTTGTTAAATCGAAAGAGCGGCCGGGAAAACCGTTCGTCATCCCGCCGGCCGGGAAAATTCCCCGGCCCTTTCTCTATGCCAGATTCGTGAAGGAGTCGTTCTGATATTTGTGCATATTAAACAATAGTATATTTTAAGTTTATGCGTTATCACGGATAAAAAGGAATATTCTTCTTAGAATTCAGCGTTTTACAGGTTGAAGAAATCGCGGATACCGGATATAATAAGAACGTAGAAAAGCAAAGGCACATTCCAAACAACCCCCGCTGAAAGGAGCGATGGATTATGGCAAACGGGTTTACCATTCACAACTTCGACTTCACAAAACTGATGGAATTCGCGCAATCGGCAAAAGGCGACGTGTATCTTAAGACCGCCGACGGCGACGTTCTTAACCTCAAGAGCAAGCTGACGCAGTTGCTTGCGCTGGCCGGCACGATCGACTGGGGCAATGTCGGCGAAGCCGTTGTCATCTGCAGCAATCCCGATGACGAAAGCCGTCTGTTCCGTCTGAATCTGTACGGGGAAGACAACAGCAAATAATCCGGGCTTTTCTTCGTATCGGTCCCGGGCTTTCGCCTGTGAAAGGCCGCACAAAGAGGAAAAAACAGAAGCACCGCCGTCGGCGGTGCTTCTGTTTTTTACGGTCAGCGTCCGCGCCGTCCCCTCCGGCGGTTTATCCGGCCGAAGCGGCGGGCTGGCGGAGCATCCAGACCACCGTGTCCCGGACGGTCTGGTACAGGTCCCGGGGGTGATAACCCAACTCCCGGGTAGCCTTGTCATGGGAAAAACGGTCGTTGCTGTTCAGCGTATACAGGGAATACCGGGTATAAAGCGGCCGCTGTTTTCTCCGGCGGGCGATTCCCGCCATCAGCGGAGCGGCGGCCCGCGCCATCCACATAGGCAGCACCGGCAGACGGCGGCCGCCCTGCACATCCCGAACCATCTCAAGCACATCCTTCACCTCGTAATGCCGGTTGGAGAGGATATAGCATTCCCCCGACCGGCCCCGTTCGGCGGCGGCGAGGCAGCCGTCCGCCACGTCCCGGACGTCCACGAAATCATAGCCGCCGTTCACGCAGGCCGGCAGCTTTCCCCGGAGATAATCGCTCACCATCTGGACCAGATGGTTGCGGGAGGAATCGTACGGTCCCAGAATGCCGGAGGGATGAACCACCACCGCGTCCAGTCCGTCGGCCGCCGCGTCCAGCACCGCCTGAGTGGCCTCGGCCTTGGTCTTGGCATAACCGCCCACTACCTGATCGGGGGAAAAGCGGCGCACCTCTTCCAACACCTGCCGGTGCCCCTTTTCGGGAATGGCATGGACCGAGCTGACATAAACCAGCCGGCAGTGCGCCTGCTCCCGGCAGAGCGCGATCACATTTTTTGTTCCGCCTACGTTAACCGCCGTCATGGCGGGGGTGATTTCCCCGCTGATATCCACGATTCCGGCGGTGTGAAACACAAGAAATTCCTGCTCTTCCGCCCCCTCCGCGCCGGAAAACAGCGGCCGAAGGGAGTCGGCGTCCCGAACATCCCCCCGAACGAAGACGATACGGCCGCCCCTTCCCCGGGCAAATTCCGGCGGCTGTTCCTGCGGGAGCAGGAGAGCCCGTACCTCCCGGCCGCTTTTTTCCAGCTTCCGCAGGAGGGTGCTTCCCAGATGACCGGCCCCGCCGGTAACAATATATACTTTTTTCACAGGACAACGCCTCTTTTCCTTTTACAGTCGTTTCATTGTTCGGTCATTCCGTTGTTTACTCGTTCACAGTCCGTTTGTTGATTTGCCTGTTCCCCTATAGTATACTAACCATAAGAGGGCGGAACAAGGAACAGGTTTTGCGGAAATGAAGGATATTCAACAAAACCGACACAAACTGTTGAAAAGGAGAGCGTGTTATGAAAAAAGTTACAAATGATCGTCCGGACCGCGGAGATCACCGTACCCGTGTGACGCGCCTTCTGCTCCGCCGGGCGTTTATGGAACTGCTGAAGCAGAAACCGATGCAGAGCATCTCTGTCAAGGAGCTCTGTGAAACCGCGGGGATCAACCGGGGAACCTTTTACGCCCACTATACCGATGTGTACGACCTTCTGCGGAAGATCGAGGACGAGATGATGGCGGAATTCGAAAAAGCGCTTACCCCTTTGCTGGACGACGAGGACAGGCCTTTCAACCCGGTGGAAATCAGCACGGAAATTTTCCAGTGCCTGAAAGACAACTCCGATCTGTGTACCGTTACCCTGAGCGATCACGGGGACAAGGGATTTCTCCTCCGGCTGATTAATACGGGGCGGGAACGGTGCATGGAAACCTATCTGAAGCACTATCCGGGCGTGACACCTCGGCAGGTGGATTATTACTACGCCTTTGCCAGCGCGGGATGCATCGGTCTGCTCAGAAAATGGTTGGACGACGGAATGACCGCTTCCGCGCAGGAAATCGCCCAAATGGCGGAGAATCTGATGCTGTATGGCCTTGGCGTATTTGGAAAGCAGGAACCGGCTTGTCCGTCCTGACGGCCCGCCGCGTGCCCGGACGGCGACTTTTCTTTCAGCCGCCGTCCGTCGGATAATCCCGCCCTCCGCAGCGCAGACTAGCGGAGAGATGGGAGGTGGTGGCATGTCGTCGTATGTCAGCCCCAGGCTGCAAACGCAATTTGAATCCCTGTCGGTGGATTTGAAAAATGAAATCTTATCCCGCAACGTCCGTCTGGAAAATCTTCATGACCTGATCGCCGTTCTGGAACAGATCGTTCAGGAAGGGGAAGGAAATCGTTAAATCAAAAACAGTGAAAAGCCGTTTGCCTGTAAAACGGCGGTGCCATAACGGGGGACGCGGATAAGCGTCCCCCGTTATGGCTTTTCCCTGTTTCGGCGGGGAGTTTGCCGTTGTGGTTCCTCCCCGTCCGGTCCGCCCTTCCCCGGCCCGAAAAGATAGTCCAGCGTCATTTCTGGGAAAAAGCAGTCGCGGATCGCCGCCGCTTCCCGGAACAGCAGCCGGTAGGGATTGTTTAGCTTGGCGGACAAAGTGCCCGGGCTGACCTGAACGGCTTCCGCTACCTGTTCGTTGGTAATCCGCCTCCGGGCCATCTCTGCCCGCAGGTTGGGATAGGTTTGTCTGTTCATGATACCATCCTTTCTTCTTTTTTTGCCGTTTTCTTTCTGGGTTCCTCTCCAGTATAGAACATTTGTTCTCTAAAGTAAACAGGAATTGGAAAAATTTTCTTATTATCTATCGCCCCGTGGATGTTTTTTTACACGGGCAGATGCGCCGCGCGCAGCAGACAGTGTAAATAGAATGGAAAGAAGTCTGTCCCTGCGAAGCAAGGCGTCGGCCCGCCGGGTGGCCGACGAGGGGTTCTTTCCAATCCCGTGGATGTTTTTTACACGTTATTCTTATTGACAAAAACATAAAATGATATTATTATGATATCATAACAATATAAGGGGAGGGCGTTCTTATGGAAGAAAAATGGCTGAAGGCCAAAAACGGTATAGCGGTTCTGATTCTGATAATTCTGCTGTATCTGGCGTCGGTATTCGTTTTTGTGATGGGCTGTATCTATGTGGAAAGCGGCGTGGGCGTGGCACTGCTGGTTGCCGGCGCCGTATGGATGGGCCTCGGCTGGATTCCGGCGATGGGGCTGCGTGTTCTGAAACCGCAGGAGGCGCTGGTGCTGACCCTGTTTGGACGGTATATCGGCACGCTCAAGGGAGAGGGATTCTATTTTGTCAATCCCTTTGTCGCGGCGGTGAATCCCGCCGCGAAAACCGCCCTGCGGCAGAGCGGGGACGTGGATTCCGGCGCAGCCGGTTCCCCTGCGCAGCTGGCGCTTTCCGCCGCGGGGATGTATTCGTCCGCCGTCAGTAAGAAAATTTCCCTCAAGGTGATGACCCTGAACAACAACAAGCAGAAAATCAACGACTGTCTGGGCAATCCGGTGGAAATTGGAATTGCGGTGATTTGGCGGGTGTCGGATACGGCGAAAGCGGTTTTCAATGTGGATAACTATAAGGAGTTTCTGTCTCTGCAATGCGACGCAGCCCTGCGGAACATTGTGCGCCTGTATCCGTACGATGTGGCGCAGAATGTGGATACTACCGGTGACGGGGAGCCGGACGAGGGTTCCCTGCGCGGATCCAGTGAAGTGGTGGCGAAACGGATACGCGACGAGATCCAGTCCCGTGTGAAGGACGCCGGTCTGGAAATCGTGGAGGCCCGGATTACCTATCTCGCCTATGCACAGGAAATCGCCGCTGTGATGCTCCAGCGGCAGCAGGCGTCGGCTGTGGTGGACGCGCGCAAAATGATCGTAGACGGCGCGGTGGGCATGGTGGAAATGGCATTGCAGAAGCTGAACGAGGGCGGCATGGTCGATCTGGATGAAGAACGGAAGGCGGCGATGGTATCCAACCTGTTGGTCGTCCTGTGCGGCAACAAGGACGCGCAGCCTATCGTCAATTCCGGCAGCCTGTACTGATATGACGGAACGCAGCGGGAAAAAGCAGATTCCCCTTCGCATTTCCGCCCGCCTGTACGAACAGCTTGCCGCCTGGGCGGAGGACGATTTCCGTTCCCTGAACGGACAGATCGAATACCTGCTCACCGAATGCGTACGGCAGCGGAAAAAGAATGGGAAATACGTTTCGGAAACCCTGGATGAACCGCCCGATCTGGATTTGTAATATTATAATTAGTGAATTTGGAAGCCGGTCGGTCTTCATCGTTTATTTACAGCCTGTCTGATCGGATGGAAGACCATGCCTGTCGTTTTTCTTGACAGAGGCCGCCTTTTCGGTTCATTGACAATACCGTTTGCTTCGTCCGTCTCAAAGAACGGCGGCTTCCTTGACAGGAAGCCGCCGTTCGGTTCTTTCGGACAGCGGGAACTTTGATAAACGAAAGGACGGCACAGCCGTCTGGCCATGCCGTCCTTACCAACGATCTCCGTTTGATAACGTTCGTATTTTTCGGATTTATGCGCCCTTGCAGAGTTCGACGGCCACGTCGGCGGCCGAAGCGGCGTCCGCGGTATAGCGGTCGGCGCCGATCTGCTGACAAAACGAATCGGTGACCGGCGCGCCGCCCACCATGATCTTCACCTTGTCCCGGATGCCGGCCTTTTCGGCGGCCTCCACAACGTCCTTCATCACGGACATGGTGGTAGTCAGCAGGGCGGAGCAGGCGATGATCTGACAGTTCTCGCTGATGGCGGTTTCGACATATTTCTCCGGAGCGACATCGGTGCCAAGATCCACGACTTCAAGGCCCTTGCCTTCCATCATCATCTTAACCAGATTCTTGCCGATATCGTGCATGTCGCCCTTGACGGTGCCGAGGCAGACTTTGCCGACCGCCTCGTTCCCCTCTTCGGCCAGCAGGGGCTTGAGGAGCGCGGCGCCCATGTTCATGGCGCGGGCCGCCACCAGAACCTCGGGGACAAAGACCTCGTTGTTCTTGAATTTTTCGCCGATAATGTCCATGCCGCTGAGCAGGCCGTCGGACAGGATTTCCTTCGCGGGAATGCCTTCGTCGATCGCCTGCTGTACCAGTTCCTTCACAACCTTGGCCTTGCCCTTCTGGAGATTTTCGCTGATTTCATTCAGAATGCTCATGTGTGTTCCATCCCTTCCCGGTTCATCGTTCGTTTTTTCCTGCGGAGTGCTTTTGTCTGCCTTTGGATTCCTTAAATTTACACGGCGCAACGCCGGTCAATTTCTTAAATACCTTGGTGAAATAGCTCTGATCCTCAAAGCCGACGGCATAGGCGATGTCCACCAGCCGAAGATTTCCGTTCAGCAGAAGTTCCTTTCCCTTTTCGATCCGCACCGTATTCAGGTAGGTGTTGAAGTTGGATCCCATTTCCTGCTTGAACACCTTGCTGAAATAGGAGGGGGAAAGGTAGACGGAGGAAGCGACTTCCTCCAGCGTGATTTTTTTGGAATAGTTCTTCCGCACATACTGCACCGTTTTATGGATCACATCCACATGCTTGACGTCGGCGTAGCGGAAAGCGAGATCGGTAAATTTGTTCAGCGCGTCGGTCAGCCAGAAGCACAGGTCGTCCAGACTGTCGATCGCGGTGATCTGCTTCAAATATCGGTGGGTCTGCTCGAACGCGTATTCCGGATCGCCGCCGCCGTCGATGGACGCGCGGGAAATCAGCACCAGCAGTTCGTACACCCGGGATTTGATCTTTTGGAATTCCCCGCCTGAGGCAAAAAAGATGTGGCCGAGCAGCTCGTTAAGCAGACGCTGCGCCTCCGCTTTGTCCGAGTTGGTGATGCTTTGCAGCAGGGCGTGTTCCTTTTCCAGCGGATAGCGGGGAGGAGCCTGAGGATTTTCCAGCTTGAGCTGGGCGATGTAGTCGCTGATCTGTCCCTGAATGGCGTCGGAGCCCTGCGTCTCCAGCATTTTGTTTCCGATGGCAACGTTGTTCAGAAAGCCGACCGCCATGAACAGCAGGGAGGAAAGGGGATTGACCCGTTCCGGGCTGAGGGAGGGGAGACGTTCCAGCACAGCGGACGCGCGGGCGAGCGCGTCCCCGTCCAGCCGGGCGTTTTCCTTCAGATCGATGTTGACGTAATCATCCCGTTCCACCATCAGAAAAGGGCCGACCGTTACCTTGGCGAGGCCGACGCTTTCCCCCATGATGGGGGAAACGAAGCAGGTGAGCCCCATCGGGCAGAAGTAGATGTATTTTCCGCCGAACCGCTCGGCCTGCCGCATTCCATATTGGTGGGCGTCCCGGCAGGCGCGCTTCGCATCGTTTGGCCCGCGGACGATGCCGCACAGCTCACAGGAGGCGCAGCCGTAGCCGTTTTCGTGCAGCACCTTCCCTTCCAGGTCGGATACCGTGCAGGGCAGGCCGGTGGAGCCGGCAAAGGCGTCGGCGCATTCGATCGCCAGCTTCAGGTTGAACCGGGCGATCGCGTCGTTGAATTTGGACATAAAGTCGCTCCTTCCTGCGGTAATCCGAAAAGGCGGAGGGAGGACAGAGACGGCAGCCGAAAGGCAGTCCGGGCTGTTTCTCCGCCCCGGAAACCGCCGGCGGGCCGGAACGGCAGGAGCGGGCCGCATGGCCAAACGGACAAACGAAAAAGCACGGCTGTCCGCCGCTTCCTCTGCATTATAGCATCCGCCGGACGGGATTCCTTGTAATTTCAGGCATCTTTTTGTACAATTTTGTGGTGTTTCCGACAGGCGGGAAAACCAGCGTGAAGCGCAAAGACAGAAAAAGGGCGAAAAAACCGGAAGGGGACCAAAGCGCGGTTCTCCGTTTTCCCGCTTTCCCGCTTTCTTTTCCTGAATTATAACGAAAATCCGGGAAAACCACAAATCTTTCTTTTTCCAGAGAGATTTCCGGGAAAAAGCGGAATCCCGCGCAGGCAGACCGTAAAATTATACAAAAATCTACAAAAAAGCACCAGCTATTCCCCTGCGGATGCCGTATAATGAAAAATAATACCGGGGCGGGAGCCCGATCGCCGGCCGGGCGGGGGGTTGTCCGGATACGGGATTTTAAAACGGAACAGTGGGGACGAAAAGGATGGAAAACGCCATGAAGTCCATGATCTCGGAAAACGAAATGCGGGAGACGCTCCGGCGGCACGGCGCGTTCAAGTCGGCGGTGCTGGAGGTGGCGGCCATGCCCTTCCGCCGGGAGTTTCGCGACGCGTGCAAGGCGAATTCCTGCGGGAAATACGGCAAATGCTGGATCTGCCCGCCGAACGTGGGGGATATCGACGAGCTGATCGTCCGGGCAAAGGGGTATGAACGGTGCCTGCTTTTCCAAACGGTATCGGATATCGAGGATTCCTTCGACATTGAGGGAATGCTGGAGGCGGGCGCGCGGCATAACCGGATTACCCGCGAGATAAAGGCCGAACTGATGCCGCGGCTCCCGGCGGATTCCCTCCTGCTTTCGGCCGGAGGCTGCCGGATGTGTGAACGATGCGCGAAAGAGGACGACCAGCCCTGCCGGTATCCGGGGGAGGCGCTCGCTTCTTTGGAGGCGTACGGCATTCCGGTATCCGAGGCGGCGGCCATGGGGGGCATGAAGTATATCAACGGCCCCAATACCGTGACCTATTTCAGCGCCATTTTCTACAACGGAGGGGAACGCGCGTGACGGAGAATACGGAAGGGACGGCGCGGGCGGCGGTTATTACCATCGAATCCGGCGGAACGACCCGGACCGTGCCGTTTGACGGCCCGGTGCGGATCGCGGATCTTCTCGGCCTGCACCATGTTTCGCTGGACCTGCCCTGCGGCGGGCGGGGAACCTGCCGCCAGTGCCGGGTGGCTGCCCGGGGCGCGCTGTCCCCCCTGACGCAGGCGGAACGGGAGAGTCTGACCGAAGAAGAGCGGGAAAGCGGCGTCCGTCTGGCCTGTCTGACCACGGTGGAGGGGGAGGCCCGTATTTCCGTGCCGGAATTCGCCGCCATGGCGGTGATCGAGGCGGGCGGCGACGCGCCGGATTACCCGCTCGACCCGCCCGCCGACGGCTATGGCGCGGCGGTGGATATCGGCACCACCACGCTGGTGGTTCAGCTTTTCCGGCTGGGGGAGCGGGAGCCGCTCGGCGCGCTCTGCGGAAAGAATCCGCAGTCCGTTTTCGGGGCGGACGTAATTTCCCGCATCGGTAAAGCGGTGGACGGGGAAGGCGAGGCGCTGGCCCGGGCGGTATCCCGGGCGGTGGACGGCATGCTCCGCGCCCTGTGCGCCCGCTGCGGGGTGGAGACGGCGGCAGTCGGTTCGGCCGTCGTAACCGGCAACACGGCGATGCTGTATCTGCTGGCCCGCGAATCTCCCGAACCGCTGTCTCACTCCCCCTTTACGCTGACCCGGCCGTTTGGGGAGACGCTTCCGGCTTCGTCGCTGGGGATCGCCTGTCTGGGGGAAACGCCGGTGTTCCTGCCCCGCTGTATGTCGGCCTTTGTGGGGGCGGACATTACCTGTGCGGTGCTGGCGGGCGGGGTGCTTTCCCAGCCCGGCGTTACCCTGCTCGTGGATATCGGCACCAACGGCGAGATGGCGCTGCATGTGGGCGGTGTCCTGCTCTGCTGTTCCACCGCCGCGGGCCCCGCGTTTGAGGGTGCGGGCATCCGCATGGGGGTGAACGCCGTGCGGGGCGCGGTGGACGGGGTTTCCCTGCGGGACGGGGAGATTGTCTGCTCCACCATTGGAAACGCGGAGCCGGTGGGAATCTGCGGCTCGGGCCTGATCGACGCGGTGGCCGTGCTGCTGGAAGCCGGCGTGATAGACGAAACCGGCGCCATCCAGAAGGAGGACCACCCCTTTACGGAACGGGTGACCGAGCTGGACGACGGGCCGGCGGTCCGGCTGACCGGACAGGAGAACAGCGGGACGGCCGTTTTTCTCACGCAGGAGGATATCCGGCAGGTGCAGTTGGCGAAAAGCGCGGTCTGTGCCGGGATGAAGACGCTGCTCGCCCATGCCGGGCTGACGGCGGAGCGGGTGGACCGCCTGCTGGTTGCGGGCGGATTTGGACGGCATATCCGGCTGGAAAACGCCGGTGCGATCGGCTTGATCCCGCCCGAGCTGTGCGGAAAGGCGCAGGCGATCGGGAATGCCGCCGTCACCGGGGCGGGGATGCTGTTACAGAACCGCGCGTTCCCGGCGGAAACCGCCGCCTTCGCGCGCGGGGCCGAGACGGTGGAGCTTGCTGCCAATCCGCAGTTTATGGAATATTATGTGGAAGGTATGCCGTTTGAATAAAAGCCGCCGGAGAAATCGTTTTCCGGCAGCGAATATCGGCAGCGCTCCCCCGGTACGCGGGAGAGCGCTGTTTTTTGTCGTTCGGGAAAGGCGCCGCGTCGGGCGGATGGAAAAGGGGATTATAAAGCGTTCCCCATGAACCGTTCCGGCCGTCTGCCGAAATTCACCGCTTCCACCGCCCGGAGAATTTCTTCCTTTCTCGCGTCCGCGTCCGGCAGATCGCAGACCACGTCGTTCAGGTCGTACGGCCCGTTGCGGAAACGGCCGACCGAAGCGCCGTGAAACTCGCCGTCGATCAACAAGTACTGCAGCGGCTCATGGTCGTAGCCGAGACGCTCATACAACGGACGAAATTTTTCCTTCAGGGCGGGCTCGCCGGATTTATAAAGAAAGTCGTTGCGGTGGATGGCGTATACGGAGCGCGGCGGTTTGGAAGCATACTTCTTCAGCAGCTCTGCGTCGGACGGGAGCAGGAAACCCGACTCCGTTTCCGTCAGCGCTCCCTCGGCGGCAAGCTCCTCGGCGGCGGCCCGGATTTCCTTTTCCGGCAGACGGTAAAAGGATTTGGCCATGACCGGATCGAACAGGACCTGCCGGCGGGCGAAGCGGAGCAGGACGATCCTGAGCGCGTCCCGTCTTGTGTATTTTTCGGGATCAACCGCCGGAAACATTTCGGGAAACAGATACCAGCCCCGGTCCCATTCCCCGTCGTATTGGTCCTCGTAAACAAGGAAGGCTTCCTGCAGCCGGTGGAGCGCCGGAGTGATCGCCTTCACCAGCAGACCGGTCTCCTCCTTGATCCGCTGAATGTTCAGCGGTCCCTCCCGCTCGATCAGGCCGAGGATGCGGAGCTGGGTCTCGTTCGGGCTGGTCAGCGGCTTGCGGTAAAGGGCGGCGAACAGCTCCAGGTCCTCAGGAACGATCCAGCCGAGGTTGCCGCCCGCGAACCGGCCTTTTACCAGTTCCCGTTTTGCCTGCCGCGCACGGTTGAATTCGATATCGTTGAAATCCGCGCGGAAGGTAAGGGACGGCGGGTCACCGAAGCCGTTCCAGTAAACGTTCTGTCCCGGCTGCATATCGCGGTAGAGTTCCCGGTATTCCTCTTGGTTGGCCCGTCGGGACAGAAACTGGCGTTCCATCCGCAGGGAGACGATTGCCGTCTGGTTCATACGCTTCCTCCTTTATCGTCAATGAAATCGAAAGGCGGACTGGGACAGCGGGTCTGGTCCATGGGAGAAAATCACGCGGACAGAGAGCAAGCAGGCGGCGCGGACGGGCGGAGCTTCCGGTTCGTTGATTTCTGAGCCCGGCGGCGCAGGCTGCTTATATACCATTTGTATATTTAATCACTTATTATCCAGATAGAAGGGCTTCCCCCCGCTTTTTAGGCCTACCAGCCGTTGATTCCGCCCTTTTGAAGCGCGCCGGTCAGGCGGTCGGCCAAGGGGCCGTACTCTGCGGAAAGGGCGGCGAGCCGTTCCTTGGTCTGCTGGCGGTGGGTGCTGCCGTCGGCGGGACAGCGGGATTTCACCACCGGCAGCGCCGCCTTCCGCACGGCGGCGGTAATCTCCGCTTCCGAAAGGAAGATCAGGGGCCGGATCATCCACAGTCCCCGGCGGGACAGGTAGGATTTGGGGGAAAAGCAGGCGACCGTCCCGCCCGCGAACAGGTTCATCAGCAGGGTTTCGGCCGCGTCGTCCCGATGATGGCCGAGGGCGACGACATTGCAGCCCGCCTCTCCCGCCAGCCGGTGAAGGCCGCCCCGCCGCATCCGGGCGCAGAGGCTGCAGGGATTCGGCTCCTTCCGCTGGTCGAAAACCACCTCCCACAACCGGGTGCGGCGGATAAGATGGGGGATCTCCAGACTGTCGCACAGGGCGGTCAGCGCGGAATAATCGGTTTCCTCTCCGCCGAAGCAGGGGTCGAGAGTGAGGGCGGTGAGGGAGAAGGGCGCGGGATAAAACCGGCGGAGACGGGCGAGCAGGGCGAGAAGAAGGACGCTGTCCTTTCCGCCGGATACCCCGACCGCGATATGGTCGCCGGGCTGGATCATTTGATAGCGCTGAACCGCCGCGCGCGTCGGCGCAAGCAGTTCCTGCAGTGGGTCGGACATGGCAAATCCCCCTTTGTTCAATTCCCATTATATAAAGAAATCCCGTTCTACGCAACGTTGATCTTTCAAAAAGAAAAATGAAATGAAGAATGAGAAACAGAGCAAAAACGCGTAATAACGAGAGAAAACGAGCGAGAGGGGGCTGTAAATTAAAAAATCCGGGTTTTGCCTGTTGACAGCCGGTTTTCGAATGTGGTATTATCAGGCTCGCGTTAAAAACACACAGGCGGAAAAAGCCTTGCGTGAAAGCCGTGGAAGCGCGCAGAAGCGCGGAAGCGACAAAATCTTATAAAATAGGGAATACAGGAGGTAAAGCGATGTCCACGTATATGGCAAAAGCGGGCGAAGTCACCCGCAAGTGGTATATCATCGACGCCGCCGGCAAGCCCCTGGGCCGCGTCGCCGCTCAGGCCGCCGCTCTGCTGCGCGGTAAGCACAAGCCTACGTTCACCCCGCATGTGGATTGCGGCGATCATGTAATCATTCTCAACTGCGCCAAGGCGGTCCTGACCGGGAACAAGCTGGAGCAGAAGAAATGGTACCGCCATACCGGCTGGGTTGGCGGCCTGAAGGAAGTCAAGTACGCCACCCTCATGGCGCAGCGTCCGGAAAAAGCGATGGAGCTTGCCGTGACCGGCATGATCCCGAGCAACACCATCGGCCGCGCCGCGTGCACCCGCCTTCGCGTTTATGCCGGCGCCGAGCACGCTCATGCCGCGCAGAAGCCCGAAGTATACGAGTTTTAAGGAAGGAGGCTGCTTTAGATGGATTACAATACCAGACCTTATTTTTACGGCACCGGCAGAAGAAAGAGTTCGGTGGCCCGCGTCCGCCTGTATGCCGGCACCGGCTCCATCACCATTAACGGCCGCGGGATCGACGATTATTTCGGTCTCGAGACCCTGAAGCTGATCGTCCGTCAGCCTCTGAATCTCACCGGCACGACCGAGAAGTTCGACATCGAATGCCGCGTTGCCGGCGGCGGCGTGACCGGTCAGGCCGGCGCGATCCGTCACGGTATTGCCCGCGCTCTGCTGCAGTATAACGGGGAGGAGCTCCGCCCGGCGCTGAAGAAGGCCGGCTTCCTGACCCGCGACCCGAGAATGAAGGAACGCAAGAAGTACGGCTTGAAGGCCGCCCGCCGCGCGCCCCAGTTCTCCAAGAGATAATCCGGTCCTCCGGGACATGGCTTTTTCTCTGCAAGGAGATACGCGGAAAAGGCTGGCGTTTTCCTCTGCTTTCCAAAAGCCCCCTGTGTTCCGCCCGGAACGCGGGGGCTTTTTTCATCACAAAAGAACCAATCCCGATAAGTCCGGTTTCAGCCGGGCCGCTGCCGTACATACTCTATGTGCGGGGACGGCGCGCAGGGGAAGCCGTCTCAAGCCGAAAGGCGAAAACAGAAAGGATCGTTCGGATGAACATCGTGTATTTGGAGCATTATGCCGGTTCCGACCGCCACGGGATGGAGTACCGTCCCTATTATATGGCCCGCCGCTGGGTGCGGGCGGGCGATACGGTCACGATGGTGGCCAGCTCCTTCGCGCACCTGCGCGGCCAAAACCCGGATATGCAGGGCAAAAAAACGATGGAAGAAATGATTGACGGTATTCGGTATTTCTGGATCAAAGGGCCGCAGTATGAGGGGAACGGGCTGGGGCGGATCAAAAATATTCTTTCCTTCCTGCGGGGTGTGGTTCGTTATGAAAAGGAAATCCTGAAAACCGGAAAGCCCGATGTGGTGATCGCTTCCTCCACCTATCCGCTGGATATTTATCCGGCCCGGCATATTGCCAAGAAGTACGGCGCGCAGCTGATTTATGAGGTGCATGATCTCTGGCCGCTCAGCCCCATGGAGCTGGGCGGGATGAGCAAATACCATCCCTTTATCGTCGGGATGCAGATCGCGGAAAACGCCTGCTACAGGCACAGCGACTATGTGGTTTCCCTGCTTCCCTGCGCAAAGGAGCATATGGTGGAGCACGGAATGAACCCGGACAAGTTTGTCTGCATTCCGAACGGCATCAACCGGGAGGACTGGGAACAGCCGGCGGAACCGGAATCCGCGCCTTATCACGAAAAGCTCCGGCAATACCATGAAGAAGGCTGGTTCTTGATCGGATATGCCGGCGCACACGGTTTAGCCAATGCCCTGGACAGCTATGTGGAAGCCGGCAAAGAACTAGAGGGCAAAAAGATTAAGCTGATTCTGGTTGGGCGGGGACCGGAACGGGAGCGTCTCTGCCGAAAAATTAAAGAGCTGGGGTTACAGGAAAATGTAGAGGCGCTGCCTGCCGTTGCGAAGGACGACGTACCCGCTCTTCTTGCTCAGTTTGACGCGCTGTATGTCGGATTACAGCGTCAGCCGCTTTTCCGGTTTGGGGTGAGTCCCAATAAGCTGATGGATTATATGATGGCTGGAAAACCGGTAATCTTCGCTATTGAAGCCGGCAACGATATGGTGGCCGACGCCGGCTGTGGCGTTTCCATCCCGCCGGAGGACAGCCATGCCATCGCTGAGGCTGCCGTTAAGCTGGCGGGAACTCCGGCAGAAGAGCGGGAGGCAATGGGCGCCCGCGGTCATGCTTATATTCTGGAAAAGCACGAGTACGGCGTGCTGTCCGAGCAGTTTCGTGAAGTGTTCCGGCGCGGCAAGTTCCCCGGGAACCGATAAAGTAAAGAAGGAAGAGAGGGCCGTCCGGCTTTCTCTTCCTTCTTTGTCGTTTCAACAGTGAACAGATTTACCGGCTCAGCCTGCGAATACCGTATGCTCCAACAGGATTTTCAGCCCGATGGCAATCAGCACCAGCCCGCCGATGATTTCTGCTTTCTTTCCAAACCGATCCCCAAACCGGCAGCCGACGACCACGCCGATAATACACAGCAGGAAAGTGACTGCCGCAATGATCCCGCAGCAGAGAAGATAACCGAACGAGGGGGCGAGCAAGCCCTCCCGCGGCATCACCGCGAAGGAGGCGCCGACGGCCAGCGCGTCGATGCTGGTGGCGATCGACATCACCAGCAGGTTTTTCCAGGAGCAGGGGTCGCCGTGCGGCAGTTCCTCATCCCCGCCGCGGAACGCTTCCCACAGCATTTTGCCGCCGACGAAGGCGAGCAGGATAAACGCAATCCAGTGATCCACCGCCTGAATCTTATCCGCAAAGGTATTGGCTACGGTGTAGCCGATCAGCGGCATAAGCCCCTGAAACAGGCCGAAGCTGCCTGCGATTTTCAAAATGCGGCGCATTTTGGTGTGGCACATCACCATGCCGTTGCTCACCGATACGGCGAACGCGTCCATGGACAGGCCTGCAGCGATGAGCAGAAGGGTAACGATTTCCATACACCATCAAACCCTTTCCGGATTCCGGCCCGCGCGGAGCCGAAGGATTTTGGATCGGCCGAAATCCGCAAGCACGGTACGGTCGGAATGCTTATCATACCGCGTTTGCTGTCGGCTGTCAATGCGAGAGGGCGCGCTTTTGGAGCGCTTTTGGAGAAAAACGGCGGTGTGAACGATACGAACCGAAAATAAAAAGCGGTATGAGCGGTATGAGATATACGGAAAGAAGGGCCGCCGTACCGTCCTTTTTTATGGGTATGGGCGTATCGGCCGCAATATTCCCTTTCTCAAACGCAATCGGACCGGATTCCGGAAACCGGCTCCGCCCATTTTTCCGGTATTTTCCCGTCTGCGCTTGACAAGCGCGGCTTCCGGGTGCGATAATGCGGTAATAAACCTGTCATACGGCCGGAACTCTTTTGTGAAAGGGTCAGCCGTATGGCGGGATGAATAAAAGGTATAGAAAATATGGGGAACGAGGGGGACCATCGATGGCAAAATATACGCCAGAGGACATCATCCGCATTGTACGGGAGGAAAACGTACGATTTATCCGGCTGCAGTTTACCGACATTTTCGGCGCGTTCAAAAATATCGCGATTACCGCGAGCCAGCTTCAGAAAGCGCTGGATAACAAGTGTATGTTTGACGGTTCCTCCATCGAGGGCTTCGTCCGGATTGAAGAATCGGATATGTATCTGTATCCCGATCTGGATACCTTCCTGATTTTCCCCTGGTACGACGATAGCTGCAAAGCGGCCCGTCTGATCTGCGACGTATACAAGCCGGACGGCACGCCTTTTGAGGGGGACCCCCGGGGTTTGCTCAAACAGGTGCTCCGTGAGGCGGAGGAGATGGGGTTCAGCGATTTCAACGTTGGTCCCGAATGCGAATTTTTCCTCTTCAGCAACGACGAGGACGGCCATCCGACGACCCGGACTCAGGACCGCGGCGCTTATTTTGAGCTTGGCCCGACCGATCTGGGTGAGCACGCCCGCCGGGATATGTGCCTGACGCTGGAGGAAATGGGGTTTGAGATCGAGGCCTCCCATCATGAGGTAGCCAACGGACAGCACGAGATCGACTTCAAGTATGCCGACGCGCTGTCGGCGGCCGACAATATTGTGACCTTTAAGCTGGCGGTCAAAACGATCGCCCATCAGCACAATATGTATGCCACCTTTATGCCTAAGCCCATTTACGGCGTGGCGGGCAGCGGCATGCATGTCAATATGTCCCTGATGAAGGACGGCAAAAACGCGTTCTGCGACCCGGACGACGCGCTGGGGCTGAGCAAAACCGCCTACAGTTTCATTGCGGGTATCCTTGAACACGCCCGGGGGATGACCGCGGTCACCAACCCGCTGGTCAACTCCTATAAACGGCTGGTATCCGGTTATGAAGCGCCGGTGTATATCGCCTGGTCGGCCAGCAACCGCAGTCCGCTGGTCCGGGTTCCCGCTTCCCGCGGGATGGGCACCCGCATCGAGCTGCGAAACCCCGATCCGTCGGCCAACCCGTATCTTACCCTGGCCCTCTGTCTTGCCGCCGGATTGGACGGTATTCGCCGCGGACTGACGCCGCCCCATTCCACCGACGCCAATATTTTCGAGCTGTCGGAGGATGAGCGGGAGGAGAAGGGGATTGAAAACCTGCCCTCCAACCTCAAGGACGCGGTACGGGCGATGAAGAAGGACGCGCTGATACGGGAGACTCTCGGCAAGCATATTTTTGATAAGTATGTCGAACATAAAAGCGAGGAGTGGAACGAGTACAAGATTCGTGTCACTCAGTGGGAAATCGACCGCTATCTGGAGCGGTATTAATCCAATCGAAAGCCCCGGAACGCATGGAACGTTCCGGGGCTTTTCATCATCGGGCAAGCCGGAGGCCGGACTCCGGGACAAAAAGGGAAGACGGCGGAGGATTTGTACGATTAATCCGTCGGCCGCCGTCCATACTGTCCGGAGAAAGAGAGTTGTTTTGACGCACGGAAAAGGCCCAAAGGAACAACGCCTCCGGGCGTTTCCTCACCGGATCATCCCCTGCCCGAAACCATCGATTCGCAGCAGGAAATTCAAAAATCGTCCGAATTCCAAAAAAAGCAGAAAAAAAGTCGCCAATTTGCAAAATGCAATTGACAACCAAAGAATATCCGTGTATTATAGTATACTGCACAATCATGGAAAGGTATCCCCATGACTGAGAAAAGTATAGCACAGTCTGCTGAAAGTTTCAAGCCTTTTGTGCAAGAAATTTGACGGCCGCGTCCCGGCCGGCGGCAGACGGCCGTTCGTTCGGAAACGGAGGACGCCCGGCTTTGCATCCGGGTGCCCGTCCCCCCGATACGGAAAATGGTACGACCGAAACGATTCTAGAAATATAAAAACAGGAGTGATCGAGCCTATGGCGAATGTCAAACCGGTGAAGCTGGGGAACAACACCCGCATGAGCTTCTCGAAGATCAACGAGGTTTTGGACATGCCGAACCTGATCGAGGTTCAGAAGAACTCGTACCAGTGGTTTCTGGACGAGGGACTCCGGGAAGTTTTCCAGGATGTCGCCGCGGTACAGGACTATACCGGGAAGCTGGTTCTCGAGTTCGTGGACTATCGCCTGGACGATACGCCGAAATATACGGTGGAGCAGTGCAAAGAGCGGGACGTGACCTATGCCGCTCCGCTGCGGGTGAAGGCCCGGCTGCTGAATAAGGAAACCGGGGAGATCAAGGAATCCGAAGTGTTCATGGGGGATTTCCCGCTCATGACCGAAAGCGGTACCTTTGTCATCAACGGCGCGGAACGCGTCATTGTTTCCCAGTTGGTTCGTTCCCCCGGCGTGTATTACGGCATGAGCTATGATACCACCGGCAAAAAGCTGTATAACGCGACGGTGATCCCGAACCGGGGCGCCTGGCTGGAATACGAGACCGATTCCTCCGACGTGTTTTACGTGCGGATTGATAAGAACCGCAAGATTCCGGTGACGGTGTTCGTGCGGGCCCTCGGCCTCGGTTCGGACGCGGAGCTGCTCGAGTTCTTCGGCGAGGACGAGCGGATTCAGGCCACCATTGAAAAGGATATCACCAAAAACACCGAGGAAGCGCTGCTCGAGGTGTACCGCAAGCTCCGCCCCGGCGAGCCGCTGACGGTCGAAAACTCCCAGCAGCATTTGGAGAGCCTGTTCTTCGACGACCGCCGTTATGATCTTTCCCGCGTCGGCCGGTATAAATACAATAAAAAGCTGGGAATTTCCAACCGGCTGGCCGGCTGCCGCCTGAGCCGTCCGGTGGTGAATCCTCTGACCGGCGAGGTGATGGCCGAGGCCGGCGAGCTGCTCGACCGCGCCAAGGCGGTGGAAATCGAAAACGCCGGCGTTATGGTCGCTTACGTTACGGTGGAGGAGCATGACGGCTCGGTCGAGGTCAAGGTGATCTCGAACGGCATGGTGGATATCCGTGCGTTCGTAAACTTTGACGTGGAAGAGCTTGGTATCCGCGAGCATGTGCGCTTTTCGGTGCTTCGGGAGATTCTGGAGGGCGCCGAGGACGAGGAGGCTCTGAAAGAGGCTATCCGTCAGCGGGCCGACGAGCTGGTGCCGAAGCATATTATCATCGACGATATTCTCGCTTCCATCAACTATCTCAACTGTCTGGCGCACGATGTAGGCACTACCGACGATATCGACCATCTGGGCAACCGCCGGATCCGGTCGGTGGGCGAACTGCTCCAAAACCAGTTCCGCATCGGCTTTTCCCGGATGGAACGGGTAATCCGGGAACGCATGACCCTGCAGGCGCAGGATATGGATGTGATTACCCCTCAGGCGCTGATTAACATCCGCCCGGTGGTCGCGGCGATCAAGGAGTTCTTCGGCTCCTCGCCGCTGTCCCAGTTCATGGATCAGACCAATCCGCTGGCCGAGCTGACCCATAAGCGCCGCCTGTCCGCCCTTGGGCCCGGCGGCCTGTCCCGTGACCGCGCCGGATTTGAGGTCCGCGACGTGCATTACAGCCACTACGGCCGTATGTGCCCGATCGAGACCCCGGAAGGACCGAACATCGGCCTGATTTCCTATCTGGCGACCTACGCCCGGATCAACGAGTACGGCTTTGTGGAGGCCCCCTTCCGTAAAGTGGACAAGGACACCGGCGTGGTGACCGACGAGGTTGTTTATATGCCCGCCGACGTGGAGGACGATTTCATCGTCGCTCAGGCGAACGAACCGCTCGACGAGCAGGGCCGTTTCGCCCGCACCCGTGTCAACGCCCGTTTCCGTGGCGAGTTTCTGGAGATCGAGCCGGAGCGTATCGATTATATGGACGTTTCCCCGAAGATGATGGTCTCGGTCGCGACGGCCATGATCCCCTTTCTGGAAAACGATGACGCCAACCGTGCGCTGATGGGTTCCAACATGCAGCGGCAGGCGGTGCCGCTGCTTAAAACCGAGTCCCCGATCGTCGGCACCGGCATGGAGTATAAGGCGGCGGTGGATTCCGGCGTGGCGGTAATCGCCAGAAACGCCGGTACCGTTACCGCGGTATCTGCCGACCGGGTGATTATCCGCCGGGATTCCGACGGTGGACTGGATACCTACCACATGATTAAGTTCAAGGGTTCCAACCAGGGCACCTGCATCAACCAGCGCCCGGTGGTCTCCCACGGCCAGCATGTGGAAAAGAGCGAAGTGGTGGCGGACGGTCCCTCCACCTGCAACGGCGAAATCTCTCTGGGCAAGAACGTCCTCATCGGCTTCATGACTTGGGAAGGCTATAACTACGAGGACGCCGTCCTGATTAACGAAAAGATTGTGCGGGACGACGTGTTCACCTCCATCCACATCGAGGAATACGAAGTGGAATCCCGGGATACCAAGCTCGGACCGGAGGAAATCACCCGTGATATTCCGAACGTCGGCGAGGACGCGCTGAAGGATCTTGACGAGCGCGGCATTATCCATGTCGGCGCGGAGGTTCGCTCCGGCGATATCCTCGTGGGCAAGGTTACCCCGAAGGGCGAAACCGAGCTGACGGCGGAGGAACGCCTGCTGCGCGCCATCTTCGGCGAGAAGGCCCGCGAGGTGCGGGATACCTCCCTGAAGGTGCCCCACGGCGAGTACGGCATTGTGGTGGACGTGAAGGTGTTCACCCGCGAGAACTGCGATGAGCTTTCCCCCGGCGTGAACATGGTGGTCCGCTGCTACATCGCGCAGAAGCGTAAGATCAGCGTCGGCGACAAGATGGCCGGCCGCCACGGCAATAAGGGCGTTGTTTCCCGGATCCTGCCGAGCGAGGATATGCCCTTCCTGCCGGACGGCACCCCGCTGGATATCGTGCTGAACCCTCTGGGCGTTCCGTCCCGTATGAATATCGGACAGGTGCTGGAGGTTCACCTCGGCTATGCCGCCGCGGCGCTGGGCTTCAAGGTCATGACCCCGGTGTTCGACGGCGCGCACGAACAGGATATTCAGGAAATGCTGGCGGAAGCCGGTAAAAACCCGAACGGCAAGACCGTCCTGTACGACGGCCGTACCGGTCAGGCCTTTGACAACCCCGTCACCGTCGGGTATATGTACTTTCTCAAGCTTCACCATCTGGTTGACGATAAGATTCACGCCCGTTCCACCGGCCCGTACTCCCTCGTCACCCAGCAGCCGCTGGGCGGCAAGGCGCAGTTCGGCGGCCAGCGCTTCGGAGAAATGGAAGTTTGGGCGCTGGAGGCTTACGGCGCGGCCTACACCCTGCAGGAAATCCTCACCGTCAAGTCGGATGACGTGGTCGGCCGCGTCAAGACCTATGAGGCGATCGTGAAGGGCCAGAATGTCCCGCAGTCCGGCGTGCCGGAATCCTTCAAGGTTCTGGTGAAGGAGCTGCAGTCCCTTGGCCTCGACATCAAGGTGCTGAACAAGGATAAGCAGGAGATCGACCTCAAGCAGACGTTCGACGACGACGAGGAGGTCGGGATGGTCACGGTGGACGACGATGCGTTCCAGAACGTGACCGACGAACGCGACCTCGACGGCTACGGCGTGGAGGAAGCGGAGCCGTCCGACGACCTATTTGAGGAAGAGGCCGTTTTTGAGGATTCCGACGCAGAGCCGGCGTTCGACGACGAAATATAAGAGCGGGAGGGCTGTAAGCATATGATGGAATTTAACGTGTTCGACTCGATCAAAATTGGTCTGGCCTCCCCGGAACAGATTCGCGAGTGGTCGTACGGCGAGGTGAAAAAGCCCGAGACCATCAATTACCGCACCCTGAAGCCCGAACGGGACGGCCTGTTCTGCGAGCGCATTTTCGGGCCGACCAAGGACTGGGAATGCCACTGCGGCAAATACAAGCGCATCCGTTACAAGGGCAAAATCTGCGACCGCTGCGGCGTCGAAGTGACCCGCGCCAAGGTCCGCCGGGAGCGGATGGGCCATATCGAACTGGCCGCCCCGGTTTCCCACATCTGGTATTTCAAGGGGATCCCGTCCCGCATGGGCCTGATTCTGGATATCTCGCCCCGTCTGCTGGAGCAGGTGCTGTATTTCGCCTCCTATATCGTGGTGGATCCGGGCCGCACCCCTCTGACCAAAAAGCAGATCCTCGGCGAGAAGGATTACCGCGACATGCGGGAAAAATATGAGGACGAGTTCGACGCCGGCATGGGTGCGGAATACATTAAGAAGCTCCTTGCCGAGATCGACCTCGAGGCCCTTTCGGCCGAACTGAAGGAGGAACTGGAGACGGCGAGCGGCCAGAAGCGCGCCCGCCTGCTCAAACGGCTTGAAGTGGTGGAGGCTTTCCGCCTGTCGGGCAACCGCCCGGAATGGATGATTCTGGACGTTGTGCCGGTGATTCCGCCGGATATCCGTCCGATGGTACAGCTGGACGGCGGCCGCTTCGCGACTTCCGACCTCAACGACCTGTACCGCCGCGTGATTAACCGTAACAACCGCCTGAAGCGGCTGCTGGAGCTGGGCGCGCCGGATATCATTGTCCGCAACGAAAAGCGGATGCTGCAGGAGGCGGTGGACGCCCTGATCGACAACGGCCGCCGCGGCCGTCCGGTTACCGGGCCGAATAACCGCCCGCTGAAATCCCTGTCCGATATGCTCAAGGGCAAGCAGGGACGTTTCCGCCAGAACCTGCTTGGCAAGCGCGTCGACTATTCCGGCCGTTCGGTTATCGTCGTCGGGCCGGAGCTCAAGCTGTACCAGTGCGGCCTGCCGAAGGAAATGGCGCTGGAGCTGTTCAAGCCCTTCGTGATGAAGCGGCTGGTGGAGACCGGCGCCGCCGGCAACATCAAGTCCGCCCGCAAGATGGTGGAACGCGTCCGACCCGAGGTGTGGGACGCGCTCGAAATCGTCATCAAGGATCATCCGGTTATGCTCAACCGCGCGCCGACGCTGCACCGTCTGGGTATCCAGGCGTTCGAGCCGGTGCTGGTTGAAGGCCGCGCCATCAAACTGCACCCGTTGGTCTGTACTGCCTTCAACGCCGACTTCGACGGCGACCAGATGGCTGTGCATGTGCCGCTGTCCGCCGAAGCGCAGGCCGAGGCCCGCTTCCTGATGCTGGCCGCCGGCAACCTGCTCAAGCCCTCCGACGGCCGTCCGGTGGCGGTGCCGACTCAGGATATGGTGCTTGGTTCCTATTACCTGACCATCGACAAGCCCGGCGAACCGGGCGAGGGAAAGGTGTTCCGCGACGAGAACGAGGCCATGATGGCCTACGACGAGGGCGTAATCGGGCTGCATTCCCGGATCAAGCTCCGCCGCTCCCTTGAGATCGACGGCCGGATGCAGAGCCGTCTGGTGGACACCACCATCGGCCGGGTCATCTTCAACCGCCCGATCCCGCAGGATCTCGGCTTTGTGGATCGTTCCGACCCGGAAAATCTTTTCAAGTTTGAGATTGACTTCAAGGTCGGCAAAAAACAGCTTTCCCAGATCATTGAAAAATGCATAAAGGTGCATGGCGCGGCCGATACTTCGGTCGTGCTGGACGCGATCAAGGCGCAGGGCTATAAATACTCCACCCGCGGCGCCCTGACCGTGGCCGTGGTGGATGCGTCCATCCCGCCGCAGAAAAAGGACCTGATCGCCGAGGCGGAAAGCCGCGTCGACACCATTACCAAGCTGTTTAACCGCGGTCTGATGAGTGATGAGGAACGGTATCGCAAGGTGATCGACACCTGGAACGAGACCACCACCAAGGTCACCAACGCCCTGAACGAGAATATGGATCCCTATAACCCGATTTTCATGATGTCCGATTCGGGCGCCCGTGGTTCCATCGCGCAGATTCGTCAGCTCGCCGGTATGCGCGGCCTGATCGCCAACACCTCCGGCCGTACCATTGAGGTCCCGATTCGCGCCAACTACCGCGAGGGACTGAACGTTCTCGAATACTTCATTTCCTCCCGCGGCGCGCGGAAGGGTCTGGCCGATACCGCACTGCGTACCGCCGACTCGGGTTATCTGACCCGCCGTCTGGTGGATGTCGCTCAGGATGTGATTATCCGTTCCGGGGACTGCGGCACCCACGAGGGGATCGAGGTCTATGACATCAAAGACGGCAAGGAAATGATCGAACCACTCACCGAGCGTCTGGTCGGGCGGTATCTGGCGGACGACTTTGTCGATCCTCAGACCGGCGAGGTTGTGGTGTCCCGCGACACCATGATGGGCGACAGGGAAGCCGAACTGCTGGTGAAAACCTACGGCGTAGAGCGGATCCGGATTCGTTCGGTGCTGACCTGCGAAGCCAAGCACGGCGTCTGTGCCAAGTGCTATGGCGCGAACCTCGCGACCATTGATCCCGTGACCGTCGGCGAAGCGGTCGGCATCATCGCCGCCCAGTCGATCGGCGAACCGGGCACCCAGCTGACGATGCGTACCTTCCACACCGGCGGCGTCGCTTCGGGCGAGGATATCACGCAGGGCCTTCCCCGCGTGGAAGAACTGTTCGAGGCCCGCAAGCCGAAGCATCTCGCCTATATCACCGAGATCGACGGCGTGGTGCGTTTTGCCGAAGAGAAGAAGAAGCGCCTTGTGGTGGTCACCAAGACCGAGGGCGACGACATCGACGAGCGTTCTTACGTCATTCCCTTCGGCTCCCGCATCCGGGTCAAGGAAGGCGAGTTCGTCCACGCGGGCGACCGTCTGACCGAGGGCTCGATCAATCCGCACGATATTCTGGCCGTCAGCGGTCCGCTTGCGGTACAGAACTACCTGATTCAGGAAGTGCAGCGCACCTACCGGATGCAGGGCGTTGACATCAACGATAAGCACGTCGAGGTCATCGTCCGTCAGATGATGCGGAAGGTCAAGGTGGAGGATGCCGGGGACACCTACCTGCTGGCCGGCGCCATGATCGACCGGGCGGAATTCGACGCGGAGAACAACCGCGTCCGCGAGCGGATTGAAAACGGCGAGATCCAGCTGCGGGAAGCGACCTGCGCCCCCGTACTGATGGGTATCACCAAGGCTTCTCTCGCGACCGACAGTTTCCTGTCCGCCGCCTCCTTTCAGGAGACCACCCGTGTGCTCACCGAAGCGGCGATCAAGGGCAAGGTGGACCCGCTGCTCGGCCTGAAGGAGAACGTCATCATCGGCAAGCTGGTTCCGGCCGGCACCGGGATGCAGGCCTATACCGACGTCGAAATCATGAACACCCATCCCGACGCGCCGGAGGACGGGTATATCGCCACTCTCCGCAGCATGCTGGAGGAGGATGAGGGATCGTCCGAAGAGGATGAACCGATCCTTCTGGATGAGGAAGAATCACCCGCCGGGGAGGAAGCGGAGGAGACCGCAGGGCAGGATGAGGAATAAGGCGTGTAAAGCGGCCTTTCTTCACCGTCCGCCCGTCTGCGCGGCCTGTATTTTCCATGCGGTTTGTTTAACACGGGATTAACGCAGGATTCACCCGGAATTAGGCGGAAAAATCTTGACAAACCGCGAAATCCCATGCTAATATAAATAATTGTGATGCAACCGGTTTGCGGGGGGAGTCTGTCCCGCCGCAAATCGGCTGTCCGTCCGTTTTTATTGTATTCATCGGCGCTCTCCTCCGGAGGGCCCGAGGGATAAATATCCTATAAACAGGAGGTGTTATATTTGCCAACCTTTAATCAGCTCGTGCGCAAAGGCCGGGAAGAGATGGAGAAGAAAGCGAAGGCTCCTGCTCTGCTGAAGGGCTGGAACTCCAAAAAGCGCGTTCCGATCGACCAGAACTCTCCCCAGAAGCGCGGCGTCTGCACCGCGGTGAAAACGTCCACCCCGAAGAAGCCGAACTCCGCTCTGCGTAAGGTTGCCCGTGTCCGTCTGTCCAACGGGATCGAGGTTACGTCCTACATCCCCGGCGAAGGCCACAACCTGCAGGAACACAGCGTTGTTCTGATTCGCGGCGGCCGTGTCAAGGACCTGCCTGGTGTGCGTTACCACATCATCCGCGGCACTCTGGACGCCCAGGGCGTTGCCAAGAGAATGCAGGCCCGTTCCAAGTACGGCGCGAAGCGTCCGAAGGCCGGTGCGGCCAAAAAGTAATTCCAGCCGGAAATAGCCGGCCGCTCCGGCGGACGGCGGACACGACTGGAAACTGACATGTCAACAGCGGCTATATAGCGGCATTTCGTATAGATTCCGGACGGACTTTCCGGCCGGAGGAAAGCGGGCGCCTCTATAGCGGCCAACGGGAGTATGTCGCTTTCGAGTACCGATGATATCATATCTATGAAGGAGGGAAGTAAAGTGCCGAGAAGAGGTTCTGTTGCAAAACGTGACGTTTTGCCCGACCCGCTTTACAATTCCAAACTGGTCACCAGACTGATCAACAACATTATGGTGGACGGCAAGCGCGGCGTGGCCCAGAAGATCGTTTACGGCGCGTTTGACATCATCCGCGAGAAAACCGACAAGGATCCGCTGGAGGTTTTTGAGCAGGCGATGGAGAACGTTATGCCCCTGCTGGAGGTTAAGGCCCGCCGTGTCGGCGGTGCGACCTATCAGGTGCCGATCGAGGTCCGTCCCGACCGTCGTCAGACCTTGGGTCTGCGCTGGATGACGGCGTATTCCCGCACCCGTTCCGAGCGCACCATGAAGGAACGCCTTGCCGGCGAGATTCTGGACGCGGTGAACGGCAACGGCGGCGCCGCGAAAAAGCGCGACGACACGCACAAGATGGCCGAGGCCAACAAGGCGTTCGCTCATTACAGATGGTAAGCCCATACCTGCCCTCTTGGGCATGAGGCCCGCCATTTTCCGTGGGAGCAACGCCGCATAAGAGGCTTACCCCCCATATGGGCGTTGGTCCCATTACGCGCCGCCCCTCCGGCGGAATTTTCCGCGGGCGCGGCGTCTGGAAAGAATAAGGAGGACATTTATGGCAAGGCAAGTATCGTTGGAACTTACCAGAAATATCGGTATTATGGCGCATATCGACGCCGGCAAAACGACGACGACCGAGCGTATCCTGTTCTATACCGGCATCAACCATAAGCTGGGCGAGACCCACGATGGCGGCGCCACGATGGACTGGATGGCGCAGGAGCAGGAGCGTGGTATTACCATTACCTCCGCCGCCACCACCTGTTTCTGGAAGAACCACCGCATCAACATTATCGACACCCCCGGCCACGTGGACTTTACCGTTGAGGTGCAGCGTTCGCTGCGCGTGCTGGACGGTTCGGTCACCGTTTTCTGCGCCAAGGGCGGCGTTGAGCCCCAGTCCGAGACTGTGTGGCGTCAGGCGAACGAGTACAAAGTTCCCCGTATGGCCTACGTCAATAAGATGGACATCATGGGCGCGGATTTTTATCGCGTCGTCACCATGATGAAGGAACGGCTGAAGTGCAACGCCGTGCCGATCCAGCTTCCCATCGGGGCCGAGGATACCTTCAAGGGCCTCATCGATCTGGTGGAAATGAAGGCGTATGTCTACTACGATGATCTGGGCAAAGACATCCGTGTGGAAGAGATTCCGGACGATATGAAGGAACTGGCCCAGAAATACCACGACGAGCTGATCGAGCACGTTGCCGAGCAGGACGACGCGCTGATGGAGAAGTATTTTGCGGGCGAGGAGCTGACGATCGAAGAGATCAAAAGCTGTATCCGCAAATCCACCATCGCCAACACGATGGTTCCCGTCACCTGCGGCACTTCCTATCGGAATAAGGGCGTGCAGAAGCTGCTGGACGCGGTGATCGATTATATGCCGGCTCCGACCGACGTTCCCTCTATCAAGGGGATCAACCCGGATACCGAAGAGGAAGTGGAACGCCACTCCTCCGACGACGAGCCCTTCGCGGCTCTCGCGTTTAAGATCGCGACCGATCCGTTCGTTGGCAAGCTTGCCTTCTTCCGTGTATATTCGGGTACGGTGAACGCCGGTACCATGGTATACAACGCGAACAAGGACAACAGCGAACGTCTCGGCCGTATTCTCCAGATGCACGCCAATCACCGTCAGGATATCGAAACGGTATACGCGGGCGATATCGCGGCGGCGGTCGGTCTGAAGAATACGACTACCGGCGACACTCTCTGCGATGAGAAGAACCCGGTTATTCTGGAATCCATGAAGTTCCCGGAGCCGGTTATCCGCGTGGCGATCGAGCCGAAGACCAAAGCCGGTCAGGAGAAGATGGGCCTTGCGCTGGCCAAGCTGGCGGAAGAAGATCCGACCTTCAAGACCTACACCGACGAGGAAACCGGCCAGACCATCATCGCCGGTATGGGCGAGCTCCATCTGGAGATCATCGTTGACCGTCTGCTCCGCGAATTCAAGGTGGAAGCCAACGTCGGCGCTCCTCAGGTTGCCTATAAGGAAACCATCCGCAAGATGGCGGATGTCGATCACAAGTATGCCCGTCAGTCCGGCGGCCGCGGCCAGTATGGTCACGTCAAGATCCGGATTGAGCCGAACGAAACCGGTAAGGGCTACGAATTCGTCAATGCGGTTGTCGGCGGCGTGATTCCGAAGGAATATATCCCCGCGGTTGATCAGGGTATTCAGGGCGCTATGCAGTCGGGCGTTCTCGCTGGCTACAATGTCGTGGATGTAAAGGTTACGCTGTACGACGGTTCGTATCACGAGGTTGACTCCTCGGAAATGGCGTTTAAGATCGCCGGTTCCATGGCCTTCAAGGAGGCCATGCGGAAGGCCGATCCGGTTCTGATGGAACCGATCATGAAGGTCGTTGTGATCGTCCCCGACGAGTATATGGGCGACGTTATCGGCGACATCAACTCCCGCCGCGGCCTGATTCAGGGCATGGACGCCGTTTCCGGCGCTCAGCAAATCAACGCGATGGTTCCGCTGTCCGAGATGTTCGGTTATGCTACCGACCTGCGCTCCCGTACGCAGGGCCGCGGTCAGTACAGCATGGAGCCGAGCCATTACGCGGAGCTGCCCAAGAGCGTGGCGGAGCAGATCATCAGCAAGCGTACCAAGAAGGAAGACTAATCGGGATGTCTCCCGTGCGTTTTTCCGCGTCTTTCGGGCCGGCGGCCCGGGCGCGGCGGACCGTTCCCGGAAAATTCGGGCGAAGAGGAATGAAATCGACCGATTTCGCCTCCCCGGCGGCCGTAATAATTTGGGAAAAGTCTTGAATTTCCTATGCGGACTTGCTAAAATGAGTACCATAGGTTTCAACTTGACGAATTGATTCCATTCGCAGGGTTGAAAACGAAAAACTGTGTTTATAAAAAGGAGGAAATCCACAATGGCAAAGGCAAAGTTTGAAAGAAACAAGCCCCACGTAAACATTGGCACCATCGGCCACGTTGACCATGGCAAGACCACCCTGACCGCGGCGATCACCAAGGTCCTGAACCTGAAGGGCGATGCCGATTTCGTGGACTACGCGAATATCGATAAGGCCCCGGAAGAGCGTGCGCGCGGTATCACAATCAACACCTCTCACGTTGAGTATCAGACCGAGAACCGCCACTATGCCCACGTTGACTGCCCCGGCCACGCCGACTATGTCAAGAACATGATTACCGGCGCTGCGCAGATGGACGGCGCGATTCTGGTTGTGTCCGCGGCCGACGGCCCGATGCCCCAGACCCGTGAGCACATCCTGCTCTCCCGTCAGGTTGGCGTTCCCTACATCGTGGTGTTCATGAACAAGTGCGATCAGGTGGACGATCCCGAGCTGCTCGAGCTGGTCGAGATGGAAATCCGCGAACTGCTCAACGAGTATGACTTCCCGGGCGACGACACCCCGATCATCAAGGGTTCCGCGCTGCAGGCTCTGGAGTGCACCTCCACTGATCCGAACGCTCCGGAATATGCGCCGATCATTGAGCTGATGGCGGCTGTCGACGAGTATATTCCCGCCCCGGCCCGTAAGACCGACCTGCCCTTCCTGATGCCGGTCGAAGACGTTTTCACCATTACCGGGCGCGGCACCGTCGCCACCGGCCGTGTGGAGCGTGGCCAGCTGAATATGTCCGACGAAGTGGAAATCATCGGCCTGACCGACGAGCGCAGAAAGACGGTCGTTACCGGCATCGAGATGTTCCGCAAGCTGCTTGACTACGCGGAGGCCGGCGACAACATCGGCGCCCTGCTGCGTGGTGTGCAGAGAAATGAAATCGAGCGCGGTCAGGTTCTGTGCAAGCCCGGCACGATCAACCCGCACACGAAGTTCCATGGTCAGGTTTATGTCCTGTCCAAGGACGAAGGCGGCCGTCATACCCCCTTCTTCAATAACTATCGTCCGCAGTTCTATTTCCGTACCACCGACGTGACCGGCGTTATCTCTCTGCCGGAAGGCGTTGAGATGTGCATGCCTGGCGATAACGTTGAGATGGATGTGGAGCTGATTACCCCGATCGCTATCGAGGAAGGCCTCCGCTTCGCTATCCGCGAAGGCGGCCGTACCGTCGGTTCGGGTGTTGTCACCAAGATCAACGGCTAATTTCAGATCATTTTTCCTGCAAGATGGCAAGCGGGAGGAGGAGCAAACGCTCCCCCTCCCGCTTTTGTCTTTTGCGGATAGACCAATACAGAGATTCGGGTATACCTGTGCAGTGAAAATACAATCGAAAAGCGGCTTGGCTATCGTTTAGACCGTTTTATCGGCGGCGTCCTTCAGCACAAAGAGGCTTCCTCTTACGAGGTTTTTCCTTTGGGACTTCGCTTTTCCGGTGAAAACGCGAAAAGAAGCAGGTAAGCCTTGTATTCGCCGGTGGTCTGATGTAAAATAAACGCGGCGGCCAGCGGCCGTTCGGATTAAATCCGATGAAAAGAGCGGTTTTCCGTTCGGGATAAAGGGGTCGAAAAAATATGCAGTTTCGGGATTTAAAAGCGCAGTATACGGCGCTGAAAGCGGAAATTGACGCGGCGATGCAAAAGGTGGCCGCGGACGGCAATTTTATCAGCGGTGCTCAGGTGGCGGAGCTGGAAACAGCGCTGGCGGAATACGTCGGCGTGAAGCATTGCGTCACCTGCGGAAACGGAACCGACGCGCTGACCATGGTGCTGATGGGCTGGAACCTCGGGCCGGGCGACGCTGTGTTTGTTCCGGATTTTACCTTCTTTGCCTCGGGCGAGGTGGTATCCTTTGAAGGGGCTACGCCGGTTTTTGTGGATGTGGATGCGGATACCTTCAATCTGGATCCGGCGAAGCTGGAAGAAGCAATCCTTGCCGTAAAGGCGGATGGGAAGCTCACCCCGAAGGCGATCGTTGCGGTGGATCTGTTCGGTCTGCCGGCCAATTACCGCGCGATCAAGCCGATCGCGGAAAAATACGGCCTTCTTCTGTTGGAGGACGGCGCACAGGGCTTTGGCGGCAGCATGGACGGCCGTCGGAGCTGCAGCTTTGGCGATGCGTCCACAACCTCCTTCTTCCCGGCCAAACCCCTCGGCTGTTATGGAGACGGCGGCGCGATTTTTACCGATGACGATGCGCTGGCCGGGTATCTCCGTTCCATCCGGGTGCACGGTAAGGGTTCCTTTAAATACGACAATGTCCGGATTGGGATGAATTCCCGGCTGGATACTCTTCAGGCCGCGATTCTTCAGCCAAAATTCCGGGCCTTCCGGGAATATGAGCTGGAGGCGGTGAACCGCGCCGCCGTCTGGTATACCGAGCGGCTGCAGGGTGTGGTCAAGACCCCTGTGATTCCCGAGGGCTTTGGTTCCAGTTGGGCGCAGTATACTCTGACGCTGGAAAGCGGGGAGCAGCGCGATGCGGTACAGGCGGCGCTGAAAGAGCAGGGAATCCCCACCATGGTGTATTACCCCAAGCCCATGCACGCGCAGACCGCCTTTGCCGACCTGCCGCCCATTCCCGGCCTGCCCGGCTTCCCTGTGACCGACCGGCTGTGCGCCTGTGTGCTGTCTCTGCCGATGCATCCCTATCTCGGCGAGGGAAATGTAGACTTTATTTGCAAGGAATTGAAGAAGCTGCTTTAATTACAGAAAGTATATATAGGCATAAAATATACAAAACCGCCGTATTCTTACGAGATACGGCGGTTTTCCTTTTCAAAGTCAGGGCATTCCCCGGACCTATTGGCCAGCAGGCTTGACAGCTTCGGCCATCTCCTCAAATTCAGAGACCACCCATTCGGTCAGAATGGTTGCCCCTTCCCAATCCATAGCGGCGATATTGAATGCTTCCATAGCGTCATGAGCGGTTTTGGCTTCCTCAGCGATGGAGACCGCCTCGCTGAGCAGTTCTCTGGCCGCACGGCGATTAAAGGAGAGCAGCTGGCGGCGGGAGCGCAGCCCCTCCGCGTTGGTGAAGCGGGCGGCATGGATACGGCGGAAAACCGGGAAATCCGCCTTGTGCCAAGGATTGGAGGTGGTGAATCCCACCCCGATGGAGGGAATGAGCAGATGCTCCAGCTTTTCCTCCGGAGAGAGAGGACAGGCGCAGCTGATGATGTCCAGCCCGGCCTCCAGCGCCCGGCGGCGGAGCTCCGCCAACAACAGGCGGGAAGCGGCGCCATGCTCGTCCTCAATCGAATAGATGCGGGGGCAAAGAGCCTGCAGGGTTTCGTGGAACACCACCATCCCCTGAGGGGTAACAGCGGAGAGAAAACGGCGGGTTTCCCTCCCCGGGCGGGGGCGATTCTCCGCCGAATCGATGCGGCCGGTGAATTCCCGCACCGCGATCCGGGCCGCGCTGCGGAGCACTTTCCCTTCGTCGGTGTATTCCGCCGCAATTCGGGCGCTGTCCCCGAGCAGGGAGGCCGCCGCGCCGAGAAATTTCCGGCAGCGGCCGTGGAGGGCGCCGCAGGCGGCGGCAGCCTCCATAATTTCCGCTATATTTTGATGCAGCCGACGGGCGTCCATACAGGCGCTGAGGTTGATGATCTGCTCCGAGGCTCCCCAATATTTCGGTTCGATGATATGCGGGGCGGTTGCGTCGATCACGCAGGCCTTCAGCTCCGGAAAGAGGATTCCGTCCAACGAACTGGGGTCGGAAGAACAAAGAATCGCTTCGGCTTCCAACCCCCGGTCGGTCATCCGCTCCAGAACCCGCCGCATCAGCGACGCTTTTCCGGTTCCCGGCCCGCTTTTAATCAGATAGGCCCGCCATCCGTCGGCGGGGTCGTATAGATCGTCCAGATACCCGACAAAGCCGCCGGGGGTGTTTGCCCCCATAAAAAACCGGATCGGGGTTTTTGTTTCTGCCATACTCATCATGCCCATCGTCTGTACCATCCCTTCCGCTTGTTATCGTTGTAAAACCGGGCGGTCGGCCTTTTCCATAGGGAAAGCCGTGCCCGGAAAGCGCGGCAGCCGTTTTTCAGCCGTCTGAAGGCTGCTTTTCGGCCGGTTGCGACCGGTTACTGTAACAGGATATTCCAGCGGTCGGGGAATGGTGCCCGTCCGGCGGGCCGAAGGCTTTGAAAAAGGGGAAGGCGTCAGGCGCAGGCGGCGCCGTCCAGCCCGGCGGGGGAGGAGCCGCCGTCCGGGGCATCCGCCCCGACGAGGGAGCAGGCGACGCGCCAAGCGTCCTCCTGACTCAGGTTTTCACAGCGTATCTGGAAGCCCACGCCGTCCTGTTCAAATTCGGCGACGTAGATGTTCTCATACCCTGCCGGTTCCGCCCCTCCGTCGTAATAGGGAGGCTGCCAGAGACCGAAGCGGACGGGGGTTCCGCCGAGATCGACCCCTTGCGCGTCCTCCGGCCAGTCGAACCGCAGGTCGCACTCCAGCCCGATCCGGGACGCCCGGATCATAACGGACGGGTAGGGTTCCGCCGAAGAATCGGAATGGGGGGCGGAATAGGTCAGCCATATCACGTCGTAGGCCATGGTGCCGTCGTTGTACCGGATAATCTGATCGGTTTCGTTGTATTCGCTGGGGACCAGACCTTCCGGCAGATAGGCCGGCTTAATGTCCCGGCCAAGGTAGGCGGTTCTTTGCGCCGCGTTCCAGGTTTCCTCGTACGTCTTGGCCGGATCATAATACAGGCGGCTGGCCCCCACGCCGTTTTCCAGCGCGGCAACGGGAATTTCCGGCAGTTCCGGAGTCGTGGGAGCGGTCGGCACAGTCGGCGCAATCGAAGCGGTCGGGGGAGCCGGTGTAACCGAAACAGCCGGCGCGGTCTCCGCCGCGCCGGGGACGGCGGCCGAAGAAGGATCTCCGGCAACCGGCGGCAGGGAGGGGACGGCGCCCGGGCCGGAGAGGGCCAGCGCGGCACAGAGCAGGGCGGCGCATCCGGCGGCGGGGATCAGGGAACCGAGGAGACGGTTCCGCTTTTTACGGCGGAGGAATACGGCATCCGCCTTTCGGTCAATGGAGGCGCGGTAGCTTTCATCCGATTTCATCGAAAAAATCATCCCTTTCCAAAAGGTTTTTCAGGGCGGCTTTCGCCCGGGAGGAAAGATTATAGACCTGCTTGAGGGTTTTTCGCATCACCTGAGCGATCTCCTGAGGGGACAGCTCTTCAAAATACCGGAGATACAGCACATCGCCGTAATCCTTCGGCAGGCTGTCGATGGCCCGGCGGAGCGCCGTGCGCCTTTCCCGTTCGTCGGTCCGGCCGGCCGGATCGGCGTCGTCGGCAAGCGGCCCCGCGTCCTCCAGAGAAACGGAGGGGGCGGCCCGGCGGCGGCGAAGGTGGGAAAAGGCCTTGTGGCGGGCGATGGCGAACAGGTAGGTTTTCAGTCCGGACTGAAAACGGTATCGCCGGGGATGGACGATCAGTTCTACGAAGCAGTCCTCCGACAGATCCTCCGCCGTGTGCCAGTCGCCCACGAGACGGTATAAATAGAGGATCAGCCCGTTTTTGTACAGGGCGATGATGTCGTCAAAGGCGCTTTCGTTTCCTTCCCGGTATCGCTGATACAACTGCTCGCCGCCGTCCATTTTCTTCCCCCATTCCCTCTTCTCATCCTTCCACCCCTTAGTCTCCCGCAGACGGCGTTTTACTCAGACGGAAAAGAAAATTTTATGTTTTTCCGGATTTTTCGGTTTTCCTGTTTTTCCGACGCTTTTATTCTATCATAAGCGCCCGGCGGCGAAAAGAAAACCCCCTTTGCGGCCTGTGGAACTGCCGGCAAAGGGGGAAAAGGAGAAGCGTGATTTGTGGCTGGGAACCTCCGGGGCTCCATGGTTCAATCGGGAGATTCCCCGGGAAAAGACTGGCATCGGGAAAAGACGACCTGCAGCCGTTCGATCAGGAAAAGGATGGTGTCCCTGTCTTCTATCCCGCTGCGCTGCGCTTCGTCCCTGAGACGGTCAAGAAGGAGAAGCGCGGCGCTTTTCGCATCATGCGGGCGCAGGAGAATACAAGGAATGCCGTCTTCGTCTACCCGGCAATCGATGTCTATCAAGTCTCCGGCGGAAAGCCGCAGGCCTTTCCTCATTTCAATCGGCAGGATCACCCGACCCAAAGAATCCAGTTGCCGAATATCAGTCATCATGGTGCTGCTTCTCCTTTTCATAGGAATATGTCGCAGGTGTATATTCATACGCAGGGAAGTTTTGATGCTTGGACAAAAGGTCCTCGATAGCCTCGTCTAACAGTTTCGAGACCGGAATACGGGTACGTTTGGACAGTGCCCGCAGTTCTTCATACAGTTTATAATCGGTGGATGTGCTCCAATGCTTCCTGTCCGTCACGGTTATCACCTTCCTTGGATATAGTATATAACCGGAGATATAATCACGCAAACGGTGACGTTTGTTGAGTTTTTATGACAATTGATGATATCGGCGGCAAATATATTCTTTAAATAGACAGTATACAGAACCAAAATGGAAAATATACCAACGTCTGTTGGTGTGATTATTTTTGCCTGAGGGTATGGGGAGTTAGAAAGGAAGTTTCTTTCGACGAAAAATCAGAAAAGATAAAAGAGATAAGGCGGATAAAAAAATCGGACTTTTATTACCCGAAGCCAAACGCGCATATTCTTCCGTTCAACAGGGGAGACTATTTTGGCGAGCGGGCGGAGCGGCAGTCCATTGGAACTCGCCGACAGATCCGGCGGCAAACTGTACAAAAGTCTACTAAATTGGTATACTATTATCGGCACGCGCCCCATTGTGCGGGATAATCCCAAGTGCTATAATAAAGGCATGAAAACGGCCGCCTTTTTTCGGCGGCCCGGTAAAGAAGCGGGGCCGGTTCCGCGAGAGCGGGCGATCCCCTGTTTCCCTGAAGATCTAAAAAAGGAACGGTGACGGCAATGACCGAATTCAAAACGGGTTCGTGGCAGAAGTTCGTGGATGTCCGGGACTTCATTGTCCGCAATTATACCCCCTACGACGGGGACGACAGCTTCCTTACCCCTCCTACCGAGCGGACCAAAGCGCTGTGGAATAAGGTGTCGGCTCTGATGAAGGAGGAGCAGAAGAGGGGCGGGGTATACGATATCGATACCCACACCATTTCCGGAATCGACGCCTACGAGCCGGGCTATATCGACCGGGACAACGAGCAGATCGTCGGCCTGCAGACCGCGGAACCGCTGGTTCGGGCAATCATGCCCTTCGGCGGCATCCGCATGGTCCGCAATTCCCTGATTGCCTACCATAAGGAAATGGATCCGGAGATCGAGCGGGTGTTCCAATACCGCAAAACCCATAACGACGGCGTGTTCGACGTCTACACCCCCGAAATGCGGGCGGCGCGGAAATCCGGCATCATCACCGGTCTGCCCGACGCCTACGGCCGGGGCCGGATTATCGGCGACTACCGCCGGGTGGCGCTGTACGGCGTGGACCGCCTGATTGAGGAAAAGACCCATTCCCGTGAAAACGCGGATTATCCGGTGATGGATTCTCAGGCGATCCGCCTGCGGGAGGAGCTGGCGGAGCAGATCCGCGCGCTGGAGGCTCTCAAGCGGATGGCCGCTTCCTACGGCTTTGACATTTCCCGTCCGGCGGAAGATACGAAGGAAGCCTTCCAGTGGCTGTATTTCGGCTATCTCGCCGCCATCAAGGAGCAGAACGGCGCCGCCATGTCCATCGGCCGGGTCTCCACCTTCCTCGATATCTATGCCGAGCGGGATCTGGCCGAGGGCCGGTATACCGAAAGCGAGATTCAGGAGATTGTCGATCATTTCATTATGAAGCTGCGGATGGTCCGCTTCCTGCGCACCCCCGCTTACGACGAGCTGTTCAGCGGCGACCCGACCTGGGTGACCGAGTCCATCGGCGGGCTGTGTACCGACGGGCGGCACATGGTGACCAAAATGTCCTTCCGCTTCCTCCACACCCTGACCAACCTAGGCCCCGCGCCCGAACCCAACATGACCGTGCTGTGGAGCCCCCGTCTGCCGGATAACTTCAAGAAATACTGCGCGAAGATGTCCATTGAGACCTGCTCCATCCAGTATGAGAGCGACGAGCTGATGCGCAAGAAGTTCGGGGACGATTACGGTATTGCCTGCTGCGTCTCCGCCATGCGGATCGGCAAGCAGATGCAGTTCTTCGGCGCCCGCGCCAACCTTGCCAAGGCCCTGCTCTATGCCATCAACGGCGGGCGGGACGAAAAGAGCGGGGTGCAGGTCGGCCCCGAGCTGTTTGCCTGCCGGGGAAAATACCTCGAATACGACGATGTGAAGAAGAAGTTCGAGAAAATCTGCGACTGGCTGGCCTCCCTGTATGTGAACACCCTGAACGTCATCCACTATATGCATGACAAATACTGCTATGAAAAGCTCCAGATGGCGCTGCATGACGACGAGGTGTTCCGCACCATGGCCTGCGGCGTGGCCGGGCTGTCGGTGGTGGCGGATTCCCTTTCCGCCATCAAGTATGCGAAGGTCCGTCCCATCCGGGATGAGACCGGTCTGGCGGTGGATTTCGAGATCGAGGGCGATTATCCCAAATTCGGCAACAACGACCCGCGGGTGGACGATATCGCCGTGGACGTGGTGAAGATGTTCATGGGCAAGATCGCCAAGTGCCCGACCTACCGCGAATCCAAACCGACCATGTCCATCCTCACCATTACCTCCAACGTGGTGTACGGCAAAAAGACCGGCTCCACCCCCGACGGCCGGAAGGGGGGCGAGCCCTTCGCTCCCGGCGCGAACCCCATGCACGGCCGGGACAGCCACGGCTGCGTGGCTTCCATGATGTCGGTGGCGAAGCTTCCCTATGACTACAGCGAGGACGGCATCAGCTATACCTTCTCCATCGTCCCCGGCGCGCTTGGCCGGGCGGAGGAGGAGCGGGCGGAAAACCTCGTCGGGCTGATGGACGGCTATTTCGACGAGTCCGGCCACCACATCAACGTCAACGTCCTGAACCGGGAGGTGCTGCTGGACGCGATGGATCATCCGGAGCTGTATCCCCAGCTCACCATCCGCGTCTCCGGCTATGCGGTCAACTTTGTCAAGCTGACCCGCGAGCAGCAGCTCGACGTGATTAACCGCACCTTCCACACCCGTTTCTAAGAAACCGGCCCCGCAGCCGGAAAGAAACGGAATGTCCGGGAAACCGGCAGCCAACGACAGCGGGCGGGCCTTCCGGCTCGCCCGCTTATTGTATATTCGATTGCAAAATATACAATTGGTAAAATATCGAGAGGGGAATACGGAGAAAATTCTTGTGTTTTCTCCGAAGTTCGCTACAATAGGAAGAGATGACTGCCGTTCAGCGGCGGGAACGATGGGAATGATAAGACGGGAGAAGCTATGGAGAATGTAATGGGACGCATCCACTCGGTAGAGAGCTTCGGCGCGCTGGACGGCCCCGGTATCCGTTATGTGCTGTTCCTGCAGGGCTGTCCGATGCGCTGTCTGTTCTGCCACAACCCCGATTCCTGGAACCGGGAGGGCGGGCAGGAAATCGGTTCGGCGGATGTGGTGAACGATATCCTGCGGTATCGGCATTTTATCCGGAACGGCGGAGTAACCCTGTCGGGAGGGGAGCCGCTGATGCAGCCGGAATTTGTCGCCTCCATCATCGAGGGATGCCATGAGCACGGACTGCATGTGGCGGTGGATACCTCCGGCGCGGTGCATCTTCTCGCCTGCCGGAAGGCGGTGGAGGAAGCCGATCTTCTTTTGCTGGACATCAAGGCGGCGGAGGAGGAGCTTTTCCGGAAAATTACCGGCCGGGGAATGGATAATACGGTGGAGATCCTCGCGGAGCGGGAGCGGCTTGGCAAGCCGGTCTGGATCCGGCATGTGCTGGTTCCCGGGCTGACGCTGGACGACGTTCAGCTTCATCAGTTGGGCCGGCTGCTCCGGGATTACCGATGCATTGAAAAGGTGGAGCTCCTTCCTTTTCACAAAATGGGGGAGTATAAGTGGAAGGCGCTGGGCGAGCCCTATACGCTGTGGGATGTGGAGCCTCCGGAACCCCGGCAGGTGGAACACGCCCGCGCGCTGCTGCGCGGGTTCGGCCTGAACGTGAGCTGAAGCGCGGAAAAGGCGAACAGAAAGGACGGCTTGGCGTCCCTGCGGACAGGGGATCTGGAAAGGATGGAATCATCATGGAGTTGACATTGCGGCTTTATCGGGAGGAGGACCTTCCCGCGATGACCGAAATCTGGAACGGCGTGGTGGAGCAGGCGGACAGCTTCCCCGGCGACCATCCGCTGGAGGCGGGGGAAGTGGCGGCCATGTTTGCCGCCCAGACCCGGACGGTCGTCGCCCTCGACGGGGAAGAGGTGGTAGGGCTGTATATCCTGCATCCGAACAATATTGGGCGGTGTGCGCAGATTGCCAACGCCTCCTATGCCGTCCGGCGGAATCGGCGGGGCGGCGGGATCGGCCGCCGGCTGGTGACCGATTCGCTGGAGCGGGCAAAAACGTGCGGTTTTGTCGGGATGCAGTATAACGCGGTGGTAAAAAGCAATACCCCGGCGATCGCCCTGTACTTAAAGCTGGGCTTTACCGTGCTCGGCACGGTGAAGAACGGGTACCGACTGGCAGACGGAAGCCTTACCGATACGCTGATTTTCTACCGCGGCCTGATATAGGGCCGCTGAAAAAGCCGCAGCCGGCACGTTCATGCGCCGTCTGCGGCTTTTTCAGAGCTTGCGGGCCTTTAGGATAATCGCGTTATTAATATAAGCGGCTTTGCCGGGGGAATAAAATTTTTCCGGCCGGTCCGCATCCTTCCGGTTTTCCCGCCGGACAACGAGCGCGGCGTCCTCCGGCAGGACATTGGACTGTTCGATCAGTTTTTCCACCTTGAAACCGTGCCTTGACAGGCAGTTGATATAGGAGGACAGCTTCCAGTTTTTGATGCACAGCGGCTGGCCGGCCTTCTGCATGGGGATTTCCGGTTCGGATATGTACGGGCGGCTCAGAACATATTTCCCGTTTTCGCTGGAAAGGCATTGCATCAGCGGATTATCCCAGGAAAAAATAAAGACGCCGTTGGTTTTCAGGTAACGGGAGATCAATCCGATGGTTTTGGACAAATCCATGGTCCAGCCCAGCCCGTAAATCGAATACACACAGTCAAAGTAATGAAAGGGGATGCCGGGATTGATCTCCATGGGGGAAACCAGCAGCTGGGCTTTGACACGGTTCTCCCGCAGCAGAGTCTTGGCTTTGTCAATCTGCCGGGGAGAGATATCCAGTCCCCACAGTTCCCGCGCGCCGCGCTGCGCGTTGTAAAGCAGGGAACGGCCGTCTCCGCAGGCAATTTCCAGCACGGTTTTGTTTTCCAAATCTCCGAACAGATTCAGAGATTCTTCTCCTACGGTAAACGGGCCGTAGTCCGGCAGCGAGGTGCCGCACCATTCGGAATCTCCGATACAATCCCAGCTGTTTCCATTCAGATCCAGCAGCTCATAGGTCTTATCGGGGAGCACCTCATTGGCGTCTTCCATTCCGCCCTGAAACAGTATGTCGATGGATACATGAAAGTAGTCGGCAATTTTCGGCAGCAGTATGATGTTGGGGTAAGCTTTTCCGTTTTCCCATTTGCTGATGGCCTGTACCGTGATGCCCAGGGAGTCGGCCAGAACTTCCTGACTGATGTTGTACTTTTTTCGCAGCTTTTTAATGGATTCACAGATGCCAATTTCCATCTCCCGGTTCCTTTCGCGTTATAAACTTCCCCTCACCCCATTGTAAACGACTCCTTTACCTGTTTCAATAACAGGGTTTTTTATGTTTGGTAAACCAACGGTTTATATTGCTTTCGCTTCATTTTTTAAAAATCTTCCCAAAGCCGCCGTACAGGCGGGTTGGCGCAATATTTTCCATGCGAAAAAGCGTCACATATTCCCATGCGGGCGAAATTGGAAAAATATAATAAATATTGGAAGTTAGATAAAAACAGGGAAACAGGCGAAAAAAGACAGTTTAGAACAAAAAAGGTGGAATCGAAAAAGTTTTCGCCTTTCTGCAAAATTCGTATTGCTTTTTTGGTTTTGCTGTGATATACTATCAAAACGGACGGGTCAGGAACCCCTCAAAGGGCAATCTGTCCGATGTTTTATGCCCGGCGGAATCGTATCCCGCGGGAGAAAACAGCATACAGTCCGGGGTGTAGCTCAGTTTGGTAGAGCGCTTGGTTCGGGACCAAGAGGCCGTGTGTTCAAGTCACATCACTCCGACCATCTAAAGACACCATTGAAATCTGAACCCTCAAGGTTTGGGCTCAATGGTGTCTTTATTATAAAATTCAGTATTTATGCGGCTTTTCGAGGTCGCATTTTCTTTTTGTCATTTGGACTCAAAACAGAAAAAGTGAAAATCTTAAAATTAAAGGTAACAAAACAATGGTTTTCCAACCCCTTAGTCTATTCGAACATGTCTTATAAACCTGCTATTATTAAGGCATATTCCTCTTTCTTCTGTTCGGGAGTCTTGTATTGCAGTTTTTTGTGTAGGCGTTTGGTATTGTAGAATATAATGTACTCATCCACCGCCTTGCGAAAGTCCGATTTCGAACGGTACTTTGTACGATACAGTTCCTCACGCTTCATAGACGAAAAGAACGATTTCATAGTGGAATACGGAATGCCGCCGGAAAAAAGCAAAAGGAAAGACGGAAGTGGTCGCTCCACTTCCGCCTTTCCTTTTCAAAGGGGGAATCCAGACCGGGATTCGTATTACGGCGCGGGGTGGCGGAACACGCCGATAAACAGGGGCAGGTTGTCTTTACCGACAACGGCGAAGAGGAAGGGGCGGTTCAAATGGAAGTCGAGAATTTCACTCGGCTTGGCGGAGCCGGCCATCAGAATTTCGGTAAACGCGGCCGCTTCGCAGCCCTTTTCGTCGATGGAAACCGTCGCGACCTGCTGTACGCGGGAAATCCGCAGGTCATCCTCCGACAGCGGCGAGAAGTCGGCGTCCGCCGCGAAGGCGGAGCGAATCCCCAGAGATTGCAGCGCTTTGTTCAGGTCGAGATCGGCGGTGAAGGAAAATTTCGGCACATGGAACCGGATGGTCTGGCTCTGCCAGAGGGAAGACCAGGGGGAGGCCAGCGCAGACGCCAGCTCGTCGGAGGAAGCGAGAAGCTCCTCCGGGGAGATGCCTTCATCCGGCAGGATAAATACCATTCGGCCCTGCTCCTTAAAAGGCAGGGAGGCCGCCGTATACCGGTCGGCGTACAGGACTTCCGTGCTGCGGGCGCCGCTGTTCATAAAATCGGTTTCGACGGATCCGCCGTCGGTATAAAAGGGGGCGGGCCCGGTCCTTTCCTCGTAAAACCGATCCTGCCATTCCGCATAGAAATACAGGGTGTTCAGCAGGACAAGCGCGGTATTCGGCGTGGTCTTGGAGGCATGCTTTCCCAGCTTTCCGCCGGTATTCCGGTCAATCCACGCGGCAATGGCGTCGTCCGCTTCCCCGGTACCCAAATCGGCATGGAAAACCGACGCGTACAGCGTGTTCGCCAGCGCCTCCACCGGCTCCTTCCGATAGGAAAAGCCGGAATCCAGCCAGAGGGAATTCGCCATGGCGCGGCGGCCGGTATCCGAGCGGTAGTAACAGGAACGGAACAGGGAAGCGGCCGCCGTCTCGGCTTCACTCAGGCTGTTCCGCCCCAGCGCGGAGAGAATTTCGGCCCGGGTATTGCCGCCGGTGATTTCCGCCAGCATCGCCAGCGCTTCGTAGAGGCTGGCCGGCGAATAGACGCGGTTCCCGCGCCCCTCCGTCAGGATGGAAGGCGCTGTGCGAAGGGTGAACTGCCGCAGTGCTTGCACCAGAGATGGGGATTCCTCCGGTTTTTGACTGTCGGCGGGGAGGGAGGGCTGGGCCAGCATCACGGTTTTGGTTCCCTGTCCGCTGATTGGCCGGGTGGAAGGGGAGGTTCCGGCAGTGGCGGCGGTCTGGGTCGCCGTGCGCTCGCCGGTCGGCTCCCCGGAGCCGGAAGCGTCGGAGGAAAGGTTCCCAGCCGGCAGCCCGGCCGGCCCCGGGAAAAGGAGAAACGCCAGACAGAGGGCGGCGGCTGTGACAACCGCCGGAACAGCAATACGACCGATACGGGAGGGGCGCTTCCTCCTCGCCGGGCCGGCCGCGCTTTCCGGGGAGGAAGCGGCTTCCATTTTTATAGCGCCGACGGTTTTTTCCGCCAGACCGTCCGGCAAAGGAATCTGCCGGTTGGCTTCGGTATAGAGGCGTTTAAAGGGTTTCTTCATAGTCATAATCCTCCTTCAGCCTTTCCCGCAGCAGGGTCCGGCCGCGGGAAAGCAGGGATTTCACCGTCCCCTCCTTTTTTCGCAGGGCGGCGGCGATTTCCCGGATGGGCATGGATTCGTAATAAAACAGATGGAGTACCGTACGGTAACGGGGCGGGAGCGACTGCATCGCGTAGTAAACGTCGCCGTGCTCCGGCGATTCAAAGGGGATGGCCTGAACGGCCTCGTCCAGCGCGACGGTATGCGTTTCCCAGAAGCCGAAGGCATTGCGGCAGCAGTTGACCGTCACCCGGATTAGCCAGGCCTTCCGGTGCTCCTCGCCTTCAAAGGGCTTTTGATTGCGGATGTAACGGAGAAAAACCTCCTGAAATACATCCTGAGCTTTGTCCGGGTTCCGGGTCTGGGAAAGGGCGAGCTTGTAAACCATGTCCGCATAGGTTTGTACAATTTCGTCGGGAGTTCGTTGTGGCGCCATCCAAAATCCCTCCTCATAACCAATACCGGCGACGGAGCCAAAAGGTTGCGGGCCGGAAAATTTTTTTGAAATACGGCCGGGAACCGTCCGCACGCCGGGAACAGGCCGCGGCGGGCGAACGCGTGCAGAACGTGTTCAGGGGGGCAAAATGCACGGTTTTTCGCCGGATTGCCCGGAAAACCGTACGCGGGAGTCATTGACTTCCCGGGAACAGGGACTATAATTAACTGTTGGAAAGAAAAGCAGAGGGGCAATCGCGGATGGAATTCGATGTAATGAACATATTGTTTGACGTTGCGGTCATTCTTCTTTCAACCAAGCTGCTCGGAATGCTGACGCGCAAGCTCGGGCTGCCGCAGGTCGTGGGGATGATTATCGCCGGGCTGTTGATTGGGCCGGCTATTTTCAGCCGGCTGGGCGGCGGCTTTCAGGGGATCGTCAACCCCTCTGAAGCGGAGATGGACGTTCTCCAGAGCTTTTCCCAGATCGGCGTGGTATTCATCCTGTTTTCCAGCGGCTTGGAGACGGATTTCAAGGAGCTTCGGAAAAGCGGGGCCGCCGCCACGGCCATCGCGACGATGGGGGTGCTGGTTCCGGTTATCCTCGGCGCTGTCGGCGCGCTGTGCTTTATGGGCGGGATTGGCGAGGCGGCCAACCCGGATAAGCTGATGAACGCGCTCTTTGTCGGCTGTATTCTGGCGGCCACCAGCGTCGGTATCACGGTGGAGACGCTCCGCGAGCTGGGGAAGCTCAGCACGCGGGTGGGAACCACCGTACTCAGCGCCGCGATCATCGACGATGTGCTCGGTATTATCACGCTGAGTATCCTGACCGGCCTGAAGGGCGGCGGGAATATCGGTCTTACTCTTCTCAAGGCCGTGGGCTTTTTCGCCTTTACCATCGGCGCGGGACTGATTCTGCGCTTTGTGTTTCAGTGGCTGGGGAAAAAATATCCCCACAAGCGGCGTACCAGCATCTTTGCTATCGCGATGTGCCTGATTTACGCCTTCTGCGCGGAGGAGTTTTTCGGCATCGCCGCCATCACGGGCGGATATATGGCGGGACTTATGCTCAGCGGGCTGGAGGATACGCGGTTCGTTGACCGCAAGGTGATTGTCAGCGGGTATATGATCTTTACGCCGATTTTCTTCGCGTATATCGGGATCAGCGCCGATTTCAGCGGCTTCCGTTTTGCCGATCTCGGGTTTGCGCTGGTGTTCGTCTGTCTCGGCATTCTGGGAAAGATTATCGGCTGCGGTGGAATCGCGCGGTTGTTCCGGTTCAACGGGAGAGAGTCGCTCACCGTCGGCTGCGGCATGGTCGCGCGGGGCGAGGTGGCCTTAGCCATTTATGCGGCGGGCCAGGCGTTCATCTGCCAGGGCGGCATCGATCCGCTGGTCGCAACCATTTTTCTGATCCTCTTTACCTCCATCCTTTGCCCGGTGTTCCTGAAGCTCTGCTTCCGGCAGAAGGCGGCGCTGCCGGTGGACGGGGAACCGGAGGGGTATCGCGCGACCATTTCCGCGGAAGCGCTTGACAATGCTCCGTCGGGCCGGACCGATCCGGAGGATTTGAGCACGCACAAGGCGGATTCCCGAAAATAGCAAAGGCCGCGGCACACGGAGACAGGCTTAGAGAACGAGGGGATTGCAAAATGTTTCATTTTGCAATCCCCTCGTTTATTACGGCTTTTATATGGCGTAAACCGGATCGATTTCCTTCAGTTCGTTGAAGGTATCGATTTCCACGATGTCGCCCTTATGGCAGGGGCGAACCTCTACCCGGTAGTTCTTGGCGCAGACCCGCAGGGAAACCTCGTCCCAATACCGTTCCTTTCCGCCCGGCATATGGAACACCGCGTCCACATCCTTTTCGAGCTTGGCCCCGTCTTCGGGAGTCCAGTAGGAAATGCCGTACATATGGTAACAGTTGGTACCGCCCACGTTCAGCCCGGTAATCACGCCGCGCTTGGTTTCGAAGCACCAGTCATCGGTATATTCGCGGTACAGCCCCAGATAATTGGTGGCGTACTCGTATTTCCGGATCAGATGCGGGTTGTTTACCAGCAGGTCGGCCTCGCAGACATAAGCACCCCGCAGCAGATCCTTTGCCTGCAAAACGGAGGAGACATTGTTGGATTCGTTGAAAAGCGGGTTGTACAGGAAGCGAATCTGCGGATACCGGTGTACCAGCGCGTCAAACTGCTCCCAAAGATATCCCCGCACCAGAACAATCTCCGGAATGCCGGCCTGTACGATCGCGTCCAGCAGGGTTTCTACAATCATTTTCCCGTGTACCCGTACCAACGGCTTGGGGGTGTTCAGGGTGATGGGGACCATCCGCGTCCCAAAGCCGGCCGCGATGACCACTGCCCGCCGGACTCGGTAAGGCTCCAGTGAATCCAGACCGGTGCGGGTGATCTGCAGTGCTTTTTTGCTGTTGACCGAAATCAGCCCCAGCTCGTTCAGCTCGCCGAGCACACGGTTCACCACTCCCAGAGAGAGATGGGTGTCGTCCGCGATGGCGCGCTGGGTAATCTTTTTTCCCCCTTCGCGCTCGATATATACCAGAACCTCAAACTGATTTTTTGAAATATTCATGCCGACGGTCCTTCCTTTCACAACGGCTGAAAACCGATTATGCTACAGCGTGCCGACGCCCCGCCGGCGGCAGAATTTCTTTACCCCGCCAATCAGCAGCTTCATGGCGATGTTGGACAGCAGGATTACCAGAGATACGAAGGCGGCGGCTTCCATCATCATGTCGTGTTCCAGCTGATTAATCATGATGGAAAGCGGCATGGTACGGCTGTTCCAGAGGAAAGCGACCGCCGAAATGGTAATCATGGAGTTGACGAAAAAATACCCGAACATCTCGGCAATGGTGTCCAGCGTGTTGGGGATGAACACGTCCCGCATCAGACGAAACCGGCCGACGCAGAGGGTTTTCCCCACATCTTCAAAATGCGGGTTCAGCTTTTTCATGGCGTTGTGCGCCATCATATAGGGGGAGGAGAAGAAGTGGATGATGTTGACGAAGATCAGGATGGCGGCCGTCCCGTAAATAAAGCTTTTGCTGAAGCAGATGACGTAGCCCAGACCAAGCACGATGCCCGGAATGGCCAGCGAGGAAATCGATGTGAGGTGCAGGATTTTTCCGGTCACGGAACGGCCGCTGCGGGCCGTCATATAGGCCGTCACATAGCCCACGGCGGTGCCGATGAAGGCCACGAAAAGGGAAATCAGCAGGGAATTCCCGAAAAACCGCGGCAGCCCGCGGTCCATCACCGTTTCCAGATGCTTGAGAGAGAAGGACAGGTCGTAAGGATACTTTGCGATGAAGGTCATTACGACAAAGGAGCCGAGCACCAGCAGGACGAAGCCGATCGTCAGCGCCGTGAAAACGCCCAGCAGGAGATCCCGGCCCGGACGGCGGGAGGGCATAAGCCGCTTGGCGGAAAAGCCGAGGGCTTCGGCATCCTTTTTCCGCAGGTCAATCAAAAAGGTGACGACCGCGGGAATCAGAAGAATCATGCCGATAAAAGCCCCGCTGGAGAAGTTTTGCAGGCCGATGACCTCCTGATAGAGATAAACGGGGAGGGTATCGAACCGTCCGCCCACCGCCAGCGGTACGCCGTAATCGGTGAACACCATGGTAAACACCGCGAAAACCGCCGAGATAATCGGCCGCTTCATCAGCGGCAGCGTAACGGCGAAAAAGCGGTTGACCGGCGGCAGCCCCAGCACCTCCGCCGCTTCATAGGTGGTGGCATCGGCGTATTTCATGGCGTCGGACAGCATCAGAAAGGCCACCGGGAAGGAATACAGAACAGATCCCAGCAAAATGCCGGGGAAGCCCATCAGCGGACTCTCCACCCCCAGCGCCCGGGTGATGAGACCGTTCTCCCCGAACAGATTGATAAGGCCCAGCCCGTGAGAAATGGAAGGGATCAGCATCGGCAGAGTGGCAAGGACCGACAGCGCGCCCTTGCAGGGGATGCGGCTGCGGTTTACCGTATACGCCAGCAGATAGGCGATGACGACCGCCAGCACCGTAGCGCAGAACGTCACGCCCAGAGAGTTCCGCACCGCCCGCCCGAATTTCGGGGTGGATACGATGCTGCCGATCTGTCCCCATTCGATTTGGCGGAACATGGCGGCCAGCGGCAGAAATACCGTGACCGCAAAAAAGACAATCAGTACCAGCCGAACCGACAGGGACGAGGCGTTCTGCCGGCGGGCGGGCCGTTTGGATATTGTCATCGGGCCGCTCCCTTCCTTAGGAATGATGTCAGCGAGCGTGGAAATCGGCCGGTCTTTGCGGCCCGTCTGCCGCCCGTCCGCGTTTCAGGCTCCCCGGCCATATCGAAAAATCGTTTTGAACACAGCGCCGGTCAAATGTCCGCGCTCTGCCGGATGGAGGAGATTTTCTCTTCCAGATGCCGGGTCACGAAATTTTCCACATAGGCGTTGGCCGGATGGTGGTATACCTCCTGCGGCGTGCCAATCTGCGCGATCGTCCCGGTTTCCATCACCATCACGCGGTCGGACATGGAGAAAGCCTCCTCCTGATCGTGGGTGATGTAAATCATGGTGATGCCGAATTTTTTCTGGATGTCTTTGATTTCCCGCCGCAGGGCGACGCGGTTGGCCGCGTCCAGCGCCGACATCGGCTCGTCGAACAGCACGATATCCGGGCTGAGCGCCAGAGTGCGGGCAATGGCTACCCGCTGCTGCTGGCCGCCCGACAGCTGCGCGGGCTTTTTGTTCAGAAACTCGGTCAGGCCGACCTTTTCCAAAATATCCAGAGCAATGTCCTTTGCCCTCGCCTTTAGTGCCGGCTGAAAGCGGAGGGCGTAGGTTACGTTCTGCAAAACCGTCATATTGGGGAAGAGCGCGTAATTCTGGAACACGATTCCCATGCCCCGGCGGGAGGGGGGCGCGGTCCGGATGGAAACGCCGTCCTTGAGAATGTCGCCGCCGTCGGCGGATTCAATGCCGATCAGGATACGGAGCAGCGTGGTTTTTCCGCAGCCGGACGGGCCGAGAATGGAGAGAAATTCCCCGTCCCGCACGGAAAAGCTGAGGCCGTCCAGAACGGTGCGCTCCCCAAAGGATTTGGTCAGGTGCTGTATCGTCAATTTTTCGCTCATAAGCCGCATCCTTTCGCTGCTTTGTCCGGCCTGTCCGGTATTTTGTCGTTTCCGATCGTTTCCCATCGTATAGCATTACCGTATCCCCGGGGTGCGGGAATACGGTAATGGAGAGCGTATTGTTTGTGAAACAAAGGGGAGAGCGGTCCGGAAGATCCGCCGCTTAATAAGCCCAGCGGCCGAGAAGTTTTTCCTTTACCGCGGTGTCGGTGATGGTGGACATATCCGCCGCCTTTATATCGGAGGGGTAGTCCTTGATATTGTTTTTCTGATCCTTCAGCACCAGACCGGGGCAGAAATTCTCCTTGTCATACCGGATGAATTCGTCGTTCAGGAAGGCGAAAACCGCCTTGACGCTTTCCCGGGTTTCCTTGCCTTTGATAATGCCGAAGCTGGTGGTGTTGTAGGGGCAGCCGTCCGCCGGCTGGATGATTTTCAGCGGCATCCCTTGACCGATCTGCTCCGCCGCCTGAAACACCATGCCGAGCCCAACCGCGATTTCCCCCTGATTCAGCAGCTTGACCGGTCCCGAGCCGGATTCCGTAAACTGCTTGATGTTTTTCTGCAGCTTGTCCACATACGCGAAAGCGGCGTCCTCGCCCATGGTGTTGACCCAGGTGTTCAGAAACATATAGCCTGTGTTGGAGGTTTTGGGGCTGGGCATGGCGATCAGGCCTTCATATTCCGGCTTCAGCAGATCCTCGTAGGTTGCCGGCTCGGCCAGTCCTTTTTCCTTCAGTACCTGCGTGTTTACGATAAAAGCGCCGTCCGCTTTTTCCCAGGTATAATAACGGTTATCCGCGCCGTTAATTCCCTCCAGATACTGCGAGGTGCCGTATCCCTCCAGCGGGGCGAAATGCTCCGCGATCTGGGCGAAGGAAGCGGTCTCCAGCCCCAGCACGATATCGGCTTCGGTATTGGTGCCCTCCGCCTTGATTTTGGCGGCGTTGTTGCCGGTGGAGAGCTGCTGCACCGTTACCTCAAAATCCGGAAATTTTTCCTTCAGTTGTTCGCGCAGGGCTTCGTTCCGGTAATCTTCCATAGAAGAGTAGATAACAACCTGCTCCCCCTTGTTCGCGGAGCAGCCGGAAAAGAACGGTATGATACAGAGGACGGCCATCGCCGCCGCAGCCAAACGTTTCATAAAAACTCCCCTCTCCAGAACCAATCAAAAATCCGGATCATATCGGCTTTGCCGCGTTTGCCGGCATTCTCTTCCTGCGCTGCGGCTCTTTTTCAACAGCGCGCCGTATTCCGGCTTTTAAAACTATTGGATTCCTGCGAGCCCCCCGGTTCCTCAAGGGGCTGTGTGTTCATATTCGGTATGATAACACAGGTTGGTGAACAAGTCAACGAGAGACGGCGATTTTGTCGCTTCTGCTCGCTTCGGCTGTTTTCGGTTCTTCATCGCGTGAAAGGTTTTCAGGAAAGAACCGACCGGTGGATAAACGGAAGAGAGACGGAGCGGGTAAAGAGGAGGAAGGAAAGGCGGGGAAAATTCAGCTAATCGGTTCAAAATTTGTCAAAATATTAACACATTCCGCTGAATTTTCCTTTTGGGGCTTTTCAAAACGCGAATTTTGAGTGTATAATACAAAATGGGGGTAGTTGGGGAAATCTTAAAAAACCGACTGTCTCCGCATAAAAAATCTTTGGAATCATGGGAAATGGAGATTAAGCAGGACGTATGAGAAACAATCGAAAAATTACGGTTTTGGGTGCGGGAAATGTCGGCGCTTCCATCGCGTACACGCTGACGCTGGACGGCATGTGCTCCGAACTGGTGCTGATCGACATCAATGATAAGAAGGCGCAGGGAGAGGCGATGGATATCCGTCAGGGGCTCTCCTTCAGCCGTTCGGTCAACATTTATGCGGGTTCGTATGAGGACGCGAAGGATTCGGATATTGTCGTGGTCACGGTCGGCGCGGCGCGCAGACCGGGGCAGTCCCGGATCGATCTGGCTCAGGGAAATGTGAACATCATCCGCAGCGTAATGCCGCATATCGTGTCGGCCGCGCCGGATGCCGTTTATGTTGTGGTCAGCAATCCGGTGGATATTCTGACCTATGCGATTCTGCAGTGTACGGATCTGCCCGCTTCCCGGGTGATCGGATCGGGGACGCTGCTGGATTCCAGCCGTCTGCGGTCGATCGTGGCGGACCGAGTGGGCGTGGTACCGCAGAACGTCCATGCCTATGTCTTTGGAGAACACGGCGATTCCTCGGTCATCCCCTGGTCGCTGACCGCCATCTCCGGTATGCCGATGAGCCTTTACTGCGGGATACAGAAGGAAGGATTTTGCGATAAAGAGGAAATCCATTCCATCGAAGAGGAGGTCCGTACCTCCGGCGCCAGCGTGATCGCGCTCAAGGGCGCTACCTATTATGCCATCGCCATGTCCGTGCGCCAGCTGTGCGAAGCAATCCTGCGCAATACCAACAGCGTTATGACGGTTTCCAGCCTGATTACCGGCCAGTACGGGATTCAGGACGTTTGCCTCAGCCTTCCGTTTATCCTGAATTCCCAAGGCATCCGCAAGGGACTGGAGCCCCCGCTGCTGGAGAAGGAACGCCGCCAGCTTCAGCACAGCGCCGCCGTGCTGAAGGAAAGCATCGCCGCGCTGAACATCTGAACAGATTTGTTCGGAAGGATAAAACCCATCAAAAACCGGCGCGGGACGGGAACGTGGGAGTCCCATCCCCTTTGCCGTTTTTACAATACCGAAAGGAAGTTATGAAACATGGATTACGCATCGGAATCGCTGAAGCTGCATAAGCAGTGGAAAGGGAAGATCGAAGTGGTTTGCCGCGCGCCGCTGGAGACCCGGGACGATCTTTCCCTCGCCTATACGCCCGGCGTGGCCGAGCCCTGTCTGGAAATCCAGAAGGATGTGGATAAGAGCTATGACCTGACCCGCCGCGGAAATCTGGTGGCGGTAGTGACCGACGGCACCGCCGTCCTCGGTCTGGGCGATATCGGTCCGGAAGCCGGGATGCCGGTTATGGAAGGCAAATGCGCCCTGTTCAAGGCGTTCGGGGATGTGGATGCGATTCCGCTCTGCGTCCGTTCCAAAGAGGTGGATGATATCGTAAACACCGTCCGTCTTCTGGCGGGCAGCTTCGGCGGCGTCAATCTGGAGGATATCTCCGCTCCCCGCTGCTTCGAAATCGAGCGGCGGCTGAAAGAATGCTGCGATATCCCGATTTTCCATGACGACCAGCACGGCACGGCGGTGGTTACCCTCGCCGCCATGCTCAACGCGCTGAAGCTGACCGGCAAGAAGCTGGATGAGATTCGGGTGGTCACCAGCGGCGCGGGCGCGGCCGGTATCGCGATCATCCGTCTGCTGATCGCGATGGGACTGAAAAACGTCATTCTCTGCGACCGGCAGGGAGCGATTTACAAGGGCCGCGAAGGATTGAACAAGGAAAAAACCGAGATGGCCGAGATCACCAATCAGGAATGCCGGAAGGGTTCGCTGGCCGACTGCCTGGTCGGCGCGGACGTGTTTATCGGCGTATCCGCCCCCGGCTGCGTGACGCCGGAGATGGTGAAGTCCATGAACACGAATCCCATTCTCTTCCCGATGGCCAATCCGGTGCCGGAAATCATGCCGGATCTCGCCAGGGAAGCCGGCGCGGCGGTGGTTGGCACCGGCCGCAGCGATTTCCCGAACCAGATCAATAACGTGCTCGCGTTCCCGGGTATCTTCCGGGGGGCGCTGGATGTCCGCGCCAGCGACATCAACGATGAGATGAAGATTGCGGCGGCGAAGGCGATCGCCGGGTTTGTGACCGACGATCAACTGTCCGCCGAGTACATCATCCCCAGCGCGCTGGACCGCAGCGTGGCGAAAGCGGTGGCCGACGCGGTGGCGGAGGCTGCCCGCCGCACCGGTGTGGCCCGGCTCGGCTGAAGCAGAAACAGCAGAGAAGGCGTAACGAAAGTATAAACAACGAGGGCGGCAATCCACGGATTGCCGCCCTCGTTGTTTGCTTCCTGAAAAACAGGTCCCCTATAACGCTCTCCAATATTGAAGATGTCTTGTGAGCTATTCGCCGGATTAGAATTATCCGCCCTGTTGAATACCCTCTTGGATTGTGTCAGCCATCCCATTTTTGTTCAGGCGCGCTTGGTGAAAATAGTTTCCCGTACGCGGAGGCGGCTGGAATAATGCACGCTGAGCGCCAGACCGACCCCGAGAAACAGGGTGGCGACTGAACTGCCGCCCCGGCTGAAAAAGGGAAGGGTGATACCGATCACCGGCAAGACCCGCAGATTCATTCCCAGATTAATCAGGGACTGGAACCCAATCATGGCCATCAGTCCCGAGCAAAGGAGCATTCCCTGAAAATCCCGGGCGGTCATCGCGTTCCGCAGCAGAGCGAGCACAATGCCCAGCAGCAGGAGCAGCAGGGCCACCGCGCCCACAAAGCCGAATTCCTCCCCCGCGACGGTGAAAATGAAGTCGTTGTTCCGGGCATAAAGCGTGTAGCCGCCGATGTTGCCGCCTTCCAGAAATCCAACGCCCCACAGCCGCCCGGAACCGATCGCCGTCAATCCGAGATATTGCTGCCAGCCCTCGTCAGCGAGATACTGATCGATAAAAATCAGGCTGAGGAACCGCGCCTGCTTGTCGTCGGTCATCCGGCTCCACACAAAGGGAACCAGCGCGGTTCCGCCGATCAGCGCCGCCAGAAAATACACCGGACGCAGGCCCGCGACCAGCATCATCGCAGCAAAAATGCACATAAAGACCAGCGCGGTGCCGTCGTCCCCCTGCAGGAACACCAGCCCGATCGGCACCAGTCCATGCAGACAGAGAAGCAGTACGGTGCGAAGCTCGTTGATATGCTCCCTTACCTTGGAGAGGTGATAGGAGAAAGACACGATAAAGGTGATTTTCATCAGCTCCGACGGCTGGAAGGTGACGTAACGTCCTCCGCCGACCGGGATACCAAGCCACGCGGTATCGTCGGTTCCGCCGACGTTCAATCCCAGACCCAGCAGGGTCATCAGCACCAGAATCAGGGAAATACCGGAGAGGATCGGCCAGAAACGGCAGATTGTGCCGTAATCGATTTTGGAGATGACAATCGCGGCGATCAGTCCGGCGGCGCAGGCAACCACCTGAATCATATAATCGCTTGCGCCCAGCCCCGCCGTCTTCGCCGTGGAATAAATCAGCAGGCATCCATAGGCCGCCGCCGTCGCGCAGAGCGACAGCAGCAGCCAGTCGGTATTGCGGACGTAAGTGGAAACGCCGCTTTTAATTTTCTTAAAAAGTCCCAATGGCGGGCACCATACCTTCCTTTGCGTTTCCGGGGTTACGGCTTTCATTATAGCCGCTTTTGTCCAATGATTCAAGATTGAGTCTTTTAAGAATCTCTGAAGTATGGTATAATGTTGTTTGGGAAAAACGCGACAGCATTTTTCACCTTTCGGCCTTCCCGTCTTCCCGCCTTTTCGAGGGAAGGTTCGCCGCCGGCCGACAACCAAAGTATGGACAAAAATGAAACGGGATAACGGCGGACCGGCCGGGCGGCGGAAAAAGGCCGAAAAGAAAGGAAGCGGGCAAATGGCGAGTTGGGTCACGGAATCCGCCGCGCAGACCGAAGCGGTGGGCGCGTCCTTTGCGCCGCGGGTGGCGTCGGGCGGCGTGATTGCGCTGTACGGCGGGCTTGGCATGGGAAAAACCGCGTTTGTCCGGGGTCTGGCCGAGGGGCTGGGTCTGCGGGCCGAGGTATCCAGCCCCACTTTTGCGCTGGTGCACGATTACGGCGGAAAGCCGCCTCTGGTGCACTTTGATATGTACCGTGTTTCGGGGTGGGAGGACCTGTATTCCACCGGCTTTTATGATTATCTCGACGCCGGAGCGATTCTGGTGATCGAATGGAGTGAAAACATCGAGGCCGCGCTGCCGGAAAACACACTCCGTGTGCGGTTCACCCGGCTCGGGGAAAACCGCCGGCAGATCGATTGGGAGGAAACCGGGGATTGAGACCGGCGTTCCGGATAAATAGGATAAACAGGATTTTTTATGGGCTTTCCCCAGCGTTTTCGGGGGAAATTTCCGGAAAGGCGAGGCGCTTCGGATGAAAATACTGGCGATTGAATCCTCCGCGGGCCCTGCGTCCTGCGCGGTGATGGAGGATGGGCGGCTGCTGGCGACGGTCGGCGCCCATACCGGCCTGACCCACAGCCAGACGCTGATCCCGATGGTGGATTCCATGCTGAAAAACGCGGCGATCTCTTTTGACGATATCGATTTGCTGGCGGTGGCGGCGGGTCCCGGCTCCTTTACCGGGGTGCGGATCGGCGTGGCGGCGGCGAAAGGGCTGGCCTTCGCGCGGAATACGCTCTGCGTCGGGGTTTCCACCCTCGCGGCCATGGCCCGGCTGGCGGAGGGCCTTCCCTTTGACGGAATCGTCTGCGCCGCGATGGACGCCCGCCGCCGTCAGGTGTATACCGCGCTTTTCGCCTGTGAGAACGGCCGGGTCTCCCGGCTGACTCCGGACGAGGCGCTTTCACTGGACGACTTGGAAAAACACCTGCTTTCCACAAAAAAATCAATATTTCTGGTTGGAGACGGCGCGGAACTGTGCTATAATACCTTTGGCAACCATATGCCCGGGGTCGTCCTCGCTCCCCCCCATCTGCGCTATCAGCAGGCGGTCGGCGTAGCGGCGGAGGCGGCGGCCGGGCCGGAACAGGCTGTGTCCGCGGAACGGCTGCAGCCGGTATATTTGCGTCTTCCTCAGGCGGAGCGGGAGCTTCGCGCCCGGCAGGGGCTGGCGCAGGCATAGAATCTGTCAGGAAAAAGGGGGCGTGGCCCGGTTCCGGGTCTCCTCTGAAAAAGGAAAGGAATGGAGAACATGGCGAAACCGTTTATTGCCGACCATCCGCTGATTCAGCATAAAGTGACCCTGCTGAGGGACAAGAACACCGGATCCAAGGAATTCCGGGAGCTGATTCAGGAGATTACCGAGCTGATGTGCTATGAGGCAACCCGCGACCTGCCCACCTGCGAGGTGGAGATCGAGACGCCCATCACCATCACCAAATCCCGTGTGATCGCCGGGCGCAAGCTGGCGTTTGTTCCGATTCTCCGCGCCGGTCTCGGCATGGTGGACGGCGCAATCGAGCTGGTGCCCGCCGCCAAGGTCGGCCATATCGGCCTGTACCGCGACCCGGAATCCCTCAAGCCGGTGGAATATTACTGCAAGCTGCCGGGCGATATCGACGAACGGGAAGTCATCGTGCTTGATCCGATGCTGGCGACCGGCGGCTCGGCGGTGGATGCGATCACCCAGATCAAGAAACGGAATCCGAAAAGCATTAAGTTCATGTGCATTATCGCCGCGCCGGAAGGACTGAAGGAGTTGACCGATTCCCATCCCGACGTACAGGTATACTGCGCCGCGCTGGACGAGCATCTGAACGATCACGGCTATATCGTTCCGGGTCTCGGCGACGCGGGCGATCGGATCTTCGGCACGAAATAAAGCAAACTGTTCCGTCTTTCCGACGGTTAAAATCCGCTGCAGAGCGTGCCCTGCGGCGGATTTTTCTAAACAGTGCCTTCCGATGGCATTGGAAAGGGATGGTTTCGACGATCAGAAAGCAAACTCTGCTGCTTGCGGCGGCCTGCTCCGCCGCCGCGGCGCTCGCGGCCGCCGGCTTTATTCTGGACAACCGCCGGGTGGACGCCGGGGAGGTCACCGTCCGGATTTCTACTCTTCCGGCCGGGCTGGACGGTCTGCGGATCGCGCACCTGTCCGACCTTCATTATCCGAAATGCGCGCGTTCGCCGCAGGCGCTGGCGGAACTGGTTGAAAGTCTGGAGCCGGACCTGATTGTCCTGACCGGCGACCTGATTGACCGGCATGAGACCTTTGACCGGAAGGAGCTGGCCGAAGCGGCGGAAAGGCTGGCGGCGATCGCTCCCAGCTACGCTGTGGCGGGGAATCATGAGTTCCGCGCGGGTGCGTTCGATGAATGGAAAACGATCCTGACGGAAAACGGCGTAACCGTGCTGGACGACGAGTGGGCCGTCTTTACCCGGGACGGGGCGGCGCTCCTGCTGGGAGGCCTGACCCACGGAAAGCCGGATGCTTTGCTGGAAAGGGACGGCTGCCGGGTGGTGCTTTCCCATTACCCGGAAAATTTTCCGGATTACGCCGGGGCGGGCTATGATCTGGTGCTGTCCGGTCATGCGCACGGCGGTCAGGTTCGGATTTTTGGGCATGGGCTGTTGTCTCCCGGGGAGGGACTGTTCCCCCGATACACCAGCGGGCTGTACCGTAAGGAAAATACGCAGATGGTGGTCAGCCGCGGCCTGCGCAGCGGCTGGATGCCGCCTCGTGTCGGAAACGCGCCCCACCTGCCGCTGGTGGTGCTGGAAGCGGACCCGGAAGGGATGACGGGAACCGGAAACGCCGGACATCCGGAAAGAGAAAAATAAAGGCAACGAGAAAGGGTGGACTGTGGATGAGATATATTTGCCCTGCCTGCGGCGCACTGAACGAAGAGACGGCATTGGCGTGCGGAGCATGTGGTTTTGTTCTGGCCGCCGACGCTCTCCGCCGAAAGCAGCAGATCGAACGGCAGCTCAGCGGGGAGCTTTCCGGGGAACCGATACCGCCGCCGGCCGTCCCCCTGTCCGCTTCACCGAAAACGCCGGGCGGGATCACGGAAACAACCGCGCCGGAGGAACCGGCAGCGAAAAAGACGTCCCGTTTCGTTCACGGCTTTCATGACCGCCGGGTGGTTATCGGGGCGGCGATCCTCCTGCTTTTTGCCCTGCTTTCGGCGGCTTTTTTTGCCGGGGCGTTCTGGGGCGGCCGATGGCGGAGCGCCGGCCCGGAGCGGGTGGCGGCGCGGCTGGAAAAGGCGGTTAACACGCAGGACTGGGAGCTGTTTCTGAGCTTGGGAACCTCGAAGGAAATTGCCGCTAAAGCGAAGAAGCCCTCCTGGGTGACAGAAAAAAAGATCCGGACAAGCCTGCGGGTGACCGACGTGTTTGCCGGAGAGAACGGCGAGATGGCGGTGGTTTACCTGCGGTATTACCTGGACGATCCTCAGAAAGAGGTTTTGGACAGCCGTGTGGAGCAGGAAGAATCCTGGCCGCAGGACCAGATCACGCTGGCCAAAGAAGGCGGTACATGGAAAATTCAATACAGTTCTTTATACTACCAGCTGATGTATGATTCCCTGGAGAACTCTTTCTGAAATTCTCGTATGTCGGCAACGAAAGAGCAGCCTGACGGGCGGAAAAGACCGCCGTCAGGCTGCTCTGTTTTTTTATCCGTTGGAGTCCTCTTCCGGGCCGAACAGGGTACAGCCCTGATTCCGGAAATGCCGGATTTTTTCCCGGATCAGGGATTCGTCCACCCGGAAATGCGCGCTCAGGCACGGGATACACAGATAGGACGTCGCACCCCGGTTCACCAGACGCTTATATATGGCGATTTCATCCGGCTGCAGCTCTCGTCCGCAGTTTCCGCATTTGTCTGTGACCGCATCCTTCATGCCGTTTTTACCAGCGTTGCCAGATATACTTTGCAGTCGTGAGCGGGAACGAGAGGATTGTAGTATTCCCGCACGGGCCCCCATTCTTCGCCGGTAAAGACATCCCGGAGCAGGAAGCCGCAGTCCGAGGCGGCGGGCAGGCCCAGATCGGTAAAAGAGCAGATCACGTCGGTGTCGTCATCGGAAAGGTTAAAATATCCGATCGCGAATTTCCCGTCCGCAAGATGCCGGAAGAAGGAGTAGCGGTTGCCGTTGGTGCAGCAGACAAGGAACGGCGGACGGCCCTCCGGATCCTGATTGATGGCGATCAGCTCCCTGTTTTGAAGCAGACGGCGGCTTTCCCCGTTCAGGGTGCGGAGATCACAGCCGATCATCAGCGGCGAATTGAACAGGCACCACAGAGCAAAGTGGGTGCGGTATTCTGCGTCGCTGCACCCGCCGAGCGCGGCGTTTCCCTTGCCGTACATGCCGACCACCAGCATATCCAGGTCGTTGAAACAGCCGGTGTTGGAATAGCAGAGGTTTGGAATCTGACTGAGGGCAATATCCCGGAAAGACGAGAAGTTATCCTGAATATCTCCGGTGGAACGGTACATATGCGCGCCGGCGGAGCGAATCCATTTGCCGGCGTCGTCGTGACCCCAGTTGCACGCGGAATAAAGGATTTCCCGTCCGGTTACCTTCAGGGCGAGCCCCATGCGATAATACAGCAGCGGACCGTCGGCGCGTTCCGGCTTGTAGCAGAAATCGTACTTCAGGAAATCCACGCCCCAGTCGGCGAAGCTCTGCGCGTCGGTAAATTCGTGGTCAAAGCTGGCGGGATGTCCCGCGCAGGTACGCACCCCCGCGCAGGAATACATCCCGAACTTCAGGCCGCGGCTATGGATATAATCGCTCACGGCTTTCATGCCGTTCGGGAATTTCCGGCGGTCGGGTACGAGACGCCCGGAATCGTCGCGCTGCAGTTCCGACCAGCAGTCGTCGATCACCAGGTATTCGTAGCCCGCATCCCGGTATCCGAGCTCCACCATGGCGTCGGCCATTTCACGAATCATTGTTTCCGAGATGTCGCCGCCGAAAGTGTTCCAGGAATTCCAGCCCATGGGAGGCGTTTTTGCCAGCATGATTGATCCACTCCTACTGTGGTTGGGCGGCAGGATTCTCGTCCGCCCTGCTGCGCGGTCCGTTCCGGATATCATCGAACGCCGTTTATTGCAGCCCGTAAATTTGAGACCATCATAGCATACGCCTTTTCCTTTTTCAATCAGCGAAACGCCAAAAATAAACGTGTTTTTTCCCGGCGGAGCAGAGAAAAAGGAAGAAACCCCCTTTTGTATAAAAAATCGAAGACAGAGAGAGTTGTCCATATTAAACTGTGATATTGTCCAAATGCGCTGACGGAGAAGACCGGGCAGAGAAAGCGCCGGGGCGGCGGAATCATCTCCATACCGCTGTCCGTTTAAAGTAATTATTTTTTATAAGAAGTGTAAAAAAGCCGGGGGAGCAACTTGTCGAAAAAACAGCATAATGTGCTGCAAAGGAAAAGACGTATCCGCAGAAGGAAAAAACGTTCGTCAAAATGACGGGCGCCTTATTCGGAATATTTTCGCAGATCCGAACACCCGCGCAAACCGGATAAACCTGTGTTGTCCAAATCGTTATATATGATTTGTCCAAATTTGCAAAAGGGGAATTCCGTGCCGGATTGAGAAAATCGGGATAACTTTGGAGGTTGTCCCTTTACAATTACGGAAAGGGAAAAGTTGTCCGAATTCGCTGTACGTTGTGTCCTATAGAGCGATACTTGCCCAAAGAACTATACATAAAAATGAGGTTTTGGTACAATATGAACGAATCCAAAGCGAACGCCGTTGATGCGGCTGGGATTGTCGGTTAACAGGAAAAGTTGTCCGGATTTGCGAATTGTTTGCCGAAACAGCGAGAAGCGGGCGGGGCGGAGGAAGACGTGAAAGAGGAAGCTCCGGACGGGAGACCATTCCCGCCGGACGGCTCCTCGGAAAAAGAACGGGTGTCCCGATTGGTTGTGGATATTCGCGGCGGCGTCCCGGAAGGGGCTGGCCGCAGAATATATTTTGTACAGTTTCATTAACAAATGGAAGAGAGGGCGAAATTATGGCAAAACGTTTTAACCGGGCGACGGCGGTTGCTCTGTCCGTTGCGTTGCTTTCAACGTCGGCGGTCGGCTTTGTCCCGCAGGCGTTGGCGGAAGGCTCCGTTCCGGATGCGGACTCCTGGAAGTATGCCGTGATTGAAGATTTCGAACCGTATGATCTCACCGGAGATCAGGGAGCGGTTCAGGCGAAAAATGTGGCCGGGACCTCTTACGACAACTGGGACAGCTACTGTGAGAACGTTACGGATGTCCTCACGCCGGAGGTCGGCGCGGGCAACTCGCAGGGCATGTATGTGTTTTCCACAGACGAAAAGACGGGCGGAAGCTATTGCCAGCCGTTCTATTATCACGGTTACCGTGCGACTGAAAATTACGCCGGCGCTTCCGAACTCTGGCTCTGGCTGGATTTTTCGCAGTATACGGAGCCCGGCGGTATCCGCATCCGTCCGAAGTTCATCGTGGGCGGCTCGGACGTTGACGCGAAGATGAAGGGCGGCGCTCCCGTCTATTTCCAGACGGCGGACGGTTTCCGCGCTTCCACATTGACCGATGTTCCGGAGGACGGCGACATCAATTCCTACGAAGCAACGCTTCGCGCCGAGGATCTTGACGGATTTAAGGGCTATGTCCGTATTCCGCTGACTTCCTTCCAGGCGGGCAGCGACCTGACCGCCGCGGCGATTACCGGCTGCAAGGGCGCATACTGGATTTTCGACTTTTCCTTCACCGTGGACGATCTGGAGGAATATGTGGAAAACGGATATGTGGTCGATAATATCCTGCTGGCCGGCGCGTCCATGACCGGCGGCACCGTGGCCTCCCTGCTTGGCAAGGACGCCAGCGACGAGGATCAGGAGGCCGCCGATGCGGTGATCGCGCTGATCGCCGGTCTGCCCGCCGATCTGACGCTGGATGACAAGGCGGATGTGGAAGGGGCCCGCACGGCTTACAACGCGCTTTCCGCCGGGGCGAAGGCGCTGGTGACCAACTATTCTGTCCTGACCGCCGCCGAAGCGACGATCCAGCGGCTGGAAAACGAAGCGGCCATCACCGATGAGATGCGGGCGGCCGCCAAAGCGGCCCGGGACGCGATCGCGGCTCTGCCGGCGGCCGACCAGCTGACCCTGAACGACAAGGCGGCGGTGGAAGCGGCGCGCGCGGCTTATGAGGCGGTGCCGGAAACGGCCCGCGATCTGGTGGACAATCTCCGCGTCCTGACCAAGGCGGAAGCGCGCATCGAGACGCTGATCGCGGAAGCGGCGGCGGCGGAGGCCGATAAGGCGGCCGCCAAAGCGGTGACCGATAAGATCGCGGCCCTGCCGGAGAAAATCCGTCCTGCGGATGAGGCGGCCGTCAAGGCGGCCCGCACAGCTTACGACGCGCTGACGGAAACCCAGCAGGCGCTGGTTTCCAACCTCAGCACGCTGGAGAAGGCGGAAAAACAGCTGGCGGTGTTCACCAACCGCACCCCCGAGGATCCCGATCCTTCGTGGAGCTACCTGCCGGCGGCGGATTTCGAGAACCTGAAGACGGGCTATGAATTTGACAGCGAGAAGGACCCGAAATCTCCGAACGCCTATATGTATATGTTCGACCCGGCGGATAAGAAGCACGAGGTTTTCCATTCCTATGTCGCCGCCAACGGCTTCAACGGCTCGAAGGCCTTCAACTTTGGCGGGCTGTCGGATAAAGGCTCGTATTGCCAGCCGCTGCTCCGTCTCGACCAGTTGGGCGGCGAAACGCTCAAGGACTTCCGCGGGGCGGAGGAAATGGTGCTGTATGTAGACTTCACCCATATCAAAATGGATAACATCGGCATGCAGTTCCGGTTCATGGAAAACGACGGGGTAACCGATGAGGGGACCGCCACCGGCATCAGCGAATACGGCCTGAAGGACGGCGCGTTCGTGTATATTCAGAATTCCGCCGGCAAATGGATCAAGGTGTACAACAACCAGTCCGCCTTCAGCGACGCGGCCAAGAAGCTTCCGCAGGAGGTGACCGGCCGGATCAAGCAGGAAGCGGGCGACGAGTTCCCGAACGGCCTGTCTGAAATGGCCGGTTATAAGGGCATGATCCGTATCCCGCTGAGCCAGTTTGAAAACATCAACGGACAGGACAGCAACGGCAAGATGGATCTTCGTCAGGTTACCCAGCTCTGGCTGGTGTTCAATTTCCCGGGCGATCAGAAGGACAGCTACTTCGTGCTGGATCAGATCGGCTTCGTCGGTAATTTCTCCACGAGCGGTCAGGGCGAGATTTCGGTTCTGGATGTGCTGGAGATGAGCGGCTCCCGGGACGCCGAAAAGGATGACGACAAGCCGAACGGCGGCGCGGACACCGGGGACGCGGCCCTTCCCGCCTGTGCGGGAGCGGCCCTTCTGGCGGCGGCTTCCGGGGCGGTCTGCATCCGTTCCCGGAAGCGCAGAAAGTAAGCGGGTCCTCCGGAAAATCAGGGAGAAGCCAACGGCGGTCCGGCTGAATGGCCAGCCGGACCCGCCGTTCCCTTTCCTCCGCTCCCTCGGTTCCGCCCCTTCCATGCGGCAGACGCCGTTTGCCCCGATAATCCCCGTTGATCTCCCGCCCGCAGACCGTACGGTCTCCGGCACGCCGTGCGAAAGGAGTCAGACGCATGCAAAACAGGAAAAACAGGCGAACCGAACACCGCTTTTTCTTTTTCAGAAGGCAAGGCACTCTCCTTCTGGCCCTTTCGGTTTTTCTGGCGCTGACGGCCGGTTTTTCCGGCTGTTCGTCGAAACAGCCGGAACAGGGAAACGGGTCGGAGCCTTTCGTTTCCTCTGCCGGGACGAACAATACATACGGCGCGTCTTCCGTCCCGGAAGGCGGAGAAACGGCGGACTCCTCCGGCGCCGCGCAGGCAAGCGCGACCGCCGCGTCCGCCACGACTCCGGGAACCGGCGGATGGCCGGCCGGCCCGGCCGGAACAACCGCAGCCGGCGGTTCCGGAACACAGACGGCGGGGACGGGAACGGGCGGCGGGTCCAGTCCGGGTTCAAAGACGACGACTGTTACGGCGTCCGCGACGACCAGGGCAACCACCGCACCAACCGTGGCTCCCCCCTTCAGCGACGAGGTTCGGCGCGTCTGCGGATCTTTTATCCAGCCCTGGCTGGTGGCAAGCTGGTCGCAGGATCGCTGGGAACAGGAGTGCGCGGCGATGGCCGAGGCGGGTATGCGCTATGTGATTGTTCAGTCCGTAGTGGATTTTACCTATAATACCGATGCGAATTACGGACAGGATTACACCCGGTATACCCTGAAAAACGGAAAGGCCTTTTCGCTCTACCCCTCCTCGCTTTCCGAGCTTTCCGGGGCAAACAACGGGACGGACAGCCTGAAAAACTGTCTGGCGGCCTGCAAAAAATATGGAATGCAGGCGATCCTCGGCCCGGTGTCGGATAATCGCTGGTGGCTGTACGGCTGGGGAATCCCGGCAAGACCGTCCGGCGTGACCGATACGGCGAAGGACAGCTATATGGCGCGCTGGGTAAGGGAAAACGCGGATATCAGCAACCGCATTGCCGATGAAATCATGGCGCGGTACGGCGGTCAATACGGCGGCCAGATTTATGCCTGGTATTACAACAATGAAATATGGAATATCAGCGCGGCCTGCCGGGGGACCGACGGCGGCGTATACGCTAAGATTCTTGCCGACAGCCTGAATCTTTCCCTGCGGCATTACAGCAAAATCACGCCGGGCAAGCCGCTGATGCTGAGCCCCTTCTGTAACCCCAGCCTCTCGTCGGCCGCCCAATGCGGCAGTATGTGGAAATCTGTTTTTGCGCTGACCGAATTTCGTAAAGGGGATATCTTCGCCCCGCAGGATTCCTTCGGCAACAATACCGATATGGACCTCGACGGCTGGAGCCGCGCGTACAAGGACGCGGCGGATACCAAGGCGGGGCTCCGCTTCTGGTCAAATAATGAAAATTTCCGCAAGGATTATGCGGTCGCCAGAGTGGATGAATTTGTGAACCAGATCCGCATTACTTCCCGGTATGCGGAAGCCAATATCTGCTTTTCCTGGAACCATTACTATTCGCCGAAGGAGAGAAATCCCGGCTACAACGCCGCGTATCTGGATTACATACGCAACGGGAAACTCGATTTGCAGGCGCCGGGCAAGCCGGCCGCTGTAGTAACCGGAACCAAGGTGGTTCTGGAGTCGAAAGACAACATCGGCATATGGGCTGTCCGAATCTATCGGAAAGGGCAGTCCGCGCCGGTACAGGAACGGCTTTGCCGGGACGATGGCAACGAACGGATTCTGATGACTTTTTGGCTGAATTCAGGGTCCTACGAGGTGGAAACCGTGGATTTCTGCGGCAACGCGTCTCCCCGCACAGTGGTAACCATTGCCTGACGGAAACCGGCGTTGTCCGGATTAGCACAAATTCCCATTGACATAAAAAAATACGGGTTGTTACAATTTGCTGGGACAGCCTTTCTTAGGCCGACCGATCAACGGCAGGTCCGGGGAAAACTTGCCGGGAATCATTCCGGCTACCTGTTTTGCTTTATATTCGGGTAAAATTCGGAAAAAACCGAATGAAATAAAAAAATATTCGAAGAAAAGCGGCGGAAATTCCGGGCAACGGACAGCGAATCCGGACAACGGTCAAATGACGGATCGTTTCCGCGTTACCGGAAATAACCGGGATTTACCGAAAACGCGGATAAGATGAAAGGCGGGCGGAGCGTGACGGGAATGACGGGAATGAAAGAACAGCGCTGGGCAGAGAAAACGGCCTGTCCGGCGGACAAAAAATTCTGGAAACGGTTAGGAGCATGGATTATGACAGGAATATGTACGGCGTCGCTTCTGGGCGGCTGCGCCGGTACCGCTGTGTCCAGCAAGACGGGTTCTGGGGAGAGCGGTCAACCAGCCGCCGCGTCGTCGGCGCCGGCGTCTGAAGCGGAGCCGTCGGGACGAAAGATCTGCGGCTCGTTCATCCAGCCCTGGCTGGTGGAGAATTGGACGCAGGAGCGGTGGGATACGGAAATACAAATGATGGCTGAAGCCGGAATGCAATATATCATCCTGCAGTCGGTGGTGGATTTTACCTATGATACCGAGCAGGACCGCGGGAAGGATCCCGCGGCGTATCCGCTGAAAAGCCGGCTGGCGCTATATCCCTCTTCTCTCCCTGAACTGGAGGGGGTCAACAACGGAGTGGATTCCCTGAAGGAATGTCTGGAGGCCTGTAAAAAATACGGGCTTCAGGCGATTATCGGCCCAGTGTCGGATAATCGCTGGTGGCTGTACGGCTGGGGCGTTCCCGAGACGCCGGCCGGAAGTACCGACATCGTGAACGACAGCTACATGACCGTGTGGACCAGAGAAAACGCCGATGTCAGCAACCGCATAGCCAGCGAAATCACGGCGCTGTACGGGAAAGATTACGGCGGCCAGATTTACGCCTGGTATTACAACAACGAGGTTTGGAACATCGATGTGGCCTGCGCCGGGACCGACGGCGGCGTGTATGCCCGGATTCTCTCCAACAGCCTGAACCTTTCGCTGCGGCATTATTCCGCGATTACGCCCGGTATGCCGATGCTCATCAGTTCCTTCTGCAATCCCACCATGGCGGGCACGGCGGCCCAGACCGGAAAAATGTGGGAGGACATCTTCGCGCTGACCGAGTTCCGGGAAGGGGATATTTTCTCCCCGCAGGATTCCTTCGGCAACAATACCTCCATGGATCTTGACGAATGGACGGCCGCGTATAAAAAGGCGGTGGATACCAAGCCCGGCCTTATTCTGTGGTCAAACAACGAAAACTTCCGGCAGGGCGGCGCGGTCGCCCGGGTGGATGAATTCATACGCAGGCAGGTGGACGTTACCGCCAAATATGCCGAAGCGAACATCTGCTTTTCCTGGAACCATTATTACTCCCCGTTAGAGAAAAATCCCGGTTACAACGCCGCCTATCTGGATTATGTGAAAAACGGAAAGCTGGATGCGGAACCGCCGAGCAAACCGGTCCTCACGGCCGATGGGCTTACCGTCAGCCTCAACTCGGAGGATAATATCGGGATCTGCGGCGTGCGGATCTACCGCAATAAGGAAACCAATCTGGTGGAGAGCATCCAGTGCCGGGACAGCGGGGGCGACGGGACCCGGCTGACTCGGCTGACGCTGGACTTCCCCGGCACCTATTTTATCTCCACCTATGATTTCTGCGGAAACGAATCGGATAAAACGGAAATCACGGTGGAGGAATAGACAGGCCATTGACGAAAAGGAAAAGGGAGGCGGTCACAACGATGAAAGGATTCTTCCGGACAGCGGGAAACTATCGGCTTCGTTTGCCGGCGCTGCTGCTGGCCCTCGCCATGACGGCGACGATGCTGGGGGGATGCAGGGAAGGGAAAACCACCTCTTCCTCTTCCGGCGCCGGTTCGGCGGTCAGCGACTATACGGAGGGATATCCTCTTCCCGAAAAGCAGCGTTTTTTCTGCGGCAGCTTTGTCCAGTACTGGTACGCCTCCGGCTGGAGCGAAGGCCGCTGGGAAAAGGAAATGCAGAACATGGTGGATAACGGGATGGATATTCTGATCGTCCCCTGCGCCGCCAGCCGGGATGAAAATACCGACGCGCTGACCTGCTACTATCCCTCCCGTATCGAGGGAATGCAAAGCGGCAACAGTCTGGAAATCCTGTTTGAGAAATGCGAAAAATACGGGATTAAGGTGTTCCTCGCCCCCTTTGCCGACAATGAGTGGTACAGTATGGACTACGGCTGGGTAGGCCATGATTCTACCGACGACGCATACGGTCAGTGGATGAAGGAACACGCGGCGATGTCCAACCGGATCGCGACGGAGCTTTATACTCTGTACAAGGCGAAATACCCGAACGCGTTTTACGGCTGGTATTTCTCCGACGAAGTGTGGAATATGGAGGGCATTTGCGGAGAGACCGGCGAACGGCGGGAGAACACGCTGGATATCCTGGCCTCCGGCTTCAACGGCGTGCTGGATCATTACACCGAACTGGACCCGTCCATGCCCTTCCTGTTCAGCCCGTTCTGCAACCGCTCCTACAGCACGGCGGAGGAATACAAGCAGATGTGGATTGATCTCTTCGCCAGAGTCCGCTTCCGGGAAGGGGATATCTTCTGCCCGCAGGATTCGATCGGCGGGCATCCCGACGAGATCGATGTGCTGGCTGAGTGGGTAAGGGGCTACCGGGAGGCGGCGGATACCAAGCCCGGGCTGCGTTTCTGGATGAATAACGAAAATTTCGCGGGCGAATACCACGCCCTGCTCGACCGGCTGAAGGAGCAGATCGATATCACCTCCCGGTTCTGCGAGGCCAATGTGACCTTCTCCTGGCAGCACCATTACAGTCCCTACCACGAAAAGGTAAACAAGGGATATGAGGCCACCTACCACGACTGGTATGTGAACGGGAAGCTGGATTCCGAACCGCCTTCCCCGCCGACCGTAACGGCGGCGCAGAATGACGACGGGAAATGGCAAATCAATTTTTCCGGCGCTGCGGATAATATCGGCGTCGCCGGCTTCAACATTTACCGCGGCACCGACACCAATCTCGCTACCAGCGTGCGGGCCGGGCGGAACACCATGCCGAACAAATACATTCCTCAGTTCAGCGCCGTCTATTACATCGAGGCCTTCGACTTCGCCGGCAACCGCTCGGAGAAGGTGGCGATCGAGGTGCAGGGAAACGAGGACGACCCGCTGGAATAAGCGGAGAGGACAGGGAGGCTTCGCAATGAGCAGTATCGAACGATACGGCGAGTGTTTCCACTTTGACAATACCTTCTGGAACGCCCCGCTCAAATACGGCTCGATCGACCTGTATCAGATCGGGGAAATGTGCGGGGAATGCGGCTACGAGATGGGAAGTCACCTGCAGGCCTGCAATGAAATCAGCTACATCGTGTCGGGCAGCGGCTATGCCTATGTGGATGATGAACGGATCCGGATTCAGGCGGGGGATATTCTGGTCTGCTCCACCGGTCATTATCATAAGATGTGCGCCGATTCCTACAATATGCTGCGCTTTCTGTACATGGGCTTTATGTTCAATTCCAGCGCCGCGCAGAAGCAGTGGGGAGAAATGGTGGAGTTTTACGACGGGAGGCCCTACAGCCTGATAAAGGACGCCAACTCGGTCCTGATTCCCTTCACCCGCAGTCTGGATGAATTTTTCACCAAAAAGAAATACGCACAGAAAATGATTAAAGATTATGTGGAGCAGATTCTGATCCTGACCTACCGCAGTGCGGCGGGAGAAGTGGAACAGGTGCTCTCCCTGCCCCGGGCGGAGAATACGGTGGGCGACACCGTGTACGCGATCATTCGGTATATTGAAAACAATATTTTCGATATCGACGACATCCGTACCATCGCTTCTTCCCTTGGGTACAGCTATTCCTACATCTCTCACCTGTTCAAGGAACGTACCGGCGTGACGCTGCAGCGGTATATCGGCCTCAAAAAGCATGAAAAGGCGCTGGAGCTGCTCAAATACGGCAACCTGAGCGTAACGCAGGTAGCCTCCCAGCTGAAATATAAGTCGGTGCAGGCATTCTCCAAGGCGTTCAGCCGGACGATGGGTTTCCCGCCCTCCAAGCACATGCGGGCGGATCAGCCGATGGGGGAGCTGCCGGCCGCTGAACGGCAGGATCCGGTGCCGGACATCCTGCCCGTCCGACCGACCACCGAATTCGCAAGCGAAAGAAAGGCATGATGAATCGATGACGTATCCAACACCGAAGCGGCGGGCGCTCCTCCGCCGCCTGACGGCCGCCGGATTGTCGGCGCTGCTGCTTTTCGTCTCCTGCCCGGCCCTTTCCGGCGCCGCGGCGGAAACGGCGGACGACGGCGAGGTGGATATCCGTTCCAACAGCTTTTATAACTATCTCCAGTCCATCGCGTCCTATCCTCTCACCGGGGAAACCATCCTTCTGGACGCTGCGGAGGGAACCCTTTCGTCAGAGAACGCCGCCCGTTCGGACCGATATCTCGATCAGGAGAATGCGGCGGTTCTGGAGGAGGACGGCTTTATCGAGTGGACCTTTTCGGTCCCGGAGGACGCGGTATACTGTCTCTCCCTGCAATACGCCTGTATGTCGGACGATATGCGCAACCCGCAGGCGGAGTTTCTGGTAGATGGGAAAACGCCCTACGATTCGGCCGCCAAGCTGGAACTGAAAAAACTCTGGACCGATTCGGCGGAGGAACGGTACGACGAACGAAACAATCAGCTTTCCTATGAAACCAGCGAAGTGAAAGCCTGGCAGGATATCCCGCTCCGCGATAACGAAGGGCTGATGAATACCGTCCATCGGATTTATCTGACCAGAGGTGGACATACCATCCGCCTGCACTCCCTTCGGGATACCTTTGCGGTGAAGGCGATGACCCTTTCCGGGCTGAAGGAACCTCCGTCCTATGCCGAACTGAAGGCCGGCTACGACGCGAAGGGGTATGAAATTTCCGACGCGCCGCTGGAAAAATTTCAGGCGGAGAAGATGTCGCTGAAATCCGATCAGCAGATCGTGGCGGTCAGCGACCGTTCCAACCCCGCGGTGGAGCCGTACAATGTCTCCAAAATCCGGCTGAATACCATGGGCGGGGAAAGCTGGAACAAATCCGGGCAGTGGGTGGAATATTCCTTCACCGTCCCGAAGGACGGTCTTTACGCCCTTTCTTTTAAATTCAAGCAGAGCCTGCAGATCGGCATGGCGACCTGCCGCAACATTTATATTGACGGGGAGATTCCCTGTCAGGAATTCCGGAACGTCCGTTTTGCGTATTCGGTGAAATGGCAGAATATGACGGTGTCGGATGAGGAGGGAAACCCCTGCCGCCTTTATCTGGAAGCGGGAACGACCCATACCCTGCGGATGGAATGCACTCCCGGCGTCTGGTCCGAGCTGCTGCAGCGGGTGGACGATCAGTATTACTCCCTCGCCTCGCTCTATCGCCAGATCATTATGGTGACCAGCTCGGATCCGGATACCCTGCGCGATTATAATCTGGATAAACAGATCGACAACCTGATTCCCAACTGCACGGCGTACTCTCAAGCGCTGTATGAATGCGCGGATGAGTTTGACCGGCTGAACGGCGCGAAGGCCAGCCAGTCCGAAACCCTCCGGCGGATGGCGGATCAGCTGCAGACCTTTGCGGAGAAGCCCGAAACCATTGCTTCCCGCCTGAAGGACTTCCGGGATAATCTGAGCGGTATTTCCAACTGGCTGCTTACGATGAAGACCCAGCCGCTGGTACTCGATTATTACATGCTGTCGGGGGATGTTTCCGCTCTCCCCAAACCGACCGCCTCCCTCTGGGCGTCGGTACAGGACTTTTTCCTCGGCTTCCTTGCCTCCTTCACCGAGGATTACAACAGCATCGGGATGGAACAGGAAGACGCCATCGAGGTGTGGGTGAACGCCGGCCGGGATTACGCCAACATCGTCAAATACCTCATCGACGACAAGTTTACGCCGGAAACCGGCATCCGGGTCAATCTCAGTATGGTACAGGGCGTGATCGTGGAGGCGACCCTCGCCGGTTCCGGCCCCGAAGTGTGTCTGGAAGAGGCGCGGGGATATCCCGTGAATCTGGCCAGCCGGGGCGCTATGGTGGATCTTTCCCAGTTCGAAGGCTTCGAAGAGGTGCTCGCGCGCTATCCGGAGGGGGCGGCGATTCCCTACGAATACAACGGCGGCTGCTATGCCCTTCCGCAGTCCCTGAGCTATTTCATCATGTTCTACCGGACGGATATTTTCCGGCAGCTCGGCCTGTCCGTGCCCCAGACTTGGACGGAGTTTATGGATACCGCCAAGCTCCTGCAACGGAAAAACATGGACGTTTGCCTACCCTATAACGGCGTATCGGCCCAGAATTCAGGGGACGGCGGTATTGGGGCGAAGGATATTTTCTCCACGCTGCTGCTCCAGATGGGCGGTTCCTTTTACAACGACGATATGACCGCCTCCGGTCTGGATCAGGACGAGGCGCTGAATGCGTTTAAAATGTGGACCGATTTCTACGCAAAGTATAATTACCCCCTGACCATGGACTTCAATTCCCGCTTCCGTACCGGCGACGTGCCGCTTGGGGTGTTGAATTACAACACCTACTGCACCTTGGCCGCGGCCGCTCCGGAGATCCGCGGGCTGTGGGAGATGACCCTCGTCCCCGGCGTTGAGGGGGAGGACGGCGTGATTGACCGGACGGTAGGCGCTACCGGCAGCGCCATGTCGATTTTCCGCAAGGCGGCCGAAAACGGCCATGAAGAGCTTTGCTGGAAATTCCTTGAATGGTTTTCACGGGACGATATCCAGTACGAATACGCCTCCCGCATCGAAGCGGTGCAGGGGGAGGCCGGACGGTACTGCGCGGCCAATGAAAACGCATTTCGCCGCCTCTCCTGGACCACGGCGGAGCTGGAGGTCCTGACCGAACAGCGCGGCTGGATTCAGGAGGTTCCGGAGGTGCCCGGGAGCTATTATGTTTCCCGTTGTCTGGACAATGCCTTCCGGTCGGTCATCTACCGCGATACCAACCCCCGCGATACTCTGGATAAACAAAACAAACTGATTAATGAAGAACTCGCGCGCAAGCACGAGGAACTGACGAACCGGAATTCCTAGCCGGCGGCGTCCGGCCGCTGTTCGCCGCCCCGTCCCGTTAAATGGGACGGCGGGCAATCCGATGGAAGGTGTGTGGCATATGCAGAGCGCAACATCCGCGCGGACGATGACCAAACAAGAGCTGAAACGCGAAAAATCGACGGTTTTCCGCAAGCGGCTGAAAAACAGCGGCGTCAGCTATCTGATGATGTTTCCGTTCGCCCTCTTTTTCCTGATCGTGACGGTCATTCCGGTGCTGAGCGCCATCGTGCTCAGCTTCACCTACTTCAACATGCTGCAGCCGCCGACCTTCGTCGGATTCGATAATTACCGGCGGATGCTGATCGGGGACCCGAATTTCATTACTGTGCTGAAAAACACCATCCTGTTCGCTCTGGTCACCGGTCCGATCGGCTATTTCATGTCCTTTTTCTTCGCCTGGCTGATTAACGAGCTTTCCCCGCGGGTTCGCGCGGTGATGACGATGATCTTTTATATGCCGACTCTGGTGGGCAACATCTTTTTCGTCTGGACCTATCTGTTCAGCGGCGACGCCTACGGCATCATCAACTCGGTTCTGCTGGAGCTGGGTGTGGTGCTGGAGCCGATCCAATGGCTCAGCAATGCCAGTACCGTGCCGATCGTGGTCATTGTCATTCAGCTCTGGCTGAGTCTTGGGAACGGTTTTCTGGCGTTTATCGCCGGTTTTCAGGGGCTGGACCGCTCGCTGTACGAGGCGGGCGCCATCGACGGGATGCGCAACCGCTGGCAGGAGCTCTGGTACATTACCCTGCCCCAGTTGGCTCCGCAGTTGATGTTTTCCGCCGTGATGACCATCGGCAGCGCCTTTGGCATCAGCGGGGTTATCACCGTCATGGTCGGCACCCCGACCACCGAATATGCGGCGGATTCGCTGGTCACCTATATGCAGGACGTGGGCAACATCCGGTATGAAATGGGCTACGCCTCGGCGATCGCGGTATTTCTGTTCGCCCTCATGATGATCTTCAATTTTGTTATCAAGAACGTACTGCGCCGGTATCAGACCGATTAGGGCCTGCCTGAAAAGGCCAGAGGGCCGATGGAATATCATGACGGGAATAACCCTTTCGGGAGGAGTCACGCCAATGTTTAAGAAAAGCCTGAACCGGTCGGTGGGAGGAAACCTCCTCCTGCTTGCCGTACTGATATTGATGGCCTGCTTTATGCTGCTGCCGATCGTTTATGCGGTGGTGACGGCGTTCAAGCCGCTGGATGAAATCTACATATTCCCCCCGCGAATGTATGTGAAGAAGCCGACCCTCAGCAACTTTACCCAACTGGTCGATATCCTTTCCAGCAGTTGGGTTCCGATCTCCCGCTATGTGTTCAATTCCCTGTTTGTGGCGGCGGTCGGGGTGACGGGACATGTTTTTATGGCGAGCATGGCGGCCTATCCCATGGCGAAGCACGACTTTGTGGGGAAAAAAGCCTTCGGCTCGGTCATCACGCTCTCCCTGCTGTTTACCTATTCGGTCACCTACATCGCGCAGTATGTGGTGTTTGCGAAAATCCACTGGATCAACACCTACATGTCGCTGATTGCTCCGGTCTGGTCCTCCTCCCTCGGCCTGTATCTGATGATGAATTTTATGGGGCAGGTGCCGAATTCGCTGCTGGAATCCGCCCGGATCGACGGCGCGAAGGAGATGGGCGTCTGGTGGCGGATTGTCATGCCGAATGTGAAGCCGGCATGGATGACCATCGCGATCTTTGCCTTCACCGGCGTATGGAACAGCGGAGGCCAGTTCACTTATTCCGAAAACCTCAAGCAGATGCAGAATGTGTTCAGCAACGCGGCGGTTTCGGGCGGCGGCATTGCCCGGGCGGGCGCCGGCGCGGCCGGGGCGCTGCTGCTGATGATTCCTCCGGTGCTGCTTTTCCTTGTGTGCCAGAGCAACGTCCTGGAGACGATGACCACCTCCGGCATGAAGGACTGACCGGGAGAGATTGTGAAGTATCGGAAGGAATGCTGCCAGTATGACGAGTATAACCTGTATGAAAAAGAAGCGGACTTTTCCGGCCGTGCGGATCGCGGCGGCGCTCCTGCTTCTGAGTTCGCTTTTCTCCCTGACCGCCGCGGCTTCCGAGGGGGCGCCCCCGGTGGGGACGTCGAACTCCTATGTCTATGACTCTTACGATAATCCGCAGACCTCCACCGAAGGCTATGTCACCGACCGTGTGCTGCGGGGGACGGACTTCGGCGCGGGAGATATGCAGAACCCGCAGGATCTGTTCGTCCGGGGGGACGTGCTGTATATTCTGGACTCGGGAAACAGCCGGATTCTCCGGTTATCGTCGGATTTCTCCCTTCTCGCCGAAATCCGGCTGAAGGATGAGGCGGGAACGGCGATCGCTTTCCCCAATGCGGTCGGCCTTTTTGTGGACACGAGGGGTTCGGTTTACGTTGCGGACGAAGAAAACAAGGTGGTTTATATCGCGGATGGGGAAGGAACGGTGCGCCGCACCATCGTTTCCCCCGAAGCGGATGTTTTGCCGGACGAATTCGATTACCGGCCGAACAAGGTGATCGTGGACGGCGCGGGCGTAATTTACGTCCTGTCCAAGGGAACTTCGGGCGGCGCGCTCCAGTTTGACAGCAGTCTGAATTTCATGGGCTTCTACGGCAGCGAGCGGGTAGTGGAAAGCGCGCAGGTCCGCCTCCAGAGGCTGTGGCGGAAATTCATGACCCGGGATCAGATCAGCGCTATGGCGCAGTATACCCCGACGGCCTATGTCAATTTCGACGTGGGCGGAGACGATTTCATATACACCATCCGGGATCAGGCCGAACTGCGGCGGGGACAGGTAAGAAAGCTGAACGCCGCCGGCAAGGATATCCTGACCAACGGTTCAAAAACGGTGTTCGGTGATCTGACGACTGCCAAGGACGGCACCGACACCCTTCTCACCGACATTGAGGTGGACGGCGAGGGCTTCATTACCCTGCTGGACGAACGGCGGGGACGGCTGTTCCAGTATGACCAGAGTTCCCGCCTGATGTTCGCCTTCGGCGGCAAGGGGAATCAGGACGGAACCTTCCGTTCCCCTTCCTCGCTGGAGAGTATGAACGGCCTCCTGCTGGTGCTGGATCGGGAATATAACACCCTGACGGTGTTCCGCCCCACCGAATTTGCCCGGAATGTGCGTCAGGCCGTGCTGCTGTATGACGACGGCCGGTTCAGCGAGGCGATCCAACCGTGGACCGAGGTGCTGCGGTACAACGCGAACTATGAAATGGCCAACGTCGGCATGGGCAAGGCCCTGCTGAAGCTGGGGGACTATACGCAGTCTATGGAATATTTCCGCCGAGGCAACGATCAGGAGGGCTATTCCGACGCCTTTGCCGAATACCGCAACGGGGTAATCAGCGCATATTTCCCGCTGGTAATGCTGGCAATCGCCGCGCTGGTGGCGGTTCCGATGATTCTTTCACGCTGGGCCGCGAAACGAAGCCGGAACGAATACCTCACGGTGATCGGGAAATATCGTTACCCCACGTATTGCATGCTGCATCCCTTCAAGGGCTACGGTTCCCTGAAGGAAGAACGGAAGGGCTCCCTGCCGGCGGCGCTGCTGCTGGTCGGCCTGTTTTTCCTCATTAATGTATTCGCCCGGCAGGCGACCGGCTTTATTTTCAATACCAATCGCGTCGATCAGCTCAACATCTTTGTGGAGTTAATCAAAACGGTGGGAGTGGTGCTGGTGTTCACCGTCGCCAACTGGGCGGTCAGCACCATCATCGATGGGGAAGGAACCTTTAAAGAGGTGTTCGTTTTCACCGCCTATGGGCTGACTCCTTATATCCTCGGGATGATCCCGGTGATCCTGTTCAGCAACATCGCCATCATGGAGGAGCAGGCGTTTTATGTCATGCTGCTCACCATCGTGCAGATATGGACCGTGCTCAGTGTGGTTATGGCGGTCAAGGAGGTCCAGCAGTTTTCGCTTGGAAAGACCATCGGCGTACTGCTTCTCACCCTTGCCGGCATCGTGATTACCTTCTCGATCGTCGCGATCGTGTACAGCATGTTCACCCAGATGGTCAGCTGGATTTCCACCGTGGTCAATGAATTGCTGCTGCGGGCATAGACCGCCGGTCAGGATGCATGAGGAAAGGCAAGGTAGGCAAGGATGCGAATTACGCTGCATACGCAAATGAAAAAACGCAAAATACTCGCGCTGCTTCTGGCGCTGCTGCTGTGCGTAACCCCTCTGGGAACCGCGCCGCTGCAGATCCGGGCGGATGAGGGAGAAACGGGCGAAACCGCCGGAGCGGCGGATGACGACGAGCTGCTCGGTATTGAAAGTCAGGATCCGATCGTCTTTACCTTTGAAACGGTAGCGGAGAACAGCCGTCTGGCTCTCGGGCTGGATAAAAAGGAGGGCGTGCTTCAGATCCGGGACAAACAGACCGGCGCCGTCTGGCAGAGTTCGTCCGACGGCTACAATGCCGACGAGACGGCGAGCGGCCTGGTACGGAATAATATGGGGTCTCAGCTTATCGCCAAATACATCGACCGCGCAGGCAATATCACGGCGGTCAACAGCCGGACCGAATGTGTCCGCAACGGGAAGATGACCGTTGAATCCATCGACAACGGCGTGCGGATTACCTATCACTTCAACAAACCGGGCTTTGTGATCCCGGTGGAATACACCCTGACGGAGGACGCGTTTCAGGCGTCCGTCCTGACCAGCCGGATTCAGGAGGAAAAGGACAGCTACCGGATGTATTCCGTCACCCTCCTGCCGTATTTCGGCGCCGGTTCATCGGAGGACGAAGGGTATATGTTCGTCCCGGACGGCTCAGGCGCGCTGATCCGCTTTAATAACGGGCAGCAGCGGATGGGAGAGTATTCGCAGGACCTTTACGGCCGGGACGGCGCCATCGCGCTGAAAGCACAGGGGCCTGTCACCCAGAACGCCCTGCTTCCGGTTTTCGGTGTGAAACGAGGAGAGAACGGCTTCGCGGCGATTATCACGGAGGGCGAGGCCCGCGCCCGGCTGAACGCGCACGTTTCCGGCGTGACCGACAGCTATAACGCCGTAAGCACCGAATTCCTGTACCGCAACTACGATTCGGTGGTGCTCAAGGAGAAAAACTGGGATTCCAAATCGGTCAAGGTGTTTGAAGAAACACCGGCCGGCTGCGATTCCTTCACCGTCCGGTACTGTTTTCTGGACGAGGGAGCGGGCGGCTACACCGGGATGGCGCTGCGCTATCAGCGGTATCTGGTGGAGGAGAAGGGCGTGGGAACCGATCAGACCTACGATACCCCGCCGTTTTATCTGGAGCTGTTCGGCTCCCTGAAAAAAACCAAATATCTTCTCGGCATCCCCTATACGGCCACCATTCCGCTCACCACCTACGCCGACGCGGCGGAGATCGTAAAGGCGCTGAAGGCCGGGGGGGTGGAGGAAACGGTACTGAATTACGATACCTGGTCCTCCAACAGTACGGACAAAAACGTGCCTACTTCGCTCGCCCTTTCCGGTAAGCTGGGCGGGAAAAAGGCGTTCAGCGCCATGGCGGATGTCCTCTCGGCCAATGGCGCGGCGCTGTTCTGTGATCTCAACCTGACCGACATCACCGTCAGCCGTTTGGGCTGCAATAAAAAGTGGGACGGCAGCAAGGCGCTGCAGAAAACCCCGGCCATGCAATATTCCTTCCTGCCGAACACCTACGACCCCGACCCGAACGCGCCGGTCACCTTCCTGCTGATGCCTTCCAAAATGCAGCAGGCGGCCAACACGGCGGCCCGCAACCTGAAAAAGCTGCCGGTGACCGGCCTGTCGGCCAACAGCCTTTCGCAGAAGCTGTATTCCGACTTCAACAAGCAGAAGATCGATCGGACCGAGACCGAACGGCTCTGGGCGGAGGCGCTCGCCACCCTCCGGGCGGAAAAGGGAGCGCTGATGACCAGCGCGGCGAACGCCTATGCGTTCCCGGCTTCCACCGTCATTACCGACACCCCCGTCGATTCCAGCCGTTTCTTTATCGAGGATGAGACGGTGCCCTTTTATCAGATTGCGCTGCACGGGGTGCTGCCGATGTCGATTCCGTCGATCAATTTCTACAGCGATTCCCGGGAATGCCTGCTGAAAGCGATCGAAACCGGCGTGGGGATCAAGTACATCTGGACCGCCCGCAACGCGGAGGAGTTTGTCGAAACGTCTTACGCGTATCTGAACAATACCGATTACCGGATGTGGATCGACGACGCGGTCGCTCAGCAGAAGGAGCTGTCTTCCGCGCTGGATGGTCTGGGGAACCAGCGGATCGTCGGCCACGCTTCCCTGCAGGACGGGGTGACCCGCACCGTCTATGAGGATGGGACCGTTGTATATGTGAACTATAACGACAGCGCGGTTACGGCGGAAGGACATGTGGTGGAGGCAAAGGGATATACGGTGGTCTGACCGTGCCGGGCGGCGCGACAATCCGCCTTTTGCGCGGAAATCCGACGAGAGAACGGAGGTTCTTATGACGAATACCAAGACGGAAACGCCCCGGAAACGCCGGCGTTCGACCATTCAGAGCCGGCGGGGCTGGTGGGGACGGCTGTTTATTCTGCCGTGGGCGATCGGGGTGCTGTGGTTTTTCCTTGTCCCCATGGTCCAGACGGTGTATTACTCCCTCAACAACGTAAAGCTGTCGGGGGACGGCATGACCTTCGAATTTCTGGGCTTTAAAAATTATCTGTATTATTTCACGCAGGATCCCAATTTCCCGCAGAAGCTGACGGATTCCCTGAAATCGCTGGTGGCCAGCATTCCGCTGATCGTCTGCTTCAGCCTGTTCGTGGCTATCATCCTCAGCTCGAAATTCCGGGGCCGCACTTTTTTCCGGGCGGTGTTTTTCTTCCCGGTCATCATCGCTTCCGGCGTGGTGATCGAGATCCTGACCACCAACCTGCTGATGAGTACCACCGACGTGGCGTCCGGGGAAGCGGCGTACATGTTTCAGGCGCCGGATATGAAGGAAATGTTCAGCGTTATCGGGGTGCCCGACCAGATGCTGGGCGCCATCGAGACTCTGGCGAGCGAGGTGTTCGACCTGACCTGGAAATCCGGCGTACAGATCCTTCTGCTGATGGCCGCGCTGAACGGCATTCCCGCCAGCTCCTATGAGGTGGCGGATATTGAAGGAGCGACCGCGTGGGAGAAATTCTGGAAAATTACCCTGCCGACCATCCTGCCGACCCTGCTGGTGGCGATCATCTATACCATCATCGACAGCTTTACCGATGTGGGAAACGGCGTGATGCAGATGATTACCGAAAACTTCAAGCTCGGCAAATACGGCAACGCGTCGGCCATCGGTATGGTGTATTTCGTGGCGATCATGCTCATTGTCGGCGTCGTCAACATTTTCCTCTCCAAACGGATCAACTACGCGGCGGACTAATTTCCCGTCGTCCGAATTCAGCGCCGCCGAAACGCCTTTTTTCAATACGGCTTCGTGTCCCTTCCGGATACAAAGCCCAGAAAGGACGCGAAACCTGATATGGAAATAACCAAAACCCAAAAACCGCCGAAAGGCGGACTGCACGGCCACACGCTGGAATGGAAGCGCCGCGCCGGCCGGATCGTCAAGAGCGTTCTTCGGATCCTGTTCCTGATCTGCATGAGCTTCGTGATGCTGTATCCGATTCTGTTCATGCTTTCCAGCGCTTTCAAATCCATTCTGGACGCTTACGACCCCACCGTTATCTGGGTGCCGAAGCATTTCAGTCTGGAACCATGGAAGATGGCGATAGAAGCCATGGAGTTCTGGAAATCGTTCGGCCGCACGCTGCAGATGCTGATCCCCTGCGTGCTGCTGGAGGTGGTTTCCACCACCCTCACCGCCTACGGCTTTGCCCGCTTTAAATTCCGGGAACGGAATTTCCTGTTCGGGCTGCTGATTTTCACCATCATCGTCCCGGTACAGACCTACATGATTCCGCAGTATGTCGGGTTCAGCCACTTCAATTTTTTTGGGGTGATGGCCATTCCCGGAATGCTGGGGGCGGAGCTTCCCAACATTGCCGCCAACACCTTCACCCCCATGTACCTCATGGCGGGGCTCGGTATGGGCATCCGTTCCGGCCTGTATATCTTTATCATGCGCCAGTTCCTGCGCGGCCTCCCCGTCGAGCTGGAGGAAGCGGCCCTGATCGACGGCTGCGGCCCGGTCAAAACGCTGCTCAAGGTGATGCTGCCGAACGTTGTTCCGGCGATTGTGACCGTTCTGGTCTTTTCGGTGGTATGGTACTGGAACGATTATTATGTGTCCGCCACATATCTCACCAAGAATTTCCCGCTGTCCGTGAATCTGACCATGCTCAACGGCCAGCTTTCCAGCTACAGCCAGCAGGCGAACATCTCCAGCGCGGATATGTGGCTGCTGAAGGACTCCATCCTTTCCTGCGGCTGCATCCTGGTGCTCCTCCCCCTCGTAATCATGTACATTTTCGCACAGAAACAGTTTACTGAAAGCATCGAACGCACGGGAATCGTCGGCTGATGCTTTTGGAAATAAAGAACCGCACCTGTCCCGCAGCCCCTGTAAAACCCGATACCGTTTATTTTGAAGGAGGATTCGATCGTATGAAAAAGAGCAGAAGGCTTATCTCGATTCTGGCCGGAGCGGCCATGACAGCGGCGATGATGAGCGTGATGACCGGCGGCGCCGCGGCGGAAGGCGCCGCGCTCGATTCAAACTGGCAGTATAAAACCATGGTCGATTTCGAAGAGCTGGCCGACGGCTTTGAATTCGGCAGCAAGGACGACAGCGGCTATACCCAGTATCTCGGCAGCGCGGGCAACAGCGGCTACGGGGCCAAGGTGACCGAAGGCGGCTACAAGGGTTCCAATCAGTTCACCATGTACAGCAAGGGGACCAAGAGCGTGTACGCCCAGCCGCTGATCAGTATCCCCGGCTTTCAGGACGTCAACACGGAATTTGTGGGAGCGGCCGAGTTCTGGATGTGGATCGACATCAGCAATATTACCCTGGATGAGGTTGGCGTCCAGCTTCGCCTGATCGAAGGCGACTATAACGAGGACGGCACGCCGGCGGCCGATCAGCTTTCTCAGTATGCGCCGGAGGCCGGCAAGCCGGTGTATATTCAGGACGGCGATTCGTGGAAGGAGATCACCATTGCCGGCACGGGAGACAAAAAGCTTCCGCTGGAGCAGATGAAGGGATATAAGGGCTTTATTCGTATCCCGATCAGCTCCTTCTACAACACCGGAGACGGCACCGATATCGATGGAAAATTCAATCTGGAAAACGTATTCCAGATCTGGTTTATCTACAATTTCCCGAATAATAACAGCGAGGAGACTTTCTCGGTGGACCAGCTGATGTTCGTCGGTCCGTCGCTGAACGAAGGCAAGTCCATTACCAAGCTGGAGGGCATCGGTCTGGGCGGCGGTTCGGACACGCCGACCACCACGGCTCCTACCGAGTCGCAGGCGACCGCCGCCACCACGTCCACATCCGCCGCTTCCCAGACCACGACGACGGCGGCGACTACCCGGACAGCAGCCACTACCTCCCCGGCGGATAAGGACGGCGGCAGCGGCGCCATGCCTTGGATCATTGCGGCGGTTTGCGTCGTCGTGGCCGGCGCCGGCGCGGCGGTCTACTTCTTGGTAATCCGCAAAAAGAAGGACGGCCCCGACAACACCGACGGACCCGCAGAGGGCGATTCCAGCGACATGGACGGCAAAGCGGAATAAACCGGCTTGACCGGATGATCCGGAAAAACGGCGCATTGTGAAAGGATGAGAGCTTTTATGACTGTTATGAGAAAAATCGGCTGCCTCGCGCTGTCCGGCGCGCTGCTGTTGTCCGGCTTTGTCTTTTCCGGCTGCGACAATAGCAGCGGGGGCGGCAAGGGCCTGTTCCCGGAGGAGGAAAAGGCGACCCTGACCTTCCTGCGGGGCGGCAACGAAATTGAGTCGGATACCGAAGCGATGAAGCAGTTCGCGGAGAAATACGGCAAAGAAGTGGAAATCGCCATCTGCCAGTACGACGAGGAGCAGTCCAAGGTGGTTACTTCGATCGCCGCGGGCGATCCCTACGACGTGGTGGCGCTGAGCGTCTCGCATTTCCCGCTTTTCGCCAAGCAGAGCTGGGTGCAGCCGCTGGACGATCTGATCGACATGAATTCCGAGGAACTGGGCAAAAACGTGATGGAGAATATGTTCTCCTATAACGGCAAGATCTATCTTGCGGCCGGTATCAAGTCGATTTCTCCCTATGTGCTGTACTATAACAAGACCCTGTTTGAAAACGAGGGCCTGCCGGATCCGATCAAATATTACAACGAGGGCAACTGGAACTGGGAGACGTTCATGAAGGTCTGCGCCCGGTTTACCGGCGACACCGACGGCGACGGCGTGATCGACCGCTGGGGATATGCGGGCTGGTATCGCGACAGCTTCTACGGCCTCAACCACTGCTCGCCGGTGAATATTGACGATCAGGGGAACTATGTGCTTAATCTGGACGATCCGAAGGTGATCCGCTCTCTCGAAATGATGCGAGAGATGTGGTACACCAAGAAGTACGCCGGCATTGAGGGCGACAGCATCTACGATAGCTTCTATCAGGGCAAGAATGCGTTCCTGAACGAATATACATGGGCGGAGAAAAACATCATTCAGGCGCAGAAGGACGGCATCTGCGATTTCGAATACGGCGTGGTGCCCGCCCCCTACGGCCCGGACAACACCGAAAAGACCAATCTGGTTCATGCCGGCGGCTTTTCTATCGTGTCCGGCAGCGACTGCCCGAAATATGCCGGTAAATTTATCGAGACTCTGCTGGAGGTCGGCAACGACATGGCAGAGGAAGGCAATGCGGAGATTCCCGAGGAAAACCGGAAGCTGTATGAGGAACTGAGCAAAAACGGCTGGACCGACCGCCTGTATGATAACTGTATCAATTACGGCAACGATCTGAACAGCGACGTGATCGCCGGCAAGGATATCACCGCCGCTGTCAGCGAATGGAAGCCGCAGTACGAACGGAAGATCGAAGAGGCGAACCAGCCGCCGGAGACGCCGGTTATCAAGCCCTTCACTACCATCGACCTCAAGTTTGAAACCGACGATAAATCCATCGTGGTCAACCCGAAAAAGGCGGACGTCGAAGGCCTTTCGGTCGAATGGGTGACCGGTGCGGACGCAATCGACGGCAGCGGCTCGCTGCGGATTAACGTCACGCCCGAAACCAACGACGGCGATAAGATCGACGCGGCGATTACCGGCGAATCGGTGGAGGTGCTGCCGTGGCACACCTATACTATCTCGTTCCAGTACCGCGTCAGTGAGATACAGGGGTCGTATTATATCGGTATCATGGATACCCAGAAGAAAAAATACGAAATGCTGGAATTCACGCCGGCCGCCGCCGGAGAGGTGCAGGAGTTCACCCACGAGTACGAGGCGATCGGCACCAACACCGATTCTCTGGTATTCCTTATCGGCTGTAAAGGAGCGAGCGCAATCACGATCGACAACTTCCATGTGGCCGAAAAAACGACCACCGAGGCGACGGAGTAACGTCTTTTTTCCGAAAAAAGGGCGTGCCGCGTCACAGCGGCACGCCCGGTCCGGGAATGGATTCCGGAAAAGCGCAAAAAAGCGGAAGCCTGCGGGATTATTGCCGGTCTACAAAGAACCAGGGTTCTTCCCGCATTTTCGGGAGGGCCGCTTCCCGCAGCGCTTTGGCGTCCATAAGGGCGCATTCGGCTTCCGCCACCCGGCCGAAGCGCAGCGCCGGTTCCCCGAGAAGCTGCGCTGCCCGGTCATACCGCTGGGTTATTCCGTCGAACCAGTGGGGCGTGTGGTCGGCGGTAATTCGCCGGCCGTCCGGCAGGACGCAGGTGTAGGCGACCTTCCGGGAAGACAGGCAATACGGGGCGTTCGCTTCCTCTTCCACTCCGTGCATGAAGGTGTTGGGGGTGAGCCCGCAGCCGAGCATCAGGATTTTTCCTCCGTACTCCGTCAGCTTGCGGAAGGGGGAATGCGGTCCGACCGGCGTGCGGTCAAGCGGATGTTCTTCCGTCATCTCCCGGGCAAGCCGCCCGGCGGCGCATACCGAGTGGGTGGGATGTACGCTCCGCAGCACGCCGGAGGCCGTCCGAAAGGCTTCGGACAGCTTCCCGACGCAGGAAGGGGTTTCCCGCACGGAAAACACCGGCTGTTCCGGTGTGACGGTGGTATAGGACAGGGCGGGAAGCAGAAGCGTCCCCTGCTCCGTCAGGACGGTCCGCAGAGCGCGGAGTACGCCGGCGCAGCCATCTTCCACCGGGCCGAGGGGCTTCATCGCACTGTGGACGAGCAGCACGTCTCCCGGCATTATGCCAAGGGCGCGCAGATCTTTTGCCAGTTGTTCTACAGTGGCTGTCATGGGGAATCCTCCATTCTATCGGCACGTTTCCTATGTATGGAGCGAATGCCGAATATGTACAAAAACCGCAGAGGGGATCGGCAAGAACCGCCCGGCAGCCGTCCGGCGGGATACTTCGGCCTGTGCCGATGCTGTAAGCGGCAATTCCTGTGCTTTCAGTATAGCGCATTGCGCATCCTCCGGCAAGAGACGGAAGGGGACGCCTCTTATCCCAAAACGGGGATTTTTTTGTCCGAAAATGCGCCGGACACAGGCAGAGCTCTGAAAACGGCGGGCGAAGCGAGGATTTCCTTTGTCCCCCGGTTGAGATAAGGAGCACCCGGTTCAGACGGGTGAAAAACAGCGGCGAAAAGCCGCGCAAATACGGCGATATGCCGAAAAAAGAAGGAGTTGAGTGGGCTTGAAGGGTTTGACGAATACCAGGCAGACCTTCCGCAAGTGGACCAGCGGCGTGTTGGCCGCCGCTATGCTGACCGGCGCCTGTTTGGCCGGCGCCTCCAGCGTCATCGCGCAGGGAGACGGATCGGCAGCGGCCGAATTTGACGAAAACAACATTGTCCTTAGCTTTTCCACCATTTCAGACACGCACATTCAGGGAGGAACCAGTTCCCTGAGCGCGTCCAAATTCAAAAAGGCGATGGCGCAGCTGGGCAAACGCGATCAGGATGCGATCATTATCAACGGCGACATCACCGATTACGGGACAACGGCGCAGATCACCGACCTGCGCGATCTTCTGGATTACAGCAGCGGCAAGGGGCAGATCGACCTGACGGAGACAAAGCTGCTGCTCAATATGGGAAACCATGAGCTGTTTGATGCGGAAATCTATCAGGGAGATCAGGGGGGCGGCATTCCCACGCAGGCCGAAGCCAAGCCCCATTACCATGGCGCGACCACCTATAAAAATATTCTGGGCGACCGGATGTATACCGACGAGGCGACGGCCGAGCAGATTGAGCTGGGCTATAACCATACGGTCATCAACGGCTATCATGTGATTCTGTTCAGCCTGTTCGATTACAATCACGGGCTGCGGTTCGAAGAGAAGGAACTGGAGTGGCTGAAGGCGGATCTGGCGGCGGCTCAGGCGGAGGACCCGAACAAACCGATCTTCTTCGCCATGCATGCGATGATCGAAGGCACCACGCTGGGCAGTAACTACGGCAATTACTGGGCCACCAACAGCAAGGAACTGTACGATACGCTCGCTCAGTATCCGCAGCTGATTACCTTTGGCTCCCATCTGCATTATCCGCTGCAGGACGAGCGCTCCATCTATCAGGGAGACTTCACCTCAGTGGAGACGGCGTCGGTCTATTTTGCCTCGCTGGAGGCCAAAGCCACCAATCCCAAGACGGGGGAAATCATGCAATTCCAGAATCTGAGCGGTCCCGATCCGGACGACCGCTTTGAAGTTTCGCAGGGAGTGTATGTCGAGGTAGACGCAAACAACAACACCCGGATTACCCGGCTGGATTTTGCCAATAAGGGCACCATCAAGGAGCCGTGGATTATCCCTGCGCCTTCCGACCCCGATCATCTGAACCGGTATTCGGAGGAAGTACGGGAGGTGGGCAATACCGCGCCGACCTTTGCCGAGGGCGACACCGTGGTTCGCGACGAGTTCAATCTGGACGAAGATCCGCTGAAGAATTTCCTGAGCATCACCTACAGCACCGCGGACGATAACGATCTGGTCCGGAGCTATGAAATCTCGTTTATCGAAAAGGAAAGCGGCAAGCTGATTAACAAGCTGTATCAGTATTCCGATTTCTATCGCTGCACCACCCCGGATCAGATGGCGGAGACCCGCACGCTGAAGGTCAACCGCCGGGCGCTGTATCCGATGAAGCCGGATTATCCCTTCGATTATTATGTCGAGGTCCGGGCGATCGACAGCTACGGCCTGAAGAGCGAACCGATCGTCAGCGATGTGATCCCGGGCGATCCGGAGGGTCTGGTCGAAACGCCGGAGTCGTCTCTCGATCCGCAGAACCAGTGGCAGTACAAAGCGTTCACCACCTTTGATTATCTGGAGGAAGGCTATCAGCCGGAAGCGAGCGTGGATTTCGACAGTTGGCCGACCTCCAAAGCGGAAGATTTCCATCCCTATCTGCCGGTGTCGAACAACGGCTTTGCCGGTTCCCCCGCCATCACCAAACAGATCAACGGCGGCGCGAACCAGTTTGATTGCTGGTCCTGGTATACCAGTGAGGAAAATTTCAGCTCCGCTTTCAACACGGACTTTGAAGGCGCGCTGGAATTCTGGGCTTGGGTGGATTTCAGCGAAGTGGATTTCGACTATTTCTATTTCGCGTTCCGCCAGGGCGTATTCTACGGCAACGAGTACAAGACCGAGGTAAGCACCCCGCTGGAGGGCGCGCATTTCTACATTCAGGACGGTCAGGGCGGCTGGATTGAAAAAGACTTCGGGACCGACGGCAAGATGTATCTGGGCAGTTACAAGGGCTTCGTACGGTTTTCATCCTCCCTTTTCTGCAATGAGTCCGGCGTTCCGCTGCTCCCGCTGGGGCTGAAGACCATCAAGTTCTGGTTCTCTCTGGATCTTACGGATGCGCACGGCGTAGACTATTACAACGGCAAAACTTTCGTCATCGATCAGATCGGCTTCGCCGGCCCGTCTATCGACGGCGCGGATATGACGGTAGCCGACCTGCTTTCCACCGATGGCTCTCCGCGTATCACCAAACAGGAATTCCAGTATGCGATCGATAATGCCAAAAAGAAGCTGGACGAAGGGCAAAAGTTCTACGATGATACGACCTGGAACGCTTTCCGGGCGGCCTATGACGCGGCGGTAGCTCTGGCGGCCGGAAATCCCTCCGAGGCGGAGATGGAGTCGGCCCATGCCAATCTGAACAATGCCTCGGAAGGCCTGAAGATCGCTCAGGGTACAACGCCTACCGAGTCTACCGGTTCCGCCACCGAATCGACGGAATCCTCTCAGACGACGGAATCTTCCCAGACGACCGAGTCCTCTCAATCCTCCCAGACGACCGAATCTTCTCAGTCGACCGAATCCTCCCAGACGGCCGAATCCTCCCAGACGGCCGAGTCTTCGCAGACGGCTTCATCCACAGAGCCGACCGGTTCGACGGCTGGAACCGCTGTCCCGACAACGGCGTCCACCGTCCGTCCGACCAGCCCTCAGACGGGGGAAGGCGGCGCGGCGGTTCCGGCGCTCCTGCTGCTGGCCGCGGCGGGAACAGCCGTAACGGTGCTTTATCGGAAAAAGAAGTAGTGGTATCTACACGGTATCCGGAGTAAAAAACGGTGTGCGGAAAGGAAATCTTTTCCGCACACCGTTTTGCTGTGTAAGAGACGCTTATTCCTCAAAGCCCTTGGGATTGTTGGACTGCCAGCGCCAGGAATCGCGGCACATGTCGTCCACTCCGTGGACGGCTTTCCAGCCGAGCACCTTTTCCGCCTTGGAGGGGTCGGAATAGCAGGTGGCGATGTCGCCGGCCCGGCGGGGAGCGATGACGTAGGGGATCGTGACGCCGCTGGCTTTTTCAAAAGCGTGAACCAGGTCGAGGACGCTGTAACCGTTGCCGGTACCGAGATTGAATACGTCCGCACCGGTGTTTTTCAGGGCGTATTCCACCGCCTTGACATGACCGAGGGCCAGATCCACCACATGGATGTAATCCCGCACGCCGGTTCCGTCGTGCGTATCGTAATCGTCGCCGTAAACCGACAGACGGGGCAGCTTGCCGATCGCCACCTGAGTGATGTAAGGCATAAGGTTGTTCGGAATACCGTTCGGATCCTCACCGATCCGGCCGCTTTCGTGCGCGCCGATGGGGTTGAAGTAACGGAGGAGCACCACCGACCAGTCCTTGTCGGAAACGCAGACGTCCCGCAGGATTTCCTCAATGATGTATTTGGTGCGGCCATAGGGATTGGTGACCGCGCCGGTCGGCATATCTTCCTTCAGCGGGGAGGGGTTGTTCATGCCGTATACCGTGGCGGAGGAACTGAACACCATCCGCTTGCAGCCGAACTCCGCCATCACCTGACAGAGGGTGACGGTGCCGCCCACGTTGTTTTCGTAGTATTCCAACGGCTTCTGCACCGATTCGCCCACGGCTTTCAGGCCGGCAAAATGAATAACGGCGTCGATCTTCTGCTCCCGGAACACCCGGCGCAGGCCTTCCGCGTCCCGGATATCGCACTCATAAAAAGGGATATCCTTCCCGGCCAGTTCCCTGGTGCGGCGGAGGGCCTCCGGCTTGGAATTGTAATAATTGTCCAGAATCACGATTTCCTTCCCGGCCTTTACCATCTCAATCGCCGTATGACTGCCAATATATCCGCAGCCGCCCGTAATAAGTATTGCCATTTTGACTCCTCCTTAGTATAATAGGGAATTATGGGGATGCGTTGACGCGTTGGAAAGGCTTTGCCGTTTCCACGGGTCCGCGGGATTCTGCCTTTATTATACCCGAGAATTGTGAACAGGCAATAGACAGTTGTTGCATCCTGCGGCGCAAAGTTTGCCGAAACCGACTGTTTTCCTGATCGTATTCATCCTGCCATCCTGCAAGCCGACATTTTTCGGCGGCTATTGGGTCTTTCTTTATAGACGGTCTGCGCTTCGCAGACGGAAAGACCGCAGAAAAAAGGAAAGGAACAGGTTTTGTTTATGAGAGAAATGAGTGAGACAAGCGAGGCGGGACAGTCTCCGTCGCTGGTAATCATGGCGGCCGGTATGGGCAGCCGCTTCGGCGGGCTTAAGCAGATCACGCCGGTCGGGCCTTCGGGCGAGATGATTATCGATTATTCGATTTACGACGCGCTGGCGGCCGGCTTTTCCCGGATCGTTTTTGTCATCAAGAAAGAAATCGAGAAGACCTTTAAGGAGCATATCGGCGACCGGATCGCCCGGCACGCCGACGTGGAGTATGTTTATCAGGAGCTGTCCAGCCTGCCGGCGGGGTATGCCGCGCCGGCCGACCGGGTGAAGCCTTGGGGAACCGGGCACGCCGTCCTCTGCTGCCGGGAAACGGTGAAGGGTCCCTTCGCCGTCATCAACGCCGACGACTACTACGGCCGGGACTGCTACCGCCTGCTGTATGACTTTCTGACCGGGCCCCGCCCGGAGGACGGGAAGCTCCATCTGGCGATGGCCGGGTATGTGCTGGAAAATACCCTGACGGAAAACGGCTATGTCTCCCGCGGTATCTGCGGCGTGGATGAAGCGGGCTATCTCCGCTCTCTGGTGGAGCGTACCCATATCGAGATCCGGGACGGCCGCGCCATGTATACCGAGGATGGCGGCGCCTCTTGGAACGCGCTCCCGGCGGGCTGCCGGGTGTCCATGAACTGCTGGGCTTTCCCGGCCGGTACTCTGGACCGGTTCGAAGATATTTTCCGCCGTTTCCTCTCCTCCGGGATCGATCCGCTGAAATCGGAATTTTATCTTCCCTTTGCGGTGGATACTCTGGTGGAAAGCGGCGCGGCGGACGTCCGGGTGCTGGAAACCCGCGACCGCTGGTACGGCATGACCTATCAGGAGGACCGGCAGAAGGTGATTGACGCAATCCACGCGTTTGTACAACAGGGAATTTATCCGGAAAGGTTGTGGATGGAGTGATCCCGGTAGAAAAGGTGGCGGACCTGTTCGCATTTGACGGTACCGTCCGTGATATCAAGCCCTTTGGCTGCGGCCATATCAACGATACCTACTGCGTATACTGCGAACGGGAGGACAAGCCCCCCATCCGCTATATCCTTCAGCGCATCAACCACAGGGTGTTCAAGAATTTTTCCCAGCTGATGGAGAATGTCTTTAACGTGACCGAATATCTCCGCGGGGCGGTCATTGCCGAAGGCGGCGACCCTCAGCGGGAATGCCTGCTGATTATCTGCACCAAAAAGGGCGGAATGGATTACGTCGATTCCGAAGGCTACTGCTGGCGGGCGTTCAACTTTATCGAGAACGCCATCAGCTACGAGACCGCCAGCTGTCAGGAGCATTTTTATTATTCCGGCTGCGCGTTCGGCAAATTTCAGCGGCTTCTGGCGGATTATCCGTCTGAAACCCTACATGAGACCATCCCGAATTTCCATAACACCCCCGTCCGGTATGAAGCGTTCGAAGAGGCGGTGGCGGCGGACAAATGCGGCCGTGCCGCCGGGGTGCAGGAGGAGATCGCCTTTATCCGGGAGCGCCGCCCGATGATGTCGGTGCTGACCGATATGCTGGCCCGGGGGGAGCTTCCCCTGCGGGTCACCCACAACGACACCAAGCTGAACAACGTCATGCTGGACGATGTGGTGGGCAAGCCGGTCTGTGTGATCGACCTTGACACGGTGATGCCGGGGCTGTCGCTGTATGATTTCGGGGACAGTATCCGCTTCGGCGCCAACCACGCCGCCGAGGACGAACGGGATTTGTCCAAGGTCTACTGCGATCTGAACCTATTCGCCCAGTATACCAAAGGGTATCTGGAAGAATGCGGTTCCATGCTGACCGAAAATGAAATCCGTATGCTGGCTTTTTCCGCCCGGCTGTTGACGCTGGAATGCGGGATGCGGTTCCTGACCGACCATCTGCAGGGGGATACCTACTTCAAAATCCACCGCGAAGGGCATAATCTCGACCGCTGCCGCACGCAGCTCCGCTTGGTCGCGGATATGGAAAAAAAGGCGGACGAGATGGAAGAGATCGTCCGCCGGTACGCCGGCACGGCCCGGTCGGGCGAAAGCGTTTCCGTCCCGTGCGGACAGGCCGTCAATCAATAAGCGCACAGCCGCCCGAAAGGCACAGCCGCCTAAAAGGCGGAACGACGCCGACCCCGGAAGGGGCGTTATAGAGAGGAACCCAGAATCATGTCCAATGAAATTGTACGTTTTGAAGACCTGAAGCTCAGCCCGGAGATCCTGAAGGCCGTGGGGAAAATGGGCTTTTCCTCCCCTACGCCGGTGCAGGCGCAGACCATCCCGGTGATGCTGGACGGTCGGGACGTGATCGCCAAGGCGCCGACCGGCACGGGGAAAACCTGCGCGTTTGGTATCCCGATCATCGAGTGTCTGGATCCGGAGATCACCGATCCTCAGGCGGTCATTATCTGCCCGACCCGCGAGCTTTGCGTACAGATTGCGGAAGAACTCCGTCAACTCGTGGCTTATCGGCCGGATGTCCGGATCGCCGCGGTATACGGCGGTCAGCCGATTGCCCGCCAGCTCGCCGTGCTGAAAAAGAATCCGCATATCGTGGTGGCCACGCCCGGCCGCCTGCTTGACCACATGGGCCGGGGGACGGTGTATCTCGGCAACGTCTACACCGCCGTGCTGGACGAAGCGGACGAGATGCTGAAAATGGGCTTTATCCGGGACGTGCGCCGTATCCTTGGGGCAACCCCCGCGGATACGCAGGTGGTGATGTTCAGCGCCACGATCTCCCGCGACGTAATGGACGTGGCGTGGGAATATCAGCATAACGCGGTGGAAATCACCGTGGCGGCGGAGGGGGATAACCGCCCGAAAATTGCTCAGTTCGCCCTGCTTTCCTCCGGTGACCGTCGGATACAGGACATGCTCCGCCTGATCGAGGCGCTGTCTCTGAAACGGGTGATGGTGTTCTGCAATATGAAAAACACAGTCCGTCGGCTGGACGAACGGCTGCGGCGGTCGGGCTGCTCGGTGGACTGCCTGCACGGCGATATTCCCCAGTCCCAGCGCAACCGCGTGATGCAGAACTTCCGCGACGGAAAGTTCGAGGTGCTGGTCGCCACCGACGTGGCGGCCCGGGGTATCGACGTGGATGATGTGGAAGCGGTCTTCAACTATGATATACCGGAGGAAAACGAGTATTATCTTCATCGGATCGGCCGGACCGGCCGGGCCAAACGGCGGGGCATGGCCTTTACCTTCATGACGCCGGATGACCGTTTCCGTCTGCGGGACATCAAAAAATACACCCATTCGGAGATCGTTGATCTTTCCTTTGACGAGACAGGCCGTCCGGTGCTGAAAGACGGCCGTCTGGTGCTGGATGCATTGGAAAGCGAGGAGTGGAACGAGATCCATACCGAAGAGACCGGCGACTGAATTTGTGGTTTGACCGGGGCTTCGACGGGAGTTCCCAACGGAATAAAAGAGGCAAGCGCCCGCAGTATGCTGTCTGCGAGCGCTTTTTTGTTTTCTTCCTGTTTTTATGCTCATCCGGGGTAAATTCCGGAAGGCTACGCCCTATTGAACTATAATTATATAGGTAATTATAGTTTCAGGGAAGGAAACGGGGACCGGGACAAGTCCCCCTGTAAACGCAAAAGACGGGGGAAGGAACGCGTGAAAAAAACAAAAAGGGCAAAAACCGAACTGGAAAAAACACAGAAAAGAATAAATATACTTAAAAACGAATAAATAGTCATAAAGAATTCCATAGTATACGCAGAAACAGCGAAAAAATTCAAGAAACAAGCCATTTTTTACGCTTGGAAAGTGGTTACAAAGTCGTAACTTTTGGATAGATGCACAAATTTTGAACCGAAGAGAAAAAGCGTGATCTGTTTTTCCAAAAATGGAATAATAGTGGAAATTTTACTTGAGAAAGGCGGAAAAAGCGAAGAGAACGCAAGAGAAAAGAAACAATCCTATCGGATTTTGTGAAAAAAAGCAAAAAAGGTATTCGAAGCCGCCGCGGCAAAAATCTCTGTAAAATGGTAAAAAAATCCATGCAGTTTTCCGGGGTTCCTGCAAAATCCTTGTGCAGTATTGACGAAAATCATCCCTTCCCGACGGTTTGACATCGGCGCTTTTCGTGCGTATAATACAGCTACCCTCCGAAAACACGGAACTCTCATCAAAACGCCGACAACATATAAACGGCGCCGCGGCCCTGGTTTGGGCAGATTCTGCGGCCGCCGGTTTATATAGATCCCGGGAGAAAGTCGTTGGCATCGCCGGTATGGCGCATCGGCTTTCTCTGGGACAGAAAGCGGAGTCATCGTCCCGGACCGCCCACATAGGCCGGCTTGTCTGCCGCCGCGCGGTCCCCTTTTTATGGGACGGGGCTCTGCGATCAGAAAGGAAGCATTGGATGGATACCGTATATCGAGTGGCAGGGGCCGTGGCTCGCGTGGTGCGCAGCCGTTTGTTCTCCGCCTCCGCGTTGGCGGTCGTAAGCGCTGTAATCGTTGCTTTCGTCTCGCTCAACATGAATGCCGTGACCGTGCAGGCCGGCGATACCAGCAAAGTGGTTCTTACGCTGGACGACAATCCCCATCGCGCGCTTTCCGCCGCCGGCATTTCCCTGAATGAGGGGGATGAGGTACTGACGGTCGGCGAACTGGACGCCGTGCGGGTCAACCGGGCGTTTGACGTGCCGGTGACGGCCGACGGCATAACCACCATTCTCCGGATGGCCGGAGGCACCGTGAGCGACGCGCTGGAAAAAGCCGGCGTCCGTCTCGGTGAATTTGACCGGCTGAGCGTGGAACCGGAAACTCTGGTGAGCGACGGTCTGGACATCACGGTGGATCGGGTGGAATACGAGGACTATACCGAGACCGAAACGGTGGCTTACACTTCCACCGTGCAGTATACCAACTCCGTCGCCAAGGGGAAAACACAGGTGAAGCAGGCGGGCAGGGATGGTGTCAAAACCCTGACCTACCGCAAATGCATCGAAAACGGCGAAGTGATCGGCACCGAACTGGTCGGTGAAGAAATCACCACCCAGCCGGTACCGGAAATTATCCAGAAGGGAACCTCCACCCGCCTTCCGGTTTCGGAAGCGCCGTATGAGATCGCGCTGGACGCCAACGGACAGCCGATCAATTACCAGAAGGTGTATACCGGATCGGCCACCGCGTACAGCAATGACCGCGGTCAGGCGGGAAAATACACTGCCTCCGGCCGTCTGGCCGCTGTGGGCGTAGTAGCGGTCAACCCGAATATCATCCCCTACGGCACCGAACTGTATATCACGTCGGCGGACGGATCCTGGGTATACGGGTACGCGGTTGCCGGGGATACCGGCGGAGCGCTGATGTCCGGCCGCTGTATTGTGGATCTTTTCTTTGCGACGTATGAGGAAAGCTGCGAGTTCGGCCGCCGCAATATGAACGTATATGTAATCGGCTGAAAATGATTCATACAGACAGAAGGACCGGCGGCAGGCCGGTCCTTTTTGTATGGAAAAAAGAGAGGTTTCGCTTGACAGCGCGCGCGGGGGCGGATACAATCCATACGGTGAGCGTTTTCCCGTCCGGCGGACTGCCGGACGGGCGGAACCGGCGAAAAACAGGGGAAGGACATAACCAACATGAATAATGCGAAAATAAGCGGGCGGAATCCGTGGCGGCGTACTCTGTTTTCCTGCTATTGCGGATATGGCGTTCAGGCGGTTATCAATAATCTCGCGCCGCTTTTGTTTGTCGTGTTCCAAGACCGTTTTGCGGTCTCGCTGGAGGAAATCGGCCGGCTGATCCTGATTAACTTCGGCACGCAGCTGGTGGTGGACTGGCTGGCGATCCGCTTTGCCGACCGGATCGGCTACCGGGCGGCGCTCGCCATCGCCCATGTGTTCAGCGCGGTCGGACTGCTCTGCCTCGGTCTGCTGCCGATGGCGTTTCCCTCGCCGTATGCCGGGTTGGTGGTCGCCGTTATGCTGTACGCCGTAGGCGGCGGGCTGATCGAGGTGCTGATCAGTCCGATTGTGGATGCTCTGCCGGGGGATGCGAAGGCCTCCGCCATGAGTTTGCTGCACTCCTTTTATTGCTGGGGACAGGTGGCGGTGATCCTGTTAACCACGCTGGGCCTGCATTTTGCCGGAAGCGGGCTGTGGTGGCTGTTCCCGGTGCTTTGGGCTGTCCTGCCCCTGTTTAATCTGACCCAGGTGCTCCGGATGCCTCTGATGCCGCCTCTGCCGGAAGAGAAGAAAACCCCGCTGAAGCGGCTTTTTACCTCCCGCACCTTTCTGATTGCGATGCTGCTGATGCTCTGCGCCGGTTCTTCCGAGCTGGCGATGTCCCAGTGGTCCTCTCTCTTTGCGGAAAAGGGGCTGCGGGTTCCCAAAATGCTGGGCGACCTTCTCGGCCCCTGTCTGTTTGCGGTGCTGATGGGTCTGGGACGCACAGTTTACGGAATATGGGGGCAAAGACTGCGGCTGAAGCCCGTTCTGATGGTCAGCGCGGTGCTCTGTATTGTCTGCTATGCGCTGACCGTGCTGGCGGAAAATCCCTTCCTCTCGCTGGTCGGCTGCGCGGTGTGCGGCCTCTCGGTCAGCCTGATGTGGCCGGGGACGATCAGTCTTTCCTCGGCCAGCTATCCGGGGGGCGGGACCGCCATGTTCGGCATGCTGGCTCTGATGGGCGATCTCGGCGCGGCCGTCGGGCCGTGGCTGTCCGGATTGTTTTCGGACGCGGCACAGAAGACCGGGTGGGTTGTCCGCTGGGCGGCGGAGAGCGGGCTCAGTCTGGAGCAGTGCGGGTTAAAAGTAGGACTTGCCGTCGCGGCGCTTTTCCCCGCCCTGCTGCTGATCGGTCTGGTTTTCCTGAAAGGGGAAACGCATCTGTCGGGAAATGCCGGGGAAATCAACAGGGAATAAACGGTGAAAAAGCAAACGGCTGCTTCCACAGAAGCAGCCGTTTGCTTTTTCAATAGATTTACTTTTTCAGCAGATGGTTCGCACATTGCTGAAGCTGTTCCCGGGAGGTGATTTCTACCCCGGACTGCTTGACGGTCTCCTGAACATACGGCGGAAGGGAATCAAAGCACTGCCGTATCGCCGGATCCTGGGTCAGCGGATCGCTTTTCGGATTTTTCTGCGCCATGGTTGACCTGCCTTTCCGTTTGCCGGGCCGAAGCCCGTTCGCCTTTGTTTTCCGGTTTTCCGGATTCCATTGTCCTCTTTGCCTTCGGAAAAGGGGGGATTATCAGGAACGCAGTCCCAGATTGCGGATAAAGGCAACCAGTTCTTCGTGTGAACGGAATTCGTCCGCATGGAGATTGACCTGTTCCTGTACCTCCTCCGGCAGGGAATACAGATCCTCGTCCCGCCGCATTTCCCAGTTCGTCAATTCGGCAACGCCGAGAGCATTGATCCCGTTGATGCTGTCGAGCACGAAAACTTCCCGCCTTTCTCTGTCGTTTGGGAAGGACGAACGCCTTCCAATCCATAGTGTGCGGGAAAACCGGGGCGGATCGGCAGGAAATTTCCGGCGGAAGGATTTCCCCGGCAGAGCGGGCGGCAAAAACGGAAAAAACTCTTCCCAATTTCGTCATTTTCCGCGGAAGTTCCTGTCTTTCTATTTGTGTACAATAAAACACACGTCTGGGGCGGCGCGCCCGGGCGCCCGCGCATTTGCCATGGCATTTCGATTCGCTTTCACACGGAGAAAATCCTGACCAGAAATCAGGAAAATCAATGGAAAATATCCGTGGAAACGGCGAAATGTCGGTTGTCAGATTGACAAATAAATAGATATATCCTATAGTAATTCTGAATGATAATGAATTCAAATGGGATCTCATATTCGTTTGCGCAGTCCGGGCTTCTGTACAATTTGGTGCGGGAACCGGGCCGTCGGACAGCAGAGGAGAAGGACGCGGGAAAATGCGGAACCTGACGATTGAGCAAAAAAGCGCCTTGGCGGACAAAATGATTACAGAATTACCGGTTCTGCGCGCCCGGCTGGGACTCTCTCAGGAAGAACTCGGGGAAAAAATCGGTCTTTCCCGCCAGATGGTGGTGGCGATGGAGACGCGGAAACGGCCAATGACCTGGAACACCTATTTGTCGTTGATACTCCTGTTCCTGCATAATCCTTCCACGGCTGAGCTTCTGCGGGTGTTTGGCGTCTATACCGATGAACTGCGGGAATTTTTGGATGTTGATACCGCGGGACGTTCGGGAAACCGTCTGGCTCAGTAACAGGCGGCGGGGCGTCGTTTGATACGGTTGTGTTGGAATTTTTCCGGATTGTCCGGGAGAAAGCGGACGTCGGGGTTTGCAAGAGGTATAAGAAGGAAAAGAGGACTGCAAGAGGATGGGAAACAAACGGATTTTTTTGTCGTCGCCGACAATGAACGGCCATGAGCTGGAGTTTGTCCACGACGCCTTCGCCAAGAACTGGATCGCCCCGCTGGGGGAGAATGTGGACCAGTTCGAAAAGGAACTGGCGGGGTATGTCGGCGTCGGTCATGCGGCGGCTCTCAGCGCCGGAACCGCGGCGATCCATCTGGCGCTGAAATGCGCCGGCGTGGGAAAAGGGGACGTGGTATTCTGCCCGAGCTGGACCTTTTCCGCCACCTGCAACCCGGTCGTGTATCAGGATGCGACGCCGGTGTTTATTGACAGCGAAGCGGATAGCTGGAATATGGACCCCGCCGCTCTGGAACACGCGTTTGAAAAATATCCGTGGGCGAAGGCGGTGATCGTGGTCAACCTTTACGGCACGCCCGCCCGGCTGGATGAACTGGCCCGTATCTGCGCCGAGAACGGCGTCCCGCTGATCGAGGACGCGGCGGAAAGCCTCGGCGCCAGATATAAGGGGAAACAGACCGGTACGTTCGGCAAGTTCGGCGTCTATTCCTTTAACGGGAATAAAATCATTACCACCTCCGGCGGCGGCATGCTGGTTTCGGATGATGAAGCGGCGATCAAAAAAGCGCGGTTCTGGGCGACGCAGGCGAGAGAACCCGCCCGGCATTATCAGCACAACGAGATCGGGTATAACTACCGCATGTCCAACATCGTGGCCGGTATCGGCCGGGGACAGATGCTCTCCCTCGATCAGCATATCGAGAAAAAACGCTGGATTTATAAAACCTATAAAGAGGCGTTCTCGGACATTCCGGCAATCCGGATGAATCCCCTGCCCCCGGAGAGCGAGGCGAACTGCTGGCTGTCCTGCATTACGATCGAGGACGGCTCTCCGGTCACGCCTCTTTCCCTGATGGATGCGCTGGAGCAGGACAATATTGAATCCCGTCCGATCTGGAAGCCAATGCATATGCAGCCGGTTTTTCACGGCTGCGACTTTATCCGGGCGGAGGACGCGGGCCCCACGGTCGTGCCGGAGGATGTGTTCCGCCGCGGGCTCTGTCTGCCGAGCGATATCAAGAACACGCCGGAGGATATGGAGCGGATTATCACGCGGGTTCGCGCGCTGTTCCGCGCCGAATGCTGACGGGGGAAACCATCGGCGCGCCGGATCATGCCGGGTCCTTTGAAAGAAGAACGGCGCGGAACGGATAAATGGAAAGGGAGGGAACCGGATCCTCTCCGATAAAAATGCCGGCCGACGCGAGAAACAGGCGTCGGCCGGCATTCGTCTGTTCCGCTGTCTTGCAAAAATTGCCGCTGCGCCGTATAATAGGAAAAGATTGCGGAAAAACGGGAAGATTGGACACACTACAGACGGGAAATAAAAATAAAAGCAGCGGGTTCCGAACGCCGGCGGCGGCGCAGCCCGAAAAAAGGATGGATGAAATCATGACCTTTCATGGAAAGACCCTGTTGATTACCGGCGGCACCGGCTCCTTCGGGAACGCCGTACTGGAGCGGTTCATGAAAACCGATGTGGGCGAGATTCGTATCTTCTCCCGCGATGAGAAGAAACAGGACGATATGCGGCACTTTTATCACGACGATAAGATCAAATATTATATCGGCAATGTTCGCGATCTGCAGAGCATTAAAAACGCCATGCACGGGGTGGATTACGTTTTCCATGCCGCCGCGCTCAAGCAGGTGCCGTCCTGCGAATTTTTCCCGATCGAAGCGGTGAAAACCAATGTGCTCGGCACCGAAAACGTACTGACCGCCGCCATTGAGGCCGGAGTGAAAAAGGTGATCTGCCTGTCCACCGACAAGGCCGCTTACCCGGTGAACGCTATGGGCACCTCCAAGGCGATGATGGAAAAGGTGTTCGTGGCCAAGTCCCGCACCGTTCCCGCGGACAAGACCCTGATCTGCGGCACCCGGTACGGCAACGTGCTCTGCTCCCGCGGGTCGGTGATCCCGCTGTTTATCGAGCAGATCAAGGCCGGGAAGCCGCTCACCGTGACCGAGCCGGAAATGACCCGCTTCATCATGAGCCTGGAGGAAGCGGTGGAACTGGTGCTCTTTGCCTTCGAGCATGCCGAGAGCGGCGACATTCTGGTGCAGAAGGCGCCTTCCTGCACCATCGGAGTGCTGGCCGAGGCCGTAAAGCAGATTTTCCACGCGGACAACCCGATCAAGATTATCGGCATCCGCCACGGGGAGAAGATGTTCGAGACTCTGCTGACCAATGAGGAATGCGTCAACGCGGTGGATATGGGGAACTTCTACCGCGTGCCGGCCGACAAGCGGGATCTGAACTATGACAAATATTTCGTGGACGGCGACCAGCGCCGTCTGCAGCTTTCGGAATTCGATTCCAATAATACCGAACTGCTGACCGTGGAAGAGGTCAAAAAGAAGCTGCTGAGTCTGGAATACATCCGGAATGAGCTGGCAAACTGGGAAAACGCTCTGTGACGCGATCGGCCGATGAAGCGGAAACCGACGCGGGGGAACGACCGAACGATGAGGAGACGGTGACGCAACAATGAAAATACTGGTGACGGGCGCGAAGGGCTTTATCGGGAAAAATCTGATCGCCGCGCTGAAAAACCGCGGACAGGATGAGATTCTCGCCTTTGATACCGATACCGACCCTTCTCTGCTGCACGGCTGGTGCGCGGACTGCGCCTTCGTGTTCCATCTCGCGGGGGTGAACCGCCCGAAGGAGCCGGAGGAATTCATGCGGGGGAACGCCGGGTTTACCGCCGCCCTGCTGGATTCCCTCCGCCGGCACCGGAATTCCTGCCCGGTGATGCTGGCCTCCTCCATTCAGGCGGCGCAGGATAATCCCTACGGCCGCAGCAAGCGCGCCGGGGAGGAGCTGCTCGCCGCCTATGCGGCCGAAACCGGGGCCGACGTACTGATCTACCGATTCCCCAACGTATTCGGTAAATGGTGCCGCCCCAACTACAACAGCGTGGTCGCCACCTTCTGCCATAACATTGCCCGTGATCTGCCGATCACGGTGAACGACCCGGCGGCCGCCCTCACCCTTGTTTATATCGACGACGTGGTGGCGGAGCTGCTGCGCGCGCTGGAACGGCAGGAAACCCGGGAGGGGGATTTCTGCGTGGTGCCGGCGACCTATTCGATTACGCTGGGGGAACTGGCGGAGACCCTCCGCTCTTTCCGGGAGAGCCGCGCCACGCTGGCGGTGCCGGATATGGGCGATCCGCTCACCAAAAAGCTGTACAGCACCTATTTGAGCTATCTGCCGGAGGACGGATTCGCCTATCCGCTGAAGAAAAACGAGGACGCGCGCGGCTCCTTTACCGAGATTCTGCGCACCGCCGACCGGGGACAGTTCTCGGTAAACGTGTCGAAGCCCGGTATCGTGAAGGGCAACCACTGGCATCACAGCAAAAACGAAAAATTCCTTGTGGTCAGCGGCCGGGGCGTGATCCGCTTCCGCCGTATCGACAGCGGCGAGGTGATCGAATACCCCGTGGACGGCGACGCGCTGACGGTGGTGGATATCCCGACCGGCTATACCCACAACATCGAAAACGTGGGGGATACCGACCTTATCACCTTTATGTGGGCCAACGAACCGTTCGATCCGGAGAATCCGGATACCTATTTCCTGCCCGTCTGACGGGAGGCGGCGCGGGACAGCTCCGCGCAGAAAGGCGGCGACGCATGAACAAGCTGAAGGTTATGACCATCCTCGGCACCCGGCCGGAGATCATCCGGCTGTCGGCCTGTATCCGGGCCTGCGATCGGTATTTCGATCATCGTCTGGTACATACCGGCCAGAACTGGGACTATACTCTCAACCAGGTTTTCTTCGACGACCTCGGCCTGCGCGCGCCCGATTATTATCTGGACAGCGTGGGGGCGAATCTGGGGGAGACGATGGGGAATATCATCGCCAAATCCTATGAGATTCTGGAAAAGGAGCGCCCCGATGCGGTGCTTCTGCTGGGGGACACCAACTCCGCCCTGTCCGCGATTTCGGCCAAGCGGCTGAAAATCCCGATTTTTCATATGGAGGCGGGAAACCGCTGCTGGGACTGGAACGTCTCGGAAATGATTAACCGCAAGATCGTGGATCATATTTCGGATATCAACCTGCCCTATACCGAGCATTCCCGCCGCTACCTGCTGTCGGAGGGGATCGACGGCAAAACGATGTTTGTCACCGGCTCCCCGATGCGGGAGGTGCTCCGGGAGCATAAGGAGCGGATCGAGCGGAGCGACGTGCTGGAACGGCTGGGGCTGGAGAAGGGAAAATATATCCTGGTCTCCGCTCATCGAGAGGAAAACATCGACAACGAGGAAAATTTCCTCGACCTGATGAACGCAATCAACCGGATTGCCGAGCGGTATCGGATGCCGGTGATTTATTCTACCCATCCCCGCTCCATGAAATTCATTGAAAAGCGGCAGTTCCGTTTCCATCCTCTGGTGCGGAATCTCAAGCCCTTCGGCTTTTTCGATTATAACCACCTGCAAATGAACAGCTACTGCGTTTTGTCGGACAGCGGCACTCTGTCGGAGGAATCCGCCATGCTGCATTTCACCGGGGTGCTGATCCGCACTTCCACCGAGCGGCCGGAGGTGCTGGACAAGGGCACGGTCGTGATCGGCGGCATCAAGGGCGAGGATGTGGAGCAGGCGGTGGAACTGGCCGTCGCCATGCGGGAAAACAACGAGGAAACCGTTATGGCGGAGGATTACGCCGACGAAAATGTTTCGGTCAAGGTGGTCAAGCTGATCCAGAGCTATACCAAGATCGTCAACCAGACCGTGTGGCTGAAACGATAGGATACTATCCGACATAATTCGGCCGTAGAATACAATCTGTATACTGTATATGCCAATACCGGGCCGGGAATTTTCCGGCCCGGTATTTCCGGCGGGAGGAAACCGTATGCTGCTGTCCGCGGAGCATCTGAATAAACAATATACCGAACGCCCCCTTCTGCGGGACGTGACCCTGCATATCCGCGAAGGGGAAAAAATCGGGGTGATCGGCGTCAACGGCACAGGGAAAACCACTCTGCTGAAGATTCTCGCCGGACTGGAAGAGCCGGACGGCGGTACGGTGACCCGCGGCCGGGGGATACGCATCGGCTACCTGCCGCAGAATCCGGATTTCGACGAGGAAGAGACCGTGCTGGGGCAGGTGCTTCGGGGCGTGACCGACGCTTCCGCCGCCGAAGAACGCGAAACCCGGGAGTTCGAGGCGAAAACCATCCTGACCCGGCTGGGGATCACCGATTTCGATGCGCCGGTCGGCCGGCTCTCGGGCGGGCAGAAAAAACGGGTGGCCATGGCCTGTGCGCTGGCCACCCCGACTGAGCTGTTGATTCTGGACGAGCCGACCAACCATATCGACAACGAAACGGTGGACTGGCTGGAATCCGCCCTCGTCCGCTACCGCGGCGCCCTGCTGATGGTGACCCACGACCGGTATTTCCTTGAGCGGGTAGTGAACCGGATCGTGGAGCTGGAAAACGGGGAGCTGACCGCCTACCCCGCCAATTACGGCCGGTATCTGGAGCTGAAGGCCGAGCGGGAGGAAATGCGGGCCGCCAGTGAGCGGAAACGGCAGGCGCTGCTGAAAAAGGAGCTGGAATGGCTCCATCGCGGAGCCCGGGCACGCGGCACCAAGCAACGCTTCCGGGTGGAGCGGGCCGCGGAGTTACAGGAGACGGAAACGCCCGCCGCGCCCGAGACCATGAAGGTGAGCGGGATGAGCCGCCGTCTGGGAAAGAGCCTTGTGGAGATCGAAGCGATATCCAAGAGCTTCGGCGGCCGGACATTGTTCCGCGATTTTTCCTACCACCTCCTCCGCCGGGACCGGATCGGCATTGTCGGCGAGAACGGCTGCGGGAAAACCACTCTGCTGCGGATTCTCGGCGGACTGCTCCCGCCGGACAGCGGGGAGGTCCGGGTGGGGGCGACGGTGAAGATCGGGTATTTTTCGCAGGAATGCGCCGAACTGAACCCCGGCGAACGGCCGATCGACTATATCCGCGATATCGCGGCGGAGGTGGAGACCGACGACGGTCCCCTTACCGCCGCGCAGATGCTGGAAAATTTTCTGTTCGACGGCGATCGTCAGTATACGGCAATCGGCCGGCTTTCGGGCGGGGAGCGCCGGCGGCTGACCCTTCTCGGCGTGCTGATGCAGGCCCCGAACGTGCTGCTGTTCGACGAGCCGACCAACGATCTGGATATCCAGACCCTGACGATTTTGGAGGATACCCTCGACCGGTTTCCCGGGGCGGTAATCGTGGTCTCCCACGACCGGTATTTTCTCGATCGGGTGACGGAGCATCTTTTTGCCTTTGAGGACGGACGGATCCGGGATTTTCCCGGCAGCTATTCCGCTTACCGGGAGGAACGCCGGGCCGCTGAAAAGGAAAAGGCGGCGGGGGACCCGTCCGTGCCGAAGGAGCCGCGTCCCCGCCCGGCGGAGAAAAAGCCCGCCCGGCTGAAATTCAGCTTTAAGGAACAGCGGGAATACGAGTCCATCGACGGGGAGATCGCCTCGCTGGAGGAACAGGCTGCGGCGCTGGAAACCGCGATCGGGGAAGCCGCCAGCGATTACGCCCGGCTGGAGGAGCTTCTTCAGCAGAAAGCGGCGGTGGACGCCGCTCTGGCGGAGAAAATGGAACGGTGGGTTAGCCTGAACGAGCTGGCCGAACAGATCGAGCAACAGCGGCGGTAGGCCGTTTTCCGTCCCACGGCGTCAAGGCGCGCGAAAAGACCCTGCCCACCGGCTGTAAGCGGATGGGCAGAGCCTTTTTATGCGCTGTTCAGGCTCAGCCGCGCAGGGCGGCGTCCAGATCGCAGAGGATATCGTCGATATGCTCCGTCCCAATGGAGAGGCGGATGGTGTTGGGCCGGATGCCGGAGGCGGCCAGCTCCTCCTCCGTCATCTGGGAGTGGGTGGTGCTGGCCGGATGGATGGCGAGGGATTTTACGTCCGCCACGTTGGCCAGCAGGGAGAAAAGCTGAAGCCGGTCGATAAAGGCTCTGGCTTCGTCCGCGCCGCCGCGAAGCTCAAAGGTGAAGATGGAACCCGCGCCGTGCGGAAAATATCGGTCATACAGCGCGCGGTAACCGCTTTCCGGCAGGGAGGGATGGTTGACCCGCTCCACCTGCGGATGATTTTTCAGGAATTCCACCACCTTCAGGGCATTCTCCACATGCCGCTCCACCCGCAGGGAGAGGGTTTCCAGCCCCTGAAGGAAAAGGAAGGAATGCAGCGGAGCCAGCGTGGCGCCGGTGTCCCGCAGGAGGGTGGTGCGGATTTTTGTGACGTAGGCGGCCGCTCCGACCGCGTCGGCAAAAACTACGCCGTGATAGCTGGGATTCGGCTGGGACAGACCGGGGAACTTGTCGTTCTGCTTCCAGTCGAAACGCCCGCCGTCTATAATCACGCCGCCCAGAGCGGTGCCGTGCCCGCCGATGAACTTGGTGGCCGAATGCACCACCACGTCCGCTCCATGCTCAATCGGGCGCAGGAGGTAGGGGGTGGCAAAGGTGTTGTCCACAATCAGCGGGATGCCATGCCGGTGGGCGACTTCCGCCACCGCTTCGATGTCGATCAGGCTGGAATTCGGGTTGCCCAAGCTTTCGATATACACCAGCCGGGTGTTCTCCCGGATAGCCGCTTCAAAGGAGCCCTCCTTGTCCGGATCGACAAAGGTGGTCTCGATACCGTAGTCCGCCAGCGTGTGGGCGAAAAGGTTGTAGGTGCCGCCGTATAAGGTGCCGGCCGCCACAATATGATCCCCGGCATGGGCGATATTCAACACCGAATAGGTCACGGCCGCCGCGCCGGTAGCCGTGGCGAGAGCGGCGACGCCGCCCTCCAGCGCGGCGATCCGTTTTTCGAATACGTCGCTGGTGGGGTTCATCAGCCGGGCATAGATGTTGCCGCCCTCCGACAGCCCAAAGCGGCCGGCCGCCTGCGCGGAGTTTTCAAACACGAAAGAGGTGGTCTGATAGATCGGCACCGCCCGGGCGCCGGTGGCGGGATCGGGGTTTTCCTGCCCGACATGCAGCTGCAGGGTTTCGAAACGGTAGGAACGATTTTCGGTATGGCTCATAGGGGATACCCTTCTTTCTCTGATTTTCAGGTGAATGTATGGACGAACGTTTTCCCGGGCAAGGAAGCCGGGGAAGATCGTTCAACACATTCGCCCGAACCTCGAGTTTGCCCGAAGAAGCCGCAACAACCGCCGCTGCATACTATCCCGGCCTTTCCTGAAAAGTAATGTCAACAAATCCTATCGATTAAGTATGAATACAGTATACACACCTCCGTGGTATCTGTCAAGAAAAAATTTCTGATGGGAGCGTATCGGCACTATAACGGGGAATAAACGCTTTACAGGGCCTTTGCGCCCCGCATCGTATCGCCAATTCACCGGAAAATCCGTCCGTCCCTGCGGCCCGGCTACCGTCTGCTCGGACAGGCGGATAACCTCCAGTGAATCAATTATAAAAGCCGTCCGAAAAGCCAACGGCTTTTCGGACGGCTTTGCCGCACCGCGTCTATTTTTTCCCTTCGTCGCTGGCCGCCAGCTCCTGTTCCAGCAGGCGGCGGAGGATCTGGGGATTTCCCTGTCCGCCGGTGGCGCGCAGGCATTGGCCGACCAAGGCTTGGATGGCCTGAACCTTTCCCCTGCGGTAGTCGGCAACCGAGCGGGGATTTTTCTCCACCGCCTCCCGTGCCAGAGGACGAAGCACGCTTTCGTCGCTGATCTGCCAGAGGTTCTGCTCCTCCGCCAGCACGGCCGGGTCGGCGTCCTTCTCCCATAACTGGCCCAGCAGCTTTTTGCCGGTGCCGGAGTTGATCTTTTCCTCCCCGAGCAGGTCGGCCAGACGGGCGAGATGGGCGGGGGAGAGAGGAATATCGGTGCTGTCCGCCGGCAGCAGCCGGAAGATCTCGGTGGTCAGCAGGCCCACCAGCGTTTTGGGATAGGCGGTCTGCTTCGCCGCGGCTTCAAAATAGTCGGCCACGGCCTGCTCGGCGGCCAGCAGTTCCGCGTCCCGGGAGGAAAGGCCGTACTGCTCGATATACATCGCTTTCCGTTCGTCCGGCAAAACCGGAATGGCGGCCTTCCACCGGGCGAGGGTCTCCTCGTCCAGCACGATGGGGGGAAGATCAGGGTCCGGGAAATACCGGTAGTCGTCAGCGTCTTCTTTTTTACGCATTGTATAAGTTTTTCCGCTTGCCTGGTCGAACCGGCGGGTCTCCTGCACCACTTCGCCGCCGGACTCCAGCACCTCCACCTGCCGGGCGTACTCGTACTCGATTGCCTTGACGATGAACTGGAAGGAATTCAGGTTTTTCATTTCGGTCCGGGTGCCGAAGCGGCTTTCGCCCTTCTTCCGCACCGAGAGGTTGACGTCGCACCGCAGGGAGCCTTCCTGCATCCGGCAGTCGGAAACGCCGGTGTACAGCAGAATGGCGCGGAGCTTCTGCACATAGGCTTTCGCTTCTTCGGCGCTGCGGATATCCGGTTCGGACACGATTTCGATTAGCGGCACGCCGCAGCGGTTGTAATCACAGCCGGTGCCCTCCTCCCCATGGACCAGCTTGCCCGCGTCCTCTTCGATATGGATGCGGGTGATGCCGATCCGCTTCGCGCCGTCCGCCGTCTCGATGTCGAGCCAGCCGTGTTCGCACAACGGCAGGTCGTACTGGGAAATCTGATAGGCCTTGGGCAAGTCAGGGTAGAAGTAGTTCTTCCGGTCCTCCTTGGAAAAACGGGAAATGGTGCAGTTGGTGGCCATGCCGGCCTTTACGGCGTATTCCACCGCCTGCCGGTTGAGCACCGGCAGAGAGCCGGGCATCCCCATGCAGACCGGACAGCACTGGGTGTTCGGTTCCGCCCCAAAGGCAGTGGAGCAGCCGCAGAAAATTTTGGTTTTGGTTTTCAGCTCGCAATGGACTTCCAGCCCGATGACCATTTCATACGCGGTTTTCATACGGCGGCGCCCCCTTTCTCAAACGCATACCCGATTTGGTAAAGCTTCGGCTCTGAAAACGCGGGACCGATCAGCTGCATCCCGATCGGCAGCCCGTCCGGCGCGGTTCCGCAGGGAAGGGAAAGGGCCGGGATGCCCGCGATGTTGACCGGTACGGTGTAGATATCCCCCATATACATCGCCAGCGGGTCGGTGGTTTTGGAACCGAGCTCGTAAGCCACGGTGGGAGCGACCGGGGAGAGAATCGCGTCGCAGGCGCCGAAGGCGCGGCTGTAATCCCGGATAATCAGGGTGCGCACCTGCAGCGCCTTTTTATAATACGCGTCGTAATACCCCGCGCTCAGCACAAAGGAACCGAGCATGATCCGCCGCTTGACCTCCCTGCCGAAGCCCTCGCTGCGGGAGTTTTTGTACAGCTCGCCGATGCTGCCGTATTCGGCGGCGCGGGTTCCGTACTTGATGCCGTCGAACCGGGCGAGGTTGGAAGACGCCTCTGCGCTGGAAAGGATGTAGTAGGCGGGCAGGGCGCTGTCGATGGTCGGCATGGACAGCTCGACGATTCCGGCCCCCATTCCTTCCAGACGTTTGGCGGCCGCAAAGATCGCTTCCCGGATCGCCGGGTCCAGCCCCTCGCCGTAAAACTCCTTCGGCAGGCCGATGCGCATCCCCTCCACTCCCCGGCCGAGCTTTTCAGCGTACGCCGGAGCGGGCCGGTTCAGGGAGGTCGCATCCCGCCGGTCCCAGCCGGCGATGGCTTCCATCACCAGAGCGTTGTCCGTCACGTCCCGGGTGAGCGGGCCGATCTGGTCGAGGGAGGAGGCGAAGGCCACCAGCCCGTACCGGGAGACGGTGCCGTAGGTCGGCTTCATCCCGACCACGCCGCAGAAGGCGGCGGGCTGCCGGATGGAACCGCCGGTGTCCGAGCCGAGGGCGAAGGCCGCCTCCTTTGCGGCCACCGCCGCCGCGCTTCCGCCTGAGCTGCCGCCCGGTACCCGGCCGGTGTTCCGCGGGTTGCGCGTGACGCCGAAATACGAACTTTCGGTGGTGGAACCCATGGCGAATTCATCCATATTCAGCTTGCCGAGAGGAATCGCGTCCGCTCCGTCCAGCTTTTCCATCACTCCCGCGTCATAAGGGGGAACAAAGCTCTCCAGCATCCGGGAGGCGCAGGTGGTGCGTACCCCTTTGGTGCAGATGTTGTCCTTGATCCCCATCGGGACGCCGGCGAGGGGGGAGAGCGTCTCGCCCCGGCGGCGTTTCTCATCCACCGCCTTCGCCCGGCGGAGCGCCTCTTCCGCCGTGACGGTGAGGTAGGCGTGGATTTCCGGATCGCCGGTCTCAATTTGTTCCAGATATGCCCGGGCCGCCTCCTCCGCGGAGGCTTCGCCGGTGCGGAAAACGTCCGTCAGCCCACGGACGGTGAGTTCGGTCAGTTTCATGGTGTCACACCTTTCTGATAGATGCCGTGTGGGGATGAAGTTAAGGGATTAACGGGTTAACAGGTTATCGGCGAATTCTATTCGCCGATAACCCGTGGGACCGTCACAAACCCGTCCGCTCTGGAGGGCGCATTGGCCAGCAGAACATCCCGTCCGGTGCTTTCCCGCACCTCGTCTTCCCGGAAGACGTTGCGTAGCGGCAGCACATGGGCGGTCGGCTCGATCCCCTCGGTGTCGATGGCCTGAAGCTGGTCGGCAAAGGCGACAATGGCGGAAAGCTCCCGCTTCATCGCGTCCTTTTCCTCCGGTGGGATGGTCAGGCGGGAAAGGACGGCCACCTTGTCCACGTCGATATCGACGGCCTTCCGGCGGCCTTCCGCGCGTCTCCCGGCGGCGTGGCCGGAACCGCTCTCCGCGCCGTCCGTTGTGATGCCGAGCACCTGAAGCTGCTCCTCGTCCACCGGGGAAGGGGCCTCGGTCATCAGGCAGGAGGCGTCCTTTACTTTGGGGAAGGCGATCACATCCCGCAGGGAGTCCGCGCCGAGCAGGAGCATCACCAGCCGGTCCAGCCCGAAGGCGAACCCGCCGTGGGGCGGGGTGCCGTACCGGAACGCGTTCACCATGAAGCCGAACCGCTCCTCGATCTGCCTGTCGGTGAAGCCGAGCGCCTCGAACATTTTCTGCTGTACGTCGGGCCGATGGATACGGATGCTGCCGCTGCCCAGTTCCACCCCGTTGAGTACCACGTCGTAGGCCTGGGCGCGGACCCGTTCCGGGTCGGTGAGCAGGTAGGGGATGTCTTCTTCATATGGCATGGTGAAGGGATGGTGCATCGCGAGATACCGTCCCTCCTCTTCGGAATACTCAAACTGGGGAAAGTCGGTGACGATCAGGAAACGGAAGTCGTTCTTTCGCCGCAGACCAAGCCGGTCGCCGAGATCCAGCCGCAGCCCGCCGAGCACCCGGCGGACGGTGGAAAGCGTATCGGCGCTGAACAGGATGAAGTCGCCGGGTTCGGCATTCACCCGCCGCAGCAGGGCGTCCATCTCGTCCTTTTCAAAATATTTGGTCAGGATGGAATACAGCTCCCCGTCGGGACGGACGGCGATCCACGCCATTCCCTTCGCACCGTATCCCATTGCCCGGTCGGTCAGGTCCTCAATTTCCGTGCGGGTGAAATCGGCCTTTCCCTTGACGTTGACGGCGCGCACCACGCCGCCCCGGTCAGCCGCGCTGCGGAATACCGAAAAACTGCATTTCGCCGCGATGTCGGTCACATCCACAATGGGGAGGCCGAACCGGAGGTCGGGCTTATCGCTGCCATAAACATCCATCGCTTCCTTCCATGTCAGACGGGGAAAGGGCTCAGACAGCTCGCTTCCCATCGTTTCCCGGAAGATCGTTTTGAACAGCTTTTCCAGATGGCGAAGGATGTCCCCCTGTTCCACGAAGGAAAGCTCCATGTCCACCTGAGTGAATTCCGGCTGCCGGTCGGCCCGCAGATCCTCGTCCCGGAAGCAGCGGGCCACCTGATAGTATTTGTCCACGCCGCCCACCATCAGAAGCTGCTTGAAAATCTGGGGGGACTGGGGCAGGGCGTAGAAGCTGCCGGGATGCACCCGGCTGGGAACCAGATAATCCCGCGCTCCCTCCGGAGTGCTTTTGGTCAACATGGGAGTCTCCACCTCGATAAAGCCGTCCGCGTCCAGATACCGCCGGGCGGCGGCCGCCACCTGGTGATGGAACCGCAGGCTGCGGAGCATCGAAGGCCGGCGCAGGTCGAGGTAGCGGTACTTCAGCCGCAGCTCTTCCCGCACGGCGGAGAAATCGTCCACCGGGAAGGGGAGGGAAGCCGCCTCGCTGAGCACCTCCAGCGTGTCGGCGCGCAGCTCGATGGTGCCGGTCTGCAGCCGGGGATTGTAGGTTTCCTCGTCCCGGACGGCGAGCAGGCCGCCTGCCGCGATTACCGATTCGTTTTTGAGGGTTTCCGCCGCGTGGAACGCCGCTTCGCTTAAATTGACGCGGTTGAACACCACCTGCAAGGTACCCTCGCGGTCCCGCAGGTCGATAAAAATCACTCCGCCCATGTCCCGCTTGGATTGCACCCAGCCCGCCGCGGAGATGCGTTTTCCCACCACCTCCTCCCGGAACTGTCCGCAATAGCCGTCTCGTTTCATTAGAGAACCATCCTTTCCCGTTGGCCGCAACCCCTGTGGTTCAGAGATTGCATGAAAAAAGCGCTTCCCGTCCCCTGAAAGGGACGAAAAGCGCTGCGTCTTTCCGTGGTACCACCCACCTGAGCCGATAAACCGGCCCACTTTCAGCACACGCGCGGGCTGCGCGGATGCCTACCGGCTGTAACGTGCCGTATCCGGCCGAGCCTACTGGGATGCGCCCGCCGCGCGGGTTCCGTTCGGTCGGCGACTCAGGGATGTTCTTCGGGAGGAAATCCGTGCCGAACTCTCACCTTGCATCGGCTCTCTTTGACTACCATTCCGCCGTACTCTTCCCGTCATTGTCGTTGGGAGATATCGAATTGAAGATTTTGCATCTGTCTTTATTATATCCTGCAAAACGCAAAAGTCAACCGCCCATCAAAAATTTTTTCAGACAGCGGAAGAACAATGGATTTGTACCAACTGAAAATTCCAGCCACAATTTCCGGCGGCGATTAAAAATGCAGACGGCGCTTTATACTCTCTCTATAGTTAATGCTTACGGAATAAAGCCGTTTGCGAGCGGCCTTATGTTTTCGAGACGAAATTTGTCTCGGAAATCCGCATGAATTCATCATTCATGCGGTCAGTACGCATGGATCGTCGCCTGTATTTGGTTTCAGCAGATTAATTAAGAAAGACGTAAGGCTCCCGCAGAGGGAAACGCTTGAAAACACCCCCTTTTTGTAGTAAAATAAAAACTCATGGTTTATATTTCATGATTATCGGTATTATCGGCATTGGTTTGCCGTCGCCTTTGGAATAAGGAAGAGGTTCCGTCCGTATGAGTGAGAAGCAGTCCCGTTCGAAAAAATCCGCCCCAAAAAGAAAACGCCGCTTGAACAAAGGCCGGGTATTCCTTTGCCTCTTCGGCCTTTTGCTTGTTGCCGCCCTGATTGCCGGTACGGCGGCCTTGTTGTCTCTGAAAAATTCACCGGGACAGAAGTCGTCCTCGAATTCGTCCTCCAGCCCGGCGGCGTCAGGTACGGTTTCCGCCACAGACCCCGGCGGGGCCGGTGACGGAGGGGTCTGGTCTCTCTCGGAGGGAAAGGCGTACTATCATGGGGCGGACGGCGCCGTCTTCACCGGCGAGCAGGTGATTGATGGAGAGACCTGCCGTTTTGCGCAGGACGGTTCCCTGACGGACGGCTGGGCGACGATCGGCACGGTGCGGTACCATTTTTCGGGCGGGATTCTTTCCCGCGGGACGCAGGTCATTGACGGAATCACCCGCTATATCAATGAAGACGGCACCATGAATGTCGGCTGGTATGAGGGGAAGACGACCGGCAATACCTATTATTACGATTACCAGACCGGCGGCTGCTATCGGGGATGGCACGAGATCGACGGAAAACGCTATTATTTCTACGAAAGCGGCGCGCTGGCCCGCAGCACCACGGTGGACGGCGTGGTAATCGGCGCGGACGGCGCGGCGGCGGGACAGGCCTCCGGCACGACGACCGCACTCACAACCACTGCGGCGAGCGGTTCCGGCACCGCCGCCACCAGAACGCCGGTCAAGCCGGACGGGACGGTTTCTGCGGAGATGGGAAAGCGGCTGGACGATATTCTGAGCAAATACGGCAGGACGCCTCTGGAGATTTATAATTATGTCCACGACCATTTCACCTACAAATGGACGGCGGAGCAGTCGCTGGAGGAAAACGCCGCCCATATGCTGGATTACGGAACGGGGAGCTGCTACAACTTCGCGGCGCTGACCTATCTGCTGTTCCAGCGGGCCGGATACGATGTGTATTATGTGACCGGCAAGGGCTGGCAGCCGGGCGATTACCATTGCTGGATCCTTGCCAATTTCGACGGCGGCTGGTATTATGTGGATTCCCTGTATGTGCGTTCCGCCAAGCTGACGGCCGCCGAATTGACCGCCAAAGGATACGAATGGGATAAATCCGAATTGCCGTCCTGATTTCCGGGGAGGGATCACTCCATGAAACGATACCGACTGCTTTGGCTTGCGGCGGCCGCTCTGCTGACCGTCTGCCCCGGCCTGACCGCCTGCGGCCGGACGGGGACGGCGGACGAAAGCTCCGGGCCGGCCGGAACAAGCGCCGCCGGGGCGGCAACGACGGCTTCCGCCGCCACGACCGCCCCCACCGCCTATTACGACGAAACGACCGGAATCACCTACGAAAACCGGGAGCTTTCAGGGAAAACCGCGGAGGGCTTTGAGCTGCCGCTGGAAGGCGCGACCGGTTTTGCCTCGGTGGCGATGAACGTCTATCCTTCGGCGGATAAGAGCGGCAGCCCGGTCGTTTCGCTGAAGCCGGGAGACGCTTTCACTGTGCTGGAGGAAAAGGACGGTTTCTGGTGGCGGGTGGAACAGACGGAACAGGAGAATCCATACAGCGGCTGGGTGGAGAATACCTGCTGCTATCTGAATATTCCGGACGTGATCCCCTCGATCATTTTTGACAACACCAACGCCTGTTCCTCCGTCTTTGTTTCCTCCGGAAAGGAGATCCCGGGCATCACGGGGGAAAAGCTGTATGAATCCCTCCGCTATAACGCGCGGTTCGGCGATAACCGGTATATCGTGGCGGCCAACTATATTATGGTCAAAAAGATATACGCCGCCCAGCAGGCCGCGCTGGCGGAGGGGTATACTCTGGTCATCAACGAAACCTTCCGTCCTTATGACGTGCAGCTGAAAATCGCGGCGGATCTGAAGAAGCTGTATCTGGATGATCCCGAGGTAAAGGCCGGGATCGACCGGTCCCCCTGGGGGATCGGCTGGTTTATCGCCAGCAAGCTGTCCACCCATCAGATCGGCTGCGCGATGGACGTGTCTTTGACCCGGGTACGGAGAATCGCCTATCGCCTGTGCGGCGAATATAAATACGCCGCCGTCACGGAATATGAAGCGTGCGCGATGCCCACCCCCATTCACGAACTGAGCGCCGCCGCCGTGTCCATGAACAAGCCGGTCAACTCCTATTCCGCCTCCGCGTGGAAAAATGTGCAGCCGGCCGCCTCCATGACGGAGGACGCGCTGCGGCTGAAGGGCTACTGCACCGGGGCGGGGATGTCTCCTCTGGCGTCGGAATGGTGGCACTTTAACGATCTGGAAGCCAAAAACGCGATCGGGAACAATTACACCTCCGAGGTGTTCTATATCGACGTTTGCCGCAGCCGGATTCCCCGGTGACGCGGACTGCCGGACAGCCAATAACGGAAAGAAAAAAGGAATAGGAAATTATGGTTTTTAGTTCGTTGAGCTTTCTCTTTTTGTTCTTCCCCCTCACGTTCCTTCTTTATCTTGTGATCCCCAGCTGGAAATGGCGGAACGCGCTGCTGATCGCGGCCAGCCTGATTTTTTACGCCTGGGGGGAACCGGTGTATGTTCTGCTGCTGCTGTTCTCCGTTCTGGTCAACTGGCTGCTGGCGCTGGTCATCTCCCGCAGGGAGAGCAGCGGCCGGGGCGTGGCCGCCGCGGCGGTGATCCTCAACATCGGACTGCTGGTGGTGTTCAAATACAGCGGCTTTCTGGTGCAGAGTCTTAACGCGCTGCTTCGGCTGTCCCTTCCCGTGCCGGATATCCGGCTGCCTATCGGCATCTCCTTTTTCACCTTCCAGACCCTGTCGTATGTGATCGACGTGTACCGGGACAAAAGCAGTGTGCAGGTGCGGTTTTCCCGCCTGCTGCTGTATATCTCCTTCTTCCCGCAGCTGATCGCGGGGCCGATCGTCAAATACCACGATATCAAGGATCAGCTGGAAACCCGCACCCTGTCCGCCGACGACATTGCGGAGGGGCTGAAGCGCTTTATTTACGGCTTGGCCAAGAAGGTGCTGCTCGCCAACGCCATGGCCTCTGTGGCCGATATGGTGTTTGGGCTGCCCGGCGCGTCTCTGACCGCGTTTTCCGCCTGGACGGGCGCGGTGTGCTATATGCTTCAGATTTATTTCGATTTCAGCGGCTACAGCGATATGGCGATCGGGCTGGGACGGATGTTCGGTTTCACCTTCAAGGAAAATTTCCGGTATCCCTATGCCGCCCTCGGTATCAAAGACTTCTGGCGGCGCTGGCACATTTCCCTTTCCACCTGGTTTAAGGAATATCTGTATATCCCTCTGGGCGGCAACCGGAAAGGAAAGGCCCGGATGTTCCTCAACCAGCTGATTGTGTTCGCCGCCACCGGTCTGTGGCATGGCGCGAACGTCACCTTTCTGGTGTGGGGGCTGTTCCACGGCCTTTTCCTCACGCTGGAAAGCGGCGGCGCGATCCCGGTGAAAAAAGCGTCCGGCCATGTTGTTTCCCGCTTTTTCGTGCGGGTGTATACGTTGCTGGTCGTTCTGATCGGCTTTGTGATTTTCCGGGCGGACACCATGACGCAGGCTTTCTCGTATCTCGCGGCGATGTTTACGGGCGGGCAGGGCTCCGCCGCCGATCTGGCCGGGGTGATTACCTTCCTCACGCCCTGGTTCCTCTGTGTGCTGGCGGTCGCCTGCGTCACGTCGTTCCCTCTTTTCCCTGCGGCGGGGGAAAGGCTTTGCCGCAGCCGGACCGGGGCGCGCGTTTACACCGGCGTCAGCTACGCGGCGTCCCTCCTGCTGTTTGCCCTGTGTGTCCTTTCCCTCGCGGCGGACACCTATAATCCGTTTATTTATTTCCGCTTTTGATCCGGGAGGTGATGGAAATGAACCGCAAAAACCGAAGCAAGCGCTTTCCCGGGCTGAAAATGCTGTATGTTGTTGTTCTGTTGGCGTTCTGCTGCCTGCCTTTGCTGCTGGTGCCGCTTGCCGGGGAAAGCGATTCGGCGGAGAAGCGGACGCTGGCCGCCTTTCCCTCTCTAATCAAGGACGGAGCGCTCAACACCGCCTTTTCTTCCGAGCTGGACGATTGGATTACCGACCATTTTGCCTTCCGCTCTCAGCTGATAACGGCCAACAACGCCCTGAAAGCGGCGGCGTTCGCTACCTCCGACGAGGATAAGGTGATCGTCGGAACGGACGATTGGCTGTATTTCGCGGAAACGGCGGCGGATTATCTGGGACAGAACCGGCTGGAAGACGCCGATCTGGAGCGGCTGGCGGTTTCCCTCGACCTGATCGCCGAATATGTGAGCGGCCGGGGCGGGACGTTTGTCTTTGCCGTCGCTCCCAATAAGAGCACGATCGTTCCGGAGCATATGCCCGCGTATTACCGCCGGACCGCCGAGCCGACCAATCTGGACCGGCTGTCCGACCGCCTTGCGGACAAACGCTATTTTGCCGACCTGCGCGGCGCGCTTCGGACGGCCGAAGGGCAGACCTACCACGCCCGGGATTCCCACTGGAACAATCTTGGCGCCCGTGTCGGATACAACACGATACTGGATACCGCCGGGAAGGCGCACGAAACCTATGCCGATGCCGCGTGGGAGTGGGAACGGAACTGGGCGGGGGATCTGGATGCGATGATCTTCCCCACGCTGGGCTATCAGGACCGGCAGGCGGTCTTTGCTGTCGATTGGACTTATCGGTATACCTCCAATTTTCACAGCGAGGAGGATGTGCTGATTACCACCCGGAACGACGGGGCCGACGGTTCTCTTCTGATGTTCCGGGACTCCTTCACCAACGCGCTGCTGCCGTTTCTGGCGCAGAATTTCGGGTCGGCCAAATTTTCCCGCGCCGTGCCCTATTCCCTCGGGGAGCTGGAAACCGCCGCATATGATACCGTCGTGATCGAGATCGTGGAGCGCAATCTCCGCAATCTGCTGCAAAGCGCGCCGGTGATGCCCGCTCCCGGGCGGACGCTGACCACAGAGCCGAAGGAGGCGGAGGGGGCCGTACTCCGGACGCGGGATACCGGCGGATACCGGCACTTCTACGGCGCTGTGGGAGAGCCCGCCGATGCGGAGCATCTGTACCTGCGGCTTTCCAACGGGACGGAGGTACGGTATGTGGAAGCCTTCCCGCTTTATGAGGCGTCCCTTCTGAAGGACAGCGGCGCGGAGGGCGCCGGCTTTTCCGCGTATATCCCTCTGGAGGACTGCGAAGGCTATGAGGTAACGGTGGTTTTATAACGTTGACCTATACTTGATTCGAAAAAGGAGACTGTTTATGAAAGCAATGAAAAAATTCGCCATGGTTTTGGCCGCACTGGTACTGCTGGCCGGTCTGTCCGCCTGCGGAAAATCGGAGAAGGAAGGCAAGATCGCCTCTCAGGTGACGGTCGGCGGGGCAACGCTGGCGCTCGGCGCCGAATTTACCGCCGAAACGCAGGACAAGCTGGGCGAGCCGACCGACGTTGTTCAGGCCCCGAGCTGTCACTACGACGGTTCCGACAGCATCTATTATTACGACGGCTTCACCGTCTACACCTATATGGATCAGGAAAAATCCATTATCTACAGCGTTGAACTGAAGGGCGCGTCCCTCGCCACGCCGGAAGGCGCGAAAACCGGTATGAAGCTGGACGAGGTGAAGGCGCTTTACGGGGACGGTTACGAGGAAGTCACCTCCGGCATTTCCTACGCGCTGGGGGACGGCATGAAGCTGAATTTCCGCACGGCGGACAACGCGGTCACTCTGATCGAATATTATAAGGAATAAGCGGCTCGATAGTCTGAAAAAGGGAAGGCCACGCACAGGCGTGGCCTTCCCTTTTTCAGACTTTACCGCTCCGGAGAACCATCGCCGGAGCAACCGGCGTCCCGGTCCGGTGAAGCGTCCGGCACCTCCCATGACAAAACCCCGGTTTTTACGGCGGTTTCATACCGGGAGATCTTATAGTTGAGCCGGTCGAGCATGGCGTCCACCGACCGGCGCTGTTCTCTAAGCCGTTCCCGCTGTTCGATCAGAAGCCGAAGCCGGCCGGCGAAGGTTTCGTCCCCCTGCATGGTCAGCTTAACATAGTCGATCATAACCTCGACCGGCAGACCGGCGCTGCGCATGCATTTCGCCAGCTCCACCCAGCCGCAGTCCGCCTCGGTATAATCCCGCAGCCCGCTTGGTGTGCGGTGGACGGGCGGAATCATTCCCACCCGTTCGTAATAACGCAGGGTATCCGGCGTGATATCGTATTTTTTACTCACTTCGGCAATCGTCATGCCCGGTCGCCTCCTGCTGCTCTTTTATCGAGCGGATAGAATGGATAACGGAAAACCGGAAAGGAAAATTTCCGTGACCGGCCGCCGCCGGACGAAAAGGCGGCCGGAATGTCAAAAGCCGTTTCCTTTCTTATCATAAACCATAAAGTTCACTCCAAGTCAATACTTTTTTTAACCGTCCGGAAAAAACCAGAGAAAAACAGGTCCTCCGGCAATGACGGAGATCCTGCCGGATTCGGTTATAGGGTTTCTCCCGCGTCCAGAAGCGATTCGAACTCTTCGAGCGGCAGAGGGGGAGAAAAGACGTACCCCTGTACCGCGTCGCAGCCGATTTCACGCAGGAAGCAAACCGGCGGCTCCTGCTCCACCCCTTTCGATAGTCCGGGTATGAAAAAAACACTTGACAAAGAGAAAAGAGGGGCGTATAGTGTAATCATATTAAACATCTAGGAATACTATGAAATTAACCTGTATTTATGAAAAGGAGACGATTTGTATGGCTCGCATTGCCAAAAGTCTGACGGAACTCATTGGAAACACTCCGTTGCTAGAACTCACCAATTATGAGCGCCGCCATGAACTGAAAGCGATGGTACTCGTTAAGGTGGAGTCGTTTAATCCGGCCGGCAGCGTCAAGGACCGCATCGCAAAAGCGATGGTGGAGGACGCGGAGGCCCGGGGACTGCTGAAGCCGGGGTCGGTGATTATCGAGCCGACCAGCGGCAATACCGGCATCGGACTGGCCTCGGTGGCGGCCGCCCGGGGCTACCGCATTATCCTCACCATGCCGGAGACGATGAGCGTCGAGCGCCGCAGCCTGCTGAAGGCCTACGGGGCGGAGCTGGTGCTCACCGACGGGGCAAAGGGGATGAAGGGCGCGATTGCCCGGGCAGAGGAGCTGGCCGCGGAGATTCCGGATTCCTTTATCCCCGGCCAGTTTGTGAACCCGGCCAATCCGGCTGTTCACCGGGCGACTACCGGCCCGGAAATTTGGAAGGATACCGACGGCAAGGTGGATATTTTTGTGGCTGGCGTCGGCACCGGCGGCACCCTCACCGGCGTGGGGGAGTATCTCAAGCAGCAGAATCCCGCCGTCCGGGTGGTGGCGGTGGAACCGAAGGACTCCCCCGTCCTGTCCGAAGGAAAGAGCGGGCCGCATAAGATTCAAGGTATCGGCGCCGGCTTCGTGCCGGAGGTGCTGAACACCGGCGTTTATGACGAGGTGATTACGGTGCGCAGTGAGGAGGCGTTCGCCGCCGGCCGGGAGCTGGCGCGCGCAGAGGGGCTGTTGGCGGGCATTTCCTCCGGCGCGGCGCTGTGGGCGGCCACGCAGCTGGCAAAGCGGCCGGAAAACGAAGGCAAGACCATCGTGGCGCTGCTCCCCGACACGGGCGACCGGTATCTGTCCACTCCCTTGTTTGAATAAGCGAAAATAGATTACAAAGGGCCTGCTCCCAATATGGAGCAGGCCCTTTGTAATCTATTTTCCGGATTGCTCTTGAAAAAATAAGACTACTGTGATAGTCTATACTATAGAAATAGTCTTATGGAGGATTATCCGGGATGAAACAGAAGCTTTTTGACAGCGAGATCAAGGTAATGGAGTTGCTTTGGGAACACGAACCGGTGAGCGCGAAGGAGCTTGCCCTGTTGGCCGGGGAGCGGATCGGGTGGAACAAGAACACCACCTATACCGTGATAAAGAAGCTCGAAGCGAAAGGCGTGATCCGCCGGGAGGAACCGGGCTTTATCTGCACCTCCCTCCTTTCCCGGGAGGAGGTGCGGCGTGCGGAAACGCAGAGTCTGGCAGACAAACTGTTTGGAGGCTCCAAAAAAGCGCTGTTTTCGTCTCTGCTGGAGGATGAAAAGCTTTCGGACGACGACATCGCGGCGCTGCGGAAGATGATTGAAAAGAGGTGAACGCCATGCTCGGCGTATTCGGCGAAATTTTCTATTGGGTTTTCAATATGAGTATCGCCGCTTCGATCGCGGGGCTCGTCGTTCTGCTGATCGGCCGGATCCGGCGGCTGCCCCGCCGGATCGCCCGGGCGCTCTGGATTGTTCCCTTCCTGCGGATGTGGCTGCCGGTGGGGCTGGGGAGCCGGTACAGCCTGATGTCGCTGCTCTCCCGCTTCACGCCCCTCTCCGCTAAAGCGGTCGTCATTTACGAGGGCGCGGAATCCTTCACCATGATGAACAGCCTTTTGACGGCGGATAACTATTTTCCCATCGTCTATAAATCCGACCGGATGCAAAGCCTGTTTTCCATTGCCGCCCTGATCTGGCTTGTCCTCGCCGCCGCCCTGCTGCTCACGTTCTTTATCCTGTATTTCAGCACGACAGGCGAGCTGCGGGACGCCGCTCACTGGAAAGAAAACGTTTATCTTTCGGATAAAATCGCTTCCCCCGCCGTATACGGGATTTTCCGCCCGCGGATTCTTTTGCCGGCGGCGCTCGCGGAGAAGGATGTGACTTGGATTCTCGCGCATGAAAAGGCGCATATCCGCCGCGGCGATAACCTGTGGCGGATGCTCGCCTTCATCACGGCCGCAGTTTATTGGTTTCATCCGCTTTCGTGGCTCTTTCTGAAGCGGTTCCTCACCGAGACGGAGCTGGCCTGCGACGAGTGCGTATTGGCCCGGTGCGGCGAAAGCGAAAAGAAGGCTTACGCGGCGGCTCTTGTGGACGCGGCGGCGGACGGGAAGGCGAAAAGCGCCTTCGCTTCCGCGTTCGGCGGGGCCAAGATCCGGGTACGGATCGACCGGATTCTGTCTTATAAAAAGCTGTCGCTGGTTTCCTCCGGCTGTTTTGCCGCGCTGGCCGTTGCCGCCGCCGCCGTACTGCTCACCAACGTGCAGTAGGCATACCCATTCCGGAAACGGCGCGAAATACAACCGTAAGCATTTGTACTGAGACCGTAAGCGACAGAATGGAGGTTCGTATGAAAAGCAGGAATACGCCGCAGAATTATTATCGGTTCTACCTGTTCTCCGTCGTCGGCACGCTTCTGGCTTCCGCCTATCCTCTGTACATGGGTGCGAAGGTGGTGGTCGATATGCTCCGAAACGGAACGGTGAATGCGGAGGATTATCCGAAATACGTTATTCCATACACGCCGATCAGCTTGGCGATTCTTCTCGGAGTAACCCTGATGCCGCTGTTGATCCGCTGTGCCGGGCGCTTTGCGCTGCCGTCGGCGTCCGCGCTCTCCGTCGGTGTGTTTTTCCTGACGGAGCTGCTGCTTGAAAACGCGGTGGTCGTGACCGAATCCGGCTGGTCGTCGCTGGAAGGCTGGCAGATGTTCAGCTGTTATATCCCACCGGATCTTTTTGTAACCCGTACATGGACCCCGGTGAATGTGCTGATCGGCGATTACAGCCCGATGTTCAAGCTGCATTTTTATCTGATCGCCCTGGTGTTGATCCTTGCGTTTTTAAACGTGTTTTATGGCTTCGCCCGGATGATCCGGGAGGGGGACCGCCGCCGTCTCCGGCCGCTGCTTTTGCAGGCGGTGTCCGCCGTTGTTTTTCTGGGGCTGTGTATTTTCGCCTGCTTTACCGCTTTTTTCCGGGACGGAGAGCTGACCGTGTCGTTGGTTTCCGCCGTTCTGATGATGGTGTTCTTTGCGGTGCTCGGCGTGACGGTGGGGCTGTATTTCGGATCCTTCTTCTTCGGGAAGAAGCGGGGACTCTCGGTTTGGCTTCCGTCGGCGGTTTCTTCGGTGGTTGTACTGGCGATGTATATCGGGGAAATGTTTCTGCTCAGCGGCCATCTGTACCGCTTTGGCACCGGCTTCTTTTTCAGGGGGCTGGGTCCCCTTGTTCTCGCCCCGGCCGATCTGGCCGTTATTCTGCTATCCGGCGGCGTCTGTGCGCTGCTCCTGATGGCGGCGGGGAAAAAAGACGGGGAAAAGACAAAACCGGCTTTCTGGATTACCGCCGCCGCCGTGACGGCCGGGGTTATCGTAACGGCGGCGTGGCTGCCGGCAGGACAAAACCGGGTAATCGACGATGCGGAACGGCTGAATATGGTGTATTCCTACGCCGATTCCGTTGATCCGGTGAACCCGACGATTTGCCTGTCCGCGGATAACAACGCGTTCCAGTTTACCTATTCCGCTTTCAGCAGTTATATCGCCGTGGGCAAATACACCCTGTCGGACACAACGCTGACCCTGACAACGGACGACGGCCTTCATAATCAGTATGTTTTCACGGTGGAGGACGACGGCGCTTATCGGTTCGATGCCGAGCGGTCGTCCCCCATTCCGTCCTATGCGTATTCCGCGGGCGCGGAGGCGCAGTCGCCTGTTCCGGATGGGGCCCGGTTTACCAGCGGGTAAACGGAAAAACAGGCGGAGATATCGGCTTACCTGCGGCTTTTCCAGTGAATGGACTATAAAAAACAGGCAGACCCCGCTCCGGTTCGCCGGGCGGGGTCTGCCTGTTTCCGCACGCTGCGCTTCATTCGGGATTCGTATTATTTCATCAGCAGAGCGTTCTGAAGCTTGGCGGCTGAAATGGTGTTTTTCAGCAGCATGGCGATGGTCATGGGACCCACGCCGCCGGGCACGGGGGTAATCCAGCCCGCCACCGGTTCCACTCCGGCGAAATCCACATCCCCGCAGAGCTTGCCGTTCTCGTCCCGGTTCATCCCCACGTCGATAACGGCGGCCCCCGGCTTCACCATATCGGCGGTGACGAATTTGGCCTTGCCGACCGCCGCGACCAGAATGTCCGCGCCCGAGCAGACCTGCTTGAGGTTGGCGGTTTTGGAATGGCAGATGGTCACAGTGCCGTTTTCGTGCAGCAGGAGCATGGCCATCGGCTTGCCCACAATATTGCTCCGCCCGATCACAACGCAGCTTTTTCCCGCGACGCTTACCCCGGCGCTATGGAGCAGCTCCATCACCCCGGCGGGGGTGCAGGGCAGGAAAGCGTAGTTCCCAACCATGATATGGCCGACGTTGGAGGGATGAAACGCGTCCACGTCCTTAAGGGGAGAGATCGCGGCGATCACCGCCTTGTCGTTGATGTGGGAGGGAAGGGGTAGCTGGCAGAGGATACCGTTGATATCGCTGCGGTTGTTCAGGCTGGAGATCAGGGCCAGCAGCTCGTCCTGCGTGGTATCGGCCGGCAGGGCGATCTCTTCCGAGTAAATGCCCGCTTCCGCGCAGGCTTTTTTCTTGTTGTTAACATAGACGCGGGAGGCGGGGTCGTTCCCTACCAGAATCACCGCGAGACCGGGGACGATCCCTTTTTCCTTCAATCGGGCGGCTTCCTCCGCCACTTCGCCCTTCACCCGGGCCGAGATCGCTTTCCCATCGATAATGGTCGCCATGTTGGTGCTCCTTTTCTCCGCAGGCGGAAAATATCCATACAAGGGGGGACGGACCGGCCTTTCCTGCGGGGAAGGCCGATCCGCGGCGGCCGGCTTATTCGGCCGGCTCCTCTTTTTTGTTTTCGTCGTCCGGTTCGTTTTCATCCGGTGCGGCGGTTTCTTCCGCCGTCTTATCGGCTTCGGACGCTTCCGCGCCGGCCTCTTCGCCGTCGCTGTTCCCCTCCAAACCGCCGATTTCCGCGTCTTCCGCCGCATCGGTTTCCACCGCGTCCGGGTCGAAGCCTTCCTCGTCGTCCGGAACGTCTTCTCCGGCGTTCGAAGCGCCGTCCTCCTCCGCGCCTTCCGCAGGGACGAGCGCGGGCGCGAAGAGATCCTTCGGCAGAGACTGCGCGTGAGCGCGGAACACGAAGAAGAGCGCCGCGCCGCCCGCTACCGAAAGGGCGGCGACCAGCTGGGATACCTTCATGGCGCCGAAATACAGGCTGTCGGACCGCAGGCCTTCAATGAAGAATCGGCCCGCGCCGTACCAGACGATATACAGGGAGAAAATCTCTCCCTTGAATTTATAGGCTTTTTTCGAAAGGAAATGCAGCAGGAGGAAGCCGAGCAGGCACCAGAGGGATTCGTAGAGGAAGGTGGGATGGACAGGCTCGCTCAGGGTGTAGCCGCTCCCGTTCACGCCGCTCTGGATAATGTCGCCGGTCATGCCCCACGGCAGGCCGGTATTGCCGCCGAAGGCTTCCTGATTAAAGAAATTGCCCCAGCGGCCGATGCACTGGCCGATCAGAAAGCCGAGAGACGCCAGATCAAACATGGCGAGGGTGTTCACCTTCCGCACCCGGCACATGATTATGCCGGTGATAAAGGCGAAGATAATGCCGCCGTAGATGCCGAGCCCGCCCTCCCATACATACAGGATGCTGAGCGGATCTTCAAAATAGTCGGCCCGTTCGGCGGAGAACAGGACGTAATACAGCCGCGCGCCCACAAAGGCGAACAGCGCGGAAACCAGCACCACGTCGATCATGCGGTCGGGGTCGATGTCGAACGTTTTCGCCCGCCGCAGGGCGTAGATCACCGCCAGCAGGAAGCCGAGCGCGATCAGCAGGCCGTACCAGTTGAGGGAAAAGTCCCGTCCGAAAAGGGAGAATTCCACAATGGTAGGGGAAATGTTGAATTTCCAGCCCAGAGCCGGGAATTCGATAAAATGGCTGCTCATGGCTATCGTCCTTTCTATGTAGGGGGCAACCGCCCCCGATTATCCGTGAAACGCGGAGCAAAACCGGTTATTCTGCGGGGAGAACCACCGACAGCGCGGCGCTTTCCCGCCGGAAGCCGTCCCGCAGCATCCGGGTCACCGCTTCCACGGAAAGGGAAGCGGCCGCTTCGATCAGGGCGAAGGGCTCCCGTTCGTAGAAGAAATCGCCGATCAGGATATCGCCGCAGTTTTCCACATCGTTCAGGGAGGCGACCAGCCGCCCATATAGCGCGTTGCGGGCCGCTTCAAACCCGGCGGGATCGATCCCCTCCCGCCGCAGGCGGTCGATTTCGGCGTGGACGGCTTCCGCCACCGCGTCCGGATCGGCGGATTCCCCGCCGAACAGCCAGGCCGCGTAGCCGGGACCTTCGAAATACTCCGCCCCGAAGGAGGCGTTAATCAGCCCCTGCGCCATCAGCCGGGCATAGAGGGGGGAGGCCTGCCCGGCGAGAAGCTCCAGCAGTACGTCGGCGGCCGCCAGCTCTTCCGGCGTTTGGCAGCGGCCGTCCGGGACGGGAACCTTGAAGCCGAGATAAAACAGGGGGGAGGCTACCGGCATCCGGCATTCCACCCGGGGTTCGGCCGCTTCGGCCGGTTCCGGAACCACGGCGCGTTCCACCCGTCCGCCTTCGACGGGCTTCAGCAGCCGGTCGGCCACGGCGAGCACCTGCTCCGGCGTGACGTTCCCCGCCACAGCCAGCGCCATGTTGTTGAGGCTGTAAAACGTGTGATAACATCCGTACAGCAGCTCCGGGGTGATACCGGCGATGGATTCCACCGTCCCGGCGATTTCGATCCGCACGGGATGGGTTTTGTACAGCGCCCGCAGGAGGTTGAACAGCACCCGGCGGCCGGGGTTATCCTCGCACATCCGGATTTCCTGCCCGATGATCCCCTGCTCCTTTTGCACCGTTTCCTCCGTGAAATAGGGCTTCTGCACGAAATCCAGCAGAATCTCCAGCGACGGCTCAAAGTTTTCGGTGCAGGAAAAAAGGTAGGCGGTGCGGTCGAAGCTGGTGAAGGCGTTGGCCGACGCGCCGGTTTTCGCGTACCGCGCGAAGGCGTCGCCGTCCTCGCTTTCAAACAGCTTGTGCTCGAGATAATGGGCGATGCCGGCGGGCACTTCGGTTTCCTTCCCGTCCGCCGTCCGGAAGGCGGTGTCGATCGACCCGTACCGGGCGGCGAATACGGCGTAGCAGGACTGATAGCCCGGCTTGGGGTCCACGAAGATGGTCAGCCCCGAAGGATGGCGGAGCCGGTAGCAGCGCTCGCCGGTGCGGGGCTGGACGAACTCCTCAAAAGCGGTTTCCACCTTGTCGTTCATGCGTTTCCGCCCCCTTCCTTCCCGGCGAGCAGGTAAACGGCGCCGAGGCTCACGCCCCGGGCGGCTTCCGCAACCTGCCTGCGGGTTACGGCCCCAATGGCGCGGGCGGCTTCCTCCGGGGTGGAGAGCGGGCCGCTCAGGCTCTGGCCCAGATACCAGGACGCGGCGGTGGACTGCAGGTCTCCGATGGTGCGGAACTGGTTGACCACGCTCAGCCGGGCGGATTCCAGATCCTCGTCGGTGAAAGCGCCCTCCCGCACCGCGTCCAGCTGGCGGAGGATTTCGGCCTTTGCTTTTGCGGCATTAGCCTCCTCCACCCCGCTGTCGATCAGCAGTATGCCCTTCAGCCGGTCGTAGCCCGACTGGCAGTAATAGCAGAGGCTCAGCTTTTCCCGCACGTTGCGGAACAGGAGGGAATGGGGCGTGCCGCCCAGCAGGGCGTTCATCAGCCGCATGGCGGGGACGGCGGCGTCCGGCTCCGCGACCCCGGCGCGCAGGCCGAGCACCAGCTTGGCCTGTCCCACGTCCATCCGTTCGGTCCGTTCCCGCACCGCGTCCGCCCGGCGGACGACCTGAACGGCGGGCGAAAGCGGGCGGCGCTCCGTCAGGGCGGCAAGGCCCGCGCGGAACCCTTCCGCCGCCTTGGCGGAGGGAGCGGCCCCCTGCACGATCAGACGGATCTGCGCCGTTTTCAGCATCCGCCGCCACGCGGCGGCCGCCGAGGAGGGCGTAATGGCCCGCACGCTTTCAATGTCGCCGTAACGGTCTGCCGCGTAAGGCTCCCCTTCGCAGAGCAGTTCTTCGCAGCGGCGGCGGGCGTACAGGCGTTTATTGTTGATTTCGGATTCAATGCGTTCGGTCAGGCAGCGCTTCTCCTGCTCAACATTGTCGGCGGGGAAGGCCCCGTCGGCCAGCACCGGATCGAACAGCATGGAGCGGAGAAGATCCGCACAGGCGGCGGCCACCGCTTCCCCGTGCAGGGCGAAGCGGTCGTCCATGGAGACGGCGGTCAGGGTCAGCGCCTGGCACTCCCCAATCCGGGACACATCAGCGGCAATCCGCGCGCCGTACAGCTCGTTCAGCCGCTGTTTCAGGGCGCTGAAGCCGGGATACTCCGCACAGCACCGCTGCAGCAGATAGGGAAGGACAGCGTTCTCCGACGCAAGGGCCGGGTCCAGCGGCAGAAGCAGGGCGGCGGTCAGCCGCGCGGTCTTAAACCGGTCGTCCGCCAGCGTCAGGACGCCGGCGCCGTCGGCCAGAGGCCGGAAGGCAGGCCGAACGCCGCCGGCGGAGGCGCGTACAGCGTTTGTTTGAGAAGAACAGGGCAAAGAATCACTCCTTTATACTGTTATACCGTTCATAGCGGAGGATAACCGGTTCGTCCGCCGGGCGCGGCTTCTCGGCGGGCGCCCGGCGGGAAATTCATATCCCTTAGTATACCAAATTCAGGGAAGAATGAAAAGCGGCAAAACACAAAGAATCCGAAGATTTCGGGAAAATGAAGGGGCGGAAAGGCTTCTTTTTGTCCTATTCCGCCGGGACGCTCATTTCCACCTTGTGGGGAGAGCCGTCCAGCGGAACGCGGTCGGCGGCGCGGCCGTCCACCGTCAGCCGCTCCTTTCCCCGGCGTATCCGGATGGACAGCGCCGAACCGCCGAGGATGAGGGAGACCTCGTACCCCTCCCACCGGGCGGGGAGACGGGGGGACAGCTCCAGAAAACTCCCGTGGGGCCGCAGCCCCAGCAGATGGCGGAGCACCGCGGTGTAATACCAGCCCGCCGAACCGGTGTACTGCGTCCAGCCCGCCCGGCCGGGGCACTCCCGGTTGGCGTATACGTCCCCCGCGAGGGCGTAGGGCTCGCCCTTGTACTGCTCCCCCAGCCCGTCGGCGTATTTCTGCGCCGTGTTGAGCAGGCGGAGCAGGTCGAAGCCCTCGTCCGTCCGGCCGGTTTCCAGCAGGGCGACGGCAAGCCAGACCGCCGCATGGGTGTACTGTCCGCCGTTTTCCCGCACGCCGGGGGGATAGGCGGTGATATATCCTACCGGACGGGAATCCGCTTCGGCCCGGTCGAAGGGGGGCGCGAACAGCCGCACCACCCCATTTTCCCGGTCCACCAGCTGGGAAAGGGCGGTGTCCAGCGCCGCGTCGGTCCGCTTCTTGGGCAGGCCGCAGAGCACGGCGAAGCTCTGGGTCAGGCTGTCCACCGCGCAGGCCGGCGCGCCCACCGCGCCGAGCGGAGCCCCGTCGTCGAACCAGGCCCGCAGATACCGGTCGGTGGCGAAGCAGCCGTCCGCCGCCGCCCGGTAATCCGCCGCCCATTGGCGGAAGGCTGCCGCCCGTTCCGTTTCCCCCCGCTTTTCGCACAGGGGGGCGAAGCGGTCGAGCACAATGGCGAGGAACATCCCCAGCCAGACGCTTTCTCCCCTCCCCTGCGCGCCGAGAAGGTTGAAGCCGTCGTTCCAGTCCCCGCTCCCGATCAGAGGGAGGCCGTGCGCGCCGTGGGTAGATCCCCGCTCCAGCGCCCGCACACAGTGGAGGTAGAGCGGGTCGGCATGGCCGGTGCGGCCCGGTTCGAAATACCGGTCCTGCTCGTCGGGGGAGAGGGGCGGCCCTGTCAGCCAGCGGACGCGGGCATCCAGTACCCCGCCGTCCCCGGTGAAATCGATATACTCCGTCGTGACGAAGGGGAGCCAGAGCAGATCGTCCGAGCAGCGGGTCCGCACCCCCCGCAGGCTCTTCGGAAGCCGGTGCCACCAGTGAAGCACGTCCCCTTCCTCAAACTGAACGGCGGCGCACCGCATCAGTTGGCGGCGGACGACGGCAGGATCGATCCACAGCACGGCGAGGGAATCCTGAAGCTGGTCGCGGAAGCCCCACGCCCCGCCGCACTGGTAAAAGCCGGTGCGGGCGAAAAGACGGCACCGCAGAACCTGACGGGGCAGCCAGTCTCCCGCGAGTACGTTGAGGCAGGGATCGGGGGTGCGGATACGGGGAAACCGCGTGAGGCGTCCGGTGTCCTCCGGCGTTTCCCGGGCGAGGGAGGGAAGCCGCCGGGCGGCGGCAAGGGCTTGCTCCGGCCGCTCGCCGGAGGCGAAGCCGAGCACAAAGGAGATCGTCTCCCTCCGCCGGGGAGGGAGCTTCCGCCGGACAATGACTGCCGCGCAGGGGTCGGGCAGGGGGGAGAGGGTGCCGCCGCCCCAGCTTCCGGAGAGAAAGCTCCCCCGGTCGCAGTCACAGCCGTCCGCCCCGCCCCCGGCGGTCAGCACCGCCGCCCCCTTCATGGCGGCGAAGGGATTGTGGAGCAGAAGCGCCCCATTTTCCCATTTGGCGGCGGTGTGCCGCGCGTTTTCCCGGTTCACCCCAAGTACCGGTTCGATATAATAGGCGGCCTGCAGGTCGATTTCCTCCTTTCCATGGCTTTCGAGTTCCAGCGTGACGGTTTTCCAGGGGCCCCGTTCCGGGACGCGGACGGTTACGGCGGCGTCCAGCGTGATTCCGCCGGGGAATTCCAGCCGCCCGTCGTACCGGGCGAAGCCCTCCCCATAAGTGGGAGCCGCGCCCCACACCGCATCCCGGATCTGGCCGCCGGCCCGCACAAGCAGCAGCTCTCCCCGGTTGTCGGAGGCGGTGTCGTTCTGCCAGGGGGTGAGCTTGTTTTCCCGCGCGTTTCCCGCCCAGGTGAAGCCGAGCGCCTTGTCCGACACCAGCGTGCCGAAGGTCGGATTGGCCAGCACATGGCACCACGGCAGACGGGGAACGCCGTCGGTCTGAGGAGCGGCATCCACCCGGAACCGGCCGTTCCGGAATTCGCCGCCCGGAAGGAGCAGGGGGGCGGCCGTCCCTTTATCCCCCGGCTGTCCGGCAGGCGGAAGCGGTTTGGCGGGAAGGATAACCGCCGGCCGGTATTCCGCCGGGGGCAGGCCCGCCCGCTGAAGATCCCGCGCTCCGTTGTGGCGGCAGACGGCGGCGAGCAGGGCGAGCGCCCCTTCGCCGTGGACGGTCAGGTTGACCAGATGCACGCCGCCCCGTTTTCCAAGCGCTTCCTCCGACCCGGCGTTGGCCGCGGCGGCGCGCAGGGCGTCCAGCACCGGCGCGTCGTATTCTCCGCCCTCGCGGTAGGCGACCGCCAGCTCGGTTTCCACTCCGCCCAGCCGCAGGGAGCGGTGAAGCCGCATATACGGTTCGGCGCGGGAGGCGTCGGCCGCGTTGTGAATTTCGATGAGAACGAGCGGGTAATCCCCGGAAATACCCAGCCCCCAGAGGGCGTCCTGCCCGCGTTCGTTCGCCCGGGCCGCGGCGGCCCATTCCCGGTCCATCCGGGGCGGATAGAACAGATCGGGCAGAATCTGAGCGGCGAGCTGCGCCTCCACCCCGCCGAAGGGGGCGGGCGCGGCCCGCTCGGCGGAAAGCAGCCCTTCCCGCCGGGCTTCGATCAGCCGGTTGGCGGCCTCCGCCGCCGTGGGTGCGGCGGCCAGCACCAGTGTGACCGAACGCTGGGCGCGGGGCGGAATATCTACCGTCATCCGCAGGGCGACCGCACTGTCCGGCACTCCCTCGCCCCGATTGGCAAAGGGCTTTTTCAGGCAGGCGGGCAGGGAGGCCATCCCCTCCGGCCGGGAAAGCAGCGCTTCCCGGGAGGCTTCGTATTCGAAATCCGCTCCGTCCAGAAGCCCCGCGGCCAGACAGGCGGGGGGTTCTCCCAGCCGCTGGCGGCGGGTGACGAAGAGGGCGGCGGCCGCCGGGTCCTTATGCACGGCGAGGAAAAGGCGGGAAAAGGCGGGATGGGCCCGCGAGTCCGCCCGGCGGGCCAGGCTGGGTTCAAAATAGAAAAGCACCGCCGCCCGCATCCGCTTGCCGGACCGGTTTTTCAGCACCACCTGCCGCTGTTCGCAGGGCAGACGGGGATGGACCATCGCCCGCATCCCGGCCTCCAGCTCCCCCTGCTCGGCGGTGAAGATCGCCGCGCCGGGATGAAATTCCGCCCGGCGGACAGGCGGTTCGCCTTCGGCACAGCCGGCGTAATCGGGGGCGGCGGTGAGGGAAAAGGGGCCGTTTCCTCCATCCACCACCACGAAAATTCCCTGCGGGGCGCGAAGCAGGTCGTCGCTCACCCGGTGGATGTCCAGCCCGTGGGAAACGGAGAAGCCCGCCCCCGTGTCGGTGACGGCGAGCTGCCATTCCGCGCCGGCGAGAAGGTGCATCCGGGGGGTGCGCGGATTGGGGTGGGGGATCTCCTCGCTCAGGGCCGGCTCCCGTCCCGGCAGGGAGGGAACGCGGCTTTCCTTGACCGGATCGTAAACCGTTCCCGCGTCGGGGGCCTTTTCCACCAGCAGTTCTTCCGCCCGGGCCATGTCCTCATCCCGCAGGAAGCGGCGGACAAAGCGGTCGTCCATCGCCGCGTTGGCGCAGGCGATCAGGCTCATCCCGACGTGGTGGGCCATATAGCTCCGCACGATGGAGTAGCCGCCCCGCGCCGCCCGGGAAGGGGTGAAATCGGCGGCCTCGTAAAAGCCGCAGCTTCCGGTCATCCCCCGCTTTTCCAGCCGGGCGAGATTCCGCAGCGCCGCGTCCGGGTCGGTGGTGAGGGCGAGAAAGGAGGAATAGGGGGAGATCACCAGCTCCCCGCCCAGTCCCCGCTTAAGAGCGAGCCGGGGAACGCCGTGCGCCTTGTATTGATAATTCAGATTGCTGTCGAAGGCGTAAAAACCGCTTTCCGAGATGCCCCACGGGACATCCCGGGGCGGCCGCCGCCGCTGGCAGTGGAGGCAGAAGCGCAGCGCCTCATATCCCATTGTTCCTTCCTCCGCCGGCAGAAGAAGACGGGGCATGAAAAATTCGAACATGGTGCCCGACCAGGAGACGGGGCCCACCGCGCTGCCCGACCGTGCGAGGGGACGGCCCAGCGCGCCCCAGTGCTTCTTCGGAATCTGCCGGGTCGCGACGGCATAGTATCCGGTCATCCGGCTTTCGCTCATCAGCAGGTCGTAATAAGAGGGGCTGCGTTCCCCGGTGTCGGGGTCCAGCCCGATGTGGAACAGGTTCCGCTTTTCGTTGTACATGGGGACAAGCTCCAGCCCGTCCTGCAGCCGCCGGGCCGCCTCGGCCGCCGCTTCCGCTCGGGGCCCGCGCAGTTCGGCCAGCGCCTGCCGCAGGGCGACCAGACAGCAGACGAAGTTGCCGCTGTCCACCGTGGAGACATACCGGGGAGAAAGCGGGCGGAGGGTGCGGGTGTCGTACCAGTTATAGGGGTTTCCCTTCCACTTTTCCAGTCGTTCCACCGTGGCGAGGGTGCGTTCCGTCCGGTCGAGCATCCCCTCGTCGTCGATCAGCCCAAAGTCCCGGGCGGCGGCGATGCACAGCAGGTACAGCCCGATGTTGGTGGGGGAGGTGCGGTGAGCCACCCGCCAGACCGGGGCCTCCTGCACGTTGTCCGGGGGAAGGTAGTGTTCGGCGGCGGTGCAGTGTTCCTCGTAATACCGCCACATGGCGGCGGCATAGGCTCCCACCCGTTCCTTTTGACCGGGGGTGAGAGGGCGGGCATCCTTCGCTGGAACCGTCCGGGCGGAAAACACCGCGAGCGGGAGGAGAAAAAGGAAGATCAGCCCGCCCAGCCGCGCGAAGCCGCTCCCGAATACCAGCAGGAACAGCGCAATCAGCAGGGAGGGCCAGAACCGCCGGAAAGCGCTTCCCCAGCCGGTGCGGCGTTTTTCGGCCTGAGCGGCGGTAGTCCATTCCAGCAGCCTCCGGCGGGAAAACAGCCGGACGACGGCCCGACAGGCGCCGTCCGCGCCGGTCAGCGCTGTGGCGGGAAGCATCGTCAGGGTATACCACGCCTGAGTCAGCGCCCCCATCGCCCGGGGAAGCACCCGGGAATAATACCGGCCGCCCAGAGTCATCCAGCCTCCCTGAAGCAGGGCGAGCAGCGCGGCAAGCAGGTTTCCCCCCACCGGCGCAAGCAGTCCGGTCAGAGCCAGAAGCTGCCCCGCCCGTCCGCCGAAGAAGGGGGAGGCCAGCAGGCAGAGCAGGCAGACCGCCGGCGTGACCGACCGGCGGAGGTTGTCGGTCAGCTTCCATTTGTCCAGCCCGGTGAGGGGAAGGGCGCGGTTCCACAAAAAGGGGGCGTTCTGCCAGTCTCCCCGTACCCAGCGGTGGAGACGGTCCAGCCAACTCCCCATCCCGGCGGGACAGCCGTCGGTCATTTCCACATCCGAAACCAGCCCCGCGTTCAGCAGACAGCCCTCCAGAATATCGTGGCTGAGCACCTGCTCGGCCGGAAGCTCCGGTTCGGCCGCGGCGGCGAAGGCTTCCACGTCGATCAGCCCCTTGCCGGTGAAGATTCCGGCGGAGAAGCAGTCCATATACAGATCCCCCGCCGGGACGTCATAGGGAGTGATTCCGCCCACCCCTGCCATCGCGCGGGAGAAGGCGGTGCGGTTGGCGCTTTTCAGCTCGGCGCCGATCCGGGGAGCAAACAGGCCGTGCCCCTCCGTTACCCGGGGCTTTCCGTCCGGCCCGGCGGAGACGACCGCCCGGTTGAGCGGGTGGAGGGCGACCCCCGTCAGCTCGGCGGCGGTATCCAGCAGTATTCCGGTATCCGCGTCCAGCGCCAGCAGGTATTTGGATCGGCGCAGGAGGGACAGATCTCCCTCGAAGGCGAGAAAGTGGGGCTCCCCGCCCCGGATTACCCGGATCAGTTCGGCAATCGCCCCCCGCTTCCGTTCCCGGCCGGTGTAAGCGCGCATGGTTTCACTGTATTCCCGGGGCCGGACGGCCAGTACGAAGCCGCCGCCGCACCGGAGGTTCAGCCGGCGGATCTGCCGCTGCATGGCGGCGACATCCGCCCCGTCTCCCGGCAGGGTGGGATATTCGGCCTGCGGCAGGTCGGCCAGCAGGCAGACCTGTACCGCTCCCCGGCCGTTGGTGTTGTACAGCTCGAATAGATGCCGGGCCGTTTTCTCCGCCGATGCGGCGGAGGGAAGGAGGGAGGAAACCGCGATCACGGTGCGCCCCTCCTCCGGAATGACGCCGTCCAGCGCCAGACGGGGAAGGCGGCGGGGCGGCAGTCCCCGCAGAAGCAGATGCTGCAGCAGAGGGCGGAGCAGTTCAAACAGCGGGAGATAGAGAAGAATCGCCGCCCAACCGTTTCCCGCCCACAGGGCGAGGAGGATTGCGAGAGGAAGGGGGAGCAGGGCGGAAAGCAGAAGCAGCGCCCGTCCGCGTCCCTTTCGCCTCCGGTCGTTGTCCAGCGCGGCAAGGGGCGCGCCCACATGCCGTTCCCGTGGGGTGGAACCCTGCTTCGCTTCGTTCAGCAGGGCCTCGGCGGTGTCCGCTTCGCTCCGCCCCGACCGCTGGGCCGCGAGGGCGGTCCGCCGCCGGTAATCGGCGCGGGTACGGTCGTCCATGCGGGTATATATTCCGGCTGGGTCCTTTCGCAGGATTCGCTCCACAATGCTGTGCCGTTCGGTCAGCCCGTCAAAATCGAGGTCGGCGGCCGCCCGCAGGCCATTTACCGCGGCGGCGATCAGCCGTTCGGCTTCCGCCCCGGTTTCCCGGCAGGCGTCCGCCGCGGTCAGCACCAGCGCCGCCCGCAGGCAGAGAGGGAGCAACTCCAGCTCGAATACCGTCAGCGGGCGGATTTTTCCGGCTTCCGCGATTAACGCATCCATTCCGGCTTCGTCCGGCAGTCCGCCGCCCGCCGGTCCGTTTTCTTTTATCAGCCGCCGCAGAAGAAGGCAGAGCAGGGGCTGCCGCCCGGCGCAGGGCAGGCGGCCCGCAAACCGCAGGTCGGAAAGCGCCTGCTCTCCTTCCCGGGAGAGCAGGTGGTAATTATCGTCCAGCCATTCCCGAAATCCGGTTTCGCCGGAGGGACCCGGCTTCCGGCCGGTTCGGCGGAGGATATTCAGGGCGCGGCGCACCTCCCGCCGCAGGGGGCGGAGACTGCCGGGGACGGCCGGCCCGGCAAGGCACTCCCGTGCGAGTTCGGCGTAACAGGCCGTATCCGGCGCGTCAGGGGTCCCAGGTTCGTGGAAGGGCTTGAAGGGCGTTTTTTCGGGTTTGTCAGTCATAAACGATTCCGGCCTTTCTGTCGGCGGGCCGCCGGGCGGCGCGCCGGTTGGGGAACGGGTCGAAAAACCGGGCAGAAAAAAGCGGCAGACCCGTCCTGTCTGCCGCTTAGGATTCCCACGCTTTCCCAGAAGTATACACGCGGCCGTATTTCCCGAATACAGACCGGGAAATACGGCCTCCCATAAAAGGTTTATTCCGCGGTCAAAACCAGCCGCCGATGTCTGCCTCCGGCTATGGGACGAAAAAACGGCGAAAGCAGCGCCTGCTTTCGCCGTTTTGGTGAATGGAAAAATACTATTTTTTATCGCCGAAGGACAGCTTGCTCTCCGTCCCGGCGGCGATCCGTTTGATATTCGGAATGTGCTTGATAATCAGGATGGCGGCGATCAAAACCGCCATTAGGGTGCAAAACCATACCACGCCGCCGGACTGATGCTCCGCAAAGGCGCGGAATATGTAGGTGAACACCGGCAGCAGCGCCGCGGCGATCACCGAACCCAGCGAAACCATCCGGGAAATCAGAACCGTGACGATAAAGAAGCCAAGGCAGATCAGCGCCACCCGCCAGTCCAGAATCAGCATCATCCCCAGGGTGGTAAGAACCCCCTTGCCGCCCCGGAAACCGAAGTACAGCGGAAACAGGTGGCCGATGATGCAGAAGAACCCGGCCAGATACCGCCCCGCCAGCTCTGCGCCGGCGGGGGAAATCCGCAGGCTTTCCGCACCGGTGTATACGAGATTCAGGTCCCGCAGCAGCCACCCGCCGATCAGCACGGCAAGGATGCTCTTGAGCAGGTCCCCGGCAGTGGTCAGCAGGGCCGGCAGCTTCCCCTGCGAGCGCAGGACGTTGGTGGCGCCCGCGTTGCCGCTGCCGTAGGAACGGATGTCCTCCTTGGCGGTAAGCTTGGTCACGATAATGGCGGAATTCACACTGCCCAGCAGGTAGGCGGCCAGCGCCGTCAACAGCATACTGAGCCAGCTGTTCTGCAAAAATTCTCCGATCATGCGCAACGATCCTTTCCCTGATTTTCCTGGTTTCCGGCTTTCTGCGCCGCATGGATTTTCCGGAAGGCGATATCCGTCAGCGGCCGTTTCCGGTTTCTCCGCGTTCGCGGATGATGAAGCGTACCGGCGTCCCTTCCAGCCCAAAGGTCTCCCGAATCTGGTTTTCCAAATACCGCTGGTAGGAAAAATGAAACAGGTCGGCCCGGTTGACAAAGCAGACGAAGGTCGGCGGCTTGATGGACGCCTGCGTCATGTAATAGATGCGGAGGCGGCGTCCCTTATCCGTCGGCGGCTGCACCCGGGCGGTCGCCGCGGCCAGCACGTCGTTGAGCATTCCGGTGGAAATCCGCATGGCGTTCTGCTGGGAAACGTATTTAATCAGTTCAAACAGCCGGTCGATCCGCTGGCCGGTTTTGGCGGAAATAAAGATCAGCGGCGCATAGGACATAAAGGAAAAGTCGTTCATCAGCTGTTTGCGCATGCTGTCCATGGTGCGGCCGTCCTTTTCCACCGCGTCCCATTTGTTCACCGCGATGATACAGGCTTTGCCTTCTTCATGGGCGATGCCGGCCACCTTGCTGTCCTGCTCGGTGAAGCCTTCGGTCGCGTCGATCATAATCACGCAGACGTCGGCCCGCTCCACCGCCATCTGGGCGCGGAGCACGCTGTATTTTTCGATCGCGTCGTCCACCCGGCTCCGCCGGCGGAGCCCGGCGGTGTCGATAAAGACAAAATCCCCGTGCTGATTATGGATGGGGGTATCCACCGCGTCCCGGGTGGTGCCGGCGATATCCGACACGATCGCCCGTTCCTCTCCCGCGATCCGGTTGATGAGGGAGGATTTCCCGGCGTTCGGTTTGCCGATCACCGCGACCTTGATGGTATCGCTTTCCTCTTCCTCCCCGTCGTCCTCCGGCAGGTATTCGCACACCGCGTCCAGCAGATCGCCGGTGCCGTGCCCGTGGACGGAGGACACCGCGACGGGATCCCCCAGCCCGAGGTTGTAAAATTCATAGAACTCGGGGGGCGGATCGCCCACCGTGTCGCATTTGTTCACGCAGAGTACGACCGGCTTCCCGCTCTTCTGCAGCATCACCGCCACGTCGGCGTCGTTCGCCGTCACGCCGGAACGCAGATCGGTTACCAGCACGATCACATCCGCCTGGTCGATGGCGAGCTGCGCCTGCCGCCGCATCTGGGACAGGATCACGTCGTCCGAATACGGCTCGATTCCGCCGGTATCCGCCAGCATGAAGCGGCGCCCGCTCCATTCGCATTCCGCGAAGATCCGGTCCCGCGTCACTCCCGGCGTATCCTTCACAATGGAAAGCCGCCGGCCGATCAGTTTATTGAATAATGTCGATTTGCCCACGTTGGGCCGTCCTACGACGGCAACGACTGGCCGCGCCATGGTCTTCACCTCTATTCTATTTCCCACGGCGGGCCATCATGCCCGCCCGGTCTCTCTGTTTACAGCAAAAGGGCGTCCGCCAGCGCATCCCCGTCCACCGGGGTCACGACCAGCCGCACGCTGAGCTCCCGCTCCACGTCCTCGCGGGAAACGTCGTCCAGAAACACGTCCCCCTCATGCCGCAGCATCACATCGGGAATGACGAGAATTTCTCCCGGCTGTACCCGGTCCCGGAGCTGCCGGATCAGGTCCCCGCCGGTCACCAGCCCTGCCACCGTGATGGTTTCACCGAAAAAATCGTTCCGGACGCCGTGAACCTCCGCCCGCAGGGAGGGCCATTTTTTCCGGGCAAGGGCCACCAGCTCCTCAATCAATGGAAGGGCGGCCATTCCGGTTGCAAAATGCAGCGGACTGCCGGCGGGCGTCCCTTCCCGCTCATCCAGCGCGCGGCGGAACTGAGATTTCAGCAGCGCGGTCATTCCCACGCCGTTTTCCAGCTGGGAAAACTCGCCGTAAAACGCCTCGTCCTCCGGCACCGGCAGCCCCGCCTGAAGGTAAAACTCGTCGGCCGGATAAAATATGCGGTTCCCGTATTGTTCCAGCATCCGGTCCCCGAACGCCTCCATCTGCCGGACGACGGCGGCGGCCTCCTCCCGGGTGAACATCCGCAGGGCAGGCAGCCCCTCCCGGTGCTTGGTCAGCCCCACCGGAACCGCCGCGACGCTTTCCACAGCAGGTACCAGCGCGGACAAATCCTCCATTGACCGGGCGAGCTCCGCCCCGTCATTGATTCCCGGGCAGAGCACCAGCTGGCACTCCATCCGGATCCCTGCGCGTGCGAACCGCTGGAGAATCTCCAGACAGCGCCCGGCAAACCGATTGTGCATCATTTGACACCGCAGTTCCGGATTGGTGGTGTGCACCGAAACGTTAATCGGGCTGATGTGCATGGCAATGATCCGCTCGATCTCGTGCTCGCTGAGATTGGTGAGGGTGATATAATTCCCGAACAGGAAGGACAGGCGGGAATCGTCGTCCTTGAAATACAGGGATTGGCGCATCCCCGGCGGGAGCTGATCGATAAAGCAGAACACGCACTGGTTCCGGCAGGAATGCTGGGAATCCATCAGGTAGGTGGCGAATTCCAGCCCCGGGTCCTCCTCCGTGCCCTTGTGCAGGCGGAGGACCCGCTTTTTCCCTTCCCGGGAAAGGACGAGCGACAGCACCGGCTCATTCATATAAAAACGGTAATCGAGCACATCCTCGATCGGCTGCCCGTTCATTGTCAGCAGCTCGTCCCCCGCGCGGATATCCTTCCGCGCGGCGGGGCTGCCCGCCGTTATGCCGGTGATTGTCACGCCCATACCGCGTTTCCTTCCTGTTCTGTCTCTGTTCGGATTCGGCCCCAGTCCGTCCATGCTCCACCGGATCCGTCCGGTATAGTATTCATCCCGTACCGCCGGAATATGCCGCCGGAACAAACCGGGACACGCGCCCCCGTCCGGCATATCCTGATACAAAAATAGAGAAGGATTGCTCCCTCTCTACTTTCTCTTCGCCGCGGCCGGATGGCCGCCCGTGCCGTAAGGAACCGGATCAGCCGGAACCTCAGGCCTCTTTCTTAACAATCTGCCGGCCGTTGTAGTAGCCGCAATTGCCGCAGAGACGGTGCGGGCGCTTGTATTCGCCGCACTGCGGGCACTTCATGAGCGCCGGAGCGTCCATCTTCCAGACGTTGGAACGCCGTTTGTCGCGCCGGGCCTTGGATGTTTTTCTCTTGGGTACCGCCATCGTCAGCACCTCCTTAGCACTGGTGATAAGAGTTCATGGCTTATCCTTAACAAGGGTTTGGGAGGAAGGTTTCCCGCTCCGTCCCGCTCAGTTGATAAGCTGTCTGAGAACCTCCAAACGGGGGTCGGTCGTGTCACTGCGGCAGCCGCAAAGCCCCTCGTTGAGATTCTTCCCGCACTGCGGGCAAAGCCCGCGGCAGTCTTTCCGGCAGAGGTTCTTCGACGGCAGGTTCAGGATCAGCTCCTCTTCCACCAGATCGTCCAGCGGAAGCTGATAATTCTCCAGCAGCACAAAGTCGTCGTTTTCCTCGTTGTTCAGGGAAGAGACCAGAATGCGTTCGATCGGCACCGTCATATCCCGCCCGAACGCCGTCAGACAGCGATCGCAGCGTCCCTCGGTACGGGTCGAAGCCGTGACCTGCAGGGTCACGATGTCGGCAGATACGGCGATTTCCCCTTTCACCCGAACGGGGTGGGGAAACGGCCGGCCGTTCTGGTATTCCAGCCCGGAAAAGTCCATCTCACAGTCTATGGGCAGGGATTCCTTTTCGCCCATAAACAGCGGTTTCAGTTGGTAAAGCATACTCCACCTCAAGTGTCACGCCAAATATTATACCGACATGGAAAGGGGTTGTCAAGCAAAATTTCGGTTCCGCCGTCTATTTTCCGCTCTTTTCGACCGCGGCGATTGCCGGCGGTCAGTGCTCGGGCGGGCCGTCCAGCGCTTCCACCGGCACATAGGGCTGGGCCTCCGCGTCCCCGATGTCCCGGGAGATCACGAAGGGGGTGAGTTCGTCGTCCTGACCGGAGGGGTTGTCGCGGATCAGCTCGGCCACAAAGTCGGCGGGTCGGTCCATCAGGGAGGGGGAACGGCCGAGCACTTCGACGTTGATATCGTTGGCGTCCACCACCGCGCAGGCAACGCCCAGCGCCTGCTCGATATCCGCGCACACCTTGTCCGGCTCCTTCGGGTTGAGCACCGCGAGGGTGTGGTAGGTCTCAAACACCGAATGGCTGTAGAAACCGTCAATGCCGGACACGTCCTGCCCGACGATCTCATAAAACACCCCCCGCTTGCCGAACAGGCGGCAGACTCCGCCGCAGAAGCTGGCCCAGAGGATGAGGGGAAGCCCTTTCATATTGATCGCAAGCTGGAGCTTGTAAGGCTCGTCCATTCCGATGCCGTTGTTGTTGTGGGTGGCGAACCGGGAAAGGAATTTCGCCCAGAAGCCGACCTTCACGTCCTTCATCTCGACGGTGTTGTTCTGGCACATCGAGATGACCTTCTCGCCCATGGTGACGATATCCCCCGGCCGATACAGCGGGGCGACATAGCGGCGGACCACCTCGACGTAATCCTCTCCCCGCCCGATGAAATGCGTCTGGACGGCGTACCGCTCGTACCGCGCGCCGTCCACCTCCCGCACCCCGCGGATATAATAGGTGACGCCGTTTTCTTCCCGCTTATTCTCCGATTTGTTCAGATTCCCTTCGTACCAGATCGCCATGGGCCGCCCCTCCTGTGTTTCCCTTTGTACGAAACGGCGGCGGGAGGACTTCCTCCGCTGCCGCCGTTTTTTGCCGGCATATCGGCGCGGCGGGGGCTCAGGCTCCCGCCGCGCCGACTGCCGGAATTCGTCGTGATGTTATGATGCCGTGGTTTTATTCCTGCGCGAAAGCCGCGATCCGTTCCGGAATCTCGGACTTGTCGGCGGAGACCGACAGTACCATGCGGGTGCCGGCCTTCTCCGACAGCGAACCCAGCTTCTCGGCGAAATCCGCCAGCTTTTCCAGATCGCTTCCGCCGATTTTCAGTGTGGAATCCACGAAGACATCGGTGATATCGTAGTTGCCCGCGCACATGCCGGAAATGAAACCGTACAACGCCTCGAACCCCTTGATGCCGTATTCGTCCGCCACGACCAGACGCGCCTTGGAACTGACGTCATAAATCAGGATGCCGTCCTTTTCCACGAACACCACGTTGCCCTTGGATTCCTGTACAGCCGTGTTGCACATGTCGATCAGGCGCTTTGTTTTGCCGGACCCTTTTTTGCCGAGGATTAAAGTAACCATTTTCATTTCCTCCTAATGTATAGTATAACCGCGAACCGCGGCGTTAGACGTCTTCCGGCGGAAACTTCCGCCCGCGCCGTCAGCGGCCGAGCCGCTTTTCCAGCGCCGCCTTTTCTTCTTCATAGCCGGGCTTGCCCAGCAGGGCGAACATGTTCTTCTTATAGCTTTCCACGCCGGGCTGATCGAACGGGTTGACCCCGAGCATATAGCCCGAAATGGCGCAGGCCTTTTCGAAGAAATAGATCAGATAGCCGAGCGCGGCCTCCGTCGCTTCCGGCACATGGAACACGAGGCTCGGGGTGCCGCCGTCGCTGTGGGCGAGGACAGTACCCTCAAACGCCTTTTTATTGACATAATCCATCGTCTTCCCGGTCAGGAAGTTCAGGCCGTCCACGTTCTCGGGGTCTTCCTTGATGGTCAGCTCCTTGCGGGCCTTGTCGATCAGCACCACCGATTCGAACAGGATATTGGAACCGTCCTGCACGAACTGGCCGAGGGAATGCAGGTCGGTCGAGAAGATGACGGAGGCCGGGAACAGGCCCTTGCCGTCCTTGCCCTCGCTCTCGCCGTAGAGCTGCTTCCACCACTCCGCCATCATGCGGTAGCAGGGCTCATAAGCCACCATCAACTCCACCGCGCGGCCCTTCCGGAGCAGGACGTTCCGGGCGGCGGCGTAGCGGTAGCAATCGTTTTTCTCAATATCCGGATCGCAGAGGGCGCTCTGCGCCTCCGCCGCGCCGGCCATGAGGGCTTCGATATCGCAGCCCGCGACCGCGATGGGCAGCAGGCCGACCGCGGTCAGCACCGAGAAACGGCCGCCCACGTCGTCCGGAACCACAAAGGTTTCGTATCCTTCCCGGTCGGCCAGGCCCTTCAGGGTGCCCCGCGCCTTATCGGTGGTGACGTAGATACGCTTTTTCGCCGCCTCCGCGCCGATGGTGCGCTCCAGATAATCCCGGAACACGCGGAACGCGATAGCCGGCTCGGTGGTGGTGCCGGATTTGGAGATCACGTTGATCGACACCCGCCGGCCCTCGCAGAGCTCCATCAGCTCGCACAGCGCGGTGGAGCTGATATTGTTGCCGGTGAAATAGATGTCGGGGCCGTTTTTCCGCTTGGCGTTGTACCGCTCCGATTTCAGAAATTCGATTGCGGCGCGGGCGCCGAGGTACGAGCCGCCGATCCCGATGACCACAAATACGTCGGTATCCTTGCGAATGCGCTTCGCCGCTTCCTGAATACGGGAAAACTCCTCTTTATCGTAATCGGTCGGCAGGTTCAGCCAACCCAAAAAGTCGTTTCCAAGCCCGGTGCCCGCGTGGAGCATCTCGTGCGCGGCCGTAACCTGCGGCTGCAGCGCACCCAGCTCATGGGGGCGGACAAATCCCTCCAGATAACGGGTATCCAAAGTAACAGCCATGATGGGATTCCTTCCTTTCTCGTTGGAATGCAAACGATAACGGTCCAGAATCACCGACCGTTTATCTGCTTACATTTTACAATACTTGACGGCGGTTTGCAACCTTAATCGTGTTACCTTCACTAAAATTTTACCATTTGGCCCCGGCAGGCGGGAGAAACGGCGGGAAACCGCCGGGCGCGGGCGGACAAGCCCCCTTCGATGGAAAACGGCGCGGTTTAAAAAACCGCGCCGAGAACAGACGATATGTCCAATAAAAACGCAGACCCCCGCAGCCGCCTACCGCGCCCGCTTCCTTGCGGGACGGCGCCGGGCGGCGTCGCACTGCCGGTAATCGAACTGCGGCGGAACCTCCGCCGTATCGGGATCAAAGGGAAGGCCTCCGCGGGCCGCCTTCTGACCGGCGATTTCGAGATACAGGTCGGTGATCGTCCGCTCCCCCTCCCGAATGTCGGGAAGGACGATGCCGCCGCCCTCATACAGCACCGCTTCCGCCTGCTCGATATGGCCGAGGCGGCAGTGTGCCAAAGCGATGTATATTTTTACCCGGCCGATGGAACGAATCTCTTCGGAGAATTCATCCGAAAGCTCCAGCGCTTCTTCGTTCCTGCCCGCCGCCACCAGCAGTTCCATGGCCTCCTTGGCGAGGGAGGCGTCCTGAAGCCGCATACGGCTTGCCTTCGCGGCCAGGGCCGCGGCTGCTCCGCCGTCCCCCAGAAGCCTTTTCCAGTGCGCCAGCACGTACAGGGCCCAGGGCGAAGGACAGAGCATATAGGAACGCTCGAGCCTCTCTCCGGCTTCCCGCGGCCGGTTGGAGCAGAGGAGCGCCACGCCCAGCTGGAGCTGCGTATACCAGTTCATCCGGTCGCCGCCGTCGGCCGCCTGCCGGAGCAGGTCAACCCATTCGTCCTGAAGCATCCAGGAAACGGGAATCTCGTCCGCCGCGTGTTCAGGCATGGTGCCGCGCTTCAGAAGATGCACCCAGTCCGCCTGCTCCCCGCCGACCTCGCCGAAATCGAGATGCGCCGCTATGGGGGGACGGCCGTCGGTTTCCCGCCGCCGGTTTTCGAGCGCGCCCCAGCCGCTTCCGCGGAACAGCAGTCCGCCCGTCGCGGGCGCTTTTGCCATCGGTCTGGTTTCCGTGAGCATTTCCTCCAGCCGTTCCGCCGTGACGATCTCATCCAGCCGCGCGGCCACCTCGGCCTTGGCTCCCTGCCACTCGCCGTGAACCGCGTTCCCGTCGGCGTTCATCGCGCCGTATCCCTCCAGCCATTCCCAAGTGGTATGGGGCGGCATGGGGAGGCATTCATACTGGGTGTGGGCCAGACCGGCCTGAATTTCGATGTACCGGTCGGCGCTGCCGTCCTCCGTCAAATATTCCTGCCAGCGGTCGCCTCCGGGATTCTGCCCCCAGCAGAACAGCTTCCGACCCTTCAGCCGGTGGGTGGAGGTCTGGATCAGGCCGTAGCCGTCGGCGTCCAGCGCCGCCTCATACCGCCTGCCCAGCTCGGGAAGCTTGTAGAAGAAATCCATCGCCGCGGGGACGTTGGCGGGATAGGTCGCGTCGTCTCCGTGATAATCCAGCATGTTCTGGAGGCTGACGTTATTGTCCGCCATATAGGCGGAATCGGCGTTCACCACGATCCGGGTGTCCGGCGTTTCGGAGACGGCGGTATTGCTCCACCAGTACATGGGGACGACCTCGGGCAGGGGGTTGATGATGCGGCAGCGCGCGTACAGCAGGCGGGAATCCTCCGGCAGGAAGAAATCCATCTGCTGCACCACGCGGCGGATCCGGTGGAACTCGTACATACGGAGCACGGGGGTGCCGTCGGCCAGAGCGGTCGTCGTGGTGAACAGGGGGGAACAGGTATGCACGTTATGGCCGAACATACCGCAGTTCCATTCCACGCCGCCGGAGGTCCACGCGTTCCGGACGGCGAGGTTGCAGGGACGCATGACCGGATTGCAGTAAAGCAGTTCGCGTCCCTTTTCCTTATCGATCAGCGACATCAGTTTCCCGCCCCATTCGGGCAGGAAGGTCGCCTTTAAATACCCGTTTTCCAGCACTACCGCGTTCATTGTCCGGTTGTGGAGGTCTCTGGTATACATATCCTGCATTTTATACGGATAGACGGAGGGAACCTGACCGTAACCGATGAAAAGCTCATCGTCCTCCCCCAGGCCGGAATCGCCGTTTCGGAACGAAAAGTTCAGCTTGGTCAGCGGGGGAAGCGACGAAACGCCGTTCATTTCCTGACACGGCATGGAAAATTGAGACTGTTTCAAAATAGAAGCCATTTTAATCGCTCTCCGTCTCTGTTAGGATTACAGTATTACAATGTAAACCTATCATACCGCCCCGGGCAAGTCAATAGCCCCCGGGCGGAAGCGCGCCGCATTCCGGCCCGGTTTTGGAAAGACAGCAAATATGGAATGGCCGCCCGCAAAAAAAGGAGGGTTCGGGGCGGCGGAATCCCCTTCCATTCCGCGCGGCGCGAACCCTTTTTATTTCGGCTTTCCGTCCGGTTTTCCCTCTGCCGTCCCTTTCCCGGGTATCAGGCGATCAGGGCGGTGAACAGACGGGCAAACGCCCGGCCGAAGCCAAGCCTTTCCACCGCGCGGGCGGCGTATACGTCGTATTCCGCGGCTACACCCCCGTCCAGAGTCAGGGTCAGTTTGCCGATGATCTGACGTTCATAGACCGGCGCCTCCAGATTCTCCGCCAGTTCGAACGACTGGGTGATCTCCTTTTCCTGTCCCTTCTTAATCAGCAGGGGAGAAAGCGCGTCCATCTGAGGCTGTACGGTCGTTTCCACCCCCCGGAGCACCCGGACCGGGGTAAGGGCGGATTCATCCACCTGGGGGGTATAGACGGCATAGTTGGCAAACCCGTAATCCAGCATTTTCCGTGCGCCGCCGAAGCGTTCGTCGGTGGTGGTACAGCCCAGAATCACCGCGCACAGCCCCATTCCGTCCCGGCTGGCAGTGGCGGACAGACAGTGCCCGGCCTTGCTGGTGGTGCCGGTTTTCAGGCCGGTCGCCCCGGAATAATGCCGGATCAGCTTATTGGTGTTGACCAACTGGGATTTGCCGTCCCGCAGGGTATCCATCCAGATGGTGGTGTATTCGGTAATTTTCGGGTGCCGCATCAGCTCCCGGGACATCAGCGCCACGTCGTTGGCGGAGGAATACGCCGCCTCGTCCAGACCGCAGCAGTCGGTGAAAAGGGTATCGTTCATGCCCAGCTCGGCCGCCCGCTCATTCATCCGGGCCACAAAGCCCTCTTCCGATCCGCAGATCCGTTCGGCCATCATGGCGCAGGCGTCGTTGGCGGAAACCACCGCAATCGCCTTCAGCAGCTCATGCACGGTCATGGTTTCCCCTTCCTCCAGCCAGATCTGGGAGCCGCCCAGCGAGGCCGCGTGGGCGGAGCAGGTCACCGGCTCGTCAAAGGTCAGCAGCCCGTTTGCCTCCGCCTCCATAATCAGCAGCAGGGTCATCACCTTGGTGACCGATGCGATCGGCAGCTTTTCGTGCGGATTTTTTTCAAACAGCACCTGCCCGCTCGACAGTTCGATCAACATCGCGGATTTTCCGCCGATCACCAAAGACGACGCGTCCGTCGGAACCGCCTCATCCGCCGCCGCCCAGACCGGCGCTTCCTCGCTGGTTGCCTGAGCCGCCGTCTCGCCCGCCTCAGTATCCACGATGATCTGTGTTCCGCCCCCGTCCGCCCTCACGGACAGCGTGCCCGCCGCCGTCATCATCGCGGCGCAGACCGCCGCCAGCCATCGTTTTCCCTTTAATTTTTTCATGACTATCATCAACCACCCTTTCGCTGTATTCCGTCCGCGTTTGAAGCGCCTTTCGCGTTCCTTGTTTACCGCCGCCGTTCCGCAGGGTTTGCCCTATGTACTTATATGCGCGGGGCGCCCGGTTTATGGCTTTTGATGAGCCGGGAAAATGGAGAAACGGGAGAACGGTGGGCGGAGGACGGCAAGCGGGTGGACGACGGATACAAAATTGTAAAAAAATAGTTACAGTGCTGTAGTTGCATTTGGCTGGAATTGTGCTATATTTCAGGTAAGTTAAACCAAATCCATACGGAATGGAGAGGCGTGAATCGTATGAAGCTTATAAATGTCCGGGGGTCCCGGCGGATTGCGGCGGGGCTGTGCGCAGGACTGTGCCTGCTGCTGCCGGCTTGCCGGACGCAGCAGACAGCCTCCTCTTCGGAAGCAGAGGAGTCCTCTTCCTCCGCGGCCCGGACCGCCGAACCGTCTTCGTCGTCCGCGTTCATTCCCTCCGCCGACCTTACGGCGGAAGGAATGCCGCCGCCCGCGGGCCTCTCGGCCATCGAGGGACGGATGCTGTGGCCGGTTGAAGTGGTGACGGGAACGGAATACTCCCTTGACGGGAACTGGTACAAATTCATCAATGAAAAAGGCGAGCCGCTGACGGACACAAAATATTTCACCTACAGCTACATCCGCGACAGAGAAGGCCGCTGCGAGTACCTGACCGCGGAAAATGAAGACGCCATCGACGTGTTCACCATGGACGGGAAGAAGATTCAATCGGTCAAGGGGGAATGGCTCGAAATCCATCCGGAGCAGAAAATGATGACCGTCTGTCTGGAAAGGGACTTTGATCCCGTTTTCGGGTATATCTCCCGCCTCACGCTGTGCGACCTGACAACCGGCGGGCGGCTGCTGCAAAACGACTATACGTCCATCACATTCGTCAGCCGGAATACGGTGCGGCTGGTCGATGCGGACGGGAACGAATATTTCTGCAACCTCCGCCAGGGCGAGAGCAGCCGCGTCCTGCTGGAAGGCTGCGCCATCCCTTCCTACACTTCCTTTCTGGAGGACAGCGGCGACTGGCTGGTCTGCGCGACCGACCGGCCGCGGGAGGAATATACCGACGACGGCGATGTGCTGACCAACGATGTGCTGTACGGCTATCTGGGACCGGACGGAAAATGGGCGATTCCTCCGCAGTATGAAGGGGCCACCCCGTTCCTCGGAAACTATGCCGGGCTGAAAATGCCGGACGGCCGCTGGCATTTTATCGACCGGCAGGGGAATACCGTCGCCGGAGAGGGGTACGCCCAGATCAGTTATTCGTACTACGAGGTCCCCTTTTTTGAAGTCAAGGACCACGAATGGTCCTCATCGGCAAGCGTCCGGCGGCTTGACCGGAACCTGCAGCCGGTGAAAAAGGAGGGCTGGGTGAACGGCGCATGGTATCACGACGATCAGCTGATTGTCGATCTGCCGGCGGAGTACAGCCATATCGTGCGGGTAGACTGGCCGATGATTCTCGTCTCCAACAACGCGCGAACCGCTATGTACCTCATGAACGCCGAATCCGGCGTGGGAAAAGCGCTGCCCCGGTATTACTCCTCCATCCAGAAATTCCGTGACTGGTATATCGGTTATCCCGATTATTCCTGGCAGGAGACCGTCATTCTGGACGCGGAGGGAAACAAGCTGACCGGCACCGTGTTTCAGCGTTTTCCCACCGCTTTGGAAAATTATTGGAGGTCCAGCAATCTGTTGTGCGAGGACTACCTGTGGGTCACTACCGGACAATATCAGGGATATGTCAACATAAACGGCGACTGGGTATACCGGGAATCCCGGTTTCAAAACCTGCTCGATTGATTCCGCCGCTTGAATAACAGAAAGGAGTTCTTCATGAAAATGAAAAAAAGGTTCCTCATCGGAACCGCCGTTCTCTGTGTCCTGTGCTTTTTGCCCTCCTTCGCCGGCTGCCGCCGCGGCGCGGCTTCATCCGAACCGTCCTCCATTCCGGAGACAACCTCCTCCCGCGCAGGGGAAACCTCTTCAACCAGCGCGGCCGACGGTCCGCCGTTCACCCGGAAAAACCTGCCCCGGCTGGACGGATCAACCGCCAACATCCCCATGGCAGCGCTCATGGTGCAGCGTTTGCTGGGCGTGTCGGCCGAGGAGGCGGATACCCTGATCGATTTTTCCACCACGCCGAACGCCTATCTGGCCCTGATTGAAAAGGAAGCCGATCTGCTTCTGGTGTACGAGGCGGACGAGTCAATCAAAAAACAGATCCAGCAATCCGGCGTGGAGCTCGAATATCACCCCATCGGCCGGGACGCGCTGGTTTTTCTGACCAATCAGGAGAACCCCGTCATCTCCCTGACCACCCGGCAGATTCAGGATATTTATCAGGGGAAAATCACCAACTGGTCGGCGCTCGGCGGCGAGGATAAGACCATCGAGGCCTACCAGCGCCCGGAAAAATCCGGCTCGCAGGCGCTGATGGTCAAGCTGGTGATGAAGGACCTGCCGCTGATGGAAGCGCCGACCGACCGGTACCCCGCCGGAATGGGCGACCTGATCGACGTGCTGGCCACCTATGAAAATAAGGGGAATGCGCTGGGCTATTCCGTATATTATTACGCGAGCAATATGTATGCCCTTCCCGAACTGCGGCTGCTGGCGGTGGACGGCGTAACCCCTTCCTCCGAAACCATTGCGGACGCGAGCTATCCGTTCCTCAATGAGTTTTACGCGGTTATCCGCAAGAGCGAGCCGGAAAACGGATCGACGCGCCGGCTGCTGAACTGGGTGTTGTCCGATGAAGGGAAACAGGCGATGGAGGACGCGGGATACGTCAGCGTCTCCTGACCCGTCCGCGGTCCTTCGGCCGCCCCGCCACGGCGGCTGGGTACGGAACGTCCGCCGCGCTGCCCATATAAAACGGCCGCAAAACAAAACGTTTTGCGGCGGCTTTATATGTTTTTCCAATCGGCCGGCGGTTCACGGGGAAGCAATCAGCAGACTGAGGGAGAACGCCGCGGCGGCGGACAGCGCGCCGACAAGCAGCTCCCGCGGGGTGTGGCGCTTCAGCGTCAGGGAGGACCAGACCACCGCGGCAAACACGGCCGCGCAGGGGAGGATGCCCGCCCATCCGAAAAACCAGCACAGCAGGATCAGCGGCCCGGCGATGCCGCAGGCGTGGCCGCTCGCCCGGAGCCGGATGACCTTGTTCAGCAGGAGCAGTACCGCAACCGACAGAAAATACGTCCAGTAAATCAGCAGCAGCCCCGCGGAGGCCCGCGTGAAAAGGCCGTAGAGCAGCGCGGCCGTGTAACCGGCAAAATTCATCACAAAGGCCAGATTCCGCTCTCCTTCCCGGCCCTTCTTTTTCCATCCCGGAAGGAGGGCGGCCAGCGGGTAGGCGAACAGAGGAACCAGCACCAGCAGGGCGAGGGACCAGAGCAGCGCGGCCACGCCGGAGAACAGGCTTCGGCGGCTGAAAAACAGGATTAGCAGCAGCGCGCACACCAGTGCCGGCGGAACCGTGACGGCGCGGACGAACCGGGCCGTCTTCGCCTTCGCCGGGGACGCTCCTTCCTCGGTGGCTTTCCGCTGTGACCGTTCAGTCATTCCGTTCCGCCCCCCAGAAGAACAGCGCCACCGTACCGGGACCGGTATGGCTGCCGATGGTGGTGCCGACCCAGTTGATCTCCACCCGGCCGTTCAGCTTGGGAAAACGGGCTTCCACCAGATCGGCGACCGCCCGGGCGTCCTCATAGCAGCCGGCGTTGGAAATATAGCATTTTCCGCAGTAATCCGTCCCGCCGTCCGCAAATTCCGCCATCTTGTCCACAATCGCGCGGGTGACCGACTTTTTTCCCCGGAGCTTGAAGCGGGGAATCAGCCGTCCCTGGTCGTCCATATTCAGCAGGGGGCAGATTTTCAGAATGGTTCCGAACCATCCGGAGGCTTTGGAAATCCGCCCGCCCTTCACATAAAAGGTCAGATCGGTGGAGAAAAACCAGTGATGTACCCGCCGTTTATTCGCTTCCGCCCAGGCGCATAGCTGGTCGAACGTCATTCCTTCATCCCGCCGGTCCGCCAGCGCGTCCATCAGCAGGCCGTATCCCGACGACGCGCCGAGCGAATCCACAATCCGGATCTTCCGGTTCGGATATTTTTCCGCCAGCTCGTCCCGGGCGATGTTCGCGGCGTTGTATACCCCGGATATGCCGGTGGAAAGGGTGACGTGGAGGATGTCCTTCCCCTGCTCCAGAAACGGAGTGAAATATTCCACAAATTCCTCCGCGTTCACCTGAGAGGTCTTGGTTTCCGCCCCGTCCGCCATCGCCTGATAAAACTGCCCGAAGGGCATCGATTTCCCGAGGTCGTCCGGATACGAACGGCCGTTCAGCGAATAATGAAAGCAGATATAGCAGATATCCCGGCTTCGGAAATGCTCTTCGGTTAAATCCGCCGTGGAGCAGCAGCTGAGAATATATTCCGACATGGCAGTCCTTCCTTTCCATGGCGCACCCGCCTGTTTGACAGATGCTTATACGAGCGTTATACTATCACAAGGGCTTTGGCGATGCAATAACAGGATTGACGGCGTTGTCCATTACTATACCAAACGGTGGGAAGTGTATAAGAAACGATGGAGGATCGACGGGTACGAAAAACGAAACGGGCGGCAAAGGATACCCTTGTCCGTCTGCTGGGGCGCAAAAACTTCGATCAGATCACCGTAACCGAGCTGTGCGACGAAGCCGATATCAGCCGCATCACCTTTTACACCCACTACGCGGATAAATACGAGCTGGCGGAAGATCTGTTTCAGGAGCTGCTCGCCGTGGCGGTGGAGGATTTTGGCCGGCTGCAAAAAGAGAACAATCCCGGGGAGGACGCGCTGAAGAGCTATTGTAACCTGCTGGACTGCATTCTGAATTTGTTTGAAAGCAATACCGCCTTCCTCCGGCAGATGTCCCAGCGGCGGAACCCTTATTTGTATTATTCTTTTTATAATCATGTGTTTCAGAAGGTGGAGCAGCGGGTCAAAACCGAAAGTCAGAAGCTGATTCCCCGGTTTGGAAGCAAACCGTTTTCCGCTTTTCTCTGCCATGGGCTGTGGGCGTATATCGACGAATGCTATGCCGCCGGCCGCCCGCTGGAAGAGATTCGCCGGGAAACGCAGGCGCTGCTCCGGGGGGTGCTCCAGTCGGAAGCGTTCGTGCGGGCGGAATCCAAGGGATGCTCCGAATAAATCCGCATTCCGGTGTTAATCGGGGCATCCCCCAAAAAGACCGCGTAAAAAACGGGCCGAACCGGACCCGGGCGGAAGGAAAGGAAGCGTTCTCCATGGATTTTCCTCTGGAACTGCGGGCCGCCGTTGAACGCGCGGCGGAGGAGGTCGGGCTGCCCCGGCTTTTGGACGACGCGCGGACGCTTTCCCGGCGGTATCGCGGGGAGGAACGGGACGGAAGCCGTCTGCTGACGCGGGAAAGCGAGGCGGCCGCCTATGCGGCGGTGCGGATGCCCGCCACTTTCGGCGCGGTTTCCGCCGCGCTGGAATATGCCGCCGAGCGGCTTCCCGCCTTCCGGCCCGTCTCCCTGCTGGATGTGGGGGCGGGGACCGGCGCGGCGGCGTGGGCCGCCGAAGCGGTGTTCGGTGTGGAATCCGTCCGTTGTCTGGAGCGGGAAAAGGCCATGCGGAGCTGGGGAAAGCGACTCATGGCGGAAGGCCCGGCCGCCCTGCGGACAGCCTCGTTTGAGGAATACGACCTTGCCGCCGGACCGGTGCCCGGAAAGGCGGAATTGGTCGTCGCCTCTTATGTGCTCAACGAACTGCCGCCGGAGGGCCGGAGAGCCGGGGCCGAGCGGCTGTGGGCCGCCGCGTCCGGAATGCTCCTGCTGGTGGAGCCGGGCACCCCGGCCGGTTATGCCCTTCTGCGGGAGGCGCGGGACGCGCTGCTTTCCGCCGGGGCGAGGATGGTCGCGCCCTGCCCTCACGAAGGGCCTTGCCCCATCGCGGGGGAGGAATGGTGTCATTTCACCTGCCGCGTTGCCCGGAGCCGGCTGCACCGCCGGTTAAAGGAGGGAGACGCGCCCTACGAGGACGAAAAATTCGCCTACCTCGCCCTCTGCCGGAAGGAGATTCTGCCGGCCGGCGCGCTGCCGGAAGCCGCCCGCGTCCTGCGGCATCCGCAGGTGGAAAAAGGCCGGATCACTTTGACGCTCTGTGCGCCGGACAGCCGAAAAACGCTCACCGTTTCCAAAAAGGACGCGGCGCGGTTCCGCCTGGCCCGCAAGGCGAAATGCGGGGATCCCTTTCCGCTTTGAATAACCCGGCGAACCGCGGGCCTGCGAAAGCCCGTTGAAAATCCGCGCCGCGTTTCTTTAAACCAAGGCCGTTCAGCGTAATATAAGCGCAATATATATGATAGAATGGCAATGGTGGAAAAACGCGGCAGCGTTTTTCAATGGTGCCGCCGGGAAAGACGAGTATAGAATCCGGTCGGGCGGCACCAATCGGTACAAACGGGGAAAGGATGAACGTTATGGCAAAGATTGCGGTGCTCGGCGCGGGAGGATGGGGAACGGCCCTCGCGATCATGGCGAATCAATACGGACACGCGGTTTCCCTCTGGTCTCCCTTTGCGGAGGAGGTGGAGGCGATCCGGCGTTTTGACGAGCATAAAAAGCTTCTGCCCGGGGTGCCGGTGCCCCCGGAAATCCGTCTGACTACCGATCTTGCCTGTGTGCGGGACGCGCGGCTGGTGATTATGGCGGTGCCTTCCTTTGCCATCGCCGGGACCGCCGGGGAACTGCGGCCGCTTCTTTCACCCGGCACGCTGGTCGCCAACGCCGGCAAGGGACTGGAACCGGGGACGCACCGCCGGTTCACGCAGGTGATCGCGGAAGCCCTCCCCGACGCGCGGGTGACGGCGCTGTCGGGCCCCTCCCACGCGGAGGAGGTCGCCCGGGGCGTCCCCACCTCGGTAATCGACGCGTCGGAGGACGTCGCCGCCGCGGAAGAGGTGCAGGAACTGCTGATGAACCCGCGGTTCCGCATTTATGTCAGCGGGGACGCTGTCGGCGTGGAGCTGGGAGGCGCGCTGAAAAACGTCATTGCGCTGGCGGCGGGGATCTGCGACGGACTGGAGGTCGGGGATAATACCAAAGCGGCCCTGATGACCCGCGGGCTGGCGGAAGTCGCCCGTCTGGGCATCGCCATGGGAGCGCGGTCCGAAACCTTTGCCGGGCTGTCCGGTATGGGGGATCTGATCGTGACCTGCGGCTCCCTGCATTCCCGCAACCGGCGGGCCGGTATTCTGATCGGGCAGGGACATCCGCCGGAGGAGGCCGTCCGGCTGGTCGGCACGGTGGAAGGGTACCACGCCGCACAGGCGGGCTGGGAGCTGGCCCGCTCCCTCGGGGTGGAGATGCCGATTACCGAGCAGTGCCACGCCGTCTGCTACGAGGGACAGCCTCCCCGGGAGGCGATCCGCCGTTTGATGGAGCGGCCCCGCCGCCATGAGACCGAAACGGCCTGGGAAAGCCGCTCCGGAATCGGTTTGTGAGGACATAAAAGGTATAAAAAGGCAGGAAAAAGTAGAAAAAAGCGGCGCGTCTCCGCCCAACCGGGGGGAAAAGACGCGCCGCTTTGCTTTTCATTCGGACTATTTCAGCCGGGAGAGAAACTGGCAGTAGGCATAGACATTCTGAATCTTTTTCGCTTCCACCCCATCGACACAGATTACCGGCTGGGTTTCGGAGGGGGAAACATACAGCTTGAACACAATGGCGTCCTGCCCGGGCCGCATATTGCGGATATGCTTGTGGACGTAGCCTTTTTCCGCGATCCCGAGACGGGGGAAAATGATGCTTTCCAGATCGAAATTGGAGAAACACTGAAGCACGTCGTCCCCGTGCATCTCCAGAATGGCCGTGGCTTCCTCAAACGAAAGGTTGGTGGATTTGAATTCCCCCTGATTGATGACGGAATTCATTCCGCTGTTGTCGAGCAGCAGCAAAGGGGTTTCACTCAGCATGGCGTTTCGCTCCTTTCCTCATACGGGTTGTATATTCGGACGGGCGGCTGTCCAAACGGGGCCGCCGTGCCATGGAAACTGTGAAAAAGAGGGGAATGGTTGGTTCTTCCCGCCGCCGGTGAAGGGGAAAGGGGAAGCCGGTCAATCGTCCCCGGCGTTTTCCAGCCAGTCCCGGCTGCGTTCCACCCCGCGGTGCCACCGGTGGAGCAGGGCGGTGCGCTCCTCCCGGTCCATGGAGGGCCGGAACCGCCGTTCCAGAGTCCATTGCGCCCGGATCTGCTCCGTGTTCTCCCAAATCCCACAGGTCAGCCCCGCGAGATAGGCCGCGCCGAGGGCGGTGGTTTCCCGGATGACCGGCCGGACGACCTCCCGGTTCAGGATGTCCGCCTGAAACTGCATCAGGAAATTGTTGGCGCTTGCTCCGCCGTCCACCTTCAGAGAGCGGATGTCGATCCCGGTGTCCGCGACCATCGCGTCCACCACGTCGCGGGACTGAAAGGCGATGGATTCCAGCGCGGCCCGCACCAGATGGTTCCGCCCTGCACCCCGCGTCAGGCCGAAAACCGCGCCGCGGGCGTACATGTCCCAGTGGGGCGCGCCCAGCCCGGTGAAGGCGGGAACCACCACCACGCCGCCGTTGTCCGTTACCTGCGTGGCGAAGAATTCGCTTTCCGCCGCGTTGCTGATCAGCCCCAGCTCATCCCGCAGCCACTGGACGACCGCGCCGCCTACAAACACGCTGCCTTCCATCACATATTCCGGCCGCCCGGGCCGGGAACCGGCGGACAGGGTGGTGAGCATTCCCTGATTGCTGACCTGCATCGTATCCCCGATGTTCATCAGCAGGAAGCAGCCGGTGCCGTAGGTGTTTTTAACATCCCCTTTATCGAAGCAGGCCTGGCCGAAGAGGGCGGCCTGCTGGTCGCCGACGGCCGAGGCGATGGGAATATCCACATTCTCCAGCCGGGTGGTGCCGAACAGGTTGCCGGAGGGCACCACTGTGGGAAGCATACAGCGGGGGATATCCAGCTCATACAGGATATTGTCGTCCCAGTCCATGGTGCGGATGTTGTACAGCATGGTGCGGGAGGCGTTGGTATAATCGGTCGCGTGGACGCGCCCCCCGGTCAGCCGCCAGATCAGCCAGGTGTCCACCGTGCCGAAGAGCAGCTCTCCCCGTTTCGCCCGTTCCCGTGCGCCGGGTACGTTGTCCAGCAGCCACTTGACCTTGGTGGCGGAGAAATAAGCGTCGATCCGCAGTCCGGTGTTGTCCCGGACGTATTTTTCGCACCCGTCCTCGATCATTTTTTCGCATTGCGGGGCGGTCCGCCGGCATTGCCAGACGATGGCGTTGTAGATCGGCCGTCCGGTCCGCTTATCCCAGATCACGGTGGTTTCCCGCTGGTTGGTGATACCGATCGCCGCGATTTCGGCGGCCGAGATTCCGCTTTCCCGCAGGGCGCGGTTCATCACCTCGACCTGGGAGCCGACAATCTCCTCCGCATCGTGCTCGACATAGCCCGCCCGGGGATAAATCTGGGTGAATTCCTTCTGCGCGACGGCGACGATCCGCAGTCCGCCAAGCTCCCGGCCGGGAGCGTTGTCCTCCGGCCGGGTGTCAAACAGGATTGCGCGGGAGCTGGTGGTTCCCTGATCCAGCGCGAGAAGATACCGCTTTGCGGGGGATGCCGTATTCATTGTTCGTCCCATCCTTCCGGCCCAAAGGCCTGTATTCACAGCGGACAGGACCGGTTTCCGTTCCGAGGAACGGCCGGCCTGACTGACCGCTCACAAAAACCATATCTGCGGATCGGTGGCGGAAATGGCCGCGGCCCCTGCGTCCAGCGCGGCAAGGATGTCCTCCTTATCGCTGATAAGCCCGCCCGCAATGACCGGGATTCGGGTAAAGCCGGTAATCCGCCGCAGGATTTTCGGCATCACGCCGGGCAGGATCTCAATTACGTCCGGCCGGGTATGCTCCAGCTGGCGGCGGAGGTTTTCCAGCGCCATGGAATCGATCACAAAAAAACGCTGAACGGCGCAGAGTCCGCACTCCCGCGCCCGCCGGATAAGGGAGGGCTTGGTGGAGATGATTCCGCCCGCCCGGGTGGCGCGGCGGACGTAATCCACCGATACCTCCCGCGCCGCCAGCCCGTCAATCAGATCGACGTGGACGAAGGCGGCCTTTCCTGCCGCCGCGATCCGCTCCGTCAGCGCCGGCAGAGTACAGAGGTCGCCGTACAGCAGAAAAACCGCCGCGCAGTCGGAATGCAGAGCGCGCTCCAGCCCCTCGTCGTTTTTCGCCGCCGCAATCAGCGGATTGCCGTCCAGTATATCCGGAAAGGAAAAGGCCATAGCGCCGCCCTCCTTGTTTACAAAAAGGATATGAATATATCAAATACACAATTCGTATATGTTGACATAAGAAAATCGCCAAAAAACCGAAAAATTTCTCCTTTTGATTAGCACTTATAGCATACCATATATGGGGGATGGTTGCAATCCTCAGAAAGTCCTTTTGTACGCCAACAGGAGGACAATCCGTCCCTCCGTCCGCCGCCGCGGAAAGAAAGGGCTTGTCCAAAAGGGAAAAAGCCGATATAATAAACGCGTGAATGTCCGTGAATGTCAGGACGCCGTGTCGTAATGCCGTAATATCGGAAATACCCGCCGCCGGGAACCGCCGTAGGTCAGAAAGGTGCGATTTTTTGTCGATCACGAATTATCAATGGAATCCCGCCGTGCTGGGGGAAGCGTTCGCCGTTCCCGCCGCCGTGGTGGACGATCATATCAAGCTGGCCGGTTCGGCCCAGCTCAAGGTGCTGCTGTGGGTGCTGCGCTCCGGAAAGGGGAGCTTTGACCCTGACTGCTGCTCCGCCGCGATCGGATTGTCGCCCGCCGACTGCAGCGACGCGCTGCAGTATTGGTTCGCTACCGGCCTGCTTCTTCCGTCCGGGATGAGCGGAACGGCGGAAGCCGTCCCGCCGCCGGTTTCCGCCAAAGCCGCGGAGTCCCGCGTTTCCGGCGGCGGCAAGGATAAGGCCGGGAAGGCCGAGGTCCCGCCGGCCGTGCGTCCCCGTCCGGTGAAGCCCTCTATGAAGGAGGTTATCGCCCGGCAGAAGGAAAGCGGCGAGTTCGCGTATCTGCTGGAGACCGCTTCCGCCCGGCTGGGCCGGCCGATCTCGCAGGGGGATATGGAAACCCTGCTCTATCTGTACGATACCGCCGGTCTGCCGGTTGAGGTGATTCTGATGGTGGTCGAATACGCGATCGCCGAGGGCAAATACCACATGCGGTACATCGAAAAGGTGGCGCTCGACTGGGCCGACCGGGAGATCACCACCATTTCGGCGGCGGAGCAATACCTTTGCGCGCTGGAGCGCCGCAAACAGGCGTGGAACACGGTCAGCGCCCTGCTCGGCGTGGAGCAGTCTCCCACCGTCGCCCAGTCGGACGCGGCGGAACGCTGGGTGTACGACTGGCAGGTGAACGAAGGCCTGCTTCGGCTGGCTTATGAAAAATGCCGGGAAGCGACCGGTCGGTTCAACAGCTCCTACATGGATAAGATTCTGGAGCGCTGGCGGCTGGACGGGGTGGACTCGGTGGAAAAAGCGCTGGAGGAAAAGCCCGGCCGGCGGAAAAAGAAGCCCGCAAAGGAAACCTCCTTTGATCTGGAGGAATACGAATCCATGGTGACGGACTTCACTCCGGTGTATAAAAAGAAGTAAATTATACCTTTTGTAAATTCCGCTGTGCGGCGGCCGCACAGCGGAAGAAAGGATCGGCATATGGGATACAGTCGGGAGGTTTATGACGCGGCGGCGGCCGAACTGGAGCGCCGCCGGGCTGAGGCGCGCGCCCGCGCGGCCGCCCTGCATGAGCAGGTGACTGAACGGCATCCCCGGGTACGGGAAATCGAGCGGGAGATGGCGCAGTCCGCCATCCAGGTGGCCAAGGCCGTGCTGGACGGCCGGGACGTGGAATCCGCGGTGGAAAATATCAAGAGCCAGAACCTCGCGCTTCAGGCCGAGCTGGCGGAGATATTGGCCGGCGAGGGAATTGACGCGCCGAATTTCGAGCCCCGGTATCGCTGTCCCTACTGCGAGGACACAGGGTATGTCAACGGCCGGCTCTGCGAATGCTTCCGCGCCCTTCTTCGGGAAGAGGCCTACCGCCGCCTGAGCTACGCCGGGCGGATGGACGCGGCGGATTTCGACAGCCTGCGGCTGGAGTATTATCCGGAAACGCCCGATCCCCGCACCGGGGTGGCGCCCCGCAGCCGGATGAAAGAGGTTCTGACCTACTGCCGCTGCTATGCGGAGGATTTCGATGTCTCGTCTCCCAGCCTCCTGCTCCGGGGGCCGACCGGCACGGGCAAAACCCATGTGTCCCTCGCCATCGCCCGTCAGGCGATCGAGCGGGGATACGGCGTGGTGTACGGCCCGGTGCAGATGCTGCTTCACAAGCTGGAAAAGGAGCATTTCGGCCGGGCGGACGGGAACAGCGAGGAGATGATGACCGGCTGCGACCTGCTGATCCTTGACGATCTGGGCGCCGAATTTTCGAGCCCTTTCTACACCTCCTGCCTGTATAATCTGATTAACAGCCGGATGCTGGAGGGGAAGCCCACCATTATCAGCACCAACCTTGACCAGAACGCGTTGGTGGAACGGTACGGCGAGCAGATCACCTCCCGCATCATCGGCACCTTTGTCCCGCTGGCTTTTCTTGGGCGGGACATCCGTCAGATCAAGCTGCAGCAGAAGATCCGTTAGCCCGGCAGCGGATGAAAACCGGCCGGAAACCGAAACGGAAAATCTTTCATTCCTGTAACCGGCGGTTACAATTCCGCCGCGTTTCTTGACTTTATCCGCCGAATTCAGTACAATTCCCAAGGGGATCACTCCCTGTGGAATTTTCTGTATTTTTGCATTCCGGGGACCTTTTCACGCCATACGTCCGTCCCCGGCGACGGGACGCCTCTTCCCTTTGCGGAAAGAGTTCCCTGTCCCGATCTTGGAGAACCGGTCCGCCGCGGAACCAATGCCGCGCGGCCGCCGGCCGAAAGGAAATGAATGGTGCCAATGTCGAATCAGGAAAGATTATGTATGGGCTGCATGAACCCTCTGCCGGACGGGCGGACGGAGTGCGGCATCTGCGGATACCGGACAAACGGGCAGAATCCGCCGCCCGCTCTGCCGGTGCGTACGCTGCTCTCCGATCGGTATCTGGTGGGAAAGCTGCTGGAAATCGGCGGGGACGCGGCGGTTTATCTCGGATACGATGAGGTGCTCAAGGCGCCGATTTATATCCGGGAGTTTCTGCCCGACACTCTGTGCGAGCGAAACAGCGACGGGTCACTCACAGTCATTGCAGGCTGCGAAGGCTCCTATCGGGAATACGCCGATAAATTCCGCAGTCATGCCCGGACTCTGGCCCGGATGCGGGAGCTGTCCGCAATCGTGTCGGTTTACGACATCTTTGAGCAGCACAACACGGTGTACACCATCTCGGAATACTGCGAGGGGAACACGCTGGAAACCCGTCTCGCGCTGGCCGGCGGCCGGATCCGCTGGGATGAGGCGCGGCCGCTGTTTATGCCGCTGCTGTCGGCGTTGATTTCACTGCATTCGGCAGGGCTCTGCCATCTCGGCATCTCGCCGGAGAACCTGATTCTCGGCAACGACGGCAAACTGCGTCTCACCGGCTTCCGCCTGCCGGAGGCCCGCCGGGTGAGCACGGAGGTACGGCCCCAGCTGATCGCCGGGTATTCCGCCCCGGAGCAGTATGCCTTCGGGCAGGAAACCGGCCCCATGACCGACGTTTACGGACTGGCGGCGACCATTTTCCGCACGCTGACGGGCAACCCGCCGCCCGACGGCTCCCGCCGGGCCAAGGATTCCAACGATCTTTTTGTTCCCAATAATGTGGCGGCGGAACTGCCCGATTATGTGGCGGCGGCGCTGTTCAACGCCCTGCAGGCGGACCCGGAGAAGCGCACCCATACGATGGAACAGCTGCGCGATCAGCTCTCCACCGCTCCCGCCGTCTCCGCCATGCGGGAGGATGACCGCCGGCAGACCGAAGCCGCCGCTTCGGCCGCCGTGGAAGAGCCGGAGGAGGACGACGCGGAAGAGACGCCGAAGAAGAGCAGCCGTACCAAATACGCTATCCTGATTGTAGCGGCGGTGTTCATTCTCCTTCTCCTGCTGGCCGGGACGGTGCTTCTGCTGCTGTTCCCCGACGCGTTCGGCGGGAACAAGGACGAATCTTCCTCTTCCAACGATTCATCGATAGCGACCATCTATACCACCGAACCCACCACAGGCACTACGCTGGCAGTGCAGAAGCAGCAGTTCCCGGTGCAGAATGTGGTAGGCGAAAGCTATTACGATCTGAAGGACGATACCCTGAACGGCCGGATGAAGCTGGAGGTCGCAAGCCTCGAATACAGCAGCCGTCCCAAGGGGGAAATTCTCCGTCAGGAACCCTCCGCGGAAAATATGGCGGCGGAAGGCTCTGCCGTGAAAGTGGTTATCAGCGCCGGCCCCGAAACGATCACCGTTCCGGATGTCTCCGGATGGAACTACCAACACGCTAAACTGTATCTGGAAGCGCTCGGCTTTAAGGTGGATGAGATGCGGGTAGTGTCCGATACGGTGGATATCGATCTGGTGGAAAGCGTCAGCGAGGTTGGAAAGCAGCTGGAACTGGGCAGCACCGTCACCATCCGGGTCAGCAATACCAAAAAGACCACCACGACAACTCCCACCACCACGACCGTGCCGCCGACGACCACCACCACGGAACGGGGCGGTCTCTGGCCCTGGTAGAGCGAAAACTGTAAAAGCGGCGTCCATGTATTATGCACACGGGCGTCGCTTTTTTGTCGAAAAGAAATTCATGGCGGATTGTTCCTAAAATATTCTATAGCGTTCGTTACCGTCTTGACAGCCGGGAGAGTCAGGGCTATCCTTAATCTTAGAAGTCAGGGAATCGAACCTCGAGGAAAAACGATTGAATTGGAAAGGGGATCAACTTATGAAAACCATCCCGCTTGGAAAATCCGGCCTGCAGGTGCCCGCAATCGCTGTCGGCTGTATGCGGATGGCCGATCTGTCCGACCACGCGGCGGAAGCGCTGATCGGCACGGCGCTGGAACAGGGCGCGAATTTTTTTGACCACGCGGATATCTACGGCGGCGGCCGGAGCGAGGAAATTTTCGCCCGTGCCGTCCATATGAACGACGATGTGAGGGAACGGCTGATTCTGCAGTCGAAATGCGGCATCCGGGAGGGAATGTTCGATTTCTCGAAAGAGCATATTCTCACGGCGGCGGAGGGCATCCTCCGCCGGCTGAAAACCGATTATCTGGATGTGCTCCTCCTCCACCGGCCGGACGCGCTGGTGGAGCCGGAGGAGGTTGCGGAGGCTTTCGACCGGCTGCGGGAGAGCGGGAAGGTGCGGTATTTCGGCGTGTCCAACCAGAACCCGATGCAGATTCGCCTGCTGCAGAAGAGCCTGCACCAGCCGCTGGTCGCCAACCAGCTCCAGCTCAGCGCCGCCTTTTCTCCAATGATTACGGCCGGACTGAACGTCAACATGACGAACGACGCGGCGGTGAACCGGGATGGGGGCGTGCTGGATTTCTGCCGGCTGGAGGAGATCACCATTCAGCCGTGGAGCCCCTTCCAGTACGGCTTTTTCGAAGGGGTGTTCCTCGGCAGCGACCGGTATCCGGAGCTAAACGCCGTCATCAGCCGGATCGCGGAACAGTACGGCGTGACGGACACCACTATCGCGATGGCCTGGCTGCTCCGCCATCCGGCGAAAATGCAGCCGGTGACCGGTACCATGAATCCCGGCCGCCTGACCGACTGCATCAGGGCGGCGGAGATTACCCTCACCCGGGCGGAGTGGTACGAAATCTACCGCGCGGCAGGGAATGTGCTGCCGTAAGAAAAACGGATGCAAGCGGAACAAAAACGTGCTGAGAAAGGCCTTCGCCTTTCCCAGCACGTTTTTTGCAGTTAGGACGTTATGACGCTATGACAGATAGCCCAAAAGTGAATCCGGCGCTTCATCCGCTGGAAGAAATTTGTAGATGTATTTCTCCTTTTCCTGCATCGAATGAGAGTCGCCGCCCATCATGCTTTCGGCGTCCATGTCGCCGGTGACGTCCGTGTCGTTGGGGACAGCCAGACGAACCAGATACACCTCCCGGCTGGCATACCAGCAGGAGCGAAGCCGGGGAAGAATATCGGCAAGCTGATCGGCGGAAATCTGCGCGCCGTTGTTGATCAGGGCGTCATGAAAAAATCCGTAATCCAGCCGAATCTGTAAGAATAAATCCTCGCCCTGAAAATATTCGAACGTGGGGATGGGCATAATCAGAAATAGCTCTGCCCGAAGAAAAGCCGGCGTTTCGGCAGAGGGAAGGACGTCCCTTTGCCGCAGAAAGGCCAGCGTTTGTGGATAGGCGTCATTCAGGCTAAACGCCATGGAGGCATCCGAATACAGCCACCAGGTCTCCTCTCCCATGCTGATGTGCAGAATGGCTTCGGCGTCCGAGGAGGGGAAGAAATGCTCCTCCGTCGTTTGTCCCGCCAGGTCGGCGATCAGGCATTCCGCCAGCTCGCTTTCCTCTTCGAGAGACAGCGGCAGGGATAGCTGGTTTTGCATATACGTATCGGACAATAGAACCTCTGCCTGGCCTTCCAGTAGGATACGGCGAATACGGTCGGCAACAAAGGCCCTCTGACTGTCCAGCTCGTCCAGACGCAAGAGCATTTCCTTCATCCGGACCGGCAGAGTGCGGTAGTTCCGTACTATCTTTTGGCCGTTTTTCAGGGTATATTGCAGGGAAACCGGGCCGTACAGGACGGTATCCTCATAAGATTCGGCGTTTTTTCGCGCGCCTTTTTCGGGATGGAGTCGGCTCAGTTCCCGGTGAAGCTCCGTGATAAGGGCCAGATCGTGCTGGCTGGTGCATTCCTCCGTCATGGCTTTGTAAAAGCTGCTGCCTCCGGACATGGAGGAATAAATATCGGCGAAATTCGGGTCGCCGTTATAGGATATTTGTACCGACTGGATATCCTCTGCCGCCGGGATATAGTAGGAGCGCCCGAAGCAGCCGGTGTACAGGATCAGGACCAGCGCCGCGATCCCGCCGAAGGCGGCAGGCAGAGCAATCCACTGCTTCCCATGGAAAAGGCGGCGGGGTCCCCGGAAAGCGGCCAGGCCCGCCAGCAGCAGGGCCGCCGCAGAGCCTGCCAGCCCTAACACGATCCGCAGAGGAAGGGTAAACGCATCGTTCTGGAAAGCGGCGCAGACGCACAGTCCCAGCAGGATGGACGCGCTCAGTCCGAGGACGCGGCTGCGGCAGGCAAAGCCTGCGCTTTCCGCTCTCCGCCGCTGGAAAAGAAAGGCGGAAAGCAGCGCTGCGGCGATGGTCACAAGCAGCCATGCAATGGGCAGTCCCCAGGTTGGAGAAGCGGTTCCATAAGGGCTATCTTTTTCCAAAGAAATATAGTCGAACTGATACAAATCGCCGCTGGCAAAGGTGAAGGGGCCGAAGGGGACGGAACGCTCCAACAGGCTGGAAACATATCGGGCCGGCAAGGCCACCGTAAACATAGAGGAATCCAGAAACCGCCCGCTCCCCGCGTCGAAGGGAGCGCCGGGCATCAGGCCGTAAATCAGGGAGCCGGCCGCCCATCCCAGCAGATTGGGCGCGGCGATCAGCAGCAGGATGTAAATCGCCGCCTCTGCAAAGGAGCCGCAGAGGGTACAGACCAGCACGGTCAGCGTGTAGATGACCATAGCCGTTAGCCAGAGCAGAAGGGCGACATACCCCCACCGTTCCAGCAGAAGGGCGGCGTGGGAGCTGTTCTTAATCAGGTTCAGCAGCAGGGAAATCAGCATGGGCGGCAGGATGCCGGCGGTCAGGATGCCCGCCCCGATCCCGTACCGGATGCGGAACAGTGCGCCGCGCCGGACGCCAAGGGAGAAATACGCGCCGGTCGCCGGCTCACTGAAAAGAAACCGGAACAGGCAGAAAGCGGTCAGCAGCGCGAAAACCGCCGTCCCGAAGAGGAGAAACAGGGGCATACCGCTGCTGAACAGCAGGTAATGAGGTTCTTGAATACCATCGGGAGAGGGCTTCATAAAGGACCTCAGCGAACCGGGAATCGTATACAGAAAATATCCCAGTCCCAGCGGAAGAAGAAGCCAGAACTGCCGCAGGGTGGAGCGGATCGCGTGGGCGCGCACGCCCTTATTCGAACAGGTCGGTGAGATCATCACGGTACGCCTCCGTTTCATTCAGGAATATTTCCTCCAGCGTGAGGGGGGAGCCTGTCAGCCGGACCGGGTTCATTCCGCGCAGGGCCGCTTCCGCTTGTCCGCCGTCCCCCCGGACAATCAGAGTGACCGCCCCGTTTTCCTGCCGAAAGCTCCGACAGTCCAGCCCGGCGAAGTCCTCTTCCGAAACCGGCCGGTCGAAAAGCAGGTGGAATTTCGTCATGGAGCCGCGCAGCTCCTCCTCCCCGCCCGTTAGCGCTACCCGGTGGTCGTGGAGGATTACAAACCGGTCGCAGAGACTTTCCAGCTCGGCCAGATCGTGGGAGGAAATCAGCACGCTGGCCCCGGTTTCCGCGATGTATTCCATCAGCAGACGGCGGACCAGACTGCGCTTGGCGGGGTCCAATCCGTCGAAGGTTTCATCCAGCAGAAGATACCGGGGCCGGCAGGCGAGGGCGGTCGCCAGATATGCCTGCCGCTGCATCCCCTTGGAAAAGCCCTGCAGCCGTTTGCGCTCGTCCAGCTCGAACAGCGCGGTCAGCCGCCGGAAGGTTTCCTCCTTCCAGGCGGGATAATAGCCGCCGTAAAATTTCGCCATCCCCCGCAGGGTGGCCTGCGGAAGCCGGTAGTATTCGTCCGGCAGAAAGAAGAGGGACTGGCGGATCGCTTCGTTCTCCCGGTGATCCTGCCCGTCGTAGAGTATGGTTCCGCCGTCCAGACGGACGATATCGGCCGCGATGCGCAGCAGGGTGGTTTTCCCCGCGCCGTTGGGGCCGATCAGGCCGCAGAGGGAACTGTTCTCCACCTGGAAGGTCACATCGTCCAGCACCGTCTGCCCGCCGAAGGCCTTTTTCAGGCCCTGAAATGCAATCATGGAGTTCCCGCCTTTCCTTTTTGATTGTCTGCGCGTGTTTGGGCATATACCTCTTCAAGGATGGAGCGGGCTTCCTCCGCCGTCAGACCGGCCGCCCGGGCCGCCTGCGCGCCGTCCCTCAGTTCGCGGGCCGCTTTTTCCCGCAGAGCGGGACTTTTCAGCGCTCCGTCCGCGACAAAGCAGCCCCGGCCCGCCAGAGTATAGATCACCCCGGCGCTTTCCAGCTCCCCGAAGGCCTTTTTTACCGTGTTGAAGTTCAGCGAAAGCTCGCTTGCCAGCGCACGGATGGAGGGTAACTGGGCATGGGGCTTCAGCACGCCCATGGCGATCAGCTCCATAATCTGGGTCTTGATCTGCTCGTAGATCGCCACCCGGCTGTGCGGATCAATATCCAGCATAGTCCGTCTCCTTTCCGCAACTGTGCTATTAGTGATATCACAGTTGCATTATAGCGCGGCCGAAAGAGGCTGTCAAGTATCGAACATAAAAAAATCGTCCGGGGTACTTGCCCCGGACGATCGCCGTTTATATTCCAAATTCAGAAAGCTCCAACCATTTGTTGTGCTCCACCGCCCAGTTAATGTTCCAGCTGTTGGTGAACAGCAACAGATACCGGTCCCGGAAATCCTGCACCAGCCGGGTGTCGGAGGTGATGTCCAGCGCCTTGGGATCGAACTCCTCGTTCTGTATCCAGCGGATATACTGGTACGAAAGCGGCTCCTGCCGGATATCCACCGCGTATTCGTTTTTCAGCCGGTATTCCAGCACCTCGAACTGCAGAACGCCGACCACCCCGACGATCACCTCTTCCATGCCGGTGTGGGGCTCGTGGAAAATCTGGATCGCGCCTTCCTGCGCAATCTGGGTGACGCCCTTCACAAACTGCTTGCGCTTGAGGGTGTCCACCTGCCGCACCCGGGCGAAATGCTCCGGCGCGAAGGTGGGGATGCCGCGGAACCGGAACTTGACCGACGGGTCGCACAGGGTGTCTCCGATGGAGAAGATCCCGGGGTCGAATACGCCGATGATATCCCCGGCATAAGCTTCTTCGATAATCTCCCGCTCCTGCGCCATCAGCTGCTGGGGCTGGGAAAGCTTGATCTTCTTCCCGCCTTGGACGTGCATAACCTCCATACCCTTTTCAAACCGGCCGGAGCAGATCCGCATAAAGGCGACCCGATCCCGGTGCGCCTTGTTCATATTGGCCTGAATCTTGAATACAAAGGCGGAGAAGGGCTGCTCCACCGGATCGATTACCCCTTCCTCCGCTTCCCGCGGCAGGGGAGAGGAAGTCATGCTCAAAAATGCCTTCAGGAAGGGTTCCACCCCGAAATTGGTCAGCGCGGAGCCAAAGAATACCGGGGAAAGCGTCCCGCTTTGCACGGCTTCCAGATCAAGCTCGTCGCTCGCGCCGTCCAGCAGCTCGATATCGTCGGCGAGGGTGCGGTGATGGTCCGCGCCGATCAGCGCGTCGAGGTTTTCATCCCCGAGAGAGGCCTCGACGGTCTCCACCTCCCGCTGGCCGTTGTTCGCCACAAACGAGAGAATCTCCTCCCGCTGCCGGTCGTAAACGCCCTTGAATTCCTTCCCCGAGCCGATCGGCCAGTTCATCGGGATGGTACGGATCCCCAGCTCCTTCTCGATTTCGTCCAGCAGATCGAAGGGGTCGCGGGCCTCCCGATCCATTTTATTGATAAAGGTGAAAATCGGGATGTGCCGCATCACGCAGACCTTGAACAGCTTGCGGGTCTGGTTTTCCACGCCCTTGCCGGCGTCGATCACCATCACGGCGGAATCCGCCGCCATCAGGGTACGGTAGGTGTCCTCCGAAAAGTCCTGGTGGCCCGGAGTGTCCAGAATATTGATGCAGTAGCCGTCGTAGTGGAACTGCATTACCGAGGAGGTGACCGAGATGCCGCGCTGCTTTTCGATCTCCATCCAGTCGGAGACGGCGTGCTTGGCGGTCTTTTTTCCCTTGACCGAGCCGGCGAGCGCGATCGCGCCTCCATACAGCAGGAGCTTTTCGGTCAGGGTGGTTTTTCCCGCGTCGGGATGGGAGATGATGGCAAAGGTGCGGCGCTTTTCAATTTCCTTGCGTAAACGGCTTAAATCCGGCAAAACGATTCCTCCAAACGGCGAGATAGGGCCGGATAAAGCAAACCGGCGCCCAACGATTAACATTACCATTTTTTTCGCTTATACGCAACAGTTTTTTTGCCCCGGCTTTCCCTGAACGGAAGCCGGGGCAAAATTTCCCGTTTTATTAACTAATAGTCCAGAAGCCGGGGCAGGAGCGTTTCCTCCATCCGGACGATATGGCCGATGTTTTCCCGGATCGTCGCCGTATATTTCGGCTGATGGGACGCGTTGTACTTTACGGCCAGCATATGGGTGACGGCGGCCAGATCCGCGGCTGCGCCGAATTCCCGCAGCAGCGCTTCGTCGGAGGGGACGAGGCCATTCTCCATCATATAGCCCGCGCGCTCCCGCATCAGGTAGGTGCGGTCCCGCAGAAAGGAATACAGGCGGATGTCGTACCGCCCTTTTTCCTCAACGGGATAATCCGCCAGCCTTCGGGTGGCGGATAGCCCCGTAACCCATTGGGACAGGCCGTAGAATTCCGTATATCCCAGCGCGTTGATGGGGGTTGATTCCAGATAGTCCCGTATCCGGGCACGGGTCTTTTCCGCATCGAATACCGGCAAAAAATCCGGATTGGGCTTCAGGAAGTTCCATACGATCTGGTCTTGTCCGCTGTTCCTCAGCGATTCGGCCATCTGTTCCGCGGAAACCCGGACGGCACCGTATACGCCCTGAGGGGAGTATCCCAGAAGAGTGAGCGTCTGTCCGCCGTCGTCATAGCCCACCACCAGATTGTCATGGTCGAAATCGTAGGTCTGATAGGCCCGCCGGTTGGGAATGTATTTTTCATTCATCCAGCAGGTCATGGCGTATCCCCGGCGGATCATGGCGGTAAGGACACCCAGGATGGAGGAAAATGCCCGCTTGTCGTCGATCATCTCCTTCGACAGGCTGACGGTATAGTGCTTCATCACTCCCTCTGCGATATGGAAGGGATCCGCCGGCAGAAATTCGTACCGTGTGCCGTCGCTGTTCCCCAGCGTAAGGATGTAGTTGTTAAGCAGCCAGGGAAACCAGCGGTCGGGTTCCGCAAACAAAAGGCTGAGCACAAAGGCGTAGCCCGGATAGGTCCGGACCGGCGGATTCAGCGTGACCGGAAGCTGACAGGCATTACGCATTTTCCGTTCCCTCCCGTATCTCCGCGCGCTCCAACTCCGCGAAAAAGAGCTGTTCCTCGCGGCGCAGATGAATGGCCTTTTTCTCCATTTCCTCCAGCAGGGAAAGCGTCTGAGTCCGCCGATAGTCGACAGCCAGCGAGTAGAATTCACCGACCGGCTGCCGCCCGGTATCCGAACAGGCCGTCGCCAGCGCGGCGATATCGTCCGCCAGACGGCGGATTTTCGAAAACCGCGCCGGGAATTCCGGCTCCAGTATGCCCTTTTCCGCCAGATAGGACAGACGGGCGCCCATAAGGACCGTATGCTCCCGCAGGGTCAGGGCGGAGCCGGTGGGAACCGCCGTTCTCTGTTTTCTGGCCGAGACGATTTGGTCGATAAAAACGGATAGGGCGGCCAGTCCATAAACATAGCCGGCCGGCTGACCCGCCGGCCCGTCGGGGTCGGCATACGCCCGAATCTGCCGAAAGAACGCCGCGGCGTCGAATGTCGGAGAGGGAGTCGTCCGGTTTGGCCGCAGACAATGAATAATCAGGCCGGGGGAGGAACCGTCGGTTGCCCGCAGAAATTCCGCCAAAGAAAGGAGACTCTGCGTATAACGGCCCTTTTTGGTGTAACCGCACAAGGAAATCTGCTCCCGCTCCGTGTCCATGCCGTTAATCAGAAAGCCGCCGACCGCGTGTTCCCGGTGATAGCGGTTGGAAAAACGGCAGTGGAATTCGTCCAGATTCATCAGGCAGTACCGTCCGTGCCGAAGCATGGCGAGCAGGAAATCAAGGAGCGCCTCCGGCTCCTCCAGCATATCCCGCGGGAATACGCCGCATTCATAGGACATCGCGCCGTGGCCGATGTACATCCAGTCGTACGCCGCGTTGCACAATCCCCCCCGCTCCGTGTCGGCCGCCGGCAGGATGAAGTCGTTCAGCAGATAAGGAAAATTCCGCTCCTTATCCAATAGCAGAATGCTCAGGGGATGGGCATAACTGGGAAGCTGATGGAGCAGGGGATCATCGGCAATGGGATGAATACTGTTCACAAAGAATCCTCCATTCTACATATACAGGTATACAGGCGGTGTCATTCCCCACGGAATAAAGGCGAAAAGCGGCTCCGGAACAGACAGGCCGCCCGGAATCGCCCGGCGATCATTGGGAGCGTTCCCGCGCCCGATATTCCGAAGCGTTGCGGTGGAACCGCTGCAGCGCCTGCCTTTCTTTGGAAAAGGCGGAAAACAGCTCGGATACCATCTGCTGCAAAATCCGTTTGTCCGCCGTCTGTTCATATTTCAGCCCCAGACAGTACCATATCTGGAATTGCTCGCAGCAGCTTTGATAGTCCCGGATTTCAGCGCCGACGCAGGAATCGGGAAGAGCCCATGTTTTCTGGACGTATTTCATGGAAAGCAGCAGCAGCTTCCGGTGCTCGTGCATGGTTTTCAAAACCATCGTAATCCCGCTGAAGCAATCGGCAAAAGGCTTTCCCTGGATTTCCCAGAGCAGGATTTGTTCCAGCGCCTTCATACAGCCGGATCCGGTATAATACACGGGGGCGTCGTAGGTGGACAGATAATCCCCGATAATCGATACGGAGGACAGGGTGCCGCAAAACTCCTTGTAGATTTTATCCATCGCCATATAGACGCAGGAATCCGTAGGATAATCGCTTCGCAGGGAATACGTTGTCATCAGCCCCTGATAATGGACGGCCATGTGCTGTTCTCTCGGCGGGTCGGCCTTCAAACAGTTCAGAACCAATGGAAAGGTGGATTCCATATACGCGTAGGGAATCCATACCGGGCAAAACTTACGGTTTCTCAATACCGGCGCAAGCAGGGCCCGTTGTTCGTCGTCATAGCCGTAAAAGAGCAGTTCGTGAAAGCGGGGCTCACCCCGGCCGAGGGACCAGTCCGAATACAGGCTCACATAACGTCCTTCCTCTATCTGTTCTTTCACGGCGCCGACAATGGTTTCGGGGGTGAAACACTGATAATCCAGTTGCCGGGAATGCAGAATATCATCATAATACATGGGACGGTGCAGGTCGGATGTTTCCCCGAAATGGGCGCAGAAGCAGGGATCGATATACAGGCGGAAATGGGAAGCCAGCCAGTCCTCCGCCAAGGGAGAGGTCTGGATGATAGCCAGCTTTTCGAAGGTCCAGCACTCGGTAACGATCGCCGCGTTTTCGAGGACGATCGGCAGCGTCTTTTTCATTGAAAATTCCTCCATTCAGAATCGCAAAACGATTTTCGGCGGTTCAGCGGGATTGAAAAAACGGATCATTCCTCCCCGTCCGCCGCGTCCTCTCCGTTTTCCCGGCCGGGGACGGCGTCCTCAGCGGTCGTATCGGAAGGGGGATCGGGCTCGAAATAGGTCCGCAGCATGCCGCAAAGCGTCCCGATGGTTTCCGAGTTTGATGCAAGCAGGTCGTCGTCCCGAATCTCAATTGAAAGCCGATCCTCAGCCGCGACGATAAACTGAATAAAGCGGAGGGAATCCATTCCTTTGTCCGTCAGGTCCGCGTCCTCCGGCAGGGCGGCCAGCTCCTCCGGGAAAATTTCCAATACCTCCGCCAGAATCTCCAGCACGGTGGAAAGAGTGGGGAACGCCGCTTCTTTCTCCGCAATCAATGAATGCATATCGTTGTCTCCTTTCCCAAAAATACGGCCTGTCCGCCGCGTTGAAGGTCAGCTCTTCTTTCGTATCACCTTTCCGGATGCGTTTCTGGGGATTTCCGTCACCAGCTCCAGCACGTCCGGAAGCTGGAATCCGGGAAGCCTTGCTTTGCATACCGCGTATATTTCCGGCTTGGACAGGGAGGAGACCACATGAAGATGAATCCGTTCCCCCACCGCCGGATCCCGCGCGCCGAAGGCCAGCACGTCGGCGATCCGCCCGTCCTGCTTCAGAGCGTTTTCGATTTCCTGCGGATAGATATTCATCCCCGACCGGATAATCAGATTGTCCCGGCGGCATTTGATGAAGAGCTGTCCCTGTTCGTCCATTTCCGCGATATCTCCCGTATGCAGCCAGCCGTCCGCAATCGCCTTTTCGGTGGCCGCCCTGTTGCGGTAATAGCCCTTCATCACGCTGTCCCCGGCCACCTGCAGTTCGCCGTTCACAATCCGTACCCGGAGAGAGGGAAGGGGAAACCCGACCGACAGCGGATAGTCGTCGAATCGTTCGGGGGGGAGACGGCTGACCCGCGGGCTGGCCTCCGTCAGGCCGTATACATGGTAAATCTGCGCGTCGGGAAAGGCCCTTCGCATCTGTTCCGCCGCGAGCGGGGTCATGCACTCGCCGCTTACCGCCATCACGCGCAGCGGCGGGGACTCCCGCTGCCTCAGCGCCATGGCCGACAGATGGTAAAACAGCGTGGGCGTGCCGCACAGCACGGTGACGTTCTGCTCCCGGATCCGGCGAAGCAGCATCGTCGGATTGAATCCGCCGGATGCAAACGAAATCGTGAGTCCCTTCACCAGAGAGATCAGAAACTCCCCCGTGAGCACGGCGCAGTGATACAGGGGCCGGGCAATCAGAATATGGTCCCTGTGGTGAATATGGAAATATCCCGCGATATCCCGGAGATTGGCGAGCAGATTCTTTTCGGTAATCATGGCTCCCTTCGGCGTCCCCGTGGTGCCGGAGGTACACATAATCAGGGCAACGTCGGATAAATCCTCGGTTTCCGGGAAAGCCGGACCCAGTGGTTCGATTCCGCCGTCTGTAAGCGCGTGGGACAGACGGACAGCCTCGGTGATTTTCCGGGTGTGCGTTTCGCCATACCGGAAGGACAGCGGTACCGCCGTCTTTCCGGCATACAGACAGGCCAGAAGGGCCCGGGCGGCGTTCAGCTCGGAACGGCATAAAATGCCGTATTTGGCTTCCCCGCGTTCCTTCAGCCGCTTTCCCAGCGTTTCCGCTTCGTTCAGCAGCTCGCGGTAGGAGATGCGCCGTTCCTCGTCGCCGATTGTCTGCGCGGGCGCGGCCAGCATCCGTTCCCGTATGTATTCATACAGCATCGTCCGCCGCCTCCCGTAGCCCCCGTCCTTCCCGTGTCGCCTCATATTTCCCGGCCAGCCGGTAAACGTCCCCCACGGTTACCAGCTCCGCCGGATCCAGGTCGCTTTCCTCCAGTTGAACGGCGAGAGCCTCCTCCAGCGCCACCATCAGTTCCACAAGACGCAGGCTGTCCAGCCCCAGCTCTTCCTTCAGCGTCATGGCCGGCATGGGGGCTTCTTCCAGAAAACACAGTTCCATCAAAATGCGGTCAACTTCCTTTTTCATCGCTTTTCCTCCAGCCTTTCCATCAGAATTTTCATCATTTGCGCGTCCCGGCGCTGAAGCTCATCCAACAGCGCTTCCGGCGCGTTTCCGGGCGCGCTTTTTCGTAGATTCCAGTATTCCGTTTTCATATAGTATTGTTCAATCAGGGGCATCGTCCGCCCGATAAAATCCGTATCGACGTATTGTCCGTAGTAGGCCTGCATCCGGTACCGCATGATTTTATACACGCCGAGCAGATCCCGCAGCCTTTCGGCCGCCCCGCCCCTTTCCCATTCCGCTTCCGCAAGGGAAAAAGGCTTCGTCTGTTCCGGCCGGAACCGGCGATTGTCCCATAGCCGCGTTTTCACCCGGCCGTCCACATCCCCCCGCACGGACAGGTGAAGCGAATCGCCGGTGAGGATGTCGCCAAACGCGTCGTCGCCGAGGGGAACGACGGCTTCGGGAATATCATTATACAACAGAAACCCGTCGCCGCAAGATACCGCCCGAACATAATGATCCTCCCGGAATCCCCGCGCGTGGAGAACGGATTTCGTACATTCCGGCGTTACCCGTACAAGGACGGCGTCCTTCCCGCTGTGCCGAACCTGTTCCCGCAGGGTATCCGCGCTTTGTCCTTTCTGCAGAGTGAGGGAGATCAGTCCCAACGCCTTCAGCTCCTCCTGAATGCGCGGTACGAGATAAAACCGGTACGGCTTTTCTCCCCGGACAACGAGGGAAAAGAACAGTTCCCGCAAGGGCACGGCGCTGTTGTGATACAGCGGCCGGATATCGTTCCGCCTTTCCCGGAGGATGGCCAGCACCTGATTCTCCACGCAGGACATTCCATACATCCCTTCAAACACAGCGATCCACCTCGCTCCGGATACGCCGGAAGCATTGCTCTTCGTCCTCCGCGGCGGTGGAGAACAGAATGCCGTCGTTTTCCGCGGAGATCGCGAGATATTCCGCCCGCAGCCGGTGCTGCAGGGGGATGTCGATATACCGGTCCCGTTCTTCCGCTCTGGCCCGCACCCGGCGGACGGCGGTTTCCACGTCCACATCCAGGAAAAAAGCGAGATCGGGCTTGGGGATAAACCGGGCAACTTCATAGATCCAGGCGTCCTGCGCGTATCCCCGGGCCCGCAGATTGGCCAGGCAGGAGTAGAAATACCGGTCGCTGATAACAACCGCCCCCTCCTCCAGCTTCCGGGCGATCACCCGGTTGGAGTGCTGCACTCTGTCCGAGGCGCACAGCAGAGAGAGCGCGCGGTAATCAAAATCCCCATGCTCCGGCGTGTCCATGTAATTCCGGAAGATTTCCGATTCCCGGACGAAATCGGTCGGCTGTCTGGTCAGAAACACCGGTAGTCCCCGGTTTTCCAGATACCGGACCAAACGGCGTATCTGCGTGGTTTTACCGCAGCCGTCCAGACCGCAGAAGGTAATCAGCTTTCCCGCGCCCGGATTCCGGAACATTTCCAGCTCCCGCTTTTCCCGTCTATTTTCCATTTCTCTGTTCATTCCGCTCTTCATGCAGATGCTCCCTCCTTTTCGAACAGAATATCCATTCGGTGAATTCCATGTCGTAAGCGTACAGCGTGCCTCCGGCCGGATCGATAATCTGTTTCAGAAACCGGAGATCGTCGGGCCGAATGGCCGCGATCAGCCGGTCAAGCTCCCAATTCTCAATGCCGAACAACCGCCGGGTGTGCAGCAGCGCGTAATAGCATTCCTTCCGCAGCCCCAAGCTTTCCACGCGGCGCTGGATTTCCCGGCCCAGCGATTCCTCCAGAAACCGATCGATCAGCAGATACAGGTCGCAGAATTTGTAAAGGGAAAGATCCCGGCCCATCTCCACCCAGCTCATAACCGTGGCTTCCTTGAACAGATGCGCGCAGAGATGGAGAAAAAAATCCGGAAGCGAAAGGGTGTACAGGCTCCCGAAAAGGCTCCGGCGGGAATCCTCCAGCATGGCTTCCACCGCGCTGCCCTCCCTTCCCGGCTTGAAGTCCAGCGAAAAATTAACGTCCAGCTCCAGATATTCCATCCCCGGCAGGTCCACCCTTTTGATAAACGGCGTGGTTTCTCCCCGGTTCATGCGGGAGGAGATGATTTCGGCTCTCGTGGCCGGGGTAAAAACGCCGTTTCGGATGTGTCCCTGCCGGAAACCTGCGTCTTTCAGAAGGCCGGACAAAGCGGTGATGTCCCCGGGACGGATCAGAATATCGATGTCGTTGGAGGTACGCAGCCCCACCGGATACAGCCCGGCCAGGTAGGCTCCCTTCAGCAGAGCGTAGGGAAAATCCGCCGCGTCCCAGATTCCCCGTGTTCCTTCCAACGCCCGGAGAAAGCTGTCGGTTTTCTCCACGCCGCTGTCATATATGGTTTTGAGCGTGTTCCGGAATTCGCGGTTAACGCGTCCCAACAGGCCGCAGTGTTTGAGCGTGGCATACCCCGCCGCGCCCATCCGATGGAACAGAAGCTGCCCCAGTATGTAAGGATAATCCAGCGGCGCCGCCATCTGTTCCTCCAGCTTTGCCGGATTGGGATGGAGAAATTTACAGAGTTCCAGAATCGTGTCGTTTTCCCGTGTCAAGCTTGTCCTCTCCCTTCATTATCAAGCCCGGCTTGCAAGCCGCCGAATCGATTGATGTCAATATCGTAACCAGCGTTGACGAAATTGTTACGATTGTTGATAAAGAACCGATCTCCTCGTATACTGTTTGTGTAGAAAATGAAAACAGCAGACGCGGCCCTTCGGCGGAAAAAGCGAATCGGCGGGCAATCGGCCGGTTGCCTTCCGCGCGGTTTTTGATCCGCTTCATAAATTAAAGAGAAGATTTCGGGCCGTTTGTAAACCATCGCAAAGAAATATCGTTTTTTCTTACCGGGCAAAGAGAAAAGGTTTGGACGGCGGAGAGATTTCCTGTAACGCGGTATTCCTGCAAATTCCAATGGCGGCGAACGGATACCCCTTTGGCGTCATTGGTACGTCCCTCTCCATCCGCGGCTTACGAAATCCGCCGTTTGTTTTGCAATACAGCCTTCCGCGCCTTCCCTCGGAGGACGGGAGCGTTTCCGCCGGCCTTTTGTCAGGCCGTTGAGAATAAAAAATCAGAGCACCGAAAGGGGATAAATGCGATGAAACGATGGACAACCGGCCTGACCGTCTCCCTCCTGTCCGCCGCGCTGTTGTTGGGCGGATGCGCCGGAACGCTTGCACGTTCAGGCGGCGTATCGCCGGATGGGACTTCCTTAACAACAGGGGCGTCAACGGCTGCCATTTCTTCTTCCGTGACAGAAATATCCGGCACGGCCGACGCACAAAGTGCTTATATTGCATTTTTGAAAAGCTTTTACGAAAAAGACCCTTCTAAAAATACAAATAGTTTTTATTTCAGGGATTTGGATAATAATGGCGTTCAGGAACTGATTCTTAGACTTTCAGGTACCAAGATAAAAGTGTATACTTTTGATGGTAGGGTAACAGAAATTGGAAGTCGGGATTTTATGACAGGAACGCTGAGATTGCTTTTTTCTGAAAATCCCGCCTATCCTGGTATACTATACTTTACTGTAAGCGGCGGATTGGAACAGTATGGATATTTGACTCTTAAAGACAATGCATTGACGTATGAAAAATTATGGGATGAAGATTATACGGGACGATATATAAAAGAGGAAAGTCGTGATAGAGTCATGGAATATTCCAGTGACAAACAATTAATTGAAGAATCAAGAATATCTTATCAGGAGAACAAAGATATCGCCTTTACACCGTTGGAATGCATTGGGTGACCACGCCTTTTGAAGGCGTTCGTATCCTTCCTGATCCTGTGCGCGCCTCCCCCGGAGGACGGGAGAGTTTCCGCCGGCCTTTTGCTAGACCGTTTACAACAAAAAATCGAAACGCTGAAAGGGGTCAAATCAAATGAAACGATGGACAACCGGAATAACGGCGGCGATATTAGCCGCCGCACTGCTATTGGGAGGATGTACAGAGGCCCCTGCCGGTTTGAGTGGAGGAGAATCGGATGGAATATCCTCAACAACAGGGGCATCAACGGCTGCAATTTCTTCTTCCGTGACAAAAACATCCGCGGCTGCCGCACAAAGCGCTTATATTGCATTCTTGAAAAGCTTTTACGAAAAAGACCCTTCTAAAAATACAAATAGTTTTTATTTCAGAGATTTGGATAATAATGACGTTCAGGAACTTATTTTCATGCACGAAGCTTCGGAGGTATCCGTTTATACCTTTGACGACGCGATAAAGAAAATTGGTGATTATGATTTTGTGACCGGAACAATACAATATTATTTTTCTGATAATCCATCCTATCCCGGCATCTTTTATTTTTATGTGGGGTGGGGAGAAAATATTTATGGATATATGACAATCAGGGACAATGAATTAACAGTTAAAGATTTATGGATTGAAGATTATGCCGCAGCGTCAATTGAAAACCCGAACATAACCATACTTTCTGATGATACACAACTGGTTGAAGAGTCTAAAATTGTTCATCAGGAAAAAAAGGACATTTTATCTGTTCCGTTAGAGTCTATTTTGTGACAATTTATGTTGCGTGATATATGGCTGTAGCCATGCCCCTTCTAAGGGCATGGCTACATTCAGTTTATATGAAGCGATACTGCTTACATAAACGTTCCGTATTTGCCGACCTTCGTTATTCTGGTCACCCGTCCTGCACCCCAGGGATTATTTTTAGGACTATTGTATCCTGTTGGTGGATCGTAATCGTGGTAAACCATTTCTACCACCCGTCTACCGTTATCATGCCCCCAGATATTAGTCTCGCTACTTTTCTTCTCTTCTCCAATAATACAATCATAATTTCGTATAATGCCGGCACTTGTTTTAAATCTTACTTGAACATAATCCCCGATCTCCACTTGTAGCTGTCCGCCGATATTGGCTCTTGTCGCAATTACCATTCTTCCATCAATCATGGCATAGTATTGCGGACTTGCTATTGCATATCTGCCGTTGTTCCTTGCATGCATCTTGAGTTTGTATATTGGAGCAGACGTATTTGTAACCGTGTGGTACCCCATATAATCAATCATTGTTCCAATATCTCCATCTTGAGGAATATCTACATAGGGATACGTTACCGTCGTTGTCGCACTGGCGGCATACGCATAAAACTGCATCCCCATCCGCTCAGCAGCCGCGATCTCGCTCGTCTGCTTCGCACTGGCGGAGGCCGCCGCGTCGGCGG
>CAJJLZ010000002.1 GCA_905192745.1 uncultured Oscillospiraceae bacterium
CTTCCCGGAACGCGGGGGCCGCTCCCAATTCGGATAGGAGGAGGAGTCTCCATGGTGAGCCCGAGAAACAGTTCCCAGATTCGGAGAAACAATATCCGGACGCTGTTGGCGTCCGTCAAGCAGAGCGGTCCGATTTCCAAGCGGGATCTTCAGAAGCTGACCGGACTCAGCTGGGGCGCGGTGTCTTCCCTGACCGGCCTTCTGCACGAGCATGGCTATGTGGTGTATACCGGCAAACAGGTGACCAATGTGGGACGCAAGCCGACCGAATTGGATATCAACGCCAACGATCATTATATCGTGGGCGTGGATCTCAATCTGTCCGGCATCTGCGGCGTGGTGACCGATATGAAGGGCCGAATTGTGCGGGAATGGCTTCGGCTGTTTGCCCGCAGCGATTACGACTGTGTGATCGAAACCCTGCTTTCCCTGCTGGATGAAATTCTTCATGAAGCCTTTCCTCATAAGCATATTCTGGGGATTGGGCTGGCGGTGCAGGGCTTTGTGGATGTGGAAAACGGTGTGTCGGTGTACTTCCCCCATGTTCAGCATTGGAAGGATGTCCCTCTCCAAAGAATGCTGGAACAGCGGTACGGCTGCCCGACGCTTCTGATGCACGACCCGCATTGCATCATGGTGGCGGAGCGCGCTTTCGGCAGCTCCTTCATGCGGATTGCGCAGAACGCCGTCCTGCTTCGTCTGGATAACGGAATCGGCATGTCCCTGATGGCGAACGGACAGCTCTATCTAGGCGCGAGCGGAAAAAGCGGAGAATTCGGCCACATCCCGGTGGAACCCGACGGCCCGCTTTGCTCCTGCGGCAACCGCGGCTGTCTGGACGAATACGTTTCCGGCAACGGGTTGGTGCGCCGTTTTGTCGAACAGGTGAATCAGGGACGGAAAACCAGCGCTGATATCGACAGTATCGGCAGCACCGGGTATAAAACGCTGGGAACCGCCGGCCTGAACGGTGACGAACTGTGTGTGGATTTGTTCCGGCGGATGGGGGAATATCTCGGCCTGTCCCTCAGCATCCTTTTCAATATGCTGAATCCGGATCTGGTGGTACTGTACGGCGACCTGACCGCTTACCGCAGCCTGTTTTCCGATGCGGTGGAAAAGCAGCTGGCCGCTCATGTGTATACCGGCATCCCGGTGAAGCTGGTTTTCTCCGAACTGGGCCGCAACGCCGCGGCTCAGGGGGTGGCGCTGATCGTCTCCGGACGGACGGTGGAAACGCTCGATCTGGGCGATACGGAAGGGCTGGAGGAATCCGCCGTTCCGGCGGAAGAGGAGTGATCCCCGGCCCGCTTCCCATGAAAACAAAAAAACGGAAACGCCTCCTTTCCCTTTTACGGTGTCGTTTTTTCTGTCATTGGTTTTGTTCAACAGCCCGCTTTTCTACCCCTGCGGGAAACCGCATCGGCGGGAATTTTGAACCGATTATATCTAAGCTTGATAAATTTGCGGAGGGCAAAATTATGCACAGCGGCGGCTATTATTTCGGCGTGGATATCGGCGGAACTAAAACGTCGGCGGGCTTGTTTGACAGGGGCTTCCGTCTGGTTCAAACCGCAACGATCCCCACCCGTCCGCAGGAAGGATGCCGTGCTCTGGTGAAGCGGATGGGGGAAACCTGTCGCACCCTTCTTGCGGAAAGCGGCCTTTCCCCTCTGGTGTACAAAAGATAACGCGGACGGCACATTGCTTTTTGTACAAATAGAGGAAATTTCAGGATATGTGATACATATACACAAAACAACCGGATAATTGCACTTTTTTAAAGGGGTACGGTGAAAATGTTGAAGATTGTGCAATGACAGTCCCCTTTTTTGCGTGCTATACTGGACGTGTCGAAAAGAGGCGTATCGCGTCGTCGGAGAAGACAAAAGAGCGCAAGAGAGAAAAACCGGGGGAATGGGAGACAAATGGATACCGGGGCAGCGAAAACGAATCCCCGTGGTATCGAATGAACCCGGCAGGGGGGAGAACGTGGAATGCGGGGCAGAGGATGTTCTCTGGCGGGTGCCATAGGATATTTACTCTTTCTTTTTGTGGGCGCTTACCTGTCGGCGGCCATTCTGGTTCCCAGCGTCGGCGGACTGCTGCGGTTTGAGGGGCAGGGCCGGTACTCCGTCCCGGTGCAGGACGGCGACTTTTTGATTACCGTCGCCGCGGCGGGGGTCAGCCTGCTGTTTCTCGCGCTGGCTCTGTATACCGGGATTTTCCTGCTGTTCCGGATCGGGCGGCATCTTCCACTCTGCCGGCGGCGTCTGCTGGCTGCGCTGGCCGGGAATTTCGGCTGCGTGTTTCCGTTCCTGATGATCCCCTCCTCGGTTCTGACGCAGTATCCCTATAGGCAGCCCAAATGGCCGCCTTTGCCGTCCTTTCTTGTCCGGCAGTTTTGCCGGGAGGATAATGCCTGCCTCTTTTTGAACCTTCTGCTGGTTTTTCTTTTTATGCTGTCGCTGCTGGGCGCGGTTGTGGCCTATGCGTGCTATGACCGAAAGACGGTGCGATGGGCGGATACGCTGTCGTGACCCGTGATACTCTGTGGATTTCTTCTCGGTCCGTGCTCCCCCTCCCCTGGGAAGCACGGCCTTTTGCTTTGCATAAAAGAAAATCTAAGAAAATCTTCAAAAAAATCTAAGGAGAAAAAGCCACTTCCCGCGGGAATCATGATACAATGAAGTTCGGGAGAAATGAGACAGTATTTCTCAGCAGCGCCGCCTGAAAAGGAGGAATCAGAATGAACGTTTTGATCGTGGACGACGAGAAGGAAATTGCCGATCTGGTGGAGGTCTATCTGAAAAATGAGAATATGACCGTCTACAAATGCTATACGGCGGAGGATGCGCTGGACTGTATCGAGCGTGTCCGGCTGGATATCGCCCTTCTGGACGTTATGCTTCCCGGAATCAGCGGCTTCGATATCTGCCGGAAAATCCGGGAGAAGCACACCTTCCCCATCGTCATGCTGACCGCGAAGGGGGAGGAGATGGACAAAATCCTCGGCCTCACGCTGGGGGCGGACGATTACATCACCAAGCCCTTCAGCCCGATGGAGATGGTAGCCCGCGTCAAAGCGCAGCTCCGCCGCTTCACCCGCTATAACGACGGCGCGCCGGCGGAACAGGATATGCTGGAGGTCGCCGGTCTGGTTATGAACAAAGGTACGCACGAGTGTACGCTGAATGAAAAAGCGCTTTCCCTGACCCCGATTGAATTTTCCATCCTCTGGCTGCTGTGCGGGAACTGCGGACAGGTTATCAGCGCCGAACGGCTGTTTCAGGAAGTTTGGGGTGAAAAATATTACGCCGGCTGCAACAATACGGTGATGGTGCATATCCGCCACCTGCGGGAAAAAATGCAGGGCCCGGCCGGCGGAACGTCCCTCATCAAAACTGTGTGGGGAGTGGGATATAAAGTTGAGCAGTAGTTTTCGTCGGCTGAAACTGCGCATCGCCGCTCAAGTGCTGCTGATTGGGGCGGGCACCGCGCTGGCCGGTTATTTCATCGTCTTTTTTCTGATCGACGGGGTGCTTCAGGATCCCTTTGCGCGTTCCTTTGTGGCGTTCTGCGAAAACACGCTGGATATGAGCAATGCGGAAGCGGTCGCCCTGTTTCGGAGAATTTTCTGGTACAACAAGCAGTTCTGGCTTGTTCTCGGCTTTATGCTTCTTTTGCTGCTGGTATTTTATATCGCTATGGCCCGCTTCATCCGGTATTTCCGGATGATTATCGACGGGGTGGATAAGCTGACCGACGAGGACGAGGAGCCGATACTCCTGCCGAATGAGCTGGATTTCATGCAGGTCAAGCTGAATTCGGTGAAACAGACGCTGAACCGCCGCAAACAGGAGGCCGCGGAGAGCGAGCAGCGAAAAAACGATCTGGTGGTATATCTCGCGCACGATATCAAGACCCCGCTGACCTCGGTGATCGGGTATCTCAGTCTGATGAACGACGAACCGGATATGCCGGCCGGGCAGCGGGCCCAATATATCAGCATCACCTTTCAGAAGGCCTGTCGGCTGGAGCAGTTGATTAACGAGTTTTTTGAGATTACCCGCTTCAATATGCAGACCATGACGCTGGAACGGCAGCCTTTTAATCTTTCCCTGCTTCTTCAGCAGATGACCGACGAATTCTATCCCATTCTGGCCGCCCGCGGCCAAACGGCGGATGTGCGGGTTGGGGACGATCTGGTGATTCGGGGGGACGCGGATAAGCTGGCCCGCGTGTTTAATAACCTTCTGCGCAACGCCTCTTCCTATGGAGAAGACCACAGCCCCATCACGGTTTCCGTCGAACCGCGGGAGGAGCGGGTGTTGATCTCTTTCCGCAACCGGGGCGCGGTGATTCCTCCTGAACGGCTGAACCGGGTTTTTGAAAAGTTTTACCGGCTGGATTCCGCCCGTTCGGGGAATACCGGCGGGGCCGGGCTGGGGCTGGCCATCGCCCGGCAGATCGTCGAACAGCACGGCGGGACGATCCGCGCGTCCAGCAGCGAGGAATACACCGAATTTCAGGTGGAGCTGCCCGCGTAAACGGCTGTCCGCGGAAGAAACATACGAAACATAGAAGGAAGCGCCTTCGGGTCACCACAGTGATCCGAGGGCGCTTTTTCCAGACGTCGATATTGTTTTGCAGGAACCGTTTTCGGCCGCCTCTTTCAAAGGCGTCTGCCCGAAGGTACCGGCCGTATCTTATCCGGCAAAGGGGGAGCTGCTTGGCTTCCTTGGCCGGTCGCCGTAGGGCCGTCCGCCGTGGCTGGGCCGCCCTCCCCGGTCCCGGTTTCCGGAAGGGGGATATGGCTTGGAGGAAACCACTTCCGCCGTAACCGGCCGGCCGCAGAGCTTTCCGTTCTGTATGGCGTCCGCTGCGGCGCGGGCATTCTCCGCCGTCATATCCACATAGGTTTCCTCCGCCCGGATATCGATTTTCCCGATCACGGCGGAGGACAGGCCGCTGGCGTCGGCCAGAGCGGCGACCACCGCGCTGGGAGTCACCTTCCCGTTCCGGCCGAGACTGAGCCGCACATAGGCCCGCCCGGCCCCTGTCCGCCGCTCACCGGAACGTTCGCCGGCACGCTCATTGGAACGCCCGCTCCACCGCTCGCCGCGTTCTCTCTCCCGGGAGGAGATGGGGCGGATAGCGGGAACCAGCTTCTTTTCCCGCCCGGCCGCCATGCCGAGCAGGGCGCAGGCGATGTCCCGCGGGTCGTAGCCCTTCTCAACCAGAGCGTCTATCGCTCCCTTCCAGCCGTCCCCCATACCGTCCTCGATGGCGGCTTCGGCTTTGGCGATCAGCTTGTCCTGACGGCGGAGCAGGATCTCCTCCACCGAGGGAAGGGGCTGCTCAATGATCGGGGATTTGACAAAGGCTTCGATTTCCTTCACCCGGCGGATCTGCATCCGATTGCAGGCAAGGGTGTAGGATACGCCGGTTTTTCCCGCCCGGCCGGTCCGCCCGATCCGGTGGATGTAGTATTCGAATTCCTGCGGAATGTCGTAATTGAATACCGCGTCCACATCCTCCACGTCGATTCCCCGGGCCGCCACATCGGTGGCAACCAGGATGCGGGTGCGTCCGGTCTTGAAATCCTGCATAACGCGGGTGCGCATCATCTGCTTCATATCCCCGTGCAGGCCGACCGCCTTAAAACCATTGTCGGTCAGGTAAGCGACCAGTTCGTCCACCATTTTCTTGGTGTTGCAGAACACCACCGAGCGGGCCGGAGCGTACCGCTGAAGCAGAAGGTTCAGCGCGTCCATTTTCCGCGCCGACGGCACCGCGTAGAAATATTGGGTGATGGTGTCGAGGGTGCGCTGTCCCTTGTCCACCGCCACAATTTCCGGATCCCGCTGGAATTCGGCGGTGATCTTCATAATGGCGGGGGGCATGGTGGCGGAGAACAGGACGGTCTGCCGGTCCTCCGGCGTTTCCCTCAGGATGGTTTGGATATCCTCATAAAAGCCCATATTGAGCATTTCGTCCGCTTCATCCAGCACCACCAGCCGCAGTGCGTCCAGCTTCAGGGTGCGGCGGCGCATGTGATCCATGATCCGTCCGGGGGTGCCGATTACAATATTGGCGGTTCGGAGCTGCCGGATCTGCAGCTCCATCGACTGCCCGCCGTATACCGTGGCAATGCCGATGCCGGGCTTGTATTTGGCGTATTTGCGCATTTCTCCGGCAATCTGCATCGCCAGTTCCCGGGTGGGGGAAAGGATCAGTACCTGCGCTTCTTTGCATCCGCCGTCGGTCAGTTCCACCGCCGGGATGCCGAAGGCGGCGGTCTTGCCGGTGCCGGTGCTGGACCGGCCGATAACGTCCCGGCCTTCCAGTATGCGGGGGATTGCCCCGGCTTGGATATCGGTGGCTTCGGTGTAGTTCATGTCCCCCACCGCGCGGAGCAGTTCGGGGGAAAGGGAAATCGTGTCGAAAAGGGTTGCCATAGAGCCTCGTTTCTCCGCCGGTCAGCAAAGGGGCGAGCCTGTTCCGGCGGAAACAGAACGGCCGATTCTTCTTCATGCCGCGGGAACAGCTCCCGCGGCCATACAGCCTAGTATAGCATGGATTCCCGCCGGTTTTCCGCTTTTTTATTAGAAAAAAGCGACTTTGGTGATTTGTTGGGGTATGACGGCGGTGGAAGACGACTTTTCGTACAAGTTACAAAGAACAGGAAAAGGGGAGCCGTGGTTTTTCCCGTCCGCCAACGCAGGCCGGAGACCTGCGTTCTCCCGCCGTTCTCTCTTTTATGCTTGCGGAGCGAAGAGAAACCTTTTGGTCTTTTCCGCGTATCCTTCGGAAAAGAGGGGAGAAAACGGAAAATAGGGAACCGGGAAATGGAAACGGACGGGAGGGATGGAAAGCAAACAGACAAAAACCCTCCCCAAGCTTCCCGCCGCTTTCCGGATACGCACAATCGATCCGAAAAGGAGGGGGAGTGCTTTGAGAGGGCTTTTCCGGGGATAGTTCACTGCAATTCCAGTGCTTCTTCAGTGTTTTTAAAGGCCCCCGGATTTTTCATGCAAGCGTAAACAGGCGGGAGAGCCCGGGAAGTGCCGCCGCGTTATCCCGACAGCCCTGCCGGCTTGCCCGCCAGAAGGCGGTCGAGCAGACGTTCATAATGCGCAAGAGGCAGTGCGCCGCCCGTGCGGGCGTACACCCGTCCCCTTTCCAGCAGCAGAACGGACGGCAGCCCGCCCGCCCCCAGCAGGGAGGTCAGCTTGGGATCCCGCTCCACATCCACCCGGCCGAAGCGCACCGTTCCCCGGTAGCGTACGGCAAGCGATTCCACCGCCGCGTCCAGACGGCGGGATTCGGCGCATCGCCGTGCGCCGAACGCGATCAGCACCGGCAGGTCCGACCGGACGGCCAGCTCATCGAAATTTTCCGTGGTCAGGTTCAACACATCGCCGGACATCGTGGACTCTCCCTTCCCCTGTTGCCGTATTCCCCGCGGATGACCTCGGCATCTTGCCACAGTTTATGCGCAACAGGAAGGATTCATGACGAAGAAAGGAGAATTTCCATCGCTTTTCAGCGGATTGTTCCGCCGCTTTGCAATTTCCGGTTTATCCGGTTCAGCGGAAAAAACGGCATACGCCGGCGTCGTCCAGCAGCTTCATGAACAGACCGCCCTGTACCGTGCGGTGCTGGAAACCGATCTGGAGGGAGGTGACGGTGGAATACCAGTCGGTCATCGGTACCCGGGAGGGCGAAGCGTGGTACGCCGCCCAAAGCGGCTCCAGAAACTCCTCGAATTCCTCGCGGCTCGGCGCCATTGTCCCCACCCACAGCAGCCAGTCGGATTTGGTGTAATCCTTCCGGCTGTCCAGCGGCAGGCCGTATTTCTGCATTCGGCGGCGGTAGCTTCCAAATTCGGAACACATAACATATCGAGGGAAAAGATTCAACCCCAGCACCCTATCCCAGACCATGTTGTATTTCATGCTGAACGTGCCCGGCTGATTGAACGCGAGCCGGAAACTCCCGTCCCCGTTATCGGCCATTTCAATCCACTGTGCCGCCATGGCTTTCGCGGTATCCCGGTATTGCTTTGCCCCGTCGTCGTCGCCGTTCTGAACGCAAAAGAGGGAGAAGGCGCCGATCGCCATGATCGCCTTCAGGGACAGGTTGCAGTTATGGGCCAGATGTCCCGCAAAGTCGTCGGTACACAGTTGATTTTCCGGGTCGGTGCCGTGTCCGATCAGATACGCCGCCCATTGCCGGAGCAGCGGCATGTGACGGTTGGCAAAATCGCTGTTTCCCTCCGCCGCGCTGACCGCCGCCAGCATCAGGATCATATTCCCGCATTCCTCCACCGGCATCTGATAGGTCGGATCGGTACCGTAGGAATACCATTGTCCGTTCAGATGGGGATATTGCCCCGCGTCATGCGGCGCGTAGTCGTAGGGCCACGTTCCCTCCTCCAGATACCGGAAGATCGGCCTCGCCATCCCCTTGACCAGCTCCGGATTGTATAACAGAAACAGCGGAATGGACGGATAGCTGACATCCACCGTCGCCGCACAGCCGTTGCTGAAGCATTCCTTGGAGATATACAGCACTTCCCCGTTTTCATCTACCGACAGCTTGTGAGCGCCCAGCACCTGCCGCCAGGCAAGGGAGAGCAGTTCGGCGTATTTGTCTCCGCCCGCGCGTGTCGCGTCCGCCGTGAGCTGTTCCGCGAAAAGGCGGCAGCTTTCTCTCAGCACGTCATATTCCTCATAGGCCGCCGCGATCAGCTGCTCCATCGTCCGCCCGTCCCGCTTCCAGTAGGCGGGCCGCTGTTTTCCAAAATAAATCAGGGACATCACGTCGTCATAGGAGAAGGCAAACAGGGCTTCGTCCTCCGCGTCCGTCGTCAGCACCGCGCGGGCGGAAAGGAAGGTCATGTCCGCCGCCGTCTCTGCCGTGACCGAGGCTTCCGGCCCACGGGCGGAGAGATAGAGGTACCCCCAGTCGATCCGCACGTCATCCCCGGAAACCGCCAGAACGGGCTGGCCTTCGCTTCCCATCCGCATAGCCCGGATATCCGGTGAAACGGAAACCGCGGCGGTGATTACCGGCATCTGGCCTTTTTCGTTCAGGCAAAGCTCCTCAGAGGCCCTTACCTGCAGCTCTGCCGTATGGGCGGCGCCGTCCAGAGAGGCGATTCGGAGAGAGAGGTAGGTGAGAGGGCGGGAAAGCAGTTCCAGATCCTGCGGAAGCAGAGGGGTAGTGAATTCGGCGGTCAGCCGCACGTTCGCCTCCTCAAAGGTATAGGCGGTGGTCAGCGCGTCGATCTCCAGATTGGTCTGTGTCATGACCGGCAGACCTTCCGGCCGGCCAAGAAACGCGTAGGGTGTTCCGTCGATGACCGCTTTTCCCTCGATGGTATTGGGCTTTCCCGTCCAATGGCGGGTCTCGTCGTCGGTCAGTCGGTCCGCCATGGACCACACGCTGAAATAGGGGTCCACTGTAATCAGCGGAACCGCCGGTGCTCGCAGCTTCATTGCACATCCTCCCGGTTTATTGTTTTGGTTAAACGTTTACTGTTGGTTCCGAGGGTAAGCATACCCGGAAATACCGGATTTGTCAACGTCGGCGGCCGGAATGGCGGGAGATGGGGGATGGGCGCGGCGGAATCCGTTGATCCGCTAAGGCTCCCGCTTTATCGGAAGCCGGGTCCGTTCTCCCAGATCAAAGCGTTTTTTGAGCTTTTCCAAGGCTTTCTTCTCGATCCGGCTGACGTAAGAGCGGGAGATATTCAGCTTGGAGGCAACCTCTCGCTGGGTCAGGGGCTCCCCGATCAGCCCATACCGCAGTTCCACGATTTCCCGCTCCCGGTCGTCCAGTACCTCCCCGATGTAACGGTACAGCTTTTCCGCGTTGATTTTCAGATCAAGATCGTCGATGATGGTGTCATCCCCCGCAATCACATCGCTGAGGGTGAGGGGGTGTCCGTCTTTGTCGGTATCGATTGGTTCGGAAAAGGAGACGTCCTGCGCGGTCTTTTTCCCCGCCCGGAAATGCATCAGAATTTCATTCGCTATCCTCACCTAGCGGCTCGCCGTTTTCCCCTGCGTTTCCGTCAGGGCCGGTGTCTCCTATGGATGGGGCTGGAAACTCATAATCGCCGTCACTACCGAACAAATAGAGGTGCGCGTTTTCCCCGTCCCAGACGATCTTGCGGATAAAGGTACGAATCGCGGCACGCTTCTGCTCAACGCTGTAATCGTCTATGTTATCGCCCATGACGGAGAGTGTCTGACGGATAAGGTCGAATTCCATATCGGCAAGATTGTGCTGCTGCATGACCGCCTCCAACTCGGCAAGGCGCTTTTTCAGGCTCTCGTTTTTTTCGTGCAGCTCGTCGATCTGCTCCATGATATACTGTTCGGCGTGCGTACCCTCAGATTTGCTGAGAGAGAGGATGAGCGCCTTAATCTCACTTTCCGTTTCCGTGAGCTGTTCTTTGAGTCTTGCCGCCTCCGCGCCATAGCCCTCGCGGCTGCCGCTGATGCGCTTTTTGATCCGTGTGATCTCTTTCGCCATGTCTTCGCTCTGTTTGCCGAACTTCTTGATCGTCGCAATAACCTTGGCGTCAAGGTTATTGCCGTTTGCATTCTTCATGGCGCAAATTTTGCTGCAGCTGCGCTCCTTCGTGGTGCAGAGGTAGGTATAAATTGGTTCTCCCGCTGCAGTCAGACGGCCGGACAGCTTCGGGCGCATATAATCGCCGCACTTCCCGCAGAACAGGAGGCCGGAAAGCAGCGCTACATTGCTGCGGGGCTTGCGGTAGCTTTTGGATTTGTTCAGTGACAAAAGCTTTTGCACTTGTACCCACTTGGCGCCCGGTATCACACCTGCATGCTTTCCCACCGAGACAATCCATTCATTCATCGGCCTCTCCTGATGAGCTTTTCCGGGACGCTGCAGGGTGCGGTTGTACGCCATGATGCCGTGCTTGCCATCAAACGCCTCTTTTTCGGAAAAGAGGTCGGCCTCGTTCTCAACTAGGAAGTTGTAGGCATCTTCATCTGCGATCATGTACACGGGATTGGAGAGGATGCCTTTGATGGCAAAGCGGGTAAAGCTCTTGCCGCGCTTGGTCTGATAGTGTCCCTGAAGTAAAAACTGGTCGGTTTTCGTCAGCGAGCCTGTTTCAAGGAATTTGTCAAAAATCAGCTGGACCAAATGAATTTCATCAGGAATGTTTTTCAGCTTACAGGCTTTGCGGGTCTTGCCGTCTACCGTAACGGTGGAAATACTCTCCGATGCATAACCGGTGGGCGTTGTGCCGCCAAGCCAGCGCCCGGTTTTCGCCAGTTCATGCATATTGTCCCGGATGCGCTCGGCGATGGTCTCCCGCTCTAGCTGCGAGAAGACCGAGGCGATATACATCATGGCGCGTCCCATGGGGGACGATGTGTCAAACTGTTCGCGGATGGAGATGAAGTCGATCTGCCGTTCGCCCAGTTCCTCAATGAGCTTGGCAAAGTCGCCGATGTTGCGGCTGATGCGGTCAAGGCGATAGACCACAATCGCGGCGAACTGCGTGTTTTGCGAGTTCTTCATCATTCTTTTGAACTGGGGGCGCTCCAGTGTGCCGCCGGAAAACCCCTCATCCTCATAGACGAGAGCCGCATCGGCTTCTTGCTGGCTGTAATGGGAGGCAATATACTGACGGCATAACTCGATCTGATTTTCAATGCTCTCGCCCTTGCCGGTAAACTTGGATTTGCGGGAATAGATGACAAACTGCTTTGCGGGATTTGTCTTCATGGCAGTTCCTCCGAAACAGTATGATATGTATATGGATATATTATATCATAAAGTCCGCGATAATGGAATCGGTAAGCGAGATTTTCTAGTCATTCGTCTTCTTCGTCATCTGACCAGACGGAATAATATGTAATTCTTCTGGATCCATATCCATTGCCATATTGTTACCCACGCGTATCAGAAAACACCTGTCTGAGTCGATTGCCATATTATCTGAGATCGTATGTGCATAATCTCCGTCGTCGTAACCAAAAAAGTGTTTTCCCATAGCTGAGCCCCCTAATTAATTTCGATGATCTCATGTTCGCTTGTTCCTCGAATCCACCTTATCAAAACGCTGTTGCACAACAGATTACGGATTGGTCTTGTCTCCGGGCAGTGCTCTTCTATTCAGGCTTATGTCATTGTCGTTTCAAGTCGGGTATGTCCGATCGAAACCTTTTTCACAAGAGTGCCGGGTTTATCAAGCAGTTTCACTGTAGGTTTGGATTTTTTAAATGGTTGGGACATAAAACGGCCGATTCGCTTAAAGCTATCAGTGGTAAAAAACCGGATATATGAGAACTCTAAGGATATATATAAAAATGTTACGCTTAATTATGGAGAAATTTTGAATAATATGCTTGACATTTTCAAAAGCTTGATGTAAAATCAACTTGCACGTATAAGTAGGGGGCGTAAAAATGTCCAAACGTGTTACCATACGGGAAGTGGCGCAGGAAGCGGGCGTTTCCACGGCGACCGTTTCCTATGTTCTGAATAATAAAGCATCCGAAAGCATTATGCCGGAAACTATCGCTCGGGTTAATGCAGCAATTGGAAAACTAGGCTATGTGCCGAATCTATCGGCACGTGCGCTTCGTTATCGGAAGTCAAACCTGATCGGCGTGGTAATCCCTCAAACCGAGCCAGGGAAAGAGTTTATGTTTAGTAACCCATTTTACGGTGATTTCCTGAGCGCAGCGGAATATACAGCGCGCACCAGAGGGTACCGTTTGCTGATATCGGGTACCAACGCAGGCCAGAGCTATGTCGAGATCGCTCAGAATTATGGACTGGACGCGATTATTATTTTGGGAATTTACCCGACTGACGATATCGATGCATATAAAGAAGCAAAGATACCTCTGGTTTTGGTGGACTGCTACCGCAACGATCATTTTTTTCACAGCATCGGCACCAACGACCGGCACGGCGGATATCTTGCCACCCAATGCCTTATCCGGCACGGCCATCGGCGGATCGCCTTTATTTCCGGCTCGGTGGAAGAAGCAGGAGTAAACCAGAAGCGGCTGCTCGGCTATCGCGACGCATTGGACGAGACGGGGATTCCATACGATCAGGATATTGTTTTTCCCGGTAATGTCGGCTATGAGCACGGTATGGAAACCGCGCTGGATATAGTAAGGAACCATCCGGATGTAACGGCTGTTTTCGTTACGGCTGATATCATGGCAGTCGGTGTAATCAAAGGCTTTGCTGATGCGGGGCTGTCAGTGCCAGGTGATGTTTCTGTTGTGGGATTCGACGATGTCTTCATCGCTAATATCTCATCACCTTCTTTGACGACAATTCGGCAGAACATCAAGGAAAAGGGAAAGACGGCGGTGGAACTCGCACTGGGCGCGATCGATGATCCCTTTGGTCCCAAGCGGGATGTCATTATTCCGCTGGAAGTGATTGAACGGGCTTCCGTTCGAGACATCAGGTAAGTTGGGAGGCGGCCATGAAGATTAAGCATTTGCCCTGTGGGTTGTTTCCCCATATCGCCAGCGGGATACAGCGGAATCCGCTGTATCCGGAGGCCGGCAGACGGGTGAGCGTCGGATGCCGTTTGGACGAAGCGGGGGATCACGCGGACGTGATGCTGCGCTGGCGTGTCCCGCCCTCTCTGGACTGGCAGGAGGTTGCCCCGGAAACAAGGAATACCCCTTATTACACCTTTTCTTTTTCTTGTCCCCCATCGCTGGACGCGGTGGAATACGTTTTTGTTGCTCGCGATCACGGTCAAACGGAAGAAAGCGCGATTTTCGGTTTTTCACCGGTGCATAAGATTACGTTGGAAAAACCATACGATGCGATTCAGACGGAGAATGCCGTCCGGTTCCGATATACAGTGGAAAATGTCGAGTATGAATGGGGCGTTGAACAAGGAGAAGGTTCTGTTTTTCGGCATTACTTAAACGTTTATTTAAAAAAATACACAGGACGGAATTCCCTTAACAGGAATACAAAAGAAGAAAAAACCTGTATAATTCCTAAAATGGATAAAAACGCCATATCCCTGCTGCGCGAGGATGACTCGGCCGCCGCGGCGGTTTTGCCATCCAAAATCGACCTCTGGGTCGATCAGGCGGGGTATGTGTATGCGCTCGAAGAAAGCTTCACCGTTTTAGGCGGCGAAGTTTACGGACTGGGAGAAAAGTTCGACGCCGTCAATCAAATGGGGAAGCAGCCCCTTTCGGTAGTGGTAGAGCAATACGCGCACCAGCAGGATAAAACCTATTTCCCCATCCCGTTCTTTTATACGGAGCAGGGAATTGGCTTCCTCCGGGAGGGAAGCTGGGGGACGGGATATTCCTTTGAGAAGGAGGGCGACCGGGTTCGGGTTACGGTTCGCGCCCGCTGCCCCCGCACTGGAACCATATTCTCCGGCCTGTTTTTCACGGGAACCCCGGCGGAGCAAATTCGGCAGTACACCGCTTTCACCGGTGCCCCGGCGCTGCCCCCAAAATGGGCGTTCGGCCCCTGGATGTCCTCCAACGGCTGGAATACGCAGAAAGAAGCGTTGGAACAAGTTCGGTTGATGAACGAACTGGCCATCCCGGCAACCGTTCAGGTGCTGGAAGCCTGGAGCGATGAAGAAACCTTTTACATATGGAACGACGCGCAGTACACGCCGACAGCACAGGGCATTTTCACTTACGAGGATTTCACCTTCCCGGCGGACGGAAAATGGCCGGATCCCAAGGGCTTTATCCAAACGCTGGATGAGAACGGCGTGAAGCTGGTTCTGTGGCAGATTCCGGCGATCAAGTACGAGCGGCAACCCCACCCGGTGCAGCTGGATTTGGACGAGGAATACGCGAAGGCCCACCGGCTATGCATCCGTACCCGGGAGGGAGAGCCCTACCGCATTACCGAAATGTGGTTCGGCAATTCCCTGATGCCTGACTTCACCAACCCTGAGACGGTGAAATGGTGGTTTGATAAGCGGAAATACCTGCTGGAACTCGGCGTGGCCGGATTCAAAACGGACGGCGGCGAATTCCTGTTCGACGAATCCGCCCGGCTGTACGACGGTCGGCTGGTGGAGGAAGTGCATAATGATTTCCCCAACCAATACGAGGGCGCGTACCACGCCTTTTTGGAGAAGGAGCTTGGCTCCGGAAAGGGTGTGCTGTTCAGCCGCTCCGGATATACCGGCGGGCAGAAGTACCCAATCCACTGGGCGGGCGATCAGGTTTCCGAATGGTCGGAGTTGCGCGGGCAGCTGACTGCTGGGCTGTCACTCGGTCTGTCGGGCGTCCCCTTCTGGGGGTTCGATATCGGCGGCTTCGCCGGGCCGTTCCCTTCAACAGAGCTATATCTGCGCTCGGCGGCGATGGCGGCCTTTTCCCCAGTGATGCAGTTCCATTCGGAGCCCCGCAACGGCCAGTATTATATGACCAAGCGGGATCAATGGAACAACGACCGCAGCCCTTGGAATATGGCGGCCGCCAATAAGGACGGCCGGATTATTCCCGTTTATCGCCTGTTTGCCAATCTGCGGATGAACCTGCTCCCATATCTTTGGAAGGAAGCGCAGCATTGTGCGCATACCTCCCGGCCGATGATGGCCCATCTTGTCTACGATTATCCGGACGACCCGGCGGCAAGGGCGCGGGACGACGAATATATGCTGGGCCGGGATCTGCTGGTCGCGCCGGTTTTGAAAGAAGGCGCTCAGGGCCGGAACGTCTATCTCCCCGCCGGCGGATGGCGCGAACTTTGGAGCGGGGACGCGTATTCTGGCAACACCGAGATGTGGGTGCCCTGCGGTCTGGAACGGATTCCGGTGTTCCTCCGTGAAGGCTGTGCCCTGCCGGTAAACCTCAACCGGGATGGCATTATGGGGGAAACCGACCTGCGGGCGGCGGTTTCCAACCGGCTGGATTCCTACGAAAAACTGGCGTTCCTCGTGTGCGGGGAGGGTGAAACGGCGTTCCGGGACGAATTCGGGAATGACCTGCGAATTCGTACGGAAAAGGGGATAACCCAACTAGAAGGAAGTTGGCACGTTCCCCTCTCCCTGTTCTTCTGGGGCTGCGCCCCACAGGACGGGAAAAGGGCAATCCAAGCGAACGGAAAAACAGAAGAAGCAGCGTCCTGCTCGGCGTCCTGCTTCGGACGAAAAACGGAGGGCTTCCGGGTATCCCCGCAGGAAGCGCCGTAATGAACGGAGGCAATTGCGTGAAGGAGCGTTATCTGGTAACAGGGAACGAAGCCGTATCCCTTCCCACCATTCGGGAATCGGACGGCGGGCTGGAGGGTATCTCCATCCTATACATGGCGGCGAAGGGGATGCTGGAAATCGTCGGTTCGCCCCTGATGGCACCGTTCGTGGAGATCGATAATGAAGCGATTCTCCTGACGGACTTTTCCTGGGAATGGACCAGATATTGGATCCCTTCCTTTACCGCTCGGGCTGGTGGTGTGCGGGTTGAGGGCGTGATACTCGCTCCGGTCGGAGAACGGGGATTCTGTTACCGGCTGAAAGTTGTGAATCAGGATTTCAAAGAGCACCAAGTGCGCTACGGGCTGAAAGGCTGTTGGGACAAAACCTTACATTCGATTAATGAGAGCAAACTGGTCGACGGCGAAAGACACGCCTACGGCAGCGGATGGAACCATGCGTTTGTAATGGATATGCGGGTTGGCGTTTCTCTGTTTGCGCTCGCGCCGATCTATACCGAACAGCCGGAGATTTCCCACACTCGCTGCGAGTACAACCCGGAACAGGACGGTGCGGTTTCTTACTGTTTCTGGAGAAATGAAACGCTGGAGCCGGGCGGAGAAGATGCGGAAAACTTTTGGTTCGGCGTCGGGTTTGAAGAGGTCGCGGCTTCCACCTCGGCTAAAGAAATGCTCCGTCAGGGCTTTGACAAGGAATACGAAAAGACCTGCCGCTGGCTGGCGGCGCGGGAACGTTCCGCAGGCGACCCCAAGCTTGACGAGTTGTTAAACAGGAATATGTTTTTCAGCTTTTTCTTCGGCTCCGGCGTGACTCTGGACACCGAGGAACTGGTTCTGGTCACCTCGCGCAGCCCCCGCTATTATGTCAGCGCCGCATATTGGGACAGGGACAGCCTTTTGTGGAGTTTTCCGGCTATCCTGATGACGGACCCTGACTACGCCCGGGAAATGCTCGGCTATGTGTTCGGGCGGCAGGGCCGGAACGTGGGAATCCACAGCCGTTTCATCGACGGCACGGTGCTCGAACCGGGCTTTGAGCTGGATGAGCTTTGCGCGCCGGTTCTGGCGCTGGCCGGATATGTGCGGGAAACCGGCGACCGGACGGTGCTCGCCCAGCCGGATATCGCCTCCGGCGTGGAGCACATTCTCCGTCTGCTGGCAGAGAAAAAGCACCCGGAAATCGCGCTGTATGAAACCATGCTCCAACCCACGGACGATATGCACGTTTACCCCTACCTGACCTATGACAACGCGCTGGTCAGTCGAATCCTGCGGGACTTGGCGGAGCTGTACGAGGGGATTTGGCCTGCGGAGCGCTGCAAAGAACTTTCCCGTATGGCGGAGGATGTGTGCGCCGCGGTTGCCGCGCACTGCGTTAAGGAAAAGGACGGAAAGCCCCTGTACGCCTGGTCGGTTGACCTGGAGGGCAACTGGGACGTTTACGACGAACCGCCGGGCAGTCTGCTTCTGCTGCCGTTCCGCGGCTTCTGCTCTCCGGATGACGAGGTGTGGAAAAACACGGTGGCGGTTATTCGCCGGGAAGAATACCCCTATTCATTTGCCGGCTGCCCGATTGCAGAAATCGGTTGCCCCCACGCGCCCCATCCCTGGGTGCTCAGCATTGCCAATAGCCTGCTTTCCGGCAACCGCGATCTGGCGCGGGAGCATCTCCTGCTCTGTGTGATGGATAACGGGATTGCCTGCGAAAGCGTGGATGAGGTGACGGGAGAGAGTGCTACCGGGGACGCGTTTGCCACCTGCGCCGGATTTCTGGCATATGCCATTGATCAGGCGTTTGGAGAAGGAAAACACCATAAATAACAAGAAGGAAAGGAGGTGGAACATTTGGAATTGTTGAAGATTACCCCATGGACCATTGCCTGTGAAAACAATTCGGAGGATACTCTGGATTTTCGAGAGAGTGTTTTCAGCCAGGGCAACGGTTACATGGGAGTGCGGGGATACGCGCCGGAGGGAGATAAGAAACACGGCTTTGAACGTTCCACGTTTTTATCCGGCTTTTTCGAGTATATCAGGCCGGGGACGACCGATATGGTCAACCAGCCGGATTTTTCCGTATTCCGCATCTTTCTTAACGGCCGCAGTGTGTTGTCCTGTACGCGTACCGACTATGAAGAGAAGCTGAACCTGCGGGACGGAACCTTAATCCGGCGGTACACGGTGGCCGACAAGGAGGGACGGCGGACCCGGGTGGAAACTGTCCGCTTTCTCAGCATGGCCGATGTTCACACGGCGGCAATCCGGGTGCGGGTTACGCCGGAAAATTACAACGGAAGACTGACGATGGAAACCGGAATCGATGGCGGGGTGGTCAACCTCCCCATCTCCGACGACCAGTTGATGCAGAATGTGGAAGTGGCGCAGCTTTGGGGGACGATCTCCATCAAGGCGGGAGGGCTCACGGCGAAAACCGCGTATTCCAAGCGGGTGGTTTCGATGGAATACCGGCTGGATGACCACGGAGGCGGATACACCTGGCTGCCGGTTCTGGAAAAAGACTTTGCGGGTGAAAAGGCCGTTATCCCTATCCGGGAGGGGAACACTTATACGGTGGATAAACTGGTGGCGGTGTACAGCTACCGGGACGGCCCCACCCCTTCGCGGCAGGCGGCCCGCGCCGCAGACGCCTGCAGACAGCGCGGCTTTGACGGAATGCTGGAGGACACCGCCCGGGCATGGGAAACCCTCTGGCAGGCGGCCGACGTGGAAATAGACGCGCCGGACGACTGGCAGGGAGCGGTGCGGTACAACATCTTCCAGCTAATCCAGACCGATCCGCGTTCCGACCCGCACGCCAGCATCGGCGCACGCGGCCTGATGCACGGCCGGTACAAGGGCTGCTATTTCTGGGATACCGAAATCTTCATGCTCCCGATGTTTTTGCACACCGACCCGCAGGCGGCGAAAAACCTGCTGCTTTACCGGTATCACACTCTGGGGGACGCCGTGGACAGCGCCAAAGGATTTTCCCTTCTCGGCGCTCGGTACCCCTGGATGGCGTCGGATACCGGGTACGAGCAGTGCGGCACTTGGGACACCGGCTGCTGCGAAATCCATATTACCGCAGACATCGCCTATGCGGTCAGGCGGTATCTGGAGCTGACCGGGGACGATGAATTCTTCCGCGACTGCGCGGCGGAAATGCTAATCCAGACGGCGCGGTACTGGCAGGCACGGTTCACCTACGATTCGGCGGCCGACCGGTACAATCTCCTCTTTGTCAAGGGGCCGGATGAGTACTGCGGCGTAACGGCGAATAACCTGTACACCGTCTGGCTGGCCTGCGAAAACCTGAAGGCCGCCCGGGACGCGGTTGCCCGGATGCAGAAGGAATACCCGCAGGAGTGGCAAGGGCTGGCGGAACGGCTGGCATTCCGGCCGGAAGAGCCCGCCGACTGGCAGGAACTTGCGGAAAAGGCCGTCCGCCGGTACGACGAGGGCCGCCGGTTATGGATACAGGACGATACCTTTGAACGGCTGGAGCCTCTTGACCCCGCCGATTATAAGGAGGACGACGTCCCGCTATACCATAAAATCAGCTACGACCGCCTTCAGCGGTATCAGGTGCTCAAACAGGCGGATGTGCTCATGCTGATGGCGATGCGCCCTGGCGATTTCACCATGGAGCAGAAACAGGCGGCGTGGGCGTATTACGAGCCGAAAACCCTGCACGATTCCACCCTGAGTTTCGGCATTCACGCCCTGATGGCGGCGCAGGTGGGGCAAACGGAAGCCGCCGGGCGGTATTTTGAAAAGAGCCTGTTCCTCGATTTGCAGGACGTGATGAAGAATACAGCGCGGGAGGGTATCCACACCGCCGCGTTGGGAGCGACCTGGCAGGCGCTGATTTTCGGATTTGCCGGATTATGGATCGATTCCGACGGCGTTACCTGCAGTCCCTGTCTCCCGAAACAGATACGAAAAATGCGGTTTCATTTCTTTTATCGCGGTGAGCAGTACGAGGTGCGGATCGACGAGAAAGGGGCGGTCGTGGAGACGATGGCGGAATGACAAGAAAAATCGGTAAAACACAAAGAAAGACAGGTTATGAGGTCTTGGTATTTTCTCCGGCTTCAGCAGCCGTGAGTGGCGGCTGTTGAAATAAAAAATTTATTACCATAGGGAAAAGGAGGATTATTTCATGTTAAAAAGGTTCTTATCGGCGATTTCTGTAGCGGCATTGTCTTTGGCGATTATGAGTGGCTGTTCCCCTCAGCAGACTCCGAATGGAAGCACTGCTTCCACTGTTTCTTCCGGAGGAGCGGACCCCTCAGTTTACTCCATGGAAGGGAAGGTTTCCATCGGGTACCCAGTGGCGGAGCAGGCGGAGCTCCAGCCGGTGTTGGAAGCGTTCCGAAAGCAGTATCCCAAGATTGAAGTGGTGGAGGTTCCCTTCGAAGGCTCCACAGGAGGCGCTTTCAATGAATTTTTGAGCAAGCATGCGTCCTCCGGGGATATGCCGGATATGATGTGGTGCGACTGGAACGATTTTGCTCCCGAAGTGGCCAGCGGTCTGGTCATGGCCCTGAACGACCTGATGAAGGACGACAAGGAAGCGGAGTATGTGCCCTCTGGCATGACCGATCCGTATACCTACAGCGGCAAGTTGTACGCGCTGCCCTGCCAGCTCAACGCGATGGGCGTCACCATTAATCTGGATTTGTTGGATGAGCTCAATCTGGATAAGCCCAGTTACGACTGGACCATCGACGAGTTCACCAACCTGCTGAAAAAGGCAATCAGCAAGGATACGGTCGGAGCCGCTACGCTGGAAGATCTGGATCAGGTGTATTCCGCGCAGGATGAAGGGTATTTTTATCCGGCGTACGACTATGAAAACCAGAAATTTGATTTCACCAACAAATGGGTGCCGGCGATGAACCGTCTGTCTGAACTGCGCGCGGTTCCCGGTCTGGAAGCCTGGAGTATGCGGTATCCCAAGGAGGACGACGGAACCACCTCCATGAACAGTGACTACGTTAAAAAGTTCGGCGAAACCGGCAAGGACGACACCCATTACACCTTCAAAAACGGAACGGCTTTGATGGCGACCGGCGCCACCTGGAACGACAACTGGATGCGTAACGAATGCAAGGTCAAATGGGATTACTGGCCGTATCCGCGCCTTGACAAGAACACCCCGGTGAAAACTCCGATCCATGTGGACTGCGCGTATCTGACCAAGAGCTGCGCTCAGCCGGAAGCGGCATTCCAGCTTCTGAAGTGGCTGACCTACGGTGTGGAAGGCAACCTCCAGCGTCTGGATATCTTCGCTGCCCGCGGCGACAAAGACGTGGTGGACGGCGATACCAAGCTGCTGAAGACCTGGTTCATCCCCTGCACCCAGCATCCGGACGTCATCGCAAAGTTTGACGAGAATCCCCATCTGACTGAAGGCTTCAAGGCCCTGTACAAGAGCACTGAGAATTCGATCCGCGGCGATATCAACAAGATCGTCCCCGGTTACAGCAACATTTTCACCGACGAAGTGAATAAGCTGATTACCGACGTCCGCGAAGGCCGCGCTAAGGCAGCCGATGTCGCGCCACAGATCGATGAAAAGGTTAACGCCGCCCTGAAGGAGCAGCTCAAGGCCTTTAACGATAAGGTGGCTGCCAACGGGTAAACAGCCGCTGTGCGGCGGCAAAAAATGATATCTTAAATCCGGCGTTATAGTTTGACTCTTTTCCGTTTTCTGGTTCTTCTTTTTCTTTCTTTTCATGTCTGCCCACCTTGCCCCTCTCCGGGCTGTCCGGGGAGGGGCAAGGTGGGGCGAGGAGGGGTTAATGTTGAAAAAACGAATCTGGCTCCGGGCAGGGGCGGGATTACTGGCAGCATCGCTGCTTTTGTCCCTGAACGGCTGTTCCGGCGGAACCCACGCGGCCGATTCGGAAATTACTCCCCGTACCTATCGCTTGGACGATCAAGCCGTATCACAGAAATGGGTGTCCTACCGTGCACAGGATGTGGCGGCAGAACTGCAGCTTTCCAGCCCGGACGCTCAGGTTTCCGGCGACGGGGTGAAAAAGCAGGCCGATGGTGTGCTTCTCCCGGTAGACACCGCCTGCGAAATAATTTTGAATGTTCCCGATCCCGGCGAGTATTGGGTGCTCGCCGAGTATGAACCGGTTAGCATAAATATGTTTGAAAACCCGGTGGCGGTTTCCCTTGGAGGAACAAAGGCCACCTGTTCCCTCCCGTTTTTGTGGGAGGACGATATAACCGAAGCCCGCACCGACCGGTACGGCAACGAAATCGTTCCGGATCAACGGGAAACCGACGCCCCTTCCCTCTGCTATCTGGAGAATTACGAGCGTTTTTCCCGTACACCAATCCGGTTTTCCCTGCAAAAAGGGGAAAACACGCTGAACATTACGCCCCAGAACCAAGATATCCTGCTGCGTTCTCTCCGACTGATCCGCCCTTCCGACGATTTGAGTTATGCAGAATACCGCGCGCAGTATACGGATGCGGTGGAATTTGACGGCCTCCTTCAAATAGAGGGAGAGGACTACCGGGTAAAATCCGATTCCTATATCCGCGGGCGGAATGTGCAAAACACCAGCCTGACGCCGAACAATGCCTATATCAAGCTGATTAACGCCACGGATGACAAATCCAATAAAACCATGGGGCAGAAAGTGCTCTATGAAGTGGAAGTCCCGCAGGACGGGTGGTATTCCCTCAGCTTCAAGTACAGCCAGCCTCTCAAAAGCGGCGGCGTGGTTTATCGCACCATCGAGGTGGACGGGGCGGTACCCTTTGCCGAGGCCAGAGATATGGCCTTTGTCCACACCGGTATCGACCTCTACGGCAACGCCACCTTGGGCGGGGATAAACCGCTCGGGATTTATCTCACGCAGGGCCTTCACACCATCGCTTTCAAGGTCACGGCTGGACCGATGGACGCGCTGTATCAGGAATTGCTGGCGATCGTGAATGAAATCAACGACACCGGCATCCAGATGAAGCGGATCAAGGGAAGCAATTCGGACGATACCGCCGCAGTGGACACCAACCGGACATGGGATATCCTGCAATATATGCCGGATATCCTGACCGATCTGCAGGATTGGCAGGATCGTTTACACCGGGTTTATCAGACATTGGAGGAGCTCGCCGGCGAGGAACCCTCGTTCGCCAGCGATATCTCCCTCGCCGCTCAAAATCTGGAACGGCTCGCTTCCGAACCAAGGGAAATCCCGAACCGGATGTCCTTGCTCAGCGACGATTCCAGCTCGGCGGCGCAGCTGCTGGCGCTGACCCTCACTAAAATATACGATCAGAACCTGAGTGTGGACTGCTTTTACCTTCATGGCTCGGATACCAAACTGCCCTCCCCCCGTGCCGGATTCTGGAGCGGGCTGGCCACCGGCGCCCAGCAGTTTTTCTATTCCTTTTCCCCCGTCATGAACGAAGCGGTGGATGTGAAAAACTCGGACGGCGCGCTGACAGTGTGGATCAATAAGCCCTCACAGTATGTGGAGGCGCTGCGGGAATTGACGGCGCAGACTTTCACCGAACAAACCGGCATCGATGTGGTGTATTCCATCATGCCGGATGAAAAGAAGATCACTCTGGCGAACTCCACCGGCTCCAACCCGGATATCGCACTCGGCCTGTCCTACTACCGCCCGGCCGAATTTGCGATGCGGGGCATGGCGAAAAACCTTCTCGAATTCGACGATTTTCTGGATTGGTACGGCGACGAGTACAATCTGGAAGCCCTCGCCCCCCTGGCCTATGAAGACGGGATTTACGGGGCGAGCGAAACGCAGGATTTCTATGTGCTGTTCTACCGCACCGACATTCTGGAATCGCTGGGGCTGGAAGTTCCGGATACTTGGGACGACGTGAAGCAGATGATGCCGGCGCTGCACCGCAATGCCATGAACTTCAATCTCCCTCTGGCGAACAACGTCGGCTATAAAAGCTTCGAAGCCACCGGCGCCTTCCTCTTCCAGAACGGCGGGGATTACTATTCGGCGGACGGCTTCACCTCTAATTTCCGCGACCCGAACACCCTCAAGGGGCTGAGGGAGATGACCGACCTGTATAAGGTTTACGGTCTCATCCAGAATGTCCCGAACTTTTTTAACGCGTTCCGCTCCGGCTCGGTGCCGATCGGGGTTTCCAATTTTTCCACCTATCTGCAGCTGCAGATGTCCGCGCCGGAACTGGTGGGACGCTGGGATATTGCTCTGGTGCCGGGTACGGTGCAGGAGGATAAAACGATCGCCCGCTACTATTCAGCGGACGCCACCTCCGCGATGATCTTCTCCAACACCTGCATGCCGGAGGAAAGCTATAAATTTCTGAAATGGTGGCTTTCCAGCGATACACAGATCGAGTATGCCACCAGCCTACAGATGAAATACGGGCCGGATTATGTCTGGAACACCGCCAACCATGCAGCCTTCGCCCAGATGTCCTACCCCCGCAAGCACAAAGCGATTATTCTCGAGCAGTGGAACTGGCAGAAGGAAGCTCTCCGCCATCCGGCGAGTTATATTCTGGAACGGGAGGTCAGCAACGCCTGGATCGACATTGTCACCAAGGGCGCCAGCTTCCAGCCGCGGATCGACGAAGCGACGCTGGCCGCCGACAGGGAAATGAAACGGAAGCTGACCGAGTTCGGCTATTACGACGACGCGGGCAACAAGCTTAAGGAGTATAACGTTCATCTGATTGATGACCTGATTGCCCAGCGAGAGGGAAAGGAGGGGGCTGGAAGTGAATGATACTCGGAGTGAGAGCCGGAAAGTCTGGAAAATGGTGTCCAGCCTTCCCCGCCGTACCGTGCAGAGCGCGAACCGCCATTCGGTTTTCTGGCTGCAGCTGCCGTTTGTTCTTCTGTTCATCACCTTCATCATCATCCCGATTCTTGTGGCAATCGGCCTGTCCTTTACCGATTTCAACTCCATTGAAGCGCCGAATTTTGTCGGTCTGGATAATTATGTCACCATCCTGACCGACGACTCCACCTTTATGGAGTTCTCCCTTCCCAATACCATCGCGTTTGCCGTGATCGTGGGGGCAGGAGGATATATCCTCTCCTTCTTCATGGCTTGGTCGCTGGCACAGATCACCAGGATTCCCCGCACCGTGATGGCCGTGATCCTGTATTCCCCCTCCATGACCAGCGGTGTGATGCTCTCCACGGTATGGCAGGTCGTATTCGCCGGCGATAAGGTAGGATATCTTAACGCCTTCTTGCTTAAGCTGGACGTCATTCAAAAGCCGATCCTCTGGCTGAGCGATGGCACCTACTTGCTGCCAATCATGATTGCCGTATCTCTGTGGAGCAGCATGGGCATCGGCTTCCTCGCCATGCTGGCCGGTATCCTCAATGTGGATAAGGATTTGTATGAGGCGGCCTACATAGACGGCGTGACCAACCGCTTTCAGGAAATCGTATACGTCACCATCCCGGCGGTACGGCCTCAGATGCTGTTCGGCGCCATCATGGCAATTGTGAACACCTTCCAGAACGGCTCAATAGGGGTGCTGCTATCGGGGGCCAACCCCACGCCCGGCTATGCCGGACAGCTTTTGGTCACTCATGCAGAGGAGCACGCCTTTGTTCGGTACGAAATGGGGTATGGCGCGGCGGTTTCGGTGATCCTGCTGATCTTGGTATGGGTCATATCCCAAATCGCAAAGAAGCTGTTCGCGGATAAAGAGTAGGGGGCGGGCGTATGCGAAAGAAAAACAAAATTCGGATCATGGGCATCAATCCCCGCCGGTTCGATCGGACGCAGATCAAATTCTATCTTTATCTGATTCCGATTGTCCTGCTGACGGCGCTGCCGATTGTCTTTATCTTCTCCAACGCGTTCAAGCCGCTGGATGAATTGCTGGTCTATCCGCCTAAGTTCGTTACCACCCGGCCGACGCTGGACAATTTCCGCAACCTTTCGGCCACCTCGGCCAACAAAGCCATCCCGATGTCCCGGTACCTGTTCAACAGTATCTTTACCACCCTGGCCGTGGTGATCCTGACACTGCTGATTACGGTGATGGCTGCATACTGCATGTCCAAAAAGCAGTACCGTTTGAAAAACCTCCTGTTCGGCGTGAATGAAGCGGCGCTGATGTTCGTCCCGGTCGCGGTGGCGATCCCGCGCTATATGATCGTATATGGGCTGGGGATGATCGACAGCATATTTGCCCATATCGTCCCGCTGGTGGCGCTGCCGGTCGGTTTGTTTCTTGTCAAGCAGTTTATCGACAGTTTCCCGAACGAGGTGGTGGAAGCGGCGCAGATCGACGGGGCCGGCGACTTCTTTATTCTTCGCAAAATCGTTGTGCCCAACATCACACCGGCGCTGGCCACGGTGGCTATCCTAGCCTTCCAGTCCAGTTGGAACAGTCTGGAGGCGTCGAATTACTACATCAATAACGAAGCGCTCAAGAATTTCGCCTTTTATATGACGACCCTCACCGCAACAAGCGGCAACGCCAACGCGATGGTCGGGCAGCTCACCGGCAATACAATCGCTGGTCTGGGCGTGCAGGCGGCGGGTACGTTGATTATGTTCGTGCCGAATCTGATTTTGTTTATCATCCTGCAAAGCCGGGTTATGAACACCATGTCGCATTCCGGCATGAAATAAGCGGCGGGGGATGGAGCGGAGTTTTACGGCCGGTTCCGGAAAGGATTCCCGCGTCCGCGGAAAGGAAGGGGCAACCATATGGAACAGCGTTCCCGATGGAAACGACGGATAAAGAAAGGACTGGCGATATGCGTGGCGGCTGCGGCCGGGCTGGCGATCACTTTGCCAGCTTCCGCCATTGAAAGCACGGCGTACACCTATACGCTTGCCATGGATTGGAATGGATACATCCGTACACAGGACGCGTACCTGCCCGGCGGTACATACCTGTCCGACATTGAGCTGAATGCACCGGAGGATCTCTATTACCGGGACGGTGCGCTGTATATCGCGGACAGCGGGAACGCCCGGATTGTGCGGTACGAGTTGAAGACTGGTAAGCTTTCCTATTTAGGGGAAGACCTGCTGAACAATCCGACCGGGGTAGCGGTTGCGGAGGATGGACGGCTGTTTATCGCGGACTATGGCAGTTCGGAACTGGTAATCCTATCTCCGTCCGGGAACCTTAAACAGCGGATCGGCCGGCCGGAGGAAGTGATCTATGGTTCCAGTCCCTATAAGCCCCGGCGGGTGGATGTGGACAGCTTCGGCAATATTTTTGCTCTCAGCGAGGGGACGTACGAAGGAATTCTCCAATTTAACGCCGATGGAACCTTCAACGGCTTTTTCGGCGCCAACAAAACCAAGGGGCTTTCCTTTACCGAGTGGTTTCAGGATACGTTTTATACGGACGAACAAAAGGATAAGCTTTTCTTCCATACCCCGCCGAATATCGTGTCTTTGGACGTGGCGTCCACCAATCTGGTGTATTCCGTAACACAGCAGGATGCCGACCGCGCGCTGAAAAAACTGAACCTGGCCGGGGTGAACGTCTTTTCCGGCAGTGGAAAGATTTGGGGCGAGGACAATTATGTGGATGTCGCGGTTACTCCGCAGGGCGAAATTTTCGCCGTGACCGATACCGGGTCGATCGAGGAATTTGACAACGACGGTAATCTGCTGCTTCTTTTCGGCGGCCGGGCGGCGTCCAGCGACCGGAACGGCCTGACCGCTGTAGTCAGCGCAATCGAGGTGGACGACCAATACAACGTGTATGTACTCGATAAGGAGCGCGGGCTGATCCAGACTTTTTATCCGACCAGCTATTCCAATTTGATCCATCAGGCCAACGCGGATTACAACGCGGGCAATTATGATAAAAGTCTGGAAAACTGGACAGAAATCCTGCGGATGAACCCGACCGCCCAGATGGCTCATCTCGGCTATGCGAACGCAATGTTCCAGCTGGGGGAATACGAAACGGCGGCAGAGCACTATAAGACGATATACCAGAGCGGCCCCTATTCCGATTGTTACTGGAAAATCCGCAGCCAATGGCTGAGAGAAAACATGGCGGCGATCCTGATTGGCCTCATGTGTGCGGCGGCGGCGCTGTTTGCGCTTTGGATGGTGCGCCGCAAATACGATTTTCTGGCCTCGGCGGCCGCCGGCTGGAAAAGCTTTAAGGCGAAGCACCGTCTGGCGCGGAACCTGCTGGTAGACCCATTTTACCTGATGAAGCATCCCATCGACGGTTATTACGACCTGAAGCACGGGCAACGCGGCAGCGTGCTGAGCGCCAGCATCCTCTATCTTCTCGCGTTTATCGTCTGCCTGTTCAGCATGGGCTTCACTTCCTTCGTGTTCGGGGGCGGGCTGGGCTACTGGCAGGATCCGGCGATGGTGGCGCTGACCATTATTGCGCCGGTGCTCCTATTCGTGCTGGGAAGCTATTTGATCAGCTCCATCAACGACGGCGAGGGCAGCCTGAAAAACGCCTATGTGGCCTGCGCTTATATGTTTTCACCGTATATCGTGTTTACGCCGATCCTTACCCTTCTCTCCCACGTTATGACCAATAAGGAAGCGTTTATTTACAACTTCTGCAATCTTCTGGTGATCGGGTACACCATCATTCTGCTTTATCTTGCCGTGAAGGAGACACACAGCTATACTCCAGGGAAAACGATCGGCAATCTGCTGCTCACCGCCGCATTCATTATCATTGCCGCTCTGGCGCTGATTATCCTGTATATCCTGTGGAAGGAACTGCTTGACTTTTTGAGCGAGGTATTGGAGGAGGTGCGGTATCGTGCGTTTTCGTAAAGCGGCGGCGGCCGCGCTGATAATCGGGCTGGGCATTTCCCTCATCTTGGTCTATGTACAGGCGGCTTACACCGAGGAGGAAGCGCCGCCGATTACCATGACCACCCCTCTGCGCGGCGATACGATGGAGGCCAATTCCAACCGGCAGGTTCATCCGTTTTCCACCGGGGAATCGGAGAGCCAGTTTGGTTTGGAAGGCTTTGAAAAAGCGGCGGAATCGGCGGAAACCGAGCTTTGGCTGAATAAGGAATGGAACACCATCCGCCTAAAGAATAAGCGCACCGGCTATGTCTGGGGGGCGCTGCCCGTTCAGGACGCGGAAGGACTGAACAAAACCTGGAACAGCTACGGGAATTCCATCGCCGCTATCGAATGCTTTGACAAATCGGGGGTGGAGAAACGCTACGGCATGACGGGGAATGCTGCCACCTCCTATACGATGGATTCAAACGGCTTCACCTGCCATGCGGAATACGGCGAGCTGGGCGTATCCTTTGATGTAACGGTGGCTTTGGAGGGAAACCGCCTCCAGCTTTCCGTGGATGAAGCGTCAATCGCCGAAGGGGAAGAATTCAAACTGAAGTCCATGACCTTCCTGCCGTATTTCGGTTCCGGCTACAGCGACCAAACGGACGGCTACCTGTTTGTGCCGGACGGCTCCGGGGCGCTGATTCGCTTCCAAAAACCGGCGAACTATTCCTCCGCCTTTTCAAAAAAGGTGTACGGCAAGGATCTTGCTATCGACGTACTGGCCGACCCTTCCGACCTGAAGGCCTACCGGCCGAACGATTACATTGTGGAAGACCCGCAGGTGCTCATGCCGGTGTACGGCGTCGTCCACGGCGCGTATCAGAACGGGGTGTTCGGGGTGATCGATCAGGGGGCGGAATACGCCAGCATTGTCGCCAACCCGGCGGCTCCCAATAATCCCTACAACTGGGCGGCGGCGCGGTTTGAGTTCCGCCAGAAATACAACCTGAGTACCAACCGCAAAGAAGGAACCGGCGCGATTGTGCCGCAGGAGCACCGTAACGAACTGTCCCCCTCCCTGTCCCTGTATGTGCTGGACGGCGAACAGGCGAATTACGACGGCATGGCGGTGTTTTACCGCGGGCTGCTGGAGAAATCCGGAACCCTGCTGGGGGCGGTCGGCACCGATTCCAGCCTTCCGCTCCGTTTGGAAATCCTGGGGGCGGGGCTGCGCGATGAATTCCTCGGCAAGTCGGTGCGGGTGTTCACCAAAGCGGAGGAAGCGCAGGGTATGGTGCGCCGTCTGACGGCGGACGGGATCACCAACCTGTCGCTGGTTTATCGGGGATATACCAAAAACGACGAAGCGGGGAACCCCCTGCTGAAAAAGCTGGGCGGCAAGCAGGATTTTGCCGAGCTGGCCGAGCTGGTCTCCTCTCAGGGCGGGCGGTACTACTGGTATCTCGACCCGATGAGCGCTAATACGGACCAAATCAACCAACGCAGCGAGGCGGCGAACAACCTGTCGAACATGGTCATCCGCATCGGAAGGGAAAATTTTGCGCTGCTGTACCGGGATACCTATTTCTACCGCTTGTCGGAAATGACCCGTCGGGTGGAAAAGGCGTTGAATCGTGGGTATTACGCCGATGCACCGGTTTTCGCCGTGAATCAGCTTTCTTTCCGGTTATATGGGGACTATACCCGGAATCAGGAAAAAACCCGGGCGGAAAACCTTCCCCAGTTTATCTCTCTGGTGGAAAAGCTGGCGGGCGGGCAGTCGATCCCGCTGTACCAGCCGAACCAATACCTGTGGAAATATACGTCGGAATTTTATAATGTGCCGCTGACGTCCAGCCAGTACCTGTTCGAAACGGACACGGTTCCGTTCCTCCAAATTGTGCTCAGCGGGCATATGGAGCTGTTCGGTGCGCCGCTCAACACAGGCACCTATTCCAGCGAGCGGCTGCTGCGGATGATCGAATACGGCATCTCGCCCTCCTTTACCGTGACGGACTGCCCCAGCGAGGATTTGTACAAAACCACGCAGGAGGACTTCTTCTCCACAAATTTTGACGATTGGGAGGGCTTTATCACCGAATCGTACAGCACCGTACAGGACGCACTCCAGCCGGTTCGCGGTCAGGCGATGGTATCCCATCGTGCGTTGTCCGCCGGGTTTATTCTCACCGTTTACGATAACGGCACGAAGGTGTATGTAAACTATACGAACGAAACGAAAACAGACGGTGGCGTGACGGTGGAGCCCTATGGGTATCGGGTCGTAGCCGGATAGCACGGCGAGAACTCTGTGGAAAGGAATGGGAATGAATATGTCAAAACGCCGGTTTCACATGACGAATAGGCGGCGGGACGCGTTGGCTGGGCTGCTTTTCTTCCTGCCGTGGCTGATTGGCTTTTTCGCCATTACCGCCTACCCCTTGATTTATTCTCTGATTATCAGCTTTAATCAAGTGGTCATCACGCCAGGGAAAATCTCCTTTCTCCCGGTCGGCTGGGAATATTTCCGGCAGGCCTTTGCTTCCGACACGGAGTTCCCCACCAAGCTGATGAATTCCCTGAGCTCGGTACTGCTGGGTACGCCTCTCACCGTTGTGTTCGCCTTGATTATCAGCCTGCTTCTGAACCGGAAATTCCGGGGAAGGGCAATTTACCGCATGATCTTTTTCCTGCCTGTCATTATTATGAGCGGGCCGGTTATGGCGGAGCTGCTGACCGAAACCTCGGCGATGACGATCGATATCAACGTGTTCAACATCATGGGGCTGCTTCAAAGCACCGACGCTTTCTGGTCGAGAATTCTTCTCACCTTCCTGAACAGTTTTGTACAGATTCTGTGGTTTTCCGGGGTGCAGACCATCATCTTTCTGGCGGCGCTTCAGAAGGTAGACGGCTCGATGTACGAAGCAGCTTCCATCGACGGGGCTTCGGTCTGGGAAAGCTTTTGGAAGATCACCCTGCCCCATCTCAAGCCGATCATCCTGCTGAACACCGTGTATACAATTGTGGAGATGGGTACATTTTCCAGCGATCCAACTAACCAGAAGATCATCAGCGATATGCAGGACATCGGCCGCCCGTACAGCTACTCGGCGGCGGAATCCTGGATATACGCCGCCGGCCTGTTGGTTCTGATCGTCATTGCGTTTCTGCTGCTGAATAATTGGAAGGAAGTAAGGAGGGCTCGGGATGAAAAACGCCGTCAAAAGCTTGACCGTTCCGGAAAAGCGTAAACAGGCCGCATACAAAGCCCGTCGCTTCCTGCTCGGCAACGCGGAGAAAAGCGGCCTTGTCGGCAAGCTGGTCACCTATATTCTTCTGACCGGTCTGGGCTTTGTATTTGTCTACCCGATTTTCTACATGCTCTCCACCAGCTTTATGGATTCCAAGGACTTGGTGGATTCCACGGTAACTTGGATTCCCACCCGCTTTACGGTGGACAGCTTTATCAAGGCGGGCAAGACGCTGGACTTTTGGAACGGGCTGCGTGATTCGCTGATTATGACGGTGCTGCCCTCGATTTTCCAAACGGCTGTGCTCGCCTTGTCGGGGTACGCACTGGGGCGTTTTCCCGTGCCGTTCAAAAAGGTATGGATTGCGCTGGCGGTTTTTATCTTTTTGATCCCGGAACAGGTGACGATGATTCCCCGGTATCTCCTTTTCAACAGCTATCGGCTTGTCGGCACGATTTGGCCAACCTATTTGATTGCAATTCTGGGGCAGGGGATTAAAAGCTCCGTTTTCCTGCTGGTTTATTACCAGTTTTTCTCCGGCTACCCCAAATCGCTGGACGAAGCGGCTCAGATCGACGGCGCGGGAAGGCTCCGGGTGTTTACGCAGATCGCGCTTCCGATGGCGGTGCCGGCGATCGTGGTGTGTTTCCTGTTTTCCTTCATCTGGACGTGGAACAACACCACTCAGGTGGCGCAGTATTCGATGGGTGCGGTAACCACCCTGCCGATGCATCTGGAACAATTTGTGGATAAGTTTAATAAGCTGTACTCTTCCGCTCAGGTCAGCACCGGCGGCGCGCTGAACGAAGCCATCCGTCTGGCGGGGACGCTGCTGACCATCCTGCCGCTGATTATCCTGTATCTCATTCTGCAAAAGCAGTTTGTAGAGAGCATTGAACGCACCGGTATCACCGGGGAATAGAAGACACTTTATCTCCTTTGGCTGCAAAATGGACTATACGGTGCAGGGGAGAAGGGCGAACAGGGAGGAAGAGAACGATGAAGATAAAGACCGCGGCTGTTGCCATCCTTTGCGCCGCTCTCCTCCTCGGTTCCGGTTGCAAGAAGAATCCCTCTCCCTCTTCCAACCCGTCCGGCGATTCCGGCTTGTTTTTCAACCAGTCTGCCGTGCTGAAAACGGAAGGTCTGGCGCACGAACCGTATGGCCGGGATCAATTATACGGCGCAAAGGAAGCCCCGGAAATCTGGTGGGAGCGTTCTCCGCGGGATCCTCAGGCGGGAGACACGGTGGAGATCTCCGTCTCTCTCTGGCGGACGGATGCGGACAGCGTGTGGCTGGATTGGGCGCTCAATGGGGAACAGCAGGAAACCGTTCTCTGCCGACAGTCCGCCGTTTTACAGGATGAAGGGCTTTCCAAAAGGAAGTATGTCGGCACCCTCGGCCCCTTTGAGCAGGGTGACCGGGTGGAATATATGGTGCGCGCAGGAAACGAAGACAAGCTGGAAGGCGGCAAGGCGGCGCTTGGACCATATACCTTTTCCGTTCTCCAATGGGAGGCGGTGGAAGGGGTGGAAAGCGTGACCCAGCAGGGGGCGGAAGCCCGGCTAAGTCTGAAAACCTCTTCCCTGCGGCCGGAAGTCACGCTCTCCTCCTCGCGGGAGGGAACCCTCCGCCTGACGGTGGAGCCGGATGGAGAATCCCGCGGCGGGCAGGATTCCTCCGCGATGCAGGAGACGGCGAAGCTGTCCCTCGGAGGTTTGTCCATCGCGGTGGGAACCCAACCATATTCCTTCACGCTGTCGGACAAGGCGGGGAAGGTGCTGGTTCGGGACACGGGAAAAGGGGACGGCCTCCAGATATTGACCGATGGGGAAACGGTGCGGGGAATCCGTTTGAACCTGCAAGCGCCGGAAGAACAGGGATTTTATGGCTTCGGCATGAAATACGATTCCCTTAATCAGAGAAATAAGGACGTCGATATCTACTGCGTGAACTGGTATACCGATCAGGCTGGAGAGACATATACGCCGGTGCCTTATTATTTTGTTCCCAATACCTACGGGCTGTATGTGGATTCGACCTATTACTCCCGCTTTGCCATCGATACCGAACGGAAAAATGTCTGTACCGTGGAAACGGCCGTTCGGGATACCGGCGCGGCATTCTATCTGTTTTGCGGGGACAACGCGGCCATTGCGGAAGGGTATGCCTGTGCGGCGGGCAAGGCGGTCCTACCGCCCGTTTGGGCGTTTGGGCCGTGGATTTCCGCCAATGAATGGAACCGGCAGTCCGAAGTGATGGAGCAGCTGGAGCAGACGACGGCCCACGACATCCCTACCTCGGTAATCGTGCTGGAAGCGTGGAGCGACGAGGAAACCTTTTATACATGGAACGATTCCCAATTTGAAGCGGCTGACGGCGGGTTTGTCCCTGAGCTGGAGGATTTCACCTTTGGCGGGCGGTGGCCCGATCCCAAGGGGATGGTGGACGCCCTGCACGACGAGGGAATCCGCGTCCTGCTGTGGCAGATCCCCGTGCTGAAATTTTCCGGGAACGCTGCCCCGCAGTCGAAGCTGGATCAGCGGTATGCGCTGGAGCAGGGATATGTTCTCAAAAACGGGGAAGGCAGCCCTTACCGTCTGCCTTCCGGCACTTGGTTCGGCAACAGCCTGCTTGTGGATTTCACCAACCCCCAGGCCACCGATTGGTTCCTTTCCAAACGCCGGTATCTGCTGGAGGATATCGGGGTGGACGGCTTTAAAACCGACGGCGGGGAGTTTATATGGGGCCGGGACGTCACAGCGTTTGACGGCCGCCGGGGCGACGAGCTCCGCAACGCCTACCCCGATCTGTATGCCCAAGCGTATTTTGATTATTCCCGCATGCTGGTGCCCGACGCGGTCACCTTCAGCCGGGCCGGCGGGGCGTCCATGCAGACGCATCCGCTGTGCTGGGTAGGCGACCAGCGATCCACCCAGCGGGCGTTTGAGGAGGCGCTCCGCGCTGCCTTGAGTGCATCCATGTCCGGTATTCCGTTTGTCGCCTGGGATATCGCCGGTTTCAGCGGGGATGTCCCGACGGCGGAGCTGTATCAGCGGGCGGTGGCGCAGGCCGCCTTCTCCCCAGTGATGCAGGTGCATTCGGAAACCAGCGGCGATCCGAACCCCAGCCAGGCGCGCACCCCCTGGAATATGGCGGAGCGGAAAGGGGATTCTGCCTGTCTGGACACCTATCGCTTTTTCGCCAACGTGCGGATGAACCTGCTCCCCTATCTGTATACCGAAGCGCGCCATTCCAGCAGGACGGGAGAACCGCTGATGCGGAGTATGGCCTATGCCTTCCCCGGGGACGAGACGGCGGCGGAGTATGAATTTCAGTATATGTTCGGCGGCAGTCTGCTGGTGGCCCCTGCTGTGGAAATGGGAGAGGAAACGCTGGACGTTTACTTTCCCGAGGGTACTTGGTACGGTCTGTTTGACGGAAAAGCCTATACGGCAGGCATTCATACGGTGGATTGTCCTCTCGGCACCCTTCCTGTGTTCGTAAAATCGGGCAGTATCCTGCCGCTGAACTTGGGAGAATCCGGGAAATTGGGCGGATCAGTCGGCAACGCAACGGATTCGTATCAAAATCTGACCTTCTGGGCCTATCCCGGCGGCGGGGAATATTCCTGGTACGACTATGTGAACGGCAAAGAGGAAACGGTTAAGGTGCTCGCTGACGGAAAAATGCAGAGGGCGAACGGGACGGAGTCTGCGGATATTGTTCTGCAAGGGAACGGATGGCGAAATTCCGGGCAGGCCGGATAAAACAGAGAAACCGGGAGGATAACGATGGTACGAGGCGTAATTTTTGATTTGGACGGCGTGATTGTCTCCACCGACGCGTTGCATTGTCAGGCTTGGACGGAAACCTGCCGGCACTGGAAAATCCCTTTTACGCCAAAGGATAACGACCTTCTGCGCGGCGTCAGCCGGATGGAAAGCGTCGAAATCATTTGTCGAGTGGGAAATCGCATCTTATCGGAGGAGGAAAAAGAACGGTTCGCCGATGAAAAAAATCGGCGCTATGGGGAACTGCTGGAAAGCCTAACGCCGGCGGACATCCTGCCGGATGTCCTTAGGACGCTGGAGGAATTGCGTTTGCGTGGGATTCTGCTTGCCATTGGCTCCTCCAGCCGGAACACGCAAAACATACTGCGGCGTATTGAGCTGGACACAGCCTTTGACGCTGTGGCAGACGGTACGATGATTGTCCGCTCCAAGCCGGACCCGGAGGTTTTTTTGTTGGCGGCCTCGCTGCTGAAGCTCCTGCCGGAAGAATGCCTGGTGGTAGAGGATGCGGAAAGCGGCATCCAGGCGGCAAAGGCCGGCGGATGCCTGACAGCGGCAGTAGGCCCGGCCCGGGAATGCGGGTTGGCCGACGTGAAATTGAACCGCCTGACGGAGTTGTTTCAGATTGTATAACAGAGACGGCGTTGACTCGTTGGGCAATACGCCGGATATTCATAAGCCTATCGCGCATTGATTTTTGTTTTTTTGATTAACCCCTGCTCGATCCATATCTGGTTTCAGTCGAGGAGGGAAAATTTTTCCCTCAAAAATGTGTCTGTATTGCACAACATATAAATATATACGCCAGACATAGCGAAATAAGTTGAAATATATAAAAAAATATGATATACTTAATTTACATAAAAATACAGGAAAGTAATTAATTAACATATAAGAGGCGGTTCTCCTTTGGCATTTCTTGCTGCGGAGAATCTCCAGTTCCGGGGTTCAGCTTTTTCATCTATCACGACCGCTGCTTTTTTGTGAAATCAAGCTTGATTTATATATGTCATTGGTCACCACACATTGAGTATGGAAATGAGGTGATGGATGGTCGATTCTATAAGCGGTTCGTCAGCAGCAAATCGGAATTTGTTTAAAAGGAGGAGAGTTTAAATGCAAAAGAGGTTTCAAAAGATCACAGCGGTACTGGTTGCGGCGGCTTTGCTTAGCATAACGGCGTTGAGTGCCATAGCGTTGGACGGAGTCTGGCATAATCCTACAGGGCACGACGACCTGTATGGAGGCAAGGAAATCGAAACCGATTCATGCGAACGGTATCCTCGTGATCCGGGAGCGGGCGAAAACGTGTATATCAAGTCAAAGACCTGGCCGCTCGAAAATGGAGACGCAGTTTGGGTAACTTGGACGAAGAATGGTGTCACACAGCCGGTAATCAACGCGGAATGGAAGTATAACAGCGGAAATGATACCTATTGGGAAGTGTCGCTCGGGAGCTTTGCAAAAGGCGATGTGATCGAGTACTATGTACACGCGGATCAATATCAGCAAAATGCGAAGCAGGTTGGGCCGTTCAGCTTCATTGTTACGGATTGGGACGCGGTAAATAACGTAACCTCCGTTACCAACCATACAAACCGTGTGGAATTGGCGTGTACGTCCACAGCGGGCCTTACCACGCCGAAAATCAGTATCTCTTTCCCGGACAGCGGGTATTTCCGCATGCAGTTTGAGCCGTTTACGGCTCCCACATGGGCGACCGGTTCCACCAATTACACGGTGGACCAATCGAACCCGAACTATGTGTGGATCTATGGGCCTTCGGTCAGTCTGAAAATCAATAAAGCTCCGTACCATATGGAGGTTTATGATGGGGACGGGAACCTTCTAACCAAGGAGTCCGACCGAAGCGGATACCGCAGTCTGGCGTTTAAAACCAACGGTACCAATTATGTCAATCAGGTGGAGGAGAACCTTTTTGCCACATCGAGCGAGAGCTTCACCGGCTTTGGCATGCGGTATGACGCGATTAATCAGCGCGGCAAAAACGTGGATATCTATGCGGTGAACTGGTATCTGGAGCAGGAGAACAAGACCTATCTGCCGATTCCCTTCTACTTTTCGAATCAGGGCTACGGCACCTATCTGAATTCGACCTATTATACGCAGTATCGTTTGGCGACGGATTCCACCGATCGGGCGACCATCCGCGCGAACGCGGGCGGTACAACCAATCAGGGGATGGACCTGTATTTCTTCACCGGTACGCCGAAGGAAATCAGCCAGCAGTATACCGATGTGATCGAGAAACCGGCCCTGCCGCCTGTGTGGGCATTCGGACCGTGGATTTCTGCCAACGAGTGGAACAAGCAGTCCGAGGTAGAGGCCCAGATTGCGAAAATCAATCAATACAACATCCCCACCACGGGAATGGTTCTCGAGGCTTGGGCGGATGAAGAAACCTTCTACATGTTCGCGGATTCTCAGCACGCGCAAAAGGCGGGAGACTGGGTGCCTACCGCCAGCGACTTTACGCACGGCGGGCGCTATCCTGATCCTGAGGGAATGATCGATCTGATCCACAACAACGGCATTAAGGTTTTGCTCTGGCAGCTGCCGTTGGTGAAGAACGACCCCAACACCCGTCCGGCGCAGTTAAATACCGACATTCAGTATGGCTTATCGCATGATTACTTCCTTAAAAATGCGGACGGTACTCCATATCTGAATGCCGGCGGTTGGTACACCAACGCCTACTCGATTGACTTTACCAATCCGAACGCTGTTCAATGGATGCTGAACAAACGGAAGTATCTGCTTGATGAATTCGGCATCGATGGGTTTAAGTGCGACGGCGGCGAATTTATCTGGGGCCGTGGTATTACTTCTGCAGCCGGAATTACAGGCGACGAACTCCGTAACCTGTACCCGGATTTGTATGTGCAGGCCTATTACGAATTTGCGAAGCAGTATAACGAGGACGCGCTTACCTTCTTCCGTGCCGGCGGCGCGGGGGCGGGGCAGCATCCGGTTGCTTGGACGGGGGATCAGAATTCCACGTTCAGCGCTTACCGGGATGCAATGCGTGCGACCATGACGGCTTCGATGTCCGGCGTTCCCTTTACCACATGGGATCTGGCGGGCTTCAGCGGAGAGATTCCCAGCACCGAATTGTATAAACGCAGCGTCGCTCAGGCGGCGTTCTCTCCCATCATGCAGCTGCACTCCGAGTGGGGCGGCGACCCGAATCCCAGCGTAGCACGCACCCCGTGGAATATGTACGAGCGCACCGGCGATATCGACTGCATCAATATCTACCGGAAGTTCGCCAACTATCGTATGAGCCTGATTCCCTACCTGTACAACAACGCGAAATACACCAGCGATACCGGGGTGCCGATGATGCGCTCCATGGCGTATGAGTTCCCGGGCGACGCGACGGCGGCGCAGATGGAATTCCAATATATGCTGGGTGATTCGCTTCTGGTCGCGCCGATCGAGAACGAGGGGCAGACCAGCAAGCTGATCTATCTGCCGGAAGGCGAATGGATCGATCTGTTCTGGGGCAGTCGGCGTCCGGGCAATCAGCTTATTACGTATTACGCGGGCCTGGATTCTCTGCCGGTGTTTGTGAAGGCCGGTTCCGTTATCCCGATGAACCTGAATGCAGATTACGAATTTGGCGGATCCGTCGGCAACAGCACCAGTTCCTACATCAACGAGACCTATCGGATTTATCCGAAGGATTTCACCCAGTATCAGTACTATGATTATGTCAACGAGCAGCAGGAGCAGATTCTGGTGGATGAGAGGTATGATCAGAGCAAAGTGACCATCACCCTGCCGGCTTCCGGCTCCGTCACATCGCTGCAGGTGTTCACCAGCGAACCCACTAGTGTTCAGGAAGGGTATTCCACCATGCAGCGCTACACCGATTTTGCGCAGTTCAAGCAGGCGGCCAGCGGCTGGTATTATGATTCCCAGCAGCATCTGACCTATGTACGGGTACAGAGCAATCAGGCCGGTACCCGGAGTATTACGCTGAACGGCGTTCAGGAAGTGCCGTATGAAGCCGAGTTCGCCGAACTTACCCAGACTTCGGTGAACACCAACCATACCGGCTACCAAGGCACCGGCTTTGTGGACAACTTCGCGTCGGTTGGAACCGAAGTTACCTTTGACGTTTACGCGCCGGAGGCCGGCACCTATTCGCTGGGCATCCGTTATTCCGCCGGGACGGAAGCGGCTACCCGCAGCGTCTATGTCAACGATAGCAGGGTTGCAAAGGTATCCCTTCCCAAAACGACAAATTGGGACACCTGGTCGACAGCGACAACAAATGTAACGCTGACAGCAGGAAAGAATACCATAATAATCTCCTACGACACAGACGATAGCGCAGGCATCAATCTGGACAATATCTCGCTTCACAAGTCCGGCGGTTAGTCAAGATCATCTGCCCGCGGTACATCGCTTTTCGGAGAGAAACGAGGAGTTAGCTAGGACCTTTGCGGAAGGTTCTACTTGATTTCCGAACGAACAAACGATGGCGGCTGCGGGGAAATGCGGAAGGATTCCTTGTTTCCCCGCAGCCAAAACCGTGTGGGATTCATGTAAAGGAGTGGAAAAATGTTTGTTAAACGAAAATACCGGCTTCCGGTGAAGTTGGTTTCTCTGTTAGCAACCTTGGCAATGACCGCATCGCTGATGACGGCTATTCAGCCTGCTGCGTCGGCATATGTGGAAACCATCGGAAACGTTATTTCCGCGTCGGTGAATGGCGACCTTGTCACACTGACGGTGGATAACGGCGCCGAAACCAATGACGATATTCTGGAAATTCGGGTTTGCGAGAACGACATTCTCAAAGTAAACTATCGTCCGAATGGGATCCAGTCCAGCCCGTCTACCCCGATGATCGATCCCGATCGAACCTGGGGCACCGTCGGTGCGACGGTCAACGTTGCCACCAACCCGATCACTATCGCGACGGATTCCATGCGCATTGAGATCAAGAGGAATCCCTGCCGCATGACGGTAAAGAAGGCGGATGGGACCACCCTGTTCTGGGAGCCGGACGACAGCGGCGTTTTCCATGACGGTGTACGCTTCCAACGGACTGCCGGCCAGAATATGTACGGCGTTTCGAGCTACGCCTGCTTTGATGGGAATGGCGAAATCCTTCGCAATACCGCAACCCGTGAAGTAATGGCCGGTCAGCAGGGCAACAGCGGCGGGCCGTTCGTGTGGTCCACCGCGGGCTACGGCCTGTTGGTCGATTCGGACGGCGGTTATTCCGTCGTGGACGAAACCACCAATAAGCTGGAGTTCTACTACGGCGAAAACACCACACAGGGCCGCCGTTATTACAAGGAAAACGTAGAGTATTACATTCTGATGGGCGAACCGGAAGACATCATGGAGAATTTCGCGCATGTCACCGGCTCTTCTCCAATGCTTCCGGAATGGTCTCTCGGCTTCTCCAACTATGAATGGGGCATCGATCAGAACGAACTATACGCAATGATCGACACCTACCGCGCCAAAAACATTCCGATAGACAGCTACGGCATCGACTACGATTGGAAGCGGTACGGCGACGACAATTACGGTGAATTTACCTGGAATACGGACAATTATCCGGATGCGGCGAACACGACGCTGAAGCAGAAGATGGATGCCAAGGGTATCAACCTGATCGGCATCACCAAGCCGCGTGTGGTCACGAAACTGCAGGATGGAACCGTTACCCAGCAGGGTCAGGACGCGGCAAACGGCGGTTATTTTTATCCCGGCCACGCGGAGTATACCGACTACTTCTATCCGGTGACTGTCCGCAGCATTGACTTCTATAGCCAAAATGCCCGGAACTGGTGGTGGGCGCATTCCATCGATGCCTTTAATAAGGGTATCGTCGGCTGGTGGAACGATGAAACCGATACGGTTGCCTCCGGCAGCGCCAGCTATTGGTTTGGAAATTTCGAAACCCTGCACCTTTCGCAGGCGTTGTATGAGGGCCAGCGCGCGTATACCAACGATCAGATGCGCGTATGGCAGACCGGCCGAAATTTCTATCCCGGCACCCAGCGTTATGGCACGACCAACTGGTCGGGCGACGTCGGCACCCAGTTTGTGATTGATGAGCACATCTGGTGGACCAACGGCTTGAACGACCAGAAGGCCACCATGCTGTCCACCATCAATAATGGACAGATGAAGTGGGGCTCCGACGGCGGCGGGTTCAATCAGAATACCGGCACCACTGAAAACCCGAGTCCGGAACTGTATACCCGTTGGCTGCAGTTTGCCGCTTTCTCGCCGGTGTTCCGCGTGCATGGGAACTTCCAGCATCAGCGGCAGCCCTGGTATTATGGCTTTACCGCCGAAGAAGCGAGCAAAGCCGTCATCCAGCTCCGCTATTCCCTCATGCCTTACATTTATTCTTATGAGTATAAGGCGCTTGAAAAAGGCGTCGGTCTTGTAAAGCCGCTCATGTTCGATTATCCGAATGATTCGAACGTGGCCAATTACGTTGACGCCTGGATGTTCGGCGACTGGCTGCTGGCCGCGCCGGTGACCGAACGGTACGAGACGACGAAATGGATCTATCTGCCGGAAGGCCAGTGGATTGATTACTTCACCGGCTTGGTATATGAAGGCGGACAGTATATCGCTTACGCCGTCAACGGCGAAAGCTGGAGCGATGTTCCGTTGTTCATTAAGGAAGGCGCGATCATTCCCACGCAGAAAGTGCTCGACTATGTGGACGAGGAAAACATCAGCGAAATCTCGGTCGATATCTTCCCGAGCACTAACACCAGCTCCTTCAATTTCTATGACGACGACGGCATCACCTATAACTACGAAAACGGTGCGTATTATAAGCAGGTCATCTCCGCTAAGGATAACGGCTCTGCCGGCGTGAATGTTTCCGTCAGCAATAAGAGCGGGACCTATGCTTCCCCTGTACAGAACTACATCATGAAGATTCATGGCAAGGCCGGCTCCCAAACGACGGTGAACGGAACCTCCCTGACCAAATATGACAACCTGTATGCTCTGAAAGCTGCCACCGGCGAAGGCTATGCGACCGGTAAGGACATCTACGGCGACGTAACCTATGTCAAAGTGGCCGCAGGCAACGCGAAAAATATCGTTGTCAACGGTTCGGCAACGCAGGCAGTGAACGGCGTCACCTACGAAGCGGAAGACGCTTCCCTGTGGGGAGATACGGTTGACGGGCAGGCCAGTACGAACAACAACCATACTGGATACACCGGCTGGGGGTTTGCCGACAACTTTGAGAGCGACGGCGCCGCGGTCACCTTCCGGGTGAACGCGAAAACGGCCGGCGAATATCCGGTAGACATCCGATATTCCAACGGCGCCACCTCCGCTAAAACACTGAGTGTTTATGTCAACGGTACATTTGTTCGTCAGGCGTCTTTTGCTCCGACGGCGAACTGGGATACTTGGAACACGCTGACCGAAACGCTGCCTCTGGCGGCCGGCAGCAACAGCGTTACCCTGATGTACGACACGACGGCTGGCGCTACCGGTTATGTGAATCTGGACAATATCTTTGTCCCATTCTTCCCGGATATGGCCCGTTACGAAGCGGAATCTGCGGCGCTGCATAATGGCCCTGCGCGTTCGACCAATCATTGGTTCTATACCGCTTCCGGTTTTGTGGCTGGTCTGGAGACCGTCGGCAGCGAAGTGGAATTCCGGAACGTTACGGTTCCCTCCGCCGGCAGCTATGAAGTGAATCTTCGTTATGCCAACGGCAACAATGTGGGAAAAACCATGAACGTTTATGTCAACGGAGTCTTCCAGACGACAGCGAGTCTCCCCAGCCAAGGCTATGATTGGAACGTTTGGAGCACTTGGACACAGAACCTGTCGCTGAATGCGGGACAGAACACCGTCTCCTTCCGTTTTGACACCGGAAACAGTGGTTATGTTAATTTGGATAATCTGGAGGTAAAGGTCGGTTCTGGCGGCGATCGCATAGAACAGAATCTGCTGGATAACGGCGGATTTGAACGGCCTTCCTGGGATTCTTCCAAATGGACGGAATGGCATCCGGACGGTCAGGAAGTTGCTTATGGTGTGGACAGCGGAATCGGCACGAATCCGCCGGAGGCGGCTCGTGAAGGTGAGCAGCGTGCGTATTTCTATCTGGGAAGCGCTTACAGCCAGAGCATCCATCAGGTGAATACCGTGGCAACGGGCACCTACCGTGTGGAATTCTGGGCAAAGAACTTCAACACCGAACCCACGGTTGCCCGGGCGGAGATTGCCATCCCCGGCCAGCAGACCCTGTTCGTTAATCTGAACAGGACCAGCGAGTGGCAGCACTATACCATCGACAACCTGTCGATGAGCGGGAATGTGGATATCGGGTTCTATGTCCAGTCACCTGGCGGCACCACTGTACAGATTGACGGTGTGCGCCTGATCCGGATCTCATAAGCAGAGCAATAATTCTCCTAAAGGAAGGGGCTCCGCAATTGGCGGGGCCTCCTTCCTTTATTTTTATAATGAAGCCACACTTCCGACACATAGGATTGAATTAGCAATGCTGGAAGGGGTGGTTACCAAAAGGACACCAAAAACATCGTAAAGACATGGACTATGTTTGTGACTCCAGAATCAGTTTATATCGCAAACAAGGTTGTTGTATATATCAATAATTGGTAAATGGTATCTTCAGAACTACATGTACACAGAATAGATGAAATTTTAATATGGAAAGTGGGTAGGTTTTCTATGCTTGAATTCCCTGCCGTTTTTATTTCAAAAATGGAAAAAGCCACCGGTATAGCGGGAACCGCGGAGGAACTTTAGTCGAAAAGAAAAAGGAAACTCCCTGCTAAAATCAAGATGTAGGTGTGGCCAACCACATCAAAAAATTACAGGGAGGACTTTATTACGAAAGATAAACGCATAAAGAGTTAAGAGCATATAACACGGAGATGACAATATCTCTCGGTATCTGTGCGGTACTTCTCGCCTTTGTATGCGGAATCCATGGTCTGGATCTGGTGCGAAATACCATTTCATTTCGATAAATATTATCTATTCCAATACCGCGATTCACTGCCATTCGGCGCAAATCCTCAGAAACGCGCTTCACAATTTGCATCTTTGGCTGATTTGCCCGTTGTACATCAAGGCACCCATCGAGAAGAATGACGGCTTCGTAGATATCCCATTTTGGCAGCTTTTTGCCCGGTGCCATAGCTGCCCTCCTTCCTCATGCTTATCATTATAAATTACTTCATTGTAAGATAATACCTTGGACGAAGGTTACCTTTAATTTTTCTCTCTGTAACTCTCTATATCTCGATTTTCCTATGTTTAGTATCTTTCCTAGTGTGAGAGATGAAAAAAGGAAGCGGCCCTGCAGATTTATTTGCAGGGCCGCTTCCTTTAGACAGTGACCGATAGAAATTATTTCGGAAAGTCCGGGTCATTTGCCATATCCTGTTCAGTGATAGCGGTCATGGCACTCAGGTATTCTTCCTCCGACCGGTAAGTACCCAGTTTCTCGATTTCTTCCATCAACTCCGAAAGATTGAGCATCACGATTGTTTCTTTCATGCCAAATTCATCCCTTTGACTTTTGTTTGACACCAATATAACAAGTCTTTTTCCTTTCAGCAAACTCCCGCACAGTTCAAATTGACTGCCGCTTTTGTCTATTGCTTGCCTCTGACATGCTGTTTTTGGTTTCCAAGAGACGAACGGAGTGCAAAATGACCTTTGCCAATGGAAATCGAAAAAGGAAACGCTGTTGTGCTTACTGAGTTTTTGATGCGCATATCAGACAAGCCGCGCCGCATACATTGAAACATAGCGCACGAGAGGGGAGACTGCTTATCGAAATCATCGTCCACTATCCCGAAACATCGGAGAAACAGGCGCTGTTTGACGCTCGCGTGGCAAAGTTCCATGCCGAATATGTCGCGCAGTACATAGAAAAGCTGAACTGCCCCACGGAGCAAAAATTGAAATTGATCGACGCGATCGCGCAGACGGTTCTTGACGGTTGCAGAGAGAAGAAAACAAAAGAATCACCGCCGCAAAAGCGAGACTAAGGGCTTGTCCCTCTGCCTCGCTTTTGTGTTTCACTTGAATAACGCTCCCATGTGCTTTTGAAGATGCGCCTCTTGTTTTGTTCCCACTTTTTCAAAGTGCCGAGCGGAATGCCGAGAAGAGGGGCATATTCTCTTTGCGTCATTCCGAGCCGATTCCTCTTTTCGCGAATCTGCCGGCCTTGCCCGTTATACAGGAACAGATTGAACCCGTCGAGCAGGTCGGTGACACAGCAACGCCGAACAGGGTGGCGAGCTTCTCCATATTTTCTATCGGGTAATAGCCGCCCCGATTTCTTCATAGCTGGCATAGGTGCCGCGGTCAACACCGATATAATCGGCCACCTCTCTTTGCAGCAGCGCCTTTTTGTACCGGTGCCAGCGCAGCTTGTCCGCAATTTTGGTGATTTCTTTCGGATCAGAAAAGCGGATATTGAACTTTTCAGACTCCAGCAAATGATGTGGTGCAAGCAGCTTGAAGTTGCAGATCAACAGAGGAGCAAATTGTACCTCTTCCGATATATGCCGTACCATTAAATAGAAATTTCCGCCTAAGCGGCAGAATGTGCGCCATTTTTCGTCGAATGGAGCATGCTTTTCCTCATACACACCCGAAAGTGCCGTTATGATAGAATAGCATTTTCAATACAGCGGGAGGCATAGGTGGCAAGGCGGGTGCCTTTGGTATAGTCAAAGGTGCCCACCGCCTTAATCAGACCGATGGTGCCGATGGAGATCAGATCGTCCTGATCCCGAACCGAGCTGTAATATTTTTTGATGATATGGGCCACCAGACGCAGATTGTGTTCAATGAGCTTGTTGCGGGCATCCAGATCGCCGTCCCGGCGATAGGCTTCCAGGCAGCGCCGTTCCTCCGCCGCCGGCAGGGGACGGGGAAAGGAACCGGAATTCACCACATGGAGCGCCATGTAAAAAATGTGGGACAGGGAGTTCAGCAATTCAAGCAGCATAAGGGGGAACCTCCATTTACTTACCGCTTCCATCTGCCCGTATTTTTCTTGTCTCCGGAGGGCGTTGGCGCAGAAGCGGCTGCTCCGTCGTACACGAAGATCCGAAGAGCAGTGTTCACTTCCTATCTTATGCGGCGGAGAGGAGTATTCTGCCTGTCCGGCAAAAAGGAGGAGGGATTCCTTCCCGAATAAACCGTGTCGGCCCCCCGCTATTACTTATCCTATAAGGTGTCGGCTGAACGATTCATGGCTCCCAGGTTTCTCTCTGGTCGGCGGAGGAAAAAACAGGATTCTGGAAGGGGTTTGTCCGCCGCTGATTTTTACCGGGAGATAGATCGTCCCATTTTGGAGGTATGGTGTCAGTACGCCGGCCCATTGATCGGAAGCGCTCGCGGGCAGAGGAAGTGTCCGGACACCGCCGGTCTTTCCGCCGCCTCGGTTCCCGCCGGAACATCCCGAACCCGGGGGACTTCCGCCGCGCTGCTCCCAGCGTGGCCTTTTCCGCAGGAAGTCGGCAGTATGCACACGAGTCCCCCCATCAACATGGAAAACAGCCGCCTGAAAAAGCGCGTCATGATTTTCGACCATCCTTTCTTTCCTTTTGTACATAGCCCGGCTGCGCACAGACGGTATCCCTCTTTTCCCGTCCCGCAAGAAAAAACACCTGCCGGAATTTCCCGGATAATGCCATTATACAATAGCGTTGGGAGAATAATCCATCACTTTTGGTTACAGAAAAATGACAACGTTCACATTTTAAGGTTGACACAGATAAAAAAGTCCGCTGTGAGATCAGAAATCCCACAGCGGACAAAGAATGTGTTTTCAGTTCAGTTGGTAGCCTCCGCCAGTACGCAGCGGACGGTGATCTGACGGGTGGAATTCGTGCGGGAATCAACCCGAACCAGCGTCAGTTCCACCGTATCCCCCACCGCGTGTTTGGAAAGTTCTGCGCGCATGGTGGAGTAGTCGGTTACGGCCACGCCGTCCACGGCGGTGATGATATCGCCAACCTGCGCCTCTGTTCCCACAAGGCAGGAGTCCGAATTGATTTCCTCAATGCGGAAGCCGGTGCCGGTAATCGAACGGCCGGTGACGCCCAGCATGACGCGCCCTTTGACATAGCCGTATTTCACCAGATCGTCCAGAATATCCTTCGCCTCGTTGATCGGGATGGAGAAGCCCAGCCCCTCATAACCGGAGGCGACAATTTTTGCTGAGTTAATGGCGACTACCTGCCCCTGTGCGTTCATCAGCGGGCCGCCCGAGTTGCCGGGATTGATCGCGGCGTCCACCTGCAGGCACTTGATAGCATAACCGGTGTCTTCGTACACGTCGCGGGCGAGGCCCGAAACGATACCCTGCGTGGTGGTGAAGTTCAGACCGCCGGCATTACCGATGGCCACGACCTTATCCCCAAGCTGAAGCTGAGAGGAATCGCCGAACTCCGCTGTGGTCAGGCCGGTCGCGTTCACCTTGATGACCGCCAGATCGGTATACTGGTCGTAGCCGACGACTTCCGCGTTTTCATAAATAGTGCCGTCGTATAATTCTACATCGATCTTGTCGTATTTTTTGCCGGTGTTTTCGTTGACGACCACATGGGCGTTGGTGATGATGTAACCGTCGGCCGTCCAGATGATGCCGCTGGCCGCGCCGGCCTCCGTCAAACCGGTGCTGGTCTGGCCGAAATAGCCATTGCCGGATTTGGAATACATGGTGATAACCACGGTGGAATTCAGGTTTTTCTGGACAATGGCGCGGGTACTGAGACCGTTTGTCTCATCCGGATCGGTAATATCCAGCGTAGGAGCGTTGTTGTTGACATTCCGTGTTGTGGTTGTGGTTGAATTGTTGTTGGTGGAGGTGTTGGTGTTTGGCACGTTCGGATTGCTGACCGCCACGGCGAGAAGAACCGAGAGGGTGACGATCAGCGCCGCGCAGGCTACGCTGAGCGTGGCAATGGCGATGGCCGCGCCCTTTTTCTTCTTAGGCCTTTTCGGAGGCGGATAACTGCCGCCCGGCTGAACGGGAGAACCGCCCGTCGGCTGCTGTCCGTAAGGGGGCTGTCCGTAAGACTGCCAGCCGTAAGGGTTGTAGTTCCCCTGCGGCTGATAGCCGCCGCCCGATGGGGAGGACGGCTCGGCACGGCGCTCCGCCTCGTTGGCGGGAACCGGCGAGGGGGCATGAACGCCGTAACGATAGGTCACGGTTTCCGGCACCTCCGTCTGAGAGGAGGAGGCGGTGGAGAACGTTCCGTCGTTTTCCGGGGCGGCGTTCGCCGCGTTGTTCCACGAAGCCGGGGGAACGACCGGGGAAGAGGGAGAGGACCAGCCGGATACCGGCCGGCTTTCCTCCGAAGCCGGGGAGGTGTCCGAAGACACCGGAGGAATCGGGGAGGACGGTGAAGCCGATGAAGCGGTGCTTTCCGTGGGAGAGGGTTCCGGCGTGTTTGCGTTCGTTTCGGGCGTTTCACGCCCGTTTTCATCAAACCAGTTGGCCATATCGGATCATTCCTTTCGAATGGTTTTCGTTTTACGGGATGGTTCCATCGAACTATGGCTTTATTCTACCCGCCTTTTGTGTACATCTCTTGAAGAAAAAAGCGGGAATTCATAAACAATTTTTTATTGGGCTGTGAATAACCGGGGCCGACGCCCGCCAGAGGAAGGAAACGCCGCCCGGCCTCTGCTTTGGCTGTCGGAAGGCGTGCCGCCGTTTATACGCCGGGGGTATCCGGCAGCCAGAACTCAAACTCGGTATATTCCCCCTCCACCGAACGGACGACGATCTCGCCGTGATGCAGGTTGATAACGGTCTTGACGATGTACAGCCCGAGCCCCATTCCGTTTTTATCCAGCGAACGGGAACGGTCGCTTTTATAGAACCGTTCAAAGATATGGGGCATCTCCTGCGCGGGAATGCCGGCGCCGGTGTTGCGGACGGCGCAGTATACCCGGCCGTCCCGCCGTTCAATGCGGACCGACAGGGTGCCGCCGACGTCGATAAACTTTACGGCGTTGTCCACCAGATTGTAAATCACCTGACCAAGCAGATCGAAATCCCCCGTGACGTCAATCCGGGGGCAGTCTTCCAGTCCTTCCACCCGAATATCCTTGTCCTCGATCCGCTGCTCAAAGGAAAGGAGGACGGTACAGGCCTGTTCGGTCAAGTCGTAGGCGACCGGCTTGAGATGAAGCTCGCCGTTATCGATCCGGGACAGATCGAGCATGGATTTCACCAGCCGGGAAAGGCGCTTTACTTCGTCTGAAACGATTTTCAGATAGTGGTTGCGTTTTTCGTCCGGGATCGTACCGTCCAGAATCCCGTCGATAAAGCCGGCGATGGTGGTCATCGGGGTTTTCAGTTCGTGGGAAACATTCGCCACGAAGCTGCGGCGCATCCCTTCCACCGAAGAGAGGGAAACCGCCATATTATTGAGGGAGGTGGCCAATTCGGCTACCTCGTCTTTCCCGTGGACGGGAATGCGGTAGGTGAAATCCCCCATGCCGAAGCTGCGGGTAGCGGCCGCCATCTGCCGAAGAGGGCGTACCATCCGGTAGGTCATCACATACAGCGCGATGAAGGTCAGGGTCAGTACTCCCAGAGCGGACAGAAAGAAAACCTGCAGGTTGTTCATCAGATATTCGCTCATTCCGGCGGCGGAAATGGAGGTAAAAACATAGCCTAACTGAACCTGCCCGCCGTTCAGCAGAATCGGTTCCCCGGTGGTGTACTGGCGGGCGGTGTAATAGCCGCCCAGCTTTCCCACCTCGAAGAAGCCGGAGCCGTCCATTTTGGCGACGATCGCATCCGTCAGCATGGCGTCGGACGGGTGCAGCGCCGTATCGGAGCAGAGGATGACCTCCCCTTTATTGCTCACCACCAGTACGGTGGCGTCGATCGCGTCCGCCATCAGAGAAAGATAGGGAGAAAGGCGGTCGCCGAGAATTTGATAGTGTCCCGCGTTTTCCGTGTCCTCCACCGCTAACTGGGAGGTCATTTCCGCGATCCGCAGGGTGTTTTCCTCCAGCAGATTCCGCTTCTCGTCCACCCAGTACCGGGTGGAGAACAGCATCTGCATGGCTCCCATGGCGGCGAAGCTGATGACGATGATAAGGGACATGACGGTGAAATATTTTGTAAATATGCTTTTGAACAAAAGGAATCACATCCTTATGACAGGGGAGACAGGGCTTTCTACAGGGAAGGGGTACTGCGCAGGCGCCTTTCGCAGTACCCCGTATCTTCGCCTATTCCCCGGTTGGTTCGTCAGGCGCCCGTGCTGCCGTTCTGATCCCGCACCTCAAATTTGTAGCCGACGCCCCAGACGGTTTTCAGCGTCCATTGATCGGATACGCCGTCCAGCTTTTCACGCAGGCGCTTGACATGGACGTCTACCGTCCGGCTGTCGCCGTAATATTCGAAGCCCCACACCTCGTCCAGCAGCTGATCCCGGGTGTATACCCGGTTGGGATTGCTGGCCAGATGATAAATTAATTCCATTTCCTTCGGCGGGGTATCGATCTGTTTTCCCCGCACCCGGAGCTCATAATTTTCCATGTTGATGTACAGCCCGTCGTAGCTTACTTCCTTGGTTTTCTGCTTATCCTGCGCGCCGCTGCGGCGGAGGACGGCTTTCACCCGGGCGACGACCTCCTTGGCTTCGAAGGGCTTGACGACGTAATCGTCCGCCCCAAGTTCCAGCCCCAGAACCTTATCGAATACCTCTCCCTTGGCGGTCAGCATAATGATCGGGCAGGAGGATTTTTTCCGGATTTCCCGGCATACCTGCCAGCCGTCCAGTTGGGGCATCATGATGTCCAGAAGCATCAGATCCGGCTTTTCCCTGTCGAACAATTCCAGGGCCTGCGCGCCGTTGCCGGCAATGCACACGTCGAATTCTTCCTTTTCCAGATACAGTCTCAGCAGCTCGCAGATATTGCTGTCGTCGTCCACAACCATGATTTTTCCGTTGGCCATGCCGCGTCCCTCCCATTAACGGGTGATTTTACCGGGAACCCTTGTTTTTCACCCATTGTGTTCTTCTTTATTTTAGCAGACTTTCCGCCGGTTTTATGAACAGTATTTGAAAGTTTCCGCTTTTTTGCTTCTTTTAAAGGCAGGAGAAGACCGGCCGGGCTGTATAAAACTCCCCGGGCCGGCCATACTAGAAGCGGAAAACAAAGGAAAGAAAGGACTGGTCAACAGCATGGAATTCAAAGGGAGCCGCACCGAAGCCAACCTGATGGCCGCATTCGCGGGAGAGAGTCAGGCACGCAACAAATATACCTTTTACGCTTCGCAGGCAAGGAAAGACGGTTATATTCAAATCGCCAACATTTTCAACGAAACGGCTAACAACGAAAAGGAACATGCGGAACTGTGGTTCAAACGGCTGAAGGGCGGTTCCATCCCCGGAACGCCGGAGAATCTGGCCGACGCGGCTGCCGGTGAGCATTACGAATGGGTGGACATGTACCGGGAATTCGCTGAGGTGGCGAAGGAGGAAGGCTTCCGGGATATCGCGGCGGTTTTTGAACTGGTCGCTTCGGTGGAGAAGGAACACGAGGAACGTTACCGCAAGCTGTTGGACAATATTGAATCCGGCAAGGTGTTCAAACGGGAACAGGGCACCCTCTGGGTCTGCCTGAACTGCGGCTATGTGTACTGCGGAGAGGTTCCGCCGCAGGAATGCCCGACCTGCCGTCACCCGCAGGCGTATTTCCAGATGAAGCCGCAGGACTATTAAGGAGCGGCTTATGGAAAAGCAAAACGGAAGGAAAACGCCGAAGCCGGAAACGTCCCCCTCCCTCTCTGCCGGGCCGTCCGCTTCGGCGGCGCGGGAGGACGCCCTCACCATGCAGGAGCAGGGGCGGGGAGAGATTCCTTCGGATGTGCTGGGAAGCTACACCGGCACCCCGGAAGCGGGCGAAATTCCCGAGCAGGACGCCGACGATCTGTAACGATAAACGCCGCGCCCCGTTTCCGTTAACCACGGAGACAGGGCGCGGTGCTTTCGTATCCTGAGAAGAGGATTGGACTTTGATGGAACGGCGGCCTCTGTTAAGCCCAGACCGGCGCGACCAGCCGGTGCCCGGAGGAAGAGGTCACAGAATAATAGTGGCTGAGGATACGCCGGTAATCCCAGTTTTCATGCTTTGCATATCCGGCGGCGCCCCATTGGCTCATTCCGACCCCATGGCCGAAGCCCTGCTCCTTCAGCACAATTTCGCTGCCGGAGGAAACAACGGTGAACGCATGGGAGCGCAGTCCCAGAATGCTGGCGAACTGATAGCCGGAAATGGTTCGCTCATAGCCATATTTCGTAGTATAGCAAAGATTGGTTTCCAGCGTATATTTGCCATAGGGGTCGTATTTTGTGACAGCGAACGCATTGCCGCTGCAGGTGATTTCCGATCCCAGCGCCTCCTCCAGATCGCGGAGCACTTCGTCCCGGCTCAGGGTCAGTGCCTTTTCCCAATACGGATCGCCTACATACTGTGCGGTGTCGTAGGCGCTGACAACGCTCTTGAGGTAGGGGAGATCCGCCCCGAATACATTTTTGTTGTCGGCGGTAACGCCGGCAGAGGAGGCAAAATATGTAGCGCAGATCGGCGCGTTGTTCTGCAGGAGTTTGATGCCCGCCACCTCGCCGACCGCGTCGTAGATCAGTTTGTCGGTTCCGCTGGCCGCGTTAAAGGCGGGCAGACGGCAGGAGTAGGGCTTGCCGCTGCTCCGCGTATAATACAGGATGTAGGTATAGGAAGCGATCGCCTGTGCCTTCTGCGCGGCCATATAGCCGGTGGTGCCGGGTGTGCCGTAAGTACTGCTGCTGCCGAGTTCCTTTTTCACAATTCGCGCCAGAAGAAGCTGGAGCTCCTGTTTGTTGGCCGGGACAATAATCTCTTCGGTTGCGGTATCCCGTACTTTGCAGTCCTTCAGAAAGGAGGATTCCGCCACATTGCCGGCCAGTACCGGCGGTACGTCGTCCGCCGGGGGGGGCGGTGTGGCGCTGGTAGGGGTGGTAGGAGTAGTGCCGCTGGTAGAAGCGGAGGTGGAAACGGTGGTGGGAGGCTCCGGCTCCGGCTGCGTGGTCGGGCCGACAGTATCCGGCTCGGTAGTTGTAGTGGTGGGAACCGCTTTTGTGGTCGTGGTGGTCGGCGGCGTCGGAGAAGTGGTCGGGTTTTCCGACGGCTTTTCCGTTGGTGTAGTGGGGGGAATTTCCTCCGTCGTGGTGGTCGTCGTTTCCTTTGCCGTCGCGTCGGAACCGCGGGTGATAACCGCGCCGTGGGGACGGGTGGTAGTCGTATTGACGGAGGAAGAATCGTCCCTCCATTGTTTCGGCATAAGCGCATTGCTGTTAAAGGTCACGCCGCCGAGGTCCACGGTTTCGCTTTCCCCGCTGCGAAGCTGCCGCGCCGCCACGACAAGGCGCGCGCCGGAGAAGCCGGCCGCGTCGCTGAAGTCGGTAGACAGCAGGAGCAGGGAATCCCCCTCCTGTACATCCACCACCCCGTCGGGGAAGGAATACAGCGAACGGATACGGAGTTCGCCCGCAAAGCTCAGAAAATCGGTCTCGTTGTCAAACACGGCGCGGGTATAATCAAAGCCCTCTTCGTCCGGCGTTTCCGCGATCAGGACCGAAAACACCTTCCATTTGGCGTTGTGGTAGATGGTGTTCATTTCAATCAGCGGATGTTCCCGCAGAAAGGAAAGGTTATCGTAATAGCTGGTCAGGTCGGAAAACATTTGACCGTTTCCGGCGTTGTTTCCGTAAATAACCAGCGACCGGTTCACCGAATCGGGAGACAGAAGCGCCGTCGTGGGGTCAAAATACGGAACGCCGAAGGAGGAAAGCTGGCGGTTGAAATTGTGGGTTGCGTAATAGGAATCCGCCGTCCCCCGCATGACCGGATAATTGATATTGGTGCCGTCAATCTTCAGCCAGCCCCGGATATCCTGATTCCGCGCGTACAGGGCATAGAATTGGGTCAGCATCCCTTCCGGGTAGGAATCCGAATCCGTTGCCGCGTTTTGGGGGGCGCTGACATCGTAAAGCTGAACCAGTTGATTATACAGCCTCTGGTTATCCATCGGCTTGAGGACATACATATACAGCACGGCGGCCAGAACCGCAATCAGCAGCAGAAATACCGCCAGAACGGACGATTTCCGCACGATTTCGCCCCGGCTGTCCCCCTTCCAGGGGAGAATCGAGCGGAGAAAATGGTGCGACCGGCCGGTCGGGCTGGCCTGCGGAATTTCCGCAGGCGGAGGAGCGGGCGGCGCGCTCAGGGTTTCTCCGCCCGCCATGACGGTGGGAAGCGCTTCCAGATACCGGCGCACCAGATCCAGCGCATGGGAGGTGGCGAGGTAGCGGATGTATTCCCGGTCCACCGCGCCCTCCCGGGTATCAATCTTTTTGACCCACACCCGTTTTTCATCCGCCAGGGCGACATAAACGGTGCCCACCGGCTTTCCCTCGCTGGTATCGGGGCCGGCTACGCCGGTGATTCCCACGCCGAGATCGGCGTTTCCGACCCGGCGGGCGCCGACCGCCATGGCGCTCGCAACCTTTGGGCTGACGGCGCCGTATTGCTCCAGCAGTTCATTCGGCACGCCGAGGATATTGTGCTTGATTTCCTTGGAATAGGCGGCGACCCCGCATTCGAAAACGGCGGATACGCCGGCCACTTCGGTCAGACGGCCGGAGAGCAGCCCGGCCGTACAGGATTCCGCCGTGGCGATTTTCATCTGTTTATCCAGCAGCAGGGCGACAACCGCTTTCTGCAGGCTGCCCACATCCACGCCGTACACATTGACGCCGAGCCGCCGGCAGATTTCATCCACCACCGGGGCACAGAGGGCAAGCGCGTCGGCGCGGTTGGCGGCATGGGCCGTTACCCGCAGGATCGCCTCGCCATCCTTGGAATAGGCGGCGACGTTGGGATTGGCCTCGCTCATCAGATCGGCCAGCCGTTCGGTCAGCACCGCCTCGGACAGGCCGAATACCCCGACGGTGCGGGAAACAATGGTTCCGCCCGCGCAGTTGGAAAGATAGGGCGCGACATAATCGCTGAACATGGGCATCAGCTCCCGCGGCGCGCCGGGGAGAAGGAAAATCTGCCGGCCCTGCCAGTCAATCGCGCAGCCGGGCGCGGTGCCATGATCGTTGGGGAATACGGAGGAACCCTTCGGCAGCCAGGCCTGCCGTTCCGCGTTCGCAGGCATTTCCCGGCAGGTGTTCACAAAATATTCCCGGATCCGTTCCAGACTTTCCTCGTGCCGTTCCAGCGGGAGCGGCAGGATGTCGGCCAGCACGGAGAGGGCGCAGTCGTTGTCACCGTCCCCCAGACCGCCGGCCAGCACCACCAGCCTGCTGCGGCCGAGGGCAAGCCGCAGCGCTTCCCGCAGCGAGGACGGATCGGCCCCCACGGTGGAAAGGTTTGTGACCTCCACGCCAAAAGCGGCCAGCTCGTGTGAAAGAAACTGGCCGTCCGCATTGGCGGTATTGCCGAGCAGAAGCTCTGCACCCACGGTGATAATTTCAGCGTTCATGAAAAACTCCTGTCCTTCCTGTCTTTTCCGGGTTTTTCCGTCAGTGCCCGGCCCGATGGAAAAGCGACGGGTTTCCGGTTTGCGGATTTCTCCGGGAGCTGTATCAGATCGAACGGCGGCGGATATTCGCCACAGCTTCGGCGATCAGCGCGTCCGCGTCCAGCGCTGCCTCGGCCTCCAGCACTTTTTCCAGCTTGGGACGGGTGCGGGGATGGCGGGGAGTAAAGACGGTGCAGCAGTCCTCATAGGGCTGAATGGAAATATCAAAGGTATCGATGCGGCGGGAAACCGCGATGATTTCGTCCTTATCCATGCCGATCAGCGGACGGAACACCGGCAGGCCGGCCGCCGCGTCGGTGCAGGCAAGGGCGGGAATGGTTTGGCTGGCAACCTGCCCGACGCTTTCGCCGGTAATCAGCGCTCCGCAGCCCTCCGCAGTCCCGAGTTCCGTGGCGATCCGCATCATAAAGCGGCGCATAATGATGGTGAAAAGATCCTCCGGACAGGCGCGCTGAATTTCCTCCTGAATCCGGGTAAAGGGGACGATCATCAGTTCCATATGCCCGGCGTAGGCGGCCACCCGCTCCAGCAGGGAGATCACCTTCATCTCCGCCCGCTCGCTGGTATAGGGCGGGGAGGCAAAATGAATGCCGCAAAGTTCAATTCCCCGCTTGGCCATCATATATCCGGCGACAGGGGAGTCGATTCCGCCCGAGATCAGCAGTCCGGCCCGGCCGGCCGAACCGACCGGCATCCCGCCCGCGCCCGGCAGCTGCCGGGCATGGATGTACGCGCCGAAATCCCGGATCTCGATCATCACCAGCAGTTCGGGATGATGCACGTCCACCGTCAGATGGGGGTATTGTTCGAGCAGGTATCCGCCCGCCTGTTCGCAGATGGCGGGAGACTGCAGCGGGAACGCCTTGTCGCTCCGCCTGGCTTCCACCTTGAAGCTCTTTGCGGCGAGCAGATCCTCCCGCAGATAAGCGGCGGCGGTTTCCAGAATCGTGCCGATCTCCTTTTCCGTCACGCAGGCGCGGCTGTAGGCGGAGATGCCGAACACCTTGGATACCCGGTCGCAGGCTTCATCCATGTCGAAGGCGGCGCTTTCCGGCTCCACATAAATGGCGGACTGGGCCTTCCGCAGGATGCAGGGGCCGAGCGGCTTCAGGCGATACCGCAGGTTTTTCATCAGGATGGCCTCGAAAGTGCCGCGATTGAGGCCCTTGAGGGCCAGTTCGCCGGTTTTGATTAACAGAATTTCACGGGTGGATGCATTCATAGTAACGACAGGCCTTTCGAGTATTTTTTGAAAAATCGGCGTTCTCCGGCGGACGTCCGGAATCAGGCCGCCGGTTCCTCCGGGGTGGTGGGTTCGGTTGTCGGAGCCGGCGTCGGTTCGGTATTCGGAGTGGATTCGGTGGTTGTCGTTTCCGATGGGGTGGAGGAACCGGACGATGTGGTGGTTGTCGAACCGCTCGACGTTGCCGACGAGGTGGTGGAGCCGGAACCGGAGGACGAGGTGGTCGTCGTACCCGGCGTTGTCGGCGGAGTAGTCGGCGGCGAGGTCGGCACCACGATCGGCGGCCGGGTAGTTGTGCCGGTCGGCCGGGTGGTCGTAGTCGTCGATGCATCGGGCGGGATGGTCGTCTCGGGATCGGACCACAAACCGGGAATCACATAGCCTTCTTCGGTGTAGAAGGGGTGCAGCTCAAGATCCTGATTTTCATACCAGGCCCGCGGCATGATGACATTCTCATTTTTCACAATGGAATTCACATTTACCGAGCTGCTTTCGCCTTTCCGGACCCTGCGGGCGACCACAACGCAGCGGCCGTCCTCAAATTTCGCGCCGCTGGGCGCGGTGCAGGTGGAAAGGATAAGGAGCTGATCGTCCGGGTCCACATCCACATCGCCGTAGGTGTAGAGGGAGCGGGCGCGGATGTTCGCTACAAAATCCATAAAGGATTTATCGCTGGAAAAATCGGTGCGCAGATAATCAAAATACGGGCCGTCCTCGGTCCGGGTGTTCAGCAGCATCACCGCGAAAACCTTATACTCCGCTTGCTCGTACAGCGTGTCCAGCGAGATTAGCGGGGCGGAACGAACCTTTTGCAGACTTTTCAGAAAATCGTTCAGCTTCGCGAACATGTGTCCGCTGGCCATATTATGACCGTAGACGATCAGCGCCTTGTTCTGGGACGAGGGGGAATCGATGTGATTGCGTTCGTCGAAAAAGAGCGCGCCGTCCTTCTGCTTATTCTTGTTGAAATTATGGGTGAGATAATAGCTGTTATCCCCGGAATACATGACGGGATAATCGATATTCAGCCAGCTTCCGTTGGTGTCGGTATACGTCATCCAGCCGCGGATATCGGTGTTTTTCGCATACAGCGCCTTAAATGCGTCGGAGATTCCTTCCGGATACAGGGAGGGGTCGAATTCGTCGGCGGAAGGCGGTTCGGCGGGGTTGTCCGGGTCATACAGCCCCCGCAGGGAATCATAGACGATATTGCTGTAAATCGGCTGAATCGCCATGTCGTTGACAATATAGGACAGGGAGGCGATCAGGGTAATCAGCGCCACCATGAACACGCATTTGCGCACAATCTCCAGCGCGGAATCCCCGCGGTGGGGGATAGCCCCGCCGAGTATGTACAGCACCCGGTCGAGAAAACGCCGCCCGCGGGAACGGGTATCGGGTGCGTCGGCCGTCCCTTCCGCTTCGTCCGCGTTATCCGTTTCGCCCGAACCGGTTTCGGACGGGGATTCCCGGTTTGCGTCCACGGCGGCGCGGAGCGGGACAGGAGTCAGCTCCTCCGCCGTCTCCGCCAGCGGCGCCTTACCGGCGGACGGCGAGGTGTTCGCGGCGGCTGCGGCCCGGGCTTTTCGCTGGAGCAGAATTTCCTCCAGCGTCTGTTCGGCCGGATCCACAGCCGACCCGGCGTCGGCCGCTTTTTTGACCGGAATATCCCCCAGACTGATCCGGCGGGGCTTTTCCCCGGCACTAGTGCCGTTGGCCCCAGCGCCGTTAGCCTGACCGGCCAGACGGAGCGCGTCGGGGTCGGCCTTTTCCCGTTCGTTCAGTCGAATATCCAGCAGTTTCTTTTTATCTTCCGGGATGTTCGCCATCGTCGATCCTTCCTTTCGGGCCGCCGGAGCGGCGGGGGTGATTGATTATCGGGAGCTCCGGACCAGAGAAGCGGCCGCCTCGCCGAGAGCGGCGAGAAACTGATCGATCTCTTCCGGAACGGTGGTATGCGTAAAGCTGAGCCGCAGAGCGGAATCAATCCGCGGCGCGGAGAAGCCGAGCGCGGTCAGAACCGGACTTTTCTTTCCCTTGGAGCAGGCAGAGCCGCTGGAAACATAGACCCCGCGTTCGGCCAAAAAATGCATCATCGTTTCACTGCGGACGCCCGGCACCGACAGGTTGAAAATGTAGGGCACGCCGTCCGCCGGGGAATTGACGACGATTCCTTCCCGCCCGGCCAGTCCGTCCAGCAGACGGCGGCGAAGGGCGGCGAAAAGCGCTTCCTGTTCGGCAAAGGACGGCAGGGCTTCCGCGGCCGCGCCGAAGGCGGCGAGCAACGGGACGGCCTCGGTACCGGGGCGCAGCCCGTTTTCCTGGCTTCCGCCGTAGGAGCGGGGCAGGATGCGTGCTCCTTTACGGAGAAAAAGCGCGCCAGCCCCTTTTGGCCCGTGGATTTTATGGGAACTGACGGTCATCATGTCCACCCCGAGGCGGGCGGCGTTCAGCGGCAGCTTGCCCGCCGCCTGTACCGCGTCGCAGTGAATCAGAGCGCCGGGGGCCGCACGGCGAACCGACGGAACGATTCGTTCGATCGGAAAGCGCGCGCCGGTCTCATTGTTGACCATCATAATGCTGACCAGTACGGTGTCCGGCCGGCAGGCGGCGGCGACCTGTTCAGCCGTCAGCCCCTCCGGCCCGGGAATCAGTCGGGTTATCTCGCAGCCCTGCCGTTCCAGCTCGGTGACGGAGGCGGCGACGGAGGCGTGCTCCACGGCGGTGGTAACGATATGACGGCCGGCGCGCCGTTTGGCCGCCGTTCCGCCGAACACGGCGAGGTTGTTGGCTTCGGTCCCGCCGGAGGTAAAAATCAGTTCTTCCGGACGGCAGCCGACTAGACGGGCCACCTTCTGCCGGGCGGCATTCAATTCCCGTTCCGCGGCCGCGCCGAGGGAATGGAGGGAGGAGGGGTTGCCGTAACAGACGGTCATCATTTCCATCGCTTTTTCTGCGGCCTGTGGGCAGACCGGAGTGGTGGCGCTGTTGTCGAGATAAGCGATTTTCAAAAAAGTTGCCTCCCATTTCTGCAATCCACCATACCCGTCTCAGATAACAGATATAGTATTAGCACTTTATTATATACCATAATTGAACGGCTGACAACCGTCTTTTTCTGTTAAAAACGGAACAGCCGGACGAAAAAGCGGCCCGGAAGGGCGCGCTGCCGTCGTTTTCCCGCATCGTCCCCCGCGTTGTCCCCCGGATGTTGACAAAGCTGTAATCTATTTTTCCGGAAGGTTGCAGAACTGTAATTCTATTGTAACCAAAATCGGTAGTTTTTTTATCCCGACGGGGATAAAATGAAAACATAGCAGGACAACCCACCCGAACGACTGTATAAAGGAGTGACCGTCAATATGAAAAAAAACTGGTTGAAGATTTGTCTGCCCGCCTTCGTCCTGATGGGAATGATGAGCCTGACGGTCTCCGCTTCCATGGAGGCGGCCGCTTCTGCGGAAGAAAACGGCTACTGGGTCACAAAGGTGGATGACGCGGGTGAGACCGTACGGATTTTTGTATACACCGAGCCGGTGAAATGGGAAATTCGCGAGGACGCGGACCTCGGCCGCTGCAATATGGACGGCAGTGAAACCCCGACGCCGTCCGCCGAGCGGATAGCGGGCGTCGGTCAGGCGGAAGCCCGTCTGGCGGAGACGCTGGCAGAGCCGGAGATTGTCCCCGCGGCCGGTCTGGCGGAAACGGACGGCGACGCCCTCGCCGGAACGGAAAGCGTGCTGTTTTTCATTGCGTTGGTCGGTGTGCTGGCGTTAGCCGGTCTCGGTTATGCGCTTTACCGCGCGGTGTGAAGTTAACCCCTGTGAAACGGAAAGGATTGTTTCTGACGTGAAAGACTGCTGCAAAACGCTGTTGAAGGTAATCGGCGCGCTTCTGCTCTGCGCGGCGGCGCTCGCCTCGATCCGCTGCCTTGTTGAGCATTGTATCCCCAGCCTCTCTCCCGGCAATCGCCCGATGAGCGAGGATTTTGTGGAATAGATTTGGCCCCTTCATTTCCCCTGCGTTTTTCCTTTACTCATCCTTCTTCCTCCTTATAAAGAAACGCCCGGGCCACGCTGGTCCGGGCGTTTCCGTCTGCTCGGAAACAGGGAAGAAAGGCGCCGGTTTTCGCCGTTATCCGATATATCGCGGATACCTGTCCTTGTCCGACTCGGTGATTTTCCGTAAGACTTTGCAGGGAACACCCACGGCGACCACATGGGGAGGAATATTGGTTTTTACGACGCTTCCGGCGCCAATGACGGTACCTTCGCCAATGGTAACCCCGGCGAGGATTGCTGCGCCCGCGCCGATCCATACATTGTTCCCTATGGTTATTGGTTTGGCGATTTCGAATCCCTGATTGCGCTGCTCGGCGTCGATCGCGTGTTCCGCGGTGGTGAAGCAGCAATTTGGCGCAATGAATACGTTATTGCCAAAGGTAACCGACGCTCCGTCGGTAATCACGAGATTATGATTGGAATAAAAATTGTCTCCCACCGAAATATTATAGCCATGATCGCACCAGAAGGGGGCGGTTATCGCGACATTCTTTCCCAGGCGGCCGATGATTTTCTCCAATATTCGCCGCTTTGTTTCCGCGTCGCTGGGACGGCATTGGTTATATTCATGGCATAAATCAATGCATCGCAGGATATCCGCGTCGTTTTGGGGATCATCCTTTGGATTGAACAAATAACCGGCGGCCGCCTTTTCTTTTTCGGTCATCTTTCGGCCCTCTCCTTTGCTTTTTTTTCGATTGTATTATAAACCTTTTTGAAAGTCAAATTGCTTTGGACAGTCCGCCTTTGCTTCCGTCATGGCGGATATCCCGTCCGGGAACAGAGAATTTCCTCTTTTTTCTTGTTTTTCTTGACGGACGGCAATGGGACGGATACAATAAATACCGGAACGACGTTCTCCCGGCGGGAACGGACGCGCGGCTCTCATTCTATTATTTTTTGAATTTGTTTCGCCGGAGAAATGGAGCTTGTTATGGCTGAAATCCGCCCTTTCCGCGCCCTGCGCTTCACCCCGGAGGCGGGAAAAATTGAGGAACTGACCTGCCCGCCCTACGATATTATCAGCGAATCCCAGCGGCAGGCGTATCTGGCCCGTAATCCGCACAACATTGTGCGGCTGGAGCTTCCCCGCGACGGGCAGGATCCGTATCGGGAGGCGGGGGACACCCTGCGCCGCTGGATTGCGGAAGGCATCCTTCGTCAGGACGATAAGCCGGCGCTGTATGTCTATGAAATCGAATTTTCGCTGGACGGGCCGAGCGATATCAGCGGCATGAGCGGCGGGGACCGCAGTGTGATGGGCCTGATCGGCTTGGTGAAGCTGGAGGAGTTTGAGAAAGGGATCATCCTGCCGCATGAGGAGACCCTCTCCAAGGCCAAGACCGACCGGTTTAATCTGATGAAGGCCACCAACTGCAATTTCAGCGATATCTATGCGCTGTATATGGATGACGGCGGGGAAGAGGAAGCGCTGGATATTCTGGCGCTGGTCTCCCGCGAACAGCCGGTGACCGAGATGACCGACGAGGCGGGGCTGATCCACCGTCTGTGGGCGATTACCGACGAGGGCGTGATTACCCGGATCAGCGCTCATCTGGCGGATACCAAGCTGTATATCGCGGATGGCCATCACCGTTATGAAACCGCCCTGAACTACCGCAATTATCTGAGGGAGCAGGGGGTGCCGGAGGGTACCGCCGCCGATTATGTCATGATGATGATGGTGGAAATGAGCCATCCCGGGCTGGTGGTGTTCCCCACCCATCGGATGGTGCGGGGACTGGCGTCCTTCGACGCGGAGGCGGTTCTTGCCGCCTGCGAGCCGTATTTCGATATTCTGCGGGATGTGGCGCTCTCTTCGGCGGATGAGGCGCTGGAGCACGCTTACCGCGATGGAAAACACGCTTTCGGTTTCTATACCGGCGGTGATACCTTCGTCCTTCTTACGCTGCGGGACCCGGCCGTGATGGATGGACTGCTGCCTGGCCTGTCTCCCGCTTCCCGTTCGCTGGATGTGACCATTCTGCACACGCTGGTGCTGGAACGGCTGATGGGGATCGACCGGGAAAACATGGCCAATCAGACCAATCTTACTTACACCCGTGATCTGCAGGAGGCGGTGGATGGGGTAAACACGGGGCTGTTCCAGTGCAGCTTCCTGCTTAATCCCACCCGCGTTTCCGAAATCCGGGACGTGGCTTCGGCCGGAGAAAAAATGCCGCAGAAATCCACCTATTTTTATCCCAAGCTGATTACCGGCCTTGCGATGAACAAGCTGGATTAACCGGAAGAAAAATCGTATTATCGTATGATCGTATACTGAATAAAAACGGGCGGTGAGCATACTCACCGCCCGTTTTTTACATTGCGTCGCGGTCCGTTAGGCGGGTCGTGCCTTCGGTGACGTTCTTTTCCGGAAAAGGGAGTCTTCCAATTTTTACAAATTGGAATTTGAAAACCACGATTTCATAAGTGGTTACTGCCCCTCATAGGGTATTAATAAAATCCTCCAAAACGCTTGAAAATAAAGGGTTTATCGCAATGTGTCCGCCTTATCCCTTTATACGATTTCACTTGCGTTTATGCTTCCCTTTCCACCTCATAAGGGCAAAAACAAGGGAAGAAAAATCTGATAACAAGTTATAACAGCAAGTGGCGATCGGGAAACTGTAATACTTCCCACCAACAGTAATTACCATATTGTTAATATTGTATTACAGCTGGTGGGAAGTTCTATTGACATAAGCAACTTCGTCCTTTTGAATAATTAGTGTCTAAATTTTGAACGGATCAACGTCGAGCTTTTTGCAAATTAGGATAACAATATCAAACGAAGCTCCACCTATATCACGAGAGAGCAACGTCATGAGCGTGCTATACGGAATGTCAATCTCGATAGCAAACTGACGAAGGCTCGTATATCTGTCCAGAATCAGATTCCGTAGTTTTTGCTCGCGGTTCATTTTGGCTCCTCAATGACCGTAATCTCGACGCCTTTCTCTTCGATGGCAGCAATCTGATCTTCTACGCAATCCCAGTCTGTGATAATAGAGTCAAAGGCATCTACATCGCATACCTTAATAAAGGAATCGACGCCGACCTTTGAACTCGGTATGACGAGGCATCTATTGCGACTGTTTTTAATTACAGTGCGCTGGAATGTTGCCGTTTCATCCGTACCATTGGACAGACCGAACTCTGCTGTCAGACCGGCTCCCGTAATGAAGCAAAGGTCAAAATGCAACCTGCTTACGAATTCATTGGCCAAGCTATCAACCAGTGCGCCACTTTGCCGCATCTTGCCACCGGCGATATATACGTCGATATTATTGAAACTTCTAAGCTCTTTTCCAATATCAACGGAGTTTACGATAACAGTATAATGAATATCCCTTGGTAAAAAGGAAACCATAATATGACCAAAGGATCCACCGGTTAGATATACTGTGTCATTCTCTTTGATTTTTTCCGCAGCTGCTCGTGAAATCTCTCTGTAGTTATCAAAGATAGGCATATTATCAAAGTCTCTGTTGACCGGCGGTCTTACGCTAACCTGTCCTATCGAAATAGCACCGCCATGGGTTCTCATGCAAATGCCTTTCTGTTCGAGTAATCGCAGATCTCGACGAGCAGACTCATCGGATATGCCGTATTTACTTGTAATCTCAGCAATGGTAATCTTACCGTTTGCTTTAATTGTATCTGATATTTCTTGATGGCGTTCTTCAATAAACATAACCGTACCTCCTAAATGAATAGACTGTGTTATCGAATTCGACATCATAATTATACAACATAAACGGTAATAAATCAACGCATTCGGTAATCGGATTTGCGTATATTTAATTAATCACATAGTTATGCTTTTGTAGGTTCGAAATACCCTGAGTACAAATCGCCAGATTTGTGCGAGGGGTGTATTTCGCTCTCAAACGCCGAGGGCTTATGGATTATTACTTATCCGAAAATAATTTCCCCTTGTTTCGGCTTGTAAGGGCAAAAACAAGGAAAAATACATAAGGCTGGAACACGAAACAGGTGAAACGCCTTGAAAATACAGCGTTTTTAGAGGATTGAATAGATAAATTGGAATTTGACAAGCGGCCTGTCCATGCGGTATACTTTAAAAATACATCATCAGAGCGGGAAGGCCGCTGGGCGCGGACCGCAGTGAAAAGGATATGGGAAGGCCGGCACAGGCGGTAAAATTGCCGAGACGGCTGAAACCGGTAAAACGGGACGACGGGATGGCCCCCGGTACGGTTCCGAAAAATGTAAGGAGGAGTTTGCCTATGGCCAGCATGAAGCCGAAACTCAACGAAAAATCCGGACTGTTGGAGCTGGGATACCAGTTCACGGACGTCAAAGAAGCCAACCTGTTTCGGAATATGTATCCCTACAACGATATTCCGAAGCTGATCTTCAACCACCGGATTGTGCCGATGAATCTTCCGGAGGATATTTTCATCACCGATACCACCTTTCGTGACGGGCAGCAGGCCCGTTCACCATACACGGTGCAGGAAATCTGCGACCTGTACACCCTGCTGCACAAGCTGGATAACGGAAGCGGCATCATCCGTCAGACGGAATTTTTCCTCTATTCCCCCAAGGATAAGGAAGCGGTCAACCGCTGCCGGGAGCTGGGGTATGATTTTCCCCAGATTACCGCGTGGATCCGGGCGAAGAAGGAAGATTTCGCCCTTGTCAAGGATATGGGCCTGAAGGAAACCGGTATTCTGGTTTCCTGTTCCGACTATCACATCTTTAAAAAGATGAAGTGGACCCGCTCCGAAGCGATGAAGAATTATCTCTCGGTGGTGGAGGCGGCCCTGAACGAGGGGATTGTCCCCCGCTGCCACTTTGAGGATATCACCCGTGCCGATTTCTTTGGCTTTGTTCTTCCGTTTGCGGAAAAGCTGATGGAGATGTCCCGCGACAGCGGCATTCCGATCAAAGTGCGCGCCTGCGACACCCTCGGGCTGGGATCCTCCATCCCGGGCGTGGTGCTGCCCCGCAGCGTGCAGCAGATTATGTATGGGCTGACCAACTATTCCGGCGTGCCGTCCGCGCAGCTTGAATGGCACGGACACAACGATTTTTACAATGCCGTTCCGAATGCGGTGACGGCGTGGCTGTATGGCTGTGCGTCGGTTAATACCTCCCTGCTTGGTATCGGTGAACGCACCGGCAACACCCCGCTGGAAGCGATGGTGATCGAATACTGCCAGCTTAAGGGAAACAACGGCGGCATGAACCTGAAGGTAATCACCGAGATCGCGGAATACTTTGAAAACGAACAGCATTTTGAGATTCCGCCCCGTACGCCCTTCGTGGGCCGCGCTTTCAATGCGACCCGCGCCGGCATCCATGCCGACGGCCTGATGAAGGATGAGGAAATTTATAACATCTTCAATACCACCGACATCCTCGGCCGCCCGCCGATCGTGGTGGTGGACGCCCATTCCGGCGCGGCCGGTATCGCGGCGTGGATCAACACCTATTACATGCTGGATGACGAAAACAAGGTAGAAAAGCAGAACCCCGGTATCGCAAAGATTAAGGAATGGATTGACGCGGAGTATGCGGAAGGCCGCACTACCGTGATCGGTGACGCGGAGATGGAGCAGCAGGTCAAGCGCCATCTGCCCCGCCTGCTTACCATCCGGGAGAGCCGTTCGGAATAATCCTATGATAAAAGAGCGCCGGAAACCGATGAAAGTCGATTTCCGGCGCTTTTTTTGGATTTCGTATACGATATTGTCGGGGGAAACGCCGGCGTAGCGCTCAGAGTCCAACGTCGGCCAGCGCCCGGCGGAGATTGGCCAGCCCGATGCGCAGGCCGGTCAGGCAGTCCTCCATCCCCTCGAATTCGATGGCGACGGCGCCCGTATATCCGACGGCTTTGAGAGCGGACAGGCAGTGGCGCAGGGGCACGTCTCCCTGTCCGACGATCGCGCCGCGCAGATAATTGCCGCTGCGGGAGCGGAAGAAGCCCTCGCCGGGATCGAAGCCGTTTCCGCTTTTCACATAGAAATCCTTGGCGTGGACGTAAAACGCATAGGGGGCCACCCGCCCGAAAGCGGCGGCGGGGTTCTCATCGGCGCAAAGAAAATTCCCCATATCGGTCAGCAGACCGAAATTCTCGTGGGCCACGGTATTTACCAGCCGTTCCACCCGTTCGCTGTCCTGACAGAAGAAGCCGTGATTCTCCACCATCGTACGCACGCCCTTTTCGGCCGCGTATTCGGTGATTTCCCGGCAGGCGGGGGCAATAACCGTCAGAGCGTCGTCAAAGCCGTGACAGGAGCGGGACCCCGGCTCGTAGCCGGCGGTCGCGTCGTGGCGCAGAGAACGGGCGCCGAGGATGACGGCCAGATCAACCATCCCTTTTACCCGCTCAATTTCCTCCCTTTGTCCGGCGGCGGGATGAAGCAGCTCCGCTCCCACCGTGAAGTTGGAGACCGGCATGTTCAGACGATCGCATTCCTCCCGCAGGCGGTGAGCATAGGCCAGCTGATCGGTTCCCTCCGGCGGGCAGACGTCCACGAATTCAACCGCGTCGAAGCCAAGCTCTTTTGCTTTGGCGATACAGTCCAGCTGCGTCATCCGTCCGTCGGAAAGATATTGGGAAAAGCTGTAGGTGCTGGCGGCGATTTTCATAAAGAGGAACACCCCTTCTGCGTATTCTTGTTCTGGAGACAGTATAGCGAAATCCCGCAAAAAAAGCAATCTCCCGCGTGTAAAACACGGGAGATTGCGGAAATCTGGATTTTCAGGGAAGCAGTTCGCCCTCCGGTGTGGGGGCGACGCCCGCGTCTTTCGAGGCAAAATAAGCGTCCAGCATGGTTTTGGCCAGTCTTGTGGAGGGCCGGGAGGTGCCGTTTTCGAGCACGACGGCGATGGCTACCTCGGGATTATCATAAGGGGCGTAGCCGATAAACACGCCGTGGTCGGAGCGGCCGTCGATTCCCGTCTGAGCGGTACCGGTCTTGCCGGCGGCCGTGTAGGCCGTAACGTTTTTGAAGTACCGGCTGGCGGTACCGTCGGTCATCACCTGCCGCATACCCTGCCGCACCGTGTCGATGGCCTCCTGTGACCAGGAAACGGTGGCTGCCACCTCCGGTTCCACCATCGTTTCGGAGCCGTCGTAGCCGATCACGCTCTGCACCAGATGGGTTTTATACCGCACGCCGTTGTTGGCGATGGTCATACAGTAAGCGGCGAGCTGGATGGGGGTGAAGGCGTTGTCCGACTGGCCGATTGCGGCGGAGCAGGTATCGCCGGGGTTCCAGACCAGTCCCAAGGATTCCCGGTAGGAGGGACCGGCCAGCACACCGGTGGATTCTCCGACCTCAATGCCGGTTTTCTGGCCCAGACCGTACAGGGTGGAATATTCGTTCATTTTCTGGATCCCGAGCATCCGTCCCACGTCGTAGAAAAAGACATTGCAGGATTCCTGCAGGGCGTAGGCGACGTTGGCGTGGCCGTGGCGGCCCATACAGGTTGGCTTATAGCCGCTGCTTGCATAGTAATAGTAAGCGCCGGTACAGTTCACCGGACGGCTGCCCGGCGTAATGATTCCCTCCGTCAGGGCAGCCAGCGCAACCCCCGGCTTCATGGTGGAACCGCAGGGATAGGCGCCGTTCAGCGCACGGTTGAAGAGGGGCTTGTCCGGGTCGGCGATCAGCTCGTTATAATCGGCGTTGTAGGTGGAAAGATCATAATTCGGCCATGTGGCGCAGACCAGCACCCCGCCGGTCTTTACATCCAGCATGACCACGGATCCGCTCTTCACGTCTTGGCCGTCCGTCCCCGCCGCCTGCGCCCGAAGTTCGTCAATCATATCCGCGATGGCGTCCTGCGCGGTTTTCTGCAGGTTGGAATCCAGCGTCAGGATCACCGTGTCCCCGGGAACCGGGGAGGTAGTTACCGACTTATCCAGTACGGTGCCTTTGGAATCCTTCGTGATGGTGCTGACGCCGTTTTCTCCCCGCAGGGCGTCCTCCATGGCGGACTCGATGCCGCTCTTCCCCAGAATATCGTTGAGCTGGTAGCCCTTTTCCTTCAGCGATTCATATTCCTCGGCGTAAATCGGGCCGACGGTGCCGATTAGGTGAGCGGCGATGTCCTTGCTGACATATTCCCGGACCGGGGTGGTCTGCACGTTGACCCCGGGATATTTCGCGCTGTTTTCAAGAATGCGGTTATAGGTGTCTTCCGCGATGTCGGAGGAGAAGGTGAAGGGGTTTTTGAGGGCGAACTCGCGGAGCTCCATCTCATACCGTACCCCGGCGATGATCCGCTGGTCGGCTTCCTCGTATCCGTTCAGCTTATAGCGTTCGATCAGGGCGTTCATGCATTGGTCGGCCGTGGCGTATTCCGCCATGCGGAGTTTGCTTTTCAGGGCGGCGATGCTGTTGTCCCGTCCCTCCGCAAAAGAGTAGGGAGCTCCCTCCGAAATCGGGAGGGTGTCGCTCCACGTTTCCCCGGCGGCGTCCAGAAGCTGGGTGAGGGAGAGAATAATGGCGTTTTGCTGCCGCTGTTCCTCGTCGCCGCTGCCGCGCGGGAAAAAGGCATAATCGAAAACGGCCGAAAAGCTGGTGCGGTTCACCGCCATCGGCCGCATATACCGGTCGAGGATTTCCCCGCGGGAAGCGGCGATCGGCACCTCGACCGAAGAATTGCGGGAAGCCAGATCGGCGTATTCGTCGCCGTCCACGATCTGAATCTGGAACAGACGCGCCGAGTAGCCGGTAAAAATCAGCGCGATCATTACCGCGAGGGCGACAGCCCGCCGTTTGGTAATACCATAATTGGGGCGTTCCATGGCGCGTTCCTTTCTTTCCTGAGACGTGGTTGATTTCCGGGCGGATGTCCGAAGCTATTCGCGGTTTCGAAGCAGCCGGGCCGTCCCGTAAACCGCCGCGTACAGCAGCGGGGAGAGGGCCAGCGTATAAAGAGCGTTGGGGAGCAGAATATGCAGCAGCGTATAGGCTGGTTCGGCCTGAAAGGCCAGCACATGGTTGAAGAACCAGTCCAGCACCCCCTGTATCCCCACCGAGGCGGTAATCATCAGCATGGCGGAAAGCAGGTTATTCCGCACCAGCAGGCGGACCAGCAGCCCGCAGCCGCAGCAGAGAAGCATCAGAATCAGCGCGTTGAAGCCGAACAGGCGGTCGGAAAAAAGATCCCATAAAAAGCCGGCGGCCGCCCCGGCGGCTGCGCCGCCGACCGGTCCTTCAAACATGGAGATGGCTACCGCAAGGGGAAGCAGCAGAACCGGCCGCCCCCCGCCGATTTCCGGAAAGAGACGGGGGGAAGACTGAAACAGCAGCGCCGTCAGAAGAATCAGGCCGTAGGCCGTCCATTTCAGATACCGGCGGCTGAGCTTCGGCATGGGGTTGTGCGAGCCGATATGGTCGTGATCCTGCAAGGCCGAAGCCCTCCTTTCCTGTAAACGGCGGCGTTTTTACGGAATATCCTGACCCTGACCCTCAAAGCCGATGATTACAAAGACATAGGACAGGTTTTTCAGATCGGCAAAGGGCTTGACTACGGCGTACATGGTCAGCGCGTCGGATTCCGGCTGAATTTCCTCGATCGAACCGATCAGCAGCTGTTCGGGGTAGATGCCGCCTTTTCCGGAGGTGACGACGTAATCGCCGGTCGCTGCGCCGCTGTCCCGGGCGATCAGGTTCATCCGCAGCTTGCCCTCCTGCGCCAGAGAAACGGAGCCGCCGGTTACGCCGCCGCTCCGGGTCCGGCTGACATAGGCGCTGACCTGAGTCGCCGGATCGAGAATGGTACGCACCTTGGCGTAGTTCGGCCCCACCTCATACACCACGCCGACCAGCCCGTCCGGGGTAATAACCGGATCATCCGCCTTGACCCCCTTGAGGGAACCGGCGTTGATGGTGAAATTGCCGTATTTATCCGCCGGGTCGGTCGAAATTATCCGCGCGTCCGCGAACTGATAGTCGGCATGCTGGTCCTTCAGTTCCAGAAATTCGCGGTACAGCTCATTCTGACGGCGGAGCTCGTCGGTTTCCACCTCGTTTTTCCGCAGTTCATTGATTTCGTTCTGAAGCTGTTCGTTTTCCGCCCGCAGAGCGTTGGAATCGGTAAAGATTCCGATAAAGCTGTTGAAGCCGTCGGAAACGGCGGTGGCCAGAGACTGCAGAGGGGTGATGATTGCGCCGGTGACGGCGGCGGGGATCGTGGATACGCCGCCGGTCGACGCGGCGTAAATCATGATGCCGACCAGAAACAGTGCCACCGCCGCGATGGCTTTAAAAGCCACGCTTTTCAGAAATTCTTTCACTGGGCCCCTCCTTTACGCAGAATGGGATAGCCGGGATACAGATAGGCCCCGCGCCCGCGGGTGGCGGAAGCGGGGCGGTCGTTTGTTTGGAAAATTACCGCTTCTTGGAACGCAGATCGCTGATCATGCCGCGATCCAGACATTTGCCGGTGCCGTTTACCACACAGTCGAGCGGGTCGTCCGCAACATGAACCGGCATCCCGGTTTCCCGATTAATCAGCACATCCAGCCCGCGGAGCAGCGCGCCGCCGCCGGTAAGCATGATGCCGTTGTCGATGATGTCGGCAGAAAGCTCCGGCGGGGTGTTTTCCAGAGTGGAGCGAATCGCGTCCACAATCGCGCCCACCGGATCGGCCAGCGCCTCCCGGATTTCCTCCGAAGAAACGGTGATGTTTTTGGGCAGGCCGTCCAGCAGGTTGCGGCCTTTGACCTCCATGGAGGATTCTTCCTGTCCGGGGAAGGCCGAGCCGATGCTGATTTTGATGTTCTCCGCCGTACGTTCGCCAATCAGGAGATTGTACTTTTTCTTGATATAGGAAACGATCGCCTCGTCAAAATCGTCCCCCGCGGTGCGGACCGAGCAGGAGGTCACGATATCGTCCAGCGAAATGACGGCGACCTCGGATGTGCCGCCGCCGATATCCACCACCATACAGCCGGCGGCGTCTCCTACGCGCAGGCCCGCGCCGATCGCGGCCGCCATCGGTTCCACAATCAGTTCCACGTCCTTCGCCCCGGCGCTGCGGGCGGCTTCGTCCACCGCGCGGCGCTCCACCTCCGTCACCCCGGAGGGAATGCACACCATCACCCGGGGACGGCTGAACACGGAGGAATGCGCGGTCTTGCGGATAAAATGTTTGAGCATTTCGGCCGTTACGTCAAAGTCGGCGATTACGCCGTCTTTCAGCGGGCGCATGGCGGAGATGGAGCCGGGGGTGCGGCCGATCATTTCCTTGGCCTCGGTGCCGACGGCCATAACGGTGTCGGTTTTTACATCCACGGCGACCACCGAGGGTTCGCGCATGACGATTCCCTTTCCTTTGACGTAAACAAGGGTGTTGGCGGTGCCGAGGTCGATGCCGATATCACGGTTAAAAAACATGCTGATTTCTTCCTTTCCTCAAAGCGGCCGGACGGGAAGCGAAGCCGCTGCTTTTCTCTTTTCTGTTTTTTTACTCTCTTTACTCTTTCTGCTCTCTGCTTTTTCGCTCTTTGAATTTTTCTCTGTGTTCCCCCCGTCGCCGGGCGCGGACCCCCGGGCCTTCATTGAGGGAAGTTTTGGAAGGAAAAGCGCCGCTTATACGCAAGGGAGGGCGCGCAACCCGGGAAAACCAAATAAATCCAGTAACAAGTATCTATTATATACTGGCCCGGAAATTTGCACAACAGGGTAAAGGGCAAAAAATGCTGAAAAATTTCTTAATCCCGGAAAAAGATTTTCTGTAACAAATCCCGGCAAAGGGAGGCTTTTGGGGCGGCCGTGCCGGCGTTATTCTTCCGGCAGGCCGTTCAGAAACCGCCAGAGCCGTCCGCCCGGCAGACCCATTACGGTGTAAAAGTCGCCCTCGATTCCCCGGATGTTCCGCAGACCGCGGCCCTGAATGCCGTAGGCGCCGGCCTTGTCCATCGGTTCCCTTGTCGCGACATACTCGTCGATTTCCCGTGCGGAGAGAGGGAAGAAGCATACCCGCGCGCGGTCGGCAAAGCCGTATCCTGCCGACGGATATCCCGGGCCGAACACCCAAACGCCGGTATACACCTCATGCGAGCGGCCCTGGAGCAGTCGAAGCATCCGGCGGGCGTCCGCTTCGTCCCGCGGCTTGCCGAGCGTCAGCCCGTCCACCGAAACCACGGTGTCCGCGCCCAGCACAACCCGGCCGGGGAAACGGGCCGCCACCTCCGCCGCCTTTCCCCGCGCGACCGCGCACACCGCTTGATCGAGGGGGAGAAGCGGATCGACCGCCGGTTCGTTTTCCGCGGGGACCGCTTCGAAGGGCAGGCCGAGCAGGGCCAGAATTTCCCGCCGGCGCGGGGAAGCAGAGGCCAGAATCAGCGGCGTGGGGAGACGTTCCATCAGTATTCGTCCTTTCAAAAAGAGGGCCGTCAGCGGACCTTTTTATACAGCAGCAGCGCGGCGGCGATGAACACGACCTGCAAGACGTTCACCTGCATGTGGAAGGAGAAGCTCAGGTCGATGATGGAGAGATTGAGATTGACGGCATCAAAGCCGATGCTGTCCCCCCATGTCAGCCATTTCAGGAAATCAATGTTCCGCGTCAGGGTTCCGACCAGAGCGGAAAGCACGATCGCGGCCAGCACAAGGAAGACCAGAATCAAGGTGTTTTTTGTTTTATTCATGGCAAGCTGCCGTCCTTTCTGTGCGGAGGTTCCGGATTGTTGGAATTATCGGCGGCCGGTGGAGCCGAAGCCCCCCGCCCCGCGGGCGGTCTGATCCAGCTCGTCGGTTTCCACAATCTCCGGCAGAAGAACCGGCGCGATCACCAGCTGGGCGATCCGCTCTCCCGGCTCGATGGTGTACGCCGTGTCGGACAGGTTGACCAGCCCCACCCGGATTTCGCCGGTGTAGTCGCTGTCGATCACCCCGACGCCGTTGGAGAGCGCCAGCCCGTGCTTCACCGCCAGCCCGCTGCGGGCGTAGATCAGCCCCACCGTTTCGGGGGAGGGGAGGCCGATAGCGATGCCGGTCGGCACACTGACCCGTCCGCCGGGGGGGACGGGCAGGGGCTCGTCCAGCAGGGCGCGCAGGTCCATCCCCGCGCTGCCCGGTGTGGCGCGGGACGGCAGGACCGCCCGCGAATCGGTTTTTTTGATTTTAAGCTGCATGATAGCGCCCTCCTGACATAACGATCGGATCATTGATTTTGCGTTCGTTCCGCGGCTATTCGACCCCCCGGCGGTACAGCCCCCGGGTGAAGGAGGCGGGCGGTTCCCCGCCGTCGCGGTACTCCCGGATCACCGCCGCCGCCCGTTCGGGGGATTCGTCGGTGAAGTGGAGAAGGAGAAAATCGAGCGGCGGGAGCTTGTCCAGCCGGTCGGCAAGATAAAGCGGCGTGGAATTGAGAAGCTCCGCACAGGCGGCCTCCCCTCTGCCGCCCTCGCAGGCGACGGGGAAAGACGCCCCCGTCCGGTCGGTCAGGGCGGCGTGTCCGCCGCAGCGGGCGCATCCGGCCGCCGCCCGGTAGGGGCAGTTTCGCATCAGCATCAGCGGCTGGCGGCCGTAAGCGAGCAGGCCCACCGGGAGCGCCGCCTCCTCCGCGAACCGCATCTGGCGAAGGGTTAGCTCCTGAGAGAAAACGGCGGCCTTTGCCCCCCGTTCGGCCATTACCCGGAGGCTCCCGCCGTTGAAAAGGTTCATTCCGAAGCCGGCGATCGGCGCCAGCCCGGCTTCCCGCGCGAGGGGAAGAGCGCCGATATTGCCGCACAGGGCAAAGCGGGCCCCGGCGGCCGCGGCGGTTTGACACAGCCGGGCGATCTCCGTTTCCCGTCCGAACAGGCCGCGCGGGAGCTCCACCCCGACGACGGCCCGCGCCGCCCAGCGGCGCAGGGCGGCTTCGGAGGTGTTCAGCGGCAGCAGGATCGCGTCCGCGTCTATGGTTTCCGGCGCCTGCCCGGCACGGGCAAAGCGGGCGATCAGAGCGGGCGGCTTTTCATCCCGCCCGGTCCGTCCTTCCGGCCCGGAGGGCAGAAGACGGCGGTCAAAGGGAAGGGAGACCGGTTCCGCCCGCAGAGCGTACAGCTGGTCCAACGCCTCCCGCCGCAGGGCGTTCAGCGCCGAAGCGGGGACGGTCAGTCCGCCGTCCAGTTCGCAGGCAACCGCCGCACGGAAGGGGGTGCCGCCGGTCTTTTTCAGTTGAGCGGCGGCCCGTTCCGCATCCAGCGGATGGTTCACCGCCGGTTCGGGGAGGGGGCCGGTCACGCTGACGGCATGTCCTTCCCGGTCGGCGGCCGTCAGCCGCAGGGGACGCCCTTCCTCCATGGTCAGGGTCAGGGATACGTCCACCCGGGGGACTTCCTTTTCATACAGCCGTGCCAGCCGGCCGAGCACCGGCGCGGCGGCGGTCACGTCCTCCTTCCGGCGGACGCCGAACATCGGCGTTCCCCGCCGCGCCGTATAGTATCCGTCCGTGAAGCCGGAACGGGAAAACACCGACTGCAGATCGTCGGCCAGCCGTCCGGTTTCTTCCGGGGACCGGCCGTCCCGCGCGGCGGCCATGGCGGCGGTGGCGGCGGCGACGTATTCCGGCCGCTTCATCCGCCCCTCGATCTTCAGGGAGCAGACCCCCAGCCCGGCCAGTTCACCGATATGCTCCCGCAGGGAAAGATCTTTCAAAGAGAGGGCGGCGTCGGCGTCTCCCGGCCTTCTGTCGCCCTCCGCAGGCCGGAAGGGGAGGCGGCAGGGCTGGGCACAAAGGCCGCGGTTGCCGCTTCGTCCGCCCAGCATGGCGGAAAGCGCGCACTGGCCTGAAACCGCCATACAGAGCGCGCCGTGGACGAAAATTTCCAGTTCCGCGCCCTGTCCCGCGCAGGCGGCAATCTCCTCCCGGGACATCTCCCGCGCCAGCACCACCCGGGTGAAGCCGAGGGCGGCGAGCTCCCGTACGCCGGCGGGGGTATGACAGGAGAGCTGGGTGGAGGCGTGCAGCGGCATCGCGGGCGCGGCGGCGTGGATAGCCCGCGCCAGTCCGAGATCCTGCACGATCAGCGCGTCCGCGCCGAGAGCGCAGACCTCCTCCGCCAGCGTCAGGGCGGCGGGAAACTCATCCTCCCGGATCAGGGTATTCAGGGTGAAATGCACCTTCACCCCCCGGGCATGACAAAACGCCACCGCCTCTTTGAGGGAGGCGGCGTCGAAATTATGGGCGTTTCGCCGGGCGTTAAACCCGCCGCCGCCAAGATAAACCGCGTCCGCACCGCAGCGCACGGCGGCAATCAGCGCGTCCATCGAGCCGGCGGGGGAGAGAATTTCCAGAGAGACGGACCGCTCCCGCAAGAGGGGCCGGTTCATATTTTCCATTGCTCAGGGGCGCTGATCCCCGACCGGATAGCCGGGGACGTACTTTTTCCGCAGCTCGTTCAGCTCCCGGCGGAGACGTTCCGCCTCCCGGCGGGCCTCTTCCGCTTCGGCGCGGGCGCGGGCGTTGTCGCTGAGATATTCCTTGATCTGGCTGCGGAGGTTATCCGCCGAGGAATTGGCCTTGCGGGCGTCGTCCGCCGCTGTCAGCGCGGTCAGCACCGCCGCCATAGCGGTGGAAACGCGGGGGTCGTTGCTCATCAGAGCGCGCATGGAGCGGTCCAGCTCCGTCCCGAGTTCCAGCACATAGGATTCGGGTTCCTCCGTCGAGATGATATATTCGGTCCCGCAGATGTCGAGTTTCACACGGTTTTTTGCGGCCATTTTTATCGGCTCCCTTCTTGATGTTTTATGATTGTTTTTCGGTATAGCGCTCTGCCGAAGGGCGCGGCGCTTTTTTAACGGTTTGCCGTATGGGAGCGGAAACGTTTCATTGTTCCCGTTTCTGTACAAATTCCACGAGTTGGGTTAAATTATGGATCGTCCAGCGATCATCGGCAGCGGCTGTAGTGGTCTCCCCGCAGGAACGATCGATCAAAAAAGAGGTGAATCCCTGTTCTCTCGCCCCATCTGCTTCAATACGGCAATCGTCGATGTACAGGCTTTCCCGGGCCGTTACCCCCTGAAAATTCAAGGCCGCGTTGAAAATCACCGGGCTGGGTTTTCCTGCGCCAACCAGCGAGCTTGCTGTGAACGATGTAAAATACTTCGCGATCCCCAGCTGCTGTAGGGTGTATTCGAGGGAAGGCGAGGAATCGCTGATAACGCCCAGCTTATAACCACCCGCATGAAAATACTCCAACACGTCGATCACTTCAGGAAAAAGAAGCCGGTCGTTATTGCACCACAGCGCGGAGAACAGCGTTTCCGCACGCTTCTCCAAATTTTCCGTTACGCCTTCCTCGCGAAGCATCCAACGGTAATAACGCCGGAAGAAGGACCGCTCGTCCTCCAGATTTTTATACCAGGGGCTCCTGCCCTCGGAAGCAAGCAGGAACAGCTTCATCATCTTTTCATAAGAAAAAACAAAGGGCTTCCCGCTCCATGATGAAATCGTCTCATCACGGTAGCTTTCTTTTTTCGGATTGTTGTATGTCAGGGTACCGTCCCGGTCAAAAAATATGGCCTTGTATTTCATTTTTTGCCGCCTCTCCTGTTTTATCAATACGAAAGAGGGGGGATGGATTGACGATTCGGGGTTGTCTCCTGAAAATTATTATATCTTACCTCTTTCTAAAAATCTACCCCTAAACCGCAAACCGGGTTTGTTCGGGAGGAAAAAGGCGGATTTACAGCCCGGCCTCCCCCGGCGCGGCCGGCAGAACCGTCACGCTGCTGCCGCGGGGCGTTTTGCGTACGAGGATTTGCCGGTCGATCCGCTCCTTCAGCTCCTGCACATGGGAGATAATGCCGACCAGCCGGTCGGTTCCGGCGAGGGAAAGCAGGGTTTTCACGGCGGCGTCCAGACTTTCCGCATCCAGAGAACCGAAACCCTCGTCCACGAACAGGGTATCCACCGTCACCCCCCCAGCCCGCCGCTGGATTACATCGGACAGCCCCAGCGCGAGGGAGAGGGAGGCCTTGAAGCTCTCCCCGCCGGAGAGGGTCTTGACGTGCCGCGCTTTGCCGGTGTAATGGTCGAACACCCCGAGTTCCAGTCCCCGGTCGGTCAGGGTTTCCTGAAAATCGTTCCGCACCAGCTCGAACCGGCCGTGGGTCATCCCATGCAGTCGTTTGTTCGCTTCCCGCAGCACGCTGTCGAAATACGCGGCCTGCACATAGGTTTCCAGCTGGAGCTTCTTTTTCCCCTTCAGGGTTCCGTTCGCGGTGTCGGAGAGAGCGCGCAGGCTGAGCAGTTCCTTTTCCAGCCCGTCGCTTTCCGCCAGCTTTTCCGCGAGCTCTCCGGCGATCCGGCGGTTTCCGTCCAGCCGGGAGCGGAGGGCCGCCGTTTCCTCCCGCGTCGCGGCGGCGGTCCGCTCACAGATGGCGAGCGCCTCCCGGACTTCGGCGGGATCGGGCGCTTCCCCGGCGGTTTCGGCTTCCAGCCGACGAACCGCTTCCGCCCAGGAACGGCGTGCCTCGGTCAGCCGGTCCCGTTCCTCCCGCTTCGCCGCCGGATTTTGGCCGCCCAAAAGAGAGACGACCGCTTCTTCCCCGGCAAAGCCGAGAGCGGCGCAGTGCTCCTCAAAAGCCCCGGATAAACGGCGCGCGGTTTCCGCCCCTTCCGCGGCGGCCTTCGCGGCCCGTTCCCGCAGGCTTGCTCCTGTCTCCCATTGCCGGAGGGCCTGCTCCCGCCGGGCCCGCGCGGTTTCCTTTTCGGCGTTGCGCGCGTTTAGCCGGCTGTTCAGCGCATCCAGCCTTGCCCCGGCTTCGGCGAGGGAAAGGCTGCCTCCGGGCAGGGCTTCGGCCAGCGCCTTTTCCTCGGCCCGGGCGGCGGCAAGGGCGGCGGTCAGCCGCCCGGCTTCCTCCCGCAGTCCGTCCCGGGAGAACAGGGCGGCGTCCCGCTCTTCCCGCAGGGCGGCGAGCCGTTCGGTCAGGGTTCGGCGGCGTTCCGCCTTTTCCTGCGCCTCGTCCCGCGCGGCGCGGAGCGTTTCTTCTTCCTTCCGCGCGTCCCGGCTCGCGTCCCGCGCCGCGTTTTCGAGAGCGGCCGGTTCGCCGAAGGGCAGGGACAGCTCTTCGGATCGGCGGCCTAACTCCGCATAGAGGGCGTCCCGCTCGGCTCGGCGCTTTTCCAGCGTGTTTCCCGCCGCGTTGCAGCGGACGTTCTCCCTGTCCCGCGCGGCCTTGAGCGCTTCCAGCGCGGCTTCGGAGGGGGCGGCGTCCGGCAGGGGGGCGGGGGAGGGATGCGCCGTTCCGCCGCAGACGGGGCAAGGTTCGCCGGGGACGAGCCGGGCGGCGAGGAAACCGGCCTGTGCGTGAAAGAACCGGGCTTCCGCCTGATCGTAGTCCCGCTTGGCGTCGGCGTAGGCGTCGGCGGCGCGGGTAAAGTCCCCCTCCGCCGCTTCCAGCGCTTTCCCGGCCCGTTCACCGTCCCCGGCCAGCGCGGCGAGGGCCTCCAGCGCCATCCGCCGCCGGCCGAGCGCGTCCAGCCGACCGTTCAGCCGGTCGGCCTCCGCCTGTGCGCCTTCCAGCGCCCGGGCTTCCTCTTCCTCCTGCCGGAGGAGAGCCTCCAGTCCGGCGGCGGTGCGCTCCTGTTCAGACAGCCGACCGGCGGTTTCCGCCCATGCTTTTTCCAGCGTCTCCGCCTTCGCCGTCTGCTCGGAAAGCCGGTCAAACCGGGGAAGCTGACGGGCCAGATCGTCCCGCTCCTGCTCCAGCGCCAGCCGCTGCGGCTCGGCCTCCTGCACCATTTTCCACGCGGTCTCGGCGGCGTCCCGCTCCCTTTCGAGCGCTTTCAGCCGGAGGGCGAGCCCCGCGGATTCTTCTTCCGTTTCGTCCGCCTGCCGCCGGGCGTTCTGCAGGAGGGCGTGTTCCGCCGCCAGCTTCTGTGCCTTTTCCGACAGGGCGATCTCCTGCTCCAATGCGGTCAGCCGTTCGGCGGCCTGCTCCATATCCGCCGCCCGGGCGCGGAGGGCTTCCAGCTCCGTCCGCTTCCGGGCCGCCTCCCCGGCCGCCGCCAGCCGGAGGGTGAGCCGCTGCCGTTCCCCGTCCTGCGCCGTCAGCGCGTCGGCCAGCGCTTTCAGCCGCCCGGCGTCCTGCCGGTTCTGCTCCTCCAGCGCTTCCCGCACGGCGGGGACGCCGAACGCTCCGTCGCTTTCCAGCCGGTTCAGCGCGTCGGGAAGGGCGGAGACCGCCGCGCCCGGTTCGCCGTCCTCGGGGGAATCCCCTACGCGGATGCGGCGGCAGTTATCCAGCAGATGGGTGCGGGCGGCGGCCAGCTCCCCGCTCCGTTCCTTTGCCCGGGCGGCCAGCTCCTGCTGGATGCGGCGGTATGTCCCGGTATCGAAGATCCGGCGGAAAATATCGGCCCGTTCGTCGCTTCCCGCCAGCAGCAGACGGAGGAATTCCCCCTGCGCGAGCATACCGATCTGCTTGAACTGCCGGTAATTCAGCCGGAGCAGCTCTTCCACGCAGCGGGTAACTTCCCCAACCTTGGCGGCCGTCCGCCCGTCCGGATAGATCAGCTCCGCCGACGCGGGCTGCCGGGTGACGCCTTCCCCCCGCAGCTTGGGGCGGGAATATTCCGGGCTGCGCCGCACGGCGTACCGCTCTCCCCGATGCTCAAAGGTCAGGGAGACATAGGTTTCGGTCCCCGGGGAGGCAAAATCGCTCCGCAACCCTTCGCCGCCCCGGCTGCTGCCGCTGGTTTCGCCGAACAGGGCATAGGAAACACCGTCGAAAATGGTGGTTTTCCCCGCGCCGGTGTCCCCGGTGATGAGGAAAAGGCCCCGGCCGCCCAGCTTGGTGAAATCCACCGTGCAAACCCCGGCGTAGGGACCGAACGCGCTCATGGTCAATACCAGCGGCTTCATAGGTTGTCGTCCTTTCTTTACAGGTGAAAAAAGCGGTCAGGCGTCGGCTTCGCTCTCGCCGCGGACCGTGCGGATTACGTCATCCAGCAGGGCCTGCTGGTTATCCGAGAGAGGGACGCCGTTTACCTGAGCGAAGAATTCCCCAAACAGTTCCGCCTCCGATTTGTGGGCGAGAGGGTCGGCGGCGGCTTCGTCCCCTGCCGTGCGCTCAGGAGGCTGAAGCTCTGCCGCGACCTCGCCCTTCCGGCCCAGCGTTACCAGCGGCACGCTTTTGACATGGCGGGTTTCGGATAGGGAATATTTCAGGGGAGAGCCGGCGTACCGCACCGTATCCCGGCCGATCCGCTGGGCGCGGTGGAGGTGGCCGAGAGCGACATAATCAAACCCGTCGAAACAGGAAACGTCCACCCGGTCGCTTCCGCCGACCGAAACCGTATCGGATTCACAGAGCTCGGGGTCCCGCCCGCCCGCGCAGACAAACTGGTGGGCGATCAGCAGGCTGCGCTCCTCCGGCTGTTCGGGCAGACCGGCCAGCGCGGCCCGCACCGCCTCGTCGGTATTGGCGGCGGCGCAGCCCAGCCGGGCGTTTACCACTGCCGGGCGGAGGAAGGGGAGAAGATACATATGCACCGGACCGTATTCGTCCTCCAGCGTGACGCGGCGCACCGCGCCGTCATATCGGCCGGCGATATGCACCCCCCGGCCGGCGAAGAGGCGGCTGCCGAAATCCAGCCGTTCGGGTGAATCGTGATTGCCCGACACCGCCAGCACGGCGATCCCTTGTCCGCTCAGATCGTTCAGAAATTCGTCCAGCAGTTCCACCGCCTCGGCGGGCGGGATGGAACGGTCGTAGACGTCGCCGGCGATCAGAACCGCGTCGACGCGGTTTTCCACCGCCAGCGCAGTGATTTGATGAAGAATATACCGCTGATCCTCCAGCAGGGGAGCCTCCAGCAGGCTTTTCCCCAGATGCAGATCAGCAAGATGAAGCAGGCGCATGGCGACCTCCTTGGTCAAATCAAAACTTGGAAGGGCTGTCAAAACCGTCAGGCCCGGCCCTTGTCATTATAGCGCACCTGCGCCGGGATTTCCACCGGCTATACCGGAAAAACGCTGAAGTTACGGGAAATCAACAAGGGGGCTTGACAAATGCCGACAAATGCGGTATAATCGCTGTAAAGAAAAAAACTTTACAGCAAAAGGCGGCGGCAGGCGCAGAAGAGGGTGGACGTATGGCGAAAAATATGGAAATCTCGTTTCTGTTTGACTTTTACGGCGATATGCTGACCGATAAACAGCGGGATATGGTGGAACTGTATTACAACGACGATCTCTCCCTCTCCGAAATCGCCGAGAACGAGGGCATTACCCGTCAGGGCGTCCGGGATTCCATCAAACGGGCGGAAGCCCAGCTGCTGGAAATGGAGGACCGTCTCGGACTGGCCCGCCGTTTCCGCGAAATGCGGGAAGGGTTTGAAGCCATCCGTCTCGCCGCCCGGGACATTCAGGAACTGAACGGCCGGTACGGCTATTCCCGGGAGATTGACGACCGGGTGAGGGCGATTCTCGACCTGTCTGAAAAGCTGAACGCCGTCTGATTCCATTACCGATAAAGGAGATTTACCGTGGCTTTTGAAGGTCTTTCCGACAAGCTCTCCGCCGCCTTTAAACGGCTGCGCTCCAAAGGAAAGCTGTCCGAGTCGGACGTCAAGGAGGCGATGCGCGAGGTGCGCCTCGCGCTGCTGGAAGCCGACGTAAACTATAAAGTCGCCAAGGATTTTACCAAAACCGTCACCGAACGGGCTGTCGGTTCGCAGGTGATGGAAAGCCTCACCCCCGCGCAGATGGTCGTCAAGATCGTCAACGAGGAGCTGACCGCCCTGATGGGCGGGGAGGCCGCGCGGCTGGCCGCTGCCAATCATCCGCCCTGTGTTGTGATGATGTGCGGCCTGCAGGGCGCGGGTAAGACCACCCACTCCGGCAAGCTGGGCCGGATGCTGAAATCCCAGGGCCACCGTCCCTTACTGGTCGCCTGCGACGTCTACCGCCCCGCGGCGATCACGCAGCTTCAGGTGGTGGGGGAAAAGGCGGGCGTTCCCGTATTTGAAATGGGGACGGCCAATCCCGTGGACATTGCGAAAAAGGCCATCGCCCACGCAAAGGACCACGGCAACGACTACGTTATCCTCGATACGGCCGGCCGGCTGCACATCGACGAGCAGCTGATGGACGAACTAAAAAATATCAAGGCTTCCGTTTCCCCTCAGGAGATTCTGCTGGTGGTGGACGCGATGACCGGTCAGGACGCGGTAAACGCGGCCTCCGCCTTCGACGAGGCGCTGGGGATCACCGGCGTGATGCTGACCAAGCTGGACGGCGATACCCGCGGCGGCGCGGCCCTTTCCATCCGGGCGGTGACCGGCAAGCCGATCAAGTTCGCCGGGATCGGCGAAAAGCTGGATGAGCTGGAGGTTTTCCATCCCGAGCGGATGGCTTCCCGTATCCTTGGGATGGGAGACGTGCTCTCCCTGATCGAAAAGGCGGAGCAGCAGATCGACCGGAAGCAGGCCGAGGAGCTCGCCCGCAAGATGCAGGAGAACAAGTTCGACCTTAACGATATGCTGGACCAGTTCGCCCAGATCAAAAAGATGGGCAATATCAAAAGCATGCTGGGAATGCTTCCCGGGGTAGGCAAGCAGCTGCAGGACGTGGATATCGACGAGCGGCAGTTTGACCGGGTGGAAGCGATCATCCTTTCCATGACCCCGGCGGAACGGGAAAAGCCCGACATCATCAACCCCTCCCGCAAGCGGCGGATCGCGGCGGGCTGCGGGATGAAGGTGGAGGATGTCAACCGTCTGCTCAAGCAGTACGACACCATGCGCCGGATGATGAAGCAGGTGCGGGGCATGGGCAAAGGCAAAAAAGGACTGCGGGGCATGGGCAAGATGCCTCCCATGCCGCCGATGGGCCGCCGCGGCTTCTGAGCCGCCCGGCAAAACACGGATTCTGCCATAAGGTTCCCCTTACTGGTTGAAGATATTTTTATTGAGAATTATTGGAGGTACAGACATGGCTGTAAAAATCAGACTGCGCCGGATGGGCGCGAAGAAGAGCCCGTTTTATCGCATTGTGGTGGCGGATTCCCGCTATCCCCGCGATGGCCGTTTCATCGAGGAAATCGGCTACTACAATCCGCTGGCCGAGCCGGCGGAGATCAAGGTGGACGCAGAGAAGGCCCAGAAGTGGATCGCCAACGGCGCCCAGCCGACCGATACCGTGAAGGATCTGCTCAAGAGAGCGGGGATGTAATCCGGCGCGGAAACAGAAACAGGGGACGAAGGGTCCCGGCGGGGTTGCTCCCGCCGAGGGTCCCTGCCAGCAAAGAAGGGGGTTAATGCCATGAAAGAACTTTTGGTATCCATCGCAAAAGGCCTCGTTGAAGATCCCGACGCTGTCGTTGTGGAGCAGGACGAGCCTGCCGAAGACGGCACCATTGTGTTCCACCTGCATGTTGCACCCGACGATATGGGACGCGTCATCGGCAAACAGGGCCGCATTGCCAAAGCAATCCGCACGGTCATGCGCGCCGCCGCGACCCGTCAGGAAACCCGCGTATCGGTGGAGATCGACTGATTGAAGCCGGGGCGTTTCCCTGTCGGAAATTCCCTCCCTGCGCAAATCATGCGCAAAAATCCCGGACGATCATTTCGTCCGGGATTTTTTGTCGTCTGCAAGTCGTCTGCAGACGGGATAAAAATACTGTTTCTGCAAAAAAGCGCAGGAAAAGGTCTTTCCTTTTTCCCCAAAAGCCGATATACTGAAAACGCTGAAGACAACCGGTATGTCTCGTATCCCGACGACGTACCGGTCGGATATGGGAAAGGATGATTCCATGCATTACGAAACATTCGATATTTCCGTTGATTACGGCCGCGCCGGCGTGACCGGCACGGGCAATCCCCGCCTGTACGCTTATCTGCGGGACCCTTCCCCCGAGATGGCGCCGCCGCCCCGTCCGGCGATTGTGATCTGCCCCGGCGGCGGGTACTACGGTACCTCCGACCGGGAAGCGGAGCCGATTGCCCTGCGCTTTCTGGCGATGGGGTTCCAGTGCTTTGTCCTGCGGTATACGACGGTCGGGCAATCCAGCTTTCCCGGATCCCTGCTGGAACTTGCCGCGTCGGTGGCGTTGGTGCGGGGCCGGGCGGCGGAATGGAATATTAATCCGAACCGGATCGTTGTCATGGGCTTTTCGGCCGGCGGACATCTGGCGGCCAGTCTGGGCGTATTCTGGAACAGGGAATTTGTGACCGCTCCCCTCGGGCTGAAAAGCGAGGATATCCGTCCGAACGGGATGATTCTCGGCTATCCGGTCATCACATCGGGCGAACACGCTCATCGGGATTCCTTCATTAACCTGCTGGGAGACCGGTACGAGGAAAACCTTGCTCTGGTTTCGTTGGAAAATCAGGTGTCGGCGGACACCCCGCCGACCTTCCTCTGGCACACCTGGGAGGATACCTGCGTCCCGGTGGAAAATTCCCTTTTGTTCGCCGGAGCGCTTCGCCGGAGCGGCGTTCCGCTGGAGATGCACATCCTGCCGTGGGGCTGCCACGGACTGTCCCTCGCCACAGCGGAAACCAATATCGCGGTGGATTCCTGCAAGAACTGGCCGGAATGGGCCGAACGCTGGATTCGGGAGCTGTAAGTTTCTCTGGGTTCCATCGTTTATTGGAATGGATTATACAAAAGGAGCCGCCCCGGCGGCTCCTTTTGTATACCGAAGATATCAGATTTGTGGAAATATTTGTCGCCTGCCAAGACAGGACAACGAAAGCGGGCCTTTGCCCGCCGAGGGGAACAACGTGGGCAGACGGCGGACAGACCGCAGGGACAGACGGATTCTCATAGGATGACCGGACAATCCCCATCCCTTATTTTTCGTTTTGCGGGGGAGAGGATTTTGTCTTTTTTCTCTTTTTCTCCCGCTGCGCCTTCCAGTAGGCCCGCAAATCGCGGGTGGCGGAGGTTTTCCCCCGCCGGTCCATATGGGGGAAAGCGCGGAGCATCCGGCGCTGAAGGGAACGGGTGCCTTCGATCGCGGCTGTCCGTTTCTGCTTCAGTTCGTCGATGGCGTCGGCCAGACGGCGGCGGAGATCCTCCTCCGGGAGAACATGCCATTCCGCCATCCGTTCCTTCCGTTCGGCGGCGCGCCGTTCGCTGTGCAGGGCATATTTGGCATAGGCCTCCTCCAGCTTGCCGATTACCGCGTCTCTGGACGGCAGTTCCACGCTTTCCAGATGTTCGCGGATCAGTTCGGCCCATTTATCCAACTGCTCCAGCTTGTTCCCGATAGCCCGCGCGACATGGACGGACACCGCGAGATCGACAAGGAACAGCGCCCCCAGCCCTCCCGCCAGAAGGGGAGGAAGCCAGCCGGCCGTCCCGTAGAGCCGGGCAACCAGCCTCTCAAACAGCGGCTGGACCCAATAAATAAACACGGTTGCCAGCCCGCCCCATGCCAGAGAAATATGTAAACAGATCCGGCCGTTTAGGTTGAAACGATACTGGGAATAGTCCCACCAGCGGGCATGAAACAGCTTCTCCATCGCCCAGGAGGTGAAGTATTCCACCGCAGAGGCAAGCGCCGCCCCGGCCAGAAACACGACCGGCAGGGCCAGAAAAAGATTATCCACTCCATCCCGCACCGGGATCAGAAGAATCAGCATCAGCAGGACGCCGCAGCCGTAGATCGGGCAGATCGGTCCATTCAAAAAGCCGCGGTTCACAAAATGCCGTTCGTTGAACGAACAAAGGATGGTTTCCATCGTCCAGCCGCAGAAGCTGTAAATGAAAAAATACAGCACCATATCCACCAGTGGGTAGGGCATTCCTTCATCGACTCCTTTTCCGCCGTTCGTATGAAGCATGGACGGCGGTTTTCTTTTATATCCGGTATATCCGGAAACCGGATCAGAGACCGGCGGTCAGAGCAATAAACGCCCCCATGTTCCCCCGCCGTCCGCCGGTCGCCCGGTGGGACCAGAACACGTCGGGACGGCAACGGGTGCACAGGTCGGTGACGGTGATATTTTCCGGGGACAGACCGGCCGTCAGCAGGATACGGCGGTTGATTTCCCACAAATCCACGTGATATTTGCCGTTTCCATCCTCCGACCAGCAGCGGGCGTCGGTTTCCTCCATCCCGGCGAACGCTTCGTACACCGGCGCATCCACCTCGAAGCAGCAAAACCCAATGGAGGGGCCGATCCCGGCAAGAATATCCTCCCGCCGGCAGCCGTAGTCCCGGCACATCCGTTCCACCGTCGCCGCACCGATCCGGGCGGCCGTCCCTTTCCATCCGGCGTGGGAGGTCCCCACCACCCGGCGGACCGGATCGAGGAAAAACAACGGCACGCAGTCGGCGTATTGGGTACAGAGCACCACGTCCGGCTCGTCGGTCAGCAGACCGTCAATATCGGCGTAGCCTTTTTCGCGGATTACGCCCCGGCCACGGTCGGCCGCAGTGACGTTCCGGATGACGGTATGATGCTCCTGCGCGGAGACAACAACGTTTTCCGCCGCCACCCCAATTGCTTTGCAGAAGCGGTCGAAATTCTCCCGGACCGCCGCCGGGTCATCCCCCCGGCTGTAGCTCAGGTTCATGCTTTCGCAGTCTCCGCCGCTCACTCCGCCCAGCCGGGTGGAAAACCCGTGGCGGACAAAGGGAAAGGCGTCGAAGGCAGGGAAGGTATAGTACGGAATATCGCCGGAGGGAGTTCCCGCGATATGAAGCGTCAGCGTTTGGCTTTCCGGAAACAGCATGCGGTCATCGTCCTTTCGTCGGTTGCCGGCGGAGGCAGTATTCTCCCGTGGAATCACAGATTTTGTTCGAGCACATACCGCAGCACTCCTGCCGCCCCGGAGAGGACGATCAGAAGAACCGGGGATACCTTTCGCCAGAGAAGGAAAAAGGTGAGCGCGGCGAGCAGCAGGGCAAAGGGGCTGAACTGCACGGCGGCGCCGTTCAGCAGGCCGGGCAGCTCGGAGCCCGCCACGGTGAGAAAAAGCATATTCAGCGCGGTTGCTCCTACCATTCCGGCCACGGCGGGCCGGATGCCGGTCATCCCCGCCCTCACCAGCTTACTGTCCCGCACGGCAAAAAAGAACCGCGCGGCCAGCAGGGACAGGATCAGACTGGGGAGCGTCACGCCGACCGTAGCCGCCAACGCGCCCGGAATGCCGCCCGCGCGAGTTCCCGCGAAGGTGGCGGCGTTGATGGCGAGCGGACCGGGGGTCATCTGGGAAAGGGCGACGATATCGGTGACTTCCGCCGCGGTTATCCAGCCGGTCGCCGCCATTTCCTGCTGAATGAGGGGGAGCATCGCCATTCCCCCGCCGAAAGACAGCGCCCCGATCTTCAGAAATGTCCAGAAAAGCTGCCAGTACAGCATCAGGCGCCTCTCCTTTCAGCAAGGGAGGAAACCGTGTGGATGACAAGCCCGATCAGCAGCCCGGCGAGGATCAGCAGAACCGCGTCCAGCCGGGTCAGCAGGGAGGCCGCCAACGCACCGGCGAATACCAGCGCCGTCCAGGCGGCCTGTATCCGCCTTTTTCGCCGGGAAAGCGGGGGCGCGGCGCTCTTTTCGGCGGAATCCACCCCGACGATCGCCGCCTTGCCGAGCGAAACGGTCGCCCAGGCGAGCAGTCCGCACACACAGGCCTGAATGCCCTCCATCGCCGCTGCGACGTAGGGATTGGTGCGGAACCAGGTGTAGCCGGCGGCGATCACCGACATAACGATCAGGGGAGGGAGGGTCATTCCCAGCCCGGCGACCAGTCCGCCCTTTATCCCGGCCGCGCGGTAGCCCGCCATCACCGAGGCATTCAGCCCGATCGGCCCGGGCAGGGACTGCGCGACGGCCAGCGCGTCGATCATTTCATCTTCATCGAGCCAGCGGCGTTTGCGGGCGTAGCATTCGCTGATGAGGGAGATCATCGCATAGCCGCCGCCGATGGTGACCAGCCCGATTTTCAGGGTTTCCAGAAAAATCGTCAGCAGCTTCCGCGCGTCCGGTTGTCCCGACCGCTCGGCAGGAGACGGGTCGTCTGGGTTCGGTTTATCCGGAGAGGGGGCTTCCGCCCGCTTTGCCGCCCTCTCCGGCAATTCAAAAGGGACGGATTCCCCTTTCTCTTCGCCGTTTCGGGAGCTTCCGGCCGCCGCGGCGTCCCGGCAGGCCTGCGCCAGCCGGTCCACCACCGTATCCCGTCCGAAGCGTTCCAGCGTCAGCGACCGGATACGGACGGGGTCGTATTGCCGGATCGTATCCCGCATGGCGCGCATGGCCTGCGCCATGGCTTCGGGATCGTCCACCGGCGTGAGAAGACCGGTTTCTTCGGTCACGATATCCAGCGGCCCGCCGCAGCGGGTACTGATTACCGGTTTGCCGCAGGCCGCCGCCTCATTGAGTACACAGGAGAGGGTCTCCACCCGGGAGGAGCAGACGAAGCAGTCGCAGCCGTTCATATAGGTGGACGCCTGTTCCCGGGGGATCGTTCCAACCAGACGGCAGCAATCGGAAATCCCCAGCCCGTCGATCAGCGCCTGAAGAGGTTCCCGCTGTCCGCCGGCCCCCGCAATTTCCAGTACGGCGGGGCGGGGGTCCTGCTCCCGCAGGCGGGCGAAGGCCCGGATCAGGGTGTCGTAGCCCTTGATTGGGCGGAGCTGTCCCATCGCGCGGAACAGGAACGGCCCTTCCGCCGGAGCGGACTCTGCCGGAACGAATACCCGGCCGTCCACCGGGTCGGGGATGATCCGGGTCTCTCCGGCCGGTTCCATGACCGCCTTCAGCGCGCCGCTTACGCAGGCGTTCACCCGCGCTTCCTTCATCACGGCATGAAGGCGGCGGAGGGCCGGGCTGTCCGCCGGTTCGGTGAGGACATAGGAGGAATGCTCCATAAAAAACAGCGGCAGGCGGTGCTTCCGGCAAAGGGCAACCGCCTCGTACCCGTGCAGGGAGGAGCGCAGGTTGACCACATCCGGCCGGCCCCATTCCTTCTCAATCCGGCGATACAGCGTTTCCAGCATCCTTGTGCGCTGAAAGCAGCGTCCCCGTTCCCAGCGGGGGGTGAGGTTGGGACGGGTATAGGTATAGGTCAGCACCCCGTTTACCACCTCCCGGCGGATGCCGTTATGGCCGGGATGGAAATCGCCCCCTACGCTGACATGGGCGACCGCGACTTCAAAGCCGCGTTCGGCCAGCGCTTCGGCCTGCTCCTTATAAAATGTACCGAGCAGCGGCGCGCCCGGCGTGGGATACCAGGAAGGGATCATCAGGATTTTCAAAGCGTAACCTCTCTTTCCGCCGTACGCAGCGGCAAAGCGGCCGGCGGGATTTCCCCGACGGAGTTTTTCATCGGAAGCACAAAATCATCATAGCCTATTATAGCCTTCCCCTTTGGAAAAGCGCAACCCTTGGGCGTAAAATGTACGGATTTTTTCGGCGAAGAGGAATCCGGAGGGCCCCGGATCGGGGACGTTGCGCTGGGAAGCGTTTTCCTTTATAATAAAAGAGCGGTGTGCGCGGCGGGCGATTTTTATCCGTGCCGGACCGGCAGGCGGCAGAGGAGGATATAGCCATGCGGTTATTGTTTAGGCAGCGGTTCTTTTCCTGGTTTGACAGCTACGATATCTACGACGAAAGCGGTAATGTGGTTTTTACCGTGGAGGGGAAGCCGAGCTGGGGGCATACCCTGCATATTCTGGACCGGCAGGGGAACCATGTTGGGACAGTGAAAGAGGTCGTTCTGACCTTTCTTCCGAAATTTGAACTGTATATCGGCGAGCGGTATATCGGACGGATTGCGAAGGAATTTACTCTTTTCCGGCAGTCCTATACCATCGATTTCAACGGGTGGAACATTTCTGGGGATGTGTGGGAATGGGATTATACGATTCACGACGCCGCCGGGCGTCCCGTCGCGGCCGTGAGCAAGGAGCTGCTGCATTTCACCGACACCTATACCATCGATGTGGAGAACGCGGCCGACGCCCTCTATGTGCTGATGGTTGTTCTGGCGATTGACGCTGAAAAGTGCTCGAGGAATTAGTCCCGGGACAGCAAATACAGAAAGCGGCCCGCAGAAACGCTCTGCGGGCCGCTTTTTATAATTGGGCGCCGGATGGCGGGCCGGGATTAGTTGGAAACTTCCTTGCCCTCCAGATAATTGTTCATCTGGTTCAGCATTTTCTGTACGTCGCTGGCTTTGACGGTATAGGCGTCGCCGCCTTCGAGCTGACAGAGGTAGAGGCTCGCGTTCAGCTTGTAGAACCGGGCGACGATGGAACCGGACGAAGTGTCGGTCGGTTTCAGAGTGAACGTCACATCCGGATCACCGGAGGGCGTTTCATCGGTATCGCCGTACCGGTCCACCCGCATAAACACCTGATACAGATTGCGGAAATCCCCGGTCGGATACACCGTACCGTCCACCGTAACCTTCAGCTTGTCGTCGTTTTCCTCCGCATCGGGGAAGTGCTCCAGCCGGAAGGTTGTTTCCTTGCCGCCTGCCAAAACGCTGATGGAGGACACATCGGCGATATTGGTCATGAACAGGAATTTACTGAGCATATCGCTGTACTGCACCTCGGCCCAGCTCACGGAGGAAGGATTGACGGCGTACACCACGTCGTAATCGTCCACCAGCGCGTAGTAGTTGCCGTCCTCATTCTTCCCGCCGAGTTTGATGGTATGGGCGGTCTTGTTGTAGTATACCGTGGAAGAATTTCCGTCGTCGTCGGTATTGGTGGTTTGGATCGCCAGCGTCAGTTCGCTCACCGAGTAGGGATCATCCAAGCCGTAGGTTTTCAAATCTTCCCCGGTGGGATGAGCCTTGACCGCCTGAACCGCGCTCAGCGTGGTGGAGCCGCTGAAAGTGGACTGCACATCTTCGCTTGAATCGATGCCGTAGACTCGCGGTGATGAGGTAACATAGGTAAAGGACGACAGGGCCTCGGGATCTCCTTCCTGATACACACGGAAAGAGAACGGCTTTGCCGAACGGACCGTACCGCTCAGATTCATGCCGTATACCATTGCCTGACCGCTTTCGTCATCCTCCCGCGTTGCGGGTGCGGTAATCAGCGAGGTGCCGATATAGGCTTCCGCTTCCTTCAGAAGCACCGTGCTCAGCCCGCTTTCAGCAATATAGATCGCTTCGTCGGTGCTGACCCGCACATAATACCCGTCCTTCACCGGGTTTTCGCTTCCCAGCTCAACGGTGGCCGTCGTCCCGTCGGCGTAAGTGACTTCCGCCGTTGCCTGCGGTTTATCCAGACCGTAGTCGGCCGCGTTTTCGGAGGTATCCGCCACCTTACGGCTGGCGGTGATAGTGGCCAGATTGCTGGTCAGGGTGCTGAGGGCCGAGGTATTCACCGGCAGGTCCTCAAACCCGCTCACCAGAAGCTGCCCTTCCTCGTCCGGAGCGACGGTATAGGACGCGTCGCCCCGGCGGATAACGACCTTTGACACCGGATCGCTGACGGTTTTCCCGTCTGCGTCGGTGGATTTGTCGAGGACGGTGATGGTGGAGGAACTGGTCGTTGTGGAAGATTCCTCTCCGCCCTTCTCCGGAAGAAGAAAGAGCAGCCCCAAAAGCAGGCCGATCAGGGCCAGCACCGCCACCCCGGCAATAATCAGGGTACGAACCTGTTTGCTCATAGACGTCTCCTCCTGAGGAAGACCACCAGACAGACGATCAAAAGCGCCAGCGGGATTACAATGACGAACACAATCAGGAAAATGTTGGACTGGGCCGCGTCAAAGGTCAGGGAGGTCTTTTCCAGCGGCTTGTTCGAAATGCTGACCGCGGTTTTGTTGCCGGTCACGCCGTTAGTTACGCCGAGCACCAGTTCCTCGCCATAGCTGATGCTCTGCTCCAGCAGGGAGAACATACCGCTGCTGCCGTAAACGATCACGTTGGTTTCGATCTTTTCGTTATCGCTGTTGAAGTCCCATTTGGTGGCCATGGCCGCGCCGTTGATCGGGTAGGAATCCGCGTCCATCGCCTTATTTTCCTCTTTGCCATCCTCATCTGTATCGGAGCTTTCGGCCAGAGCGTCCTCCATACCGATCAGTTTGGCCGTTTCGGGGAAAGTAATCAGCGGGGTGTTAAACAGGGAATTCTGATTGTCAGTGCTCTTGTTAGTCAGAATCTGCCGGGAATAGGGCATCATGATCCGCTTTCCGGAGATATCCGAGGTATAATCGCTGGAAGCGGCGTCGCCGAACGTAGCATATCCGTTATACTGATATACCCGGTTCATACTGGTTTCCTGAATGATGTTGTCGGTAACCTCCAGCCCATACTCCACGTTCAGGAATTGATACAGGTTGGGGCAGCGGGCCGAGTAATTGACGATCACCATCAACTGGCGGCCCAGCTTGCCGTCGTTATCCAGCCACTCGCGGAGACGCTCGATTTCCTCTTCGCTGTAGTCCTTGGTGGGGGCCGGAATTACCGCAAGCACAGCCTCCGGATTCCATTTTTCCGATCCGGTGATTTCCACCGTCTCAAGAGCGTAGTTGTTTACCTTCAGCAGAGACGTCAGGCCGGAGATCGTGTAGCTGTCTTCTTCGTGGCCGGTCAGCATCAATACGCCGGGCGTCACATCGCTGGTCACCATAGCCAGACTGGACGCCATTACCTGCTCCACTTTGGATTCGTAGTCGCTGATCTGGCCGGTATACTGATACATGCTGCTGTCAGCCGTATACATATCGTTGAAATTCGTCTTCTGATGCCGGTTTTTGCCGCAGAAGAGCATGACGTCGTAATAGGTGGGGCTGTATTCCTCGTATTTGGCGGCCGCCGCCGGATCGCCGTAAATATCCACGAACGTCGTTTTGATCTTTCCGCCCGACAGGGAATCGTACTGCCGGGTCAGCTCGTAGAACTGCTTGAGAAGATCGTTGAGCGCGTCGCTCGACTGGTTGGGATTTTTGATATCGGACTCCTCCGCGAATACCACAATCTCGACGTCCTTATCGACCGCTTTGACGATTTCTTTGCTCTCATCGGTCAGAGTAAACAGCTTATCGGAAGTCAGATCAAGGTTCAGCGGGAAGCGGTCGGACAGAATATTCGCTACGATGTTGACCAGCACGATCACGACCACGACCACCGCGGTCAGCGCCGTCGCCATGCCGCCGTAGCGGAGCTTGCGGGTATCCCGATGAATCTTTTCCTTTTTCCTTTTTTTCTTTCCGCCCGTTTCTTCTTCGCCGTCCGCTTCTCCGGCTTCTTCTTCCTCCGGTTCGGCTTCGTCGGCGTCGTTATCTCCGTCGGATTCCGCGTTCTCCTCCGCTTCGCCGATGTCGGCGGCGGTCTCTTCGGCGACGAAGGCCTCTTCGTTTTCGGCTGCCGGCTCCGCGGCGGCATCGTCCACCGGGACGGTATTTTCCTCTGCCGGGAGGGATTCGCTGGGGTTCAGCTCCTCACGCTCCGGCGTATTTTCGTTTTTCAAGCTCATGCTCCTTTCCTGCTTTTAGGGAAATAAAATCGCTGCCGGGGCCGGCTCAGTTCCATCTTTTGCTGTCCAGCACGCGAACCGTCAGGAACAGGAACAGCGCCTGCATGCTCAGGAAGAAGATCACGTTCGCGTAGTCCAGAATCCCGGTGGTGAATTCCGAATATTTCTGAGAAACCGACAGAAAATTGATGACAGTCTTAACAACCGTGAAGTTGGAAAAGATGCTGGAGAGGGTGTCCATCATAATCAGGATCACCGAAACACCCAAGGTGCAGATGGCGGCGATCAGCTGGCTTTCGGTCAGGCTGGAGATCAGCAGGCCGATGGAGATAATCAGGCCGCCCACCATCAGCAGGCCGAGGAAATTGCCGAACACCACGCTCCACGACGGCGACACCTGAAAGGCGATCACCACCGCGAATACCAGCGTAATCAGGAGGGAAAGCGCAAACATCAGCAGCGCGGCGAAAAACTTGCCGAATACGATGCCGGTCAGACTGACCGGCGAGGTCAGCAGCGCCTGATCGGTGCGCTGCCGCTTTTCGTCGCTGAACAGCCGCATGGTCAGAATCGGCAGAACCAGCATCACGATGGTGAACAGATTGCCGTACACATAGGACAGGTCGCTGCTGCCGGAATAAATATTAAATGCAAAGAAGAAATAACCGGAGGCGCAGGCGATGACCGCCAGCACCACATACCCGACCGGAGAGGTGAAGAAGGAGCGGAACTCCCTTTTAAATATGGCCCCCATCAGGCACGACCCCCTTTCTTACTTTTCCGCAGGGAGGGAAGATTTTCACGGGTCAGGGAAACGAACACGTCTTCCAGCGTCATTTCCATGGAGCGCATGCCCATGATGGCCCAGTTTCGGGCCGCCAGACGGGTGGAGATTTCCCGGCGAACGTCCTCCCCTTCCTTCGGGGTGACGGCGAACTCAAACACACCGGGTTCCTTTTCGCCGAGGGAGGCTACCTGCTCCACGCCGGGCACGCGGGTCAGGAGGGCGTAGGCATCCTCCTCGCCGCCGGCAATCCGCACAAGCAGACGGCGGTCGCTGGAATATCGTTTGGTCAGCTCCGCAGCGGTATCGTCCGCCACAAGCTGGCCCTGATTGATGATGATGATCCGGTCGCAGACCGCTTCGATCTCCTGCAGAATGTGGGAGGACAGGATCACGGTGTGGTGCTTGCCGAGATTTTTAATCAGGGTGCGGATCTCAATGATCTGGTTCGGGTCAAGACCGACGGTCGGTTCGTCGAGAATCAGCACCGGCGGGTTGCCGATCAGTGCCTGCGCGACGCCGACGCGCTGCCGGTAGCCTTTGGAAAGGTTCTTAATCAGCCGGCCGTAAACGCCGTCGATTTTTACCAGACGGCAGATTTCTGCGATATGGGTCTGCCGGGAAAGTTTGCATTTTTTCAGGTCGTACATGAAATCCAGATATTCCCGTACGGTCATATCCAGATACAGCGGCGGCTGTTCCGGCAGATAGCCAATGCTGGCCTTCGCCTGATTCGGGTTCTCCAGAATATCAAAGCCGTTGATCTTCGCCGAACCGCTGCTGGCCGACAGATAGCCGGTCAGTATGTTCATGGTGGTGGATTTTCCCGCGCCGTTCGGCCCTAGGAAGCCGACGACCTCGCCCTCATCCACCGTGAAGCTGATATCGTTCACAGCCAGATGGCTGCCGTACCGCTTCGTAAGGTTTTGTACCTCAATCATGGTGTAGCGTTCCCTCCTGAGTTTTCAAAATCGCGGATCCCGGACCACCTGTGCCCGGATTCCGTTTTACCCACAGTACCTTTTTATTGTAGCGGGGTGGGTCTGCCAAATTGTAAACAGTCTTTAAAGCTTGTGTGTGCATCGTGTGATTTTTGGGCAAACCCTTCAGTTTTTCTTAACCCGACCATTATATCATCGTGCGCAGCGCTTTGCAATCCCGAGTTTGCCGGCGGAACCGGTGTAAATGTAGATTATAAAAAGGCAGCGAGCAGAAGAGGCCTGTGTTAAGGTTGAATTGACGTCCAAAGCAACCCCCCAACGCTCTTTGAGAAAACGCTTTCCGAACTCGGTGTTCGACATAAACTCCTCCGTCCTTATACGCCCCGGCATAACGGCAAGGCGGAGCGAAGCCGCCGCCAATACAACAATTTCCCTATGCGGCCTCTCGGCTGACAATCCCCTTATCTGGTCTTAGCTCGTTTCCCTTCTCTGTAACGCATCATTGACAACCCGACATAAAAAGTCGAAAAAATCCGTTCATAGGGCTTGACAATTCACCGCTTATCGTCTAATATATATCAGGTCGGTACGGTAAGGCCGACGGGACAACTGCACAGGGTTCCGGTATGGGGGTGTAGCTCAGTTGGGAGAGCGTTCGGTTCGCATCCGAGAGGTCAGGGGTTCGAATCCCCTCATCTCCACCATAACTGGACACCAATTTTGATACAGTGCGTATCACGATTGGTGTCCAGTTTCTTTTTATAATCGTTTACGGAAGGAGAGGAAGAGGACATGGAATTCAGAAAAGTGTTTGACACCATACCCGATCAGTTTGACAAATACCGGCCGCGATACAGCGCAGAACTGTTCGCAGATCTGATTGAGTACGCGGAAATCGGCCCCGGCAAAACCGTCTTGGAACTTGGCCCGGGAACGGGGCAGGCCACAGATCCGATTCTGAGTACAGGATGTGATTATCACGCAATTGAGATTGGCGAGCATCTGACTGAAAAGATGAAGCAGAAGTATGGCGCGTTTTCCAATTTCCATATCGTGAATGATGACTTTATCACACACGACTTTGGCAGTCAGAAATTCGATATGATCTATTCCGCGGCAACAATTCAATGGATCCCTGAAGAAATTGCCTTTTCAAAGACTTTTGAACTGTTGAAGCCGGGTGGAATTTTGGCAATGATGTTGACCAGAGCCGATTATAAAACGCCGAATGAGGCTCTATATAAAAAAATCCAGCAAGTCTATTCCGCGTATTTTAAACCGGAAACCGAGTATAAACACGGCGCTTTTTCCTATACAAATGCGCCCAATTACGGATATGCAGACTTTGAGAAGCGTGAGTATTACGGTAAGCGTAAATTTACGGCGGATGAATATGTAGCATTTTCCGGCACGCACTGCGATCACATCGTTATACCGGAGCCTTACAGAAGCAAGTTTTTTAACGGCCTCAGAGAGGCGGTTTTAGATGCTGGGGACAAAATTGTGTTCTATGATACTTTTGTCTTGTTTTTATCAAGAAAGCCGCTGTAATTTATTCTCCGCTTCCTCTTAACGGAAAATCTGCACTATGTCCATTTCGCATCAAAACAGGTCAACGCCTTTTCTATTGCCTGTTCGGCGCACAAAAACACGCGGTTACAGCGGCAGGAACGCTGTAACCGCGTGTTTTATAGTAAGATTAAATGGGTATTCTTGTTATGAGAAGATAGCAAAAGAGGAAGGCAAACGCCTTCCTCTCTTGCAGTACCCTTTTACAGAATCGGAGCGATGGGCTTGTCCTCTTCCAGCATGCCGAGCAGGCTGTCCACCAGCATCAGGCAGCGGGGAAGGTGGAACGGCCCCTTCCACATCGAGCCCTTCTGGGTATGGGAAACCGTGCCGTCGCGGTGCAGGTAGCCGTACCACTCGCCGTTTTCCTTGTCATGAAAATGCTCAAACGCATAGGCGTGGACTTTTTCAAACCAGTTCCAGTATTTCTCATCCCCGGTCAGGCCGTAGGCCATCAGGGTGGCGATCAGGATTTCGTTATGCACCCACCACAGCTTCATATCCCATTCCAGCTGCTCGCAGGGGCGGCCGTTCAGGTCCACAAAGTAGAAGCAGCCGCCGAATTCTTTATCCCAGCCGCGTTCCAGCGACCAGTCGATGATGTTCAGGCATTTCTGTAACAGGTTCTTATCGTTGGTATACACCGCCTGGCACATCATGAACCACGCGTTTTCAATGGAATGACCGGGGTTGATGGTCCGGCCGGCGGGGTTGTCGATGCAGGTCCCGTCCTCCAGCACGGTCTCCAGCACACAGTGCAGGTCGGGCTTGAAGTTGTACTTCAGGATATCCCCGATCACCTCGCTCACAATGCCGGTGTAATAATCGGCTCTGGCCGGGTCGCAGCGGCGGAGTACCTGCGCGCCGTTCACCAGCACCATCGGCACCGCCACCGCGCGCTCCGCCCGGGTGGAGGCGTAGCTCTTGGGAGTGATTTTGAACGGGTCGGAGGCCGGGTCGCGGTACAGGCGGAGCATCAGCTCAAAGCAGTTTTCAGCCTTGGCGAGCGCGTCCTTATCCCCGGTTGCGGCGGCGTATTCCGCCATGCCGACCACATAAAAGCTTTCGGAATACATATAGCGGCGCTTGCGGAGCGGACGGCCGTCCTGAGTGACGGTAAAGAACATCCGGCCGTCGTCATCCACACAGTGCTTTTCGAGAAAATCCTTGCCGAGTTTCGCAGCGTCCAGCCATTCCTGCCGGACGCCGTAATGGTTGCACAGGGAGGAGAAGGTCCACAGTCCCCGGCCCTGAAACCAGACCGACTTGTCGTTGTTGTAGCTTTTTCCTTCCCGATCCACCGAGGTGATGTATCCGCCGTACTGCCGGTCCAGCAGATCGCTGTTCATCCAGAACGGAACCACGTCCTCCAGCAGCTGGGAACGGTAGAATTGACGGTAGCGGGAAACGGCTTCCTTTTTTGTATGATCCATATGTATGCCCCTTTACCTTAATATAATTCTTCCCTATATTTTTAGTATATCGTTCCTGCTGCCGGTGTCAATAGAGGGGAAGACATAAAGTTTGACCGTTTGGTTGTCCGTATTTTGGTTTCTTTGGACGGCGGGGGCACTCCTTTGCATTGACAAGCGGAGGGGAATTCCGTACAATATAGTCAATCAACCCGAAAATCCATGAGCCTTTGCCGCGTGGCTGCCGACCGCCTGCGGCGTCTTTCTCAGCGGACGGAGGGCGGGCCTTCCAAAGCCCGAAGCCGCTTTTCAGGTTCATGGACTGTTTGAGGGAAAATGTAAGCAAAAAGCGGAGGCCGATCGATGGAAGAATGGAACAGGAATCTGGAGATTCTCAATCACCTTCTGGTGGATACCTTTAACGAAATCCTGAAGGTGGAAGAGCAGTCGGTCAAACTGGCGGCGGACGAATCGGTCACCGTGACGGAGCTGCATGTGCTGGAGGCGATCGGCCGGGGTGAGCCGCGCACCGTTTCCGCTCTGGCGGCGACGATGCGGGTCACGGTCAGCACGATGACCATCGGCATCAATCGCATGGAGAAAAAGGGGCTGGTTGAACGGGTGCGGGAGAGCGCCGACCGCCGGGTGGTGCAGGTTCGGCTCACTCACCGCGGACAGACGCTGGCTTATATGCATCAGCGCTTTCACCGCCAGATGGCGCGCGCGGCGGTGGACCGTCTTACGCCGGAAGAGGTGGACGTGCTCTGTCGGGCAGTAGAGAATCTGAAAGACTTTTTCCACGCCGAAAGCGAACGCAATAAGGGAAATATTTCCCCGGGCGGCGAGGCGTAACCGCTTTTCTTTGGAAATGTCCGTTTTTTTATTTTTGCTTTTCGCGGTGTATTTTTTCACCCGCCGGGTAAACTAAAACGACGTTTCCAAAGGGAGGTGTAACGGTATGGATAAAAAACAGGCAAACCACTGTATCGAATGTACGGTGCAGCAATGTGAAAACCATTGCGAGTCCCAGAATTACTGTGCGCTGGACCGCATTCTGGTGGGTACCCACGAGATGAACCCGACGGTGGACCAGTGCACCGACTGCAAATCGTTCCAGTTGAAACACTAAAATTTACGCGTAAAGGCCCAAAATCCCGGCGACATTGTCGCCGGGATTTTGTTATGGATTTCACTTCTTTTTATTCCGCTTATTTCGCCTATTGCAGGAACAGCCGGGCCGCGTTCAGCACCGAGAGGAGGGAAACGCCCACGTCGGCAAATACCGCCGCCCACATCGGGGCGAAGCCGACGGCGGCGAGGATGAGCACGGCGGCCTTAACCGTCAGGGCGAAGGCGATGTTGAAACGCACCACGCCCATCACCCGGCGGGAGAGCCGGATGGCGTCCGGGAGTTTGTCCAGGCTGCCGGAGGTAAGCACGACATCCCCGGCCTCGATGGCGGCGGCGGAACCCAGCCCCATGGCGATTCCCGCGTCCGCCTCGGCCAGCACCGGCGCGTCGTTGATACCGTCCCCGACGAACAGGGCCGCGCCGTTTTCCTGTTTCAGAGCGCGGAGCGCTTCCAGTTTCCCTTCCGGAAGCAGATCGGCCCGTACTTCGTCGATTTCCAGCTTGCCGGCAATCCGTTCAGCCTCCGTCCGGCGGTCGCCGGTCAGCATGGCGATTTTCCGGATGCCCAGACTATGCAGGCGGCGCAGGGCTTCGGCCGCATCGGGATGCAGTTCGGATTCCATCTGGAACGCGGCCGCCGGCTTGCCGTTCACCGCGAGATAAACCGCCGCGTCCGCCCACGGGACGTTGATGTGGTTCGCGTCCATCAGCCGTTTCCCGCCGCAGAGAACGGCTTTACCGTCGATGACGGCGGAAACGCCCATTCCGGGCAGTTCGGACAGGGAGGAAACGGCGGCTTCGCCGGCTGCCGAAAGCTCCCCGGCCTGTTCTCGGATTGCCAGCGCGGCGGGATGGGGAGAATGCTGTTCGGCCAGTGCGGCGAGCCGCAGGACGGCGGCTTCCTCAAAATCGGGAGTCCGGTCGATCCGGGTAACCGTCAGACGGCCGGTAGTCAGAGTTCCGGTTTTATCGAATGCGGCCGCTTTCGCGTTGGCCAGCGCTTCGATATACCGTCCGCCTTTAATCAGCACCCCTCTGCGGGAAGCCGCGCCGATGCCGGAATAAAAGCCGAGAGGCACCGAAATGACCAGCGCGCAGGGGCAGGAGGCGACCAGGAAGACCAGCGCTCGGTAGATCCAGTCCTGCCATGCGCCCATCCCAAGCAGGGGAGGAGCGACGGCGAGGATTATCGCCAGCAGGGTAACGACCGGCGTATAGATCCGGGCAAAGCGGGTGATAAATCGTTCAGAAGAGCCTTTCCGGGCGGCGGATTCGGATACCATATCGAGGATACGGGCGGCGGCGGAACTTTCCGCCCGATTGTCCGCCCGGACGGTCAGAGAGCCGCTTCCGTTCATGCCGCCGGAAAGGAGGATGCTGCCGGGACCGGCGTAGACCGGCCGGCTTTCCCCGGTCAGGGCGGAAGCGTCGATCTCCGATTCCCCGGAAAGAACGGTGCAGTCCACGGCGATCCGCTCATGGGCGGGAATCCGCAGGGTATCGCCAATTTCAACGTCGTTTGCGTCAATCTCCACGGTGGAGCCGTCCTCCCTCACCTTCAGGGCGCGATCGGGGCGAATTTTCGCCAGCTGCTCGATCTGGCGGCGGGAGCGGCCGACCGCCAGATCCTCCAGCAGTTCGCCGAGGGTGAAGAGCAGGGCGACCATAGCGCCCTCCATTGCTTCACCGATCGCGAAGGCGGCGACCAGCGCGATGAGAAGCAGAAGGTTTTCCCCCATGCTCTTTCCTTTGATCTCGGCTATCGCGCCCCGCAGCACCGGCAGAGCGGCGGCAGCGGCCGAAGCGAGATACAGGCAGAAGGGGACGGGAGAAGGAAGAACGGGGAGAAAGGCCAACAGAAACAGGACGCCGCCGATCAGAAGGCCCCATGGAAACCGGCGTTCCTCCGACCCGTCATGGCCGTGTTCATGCCCGTGCTCGTGACTATGCGCGGGGGAATCCTCCTGCGCGCGATCATGCCCACAGGAGCAGGCCGGTGCGGCGTTCCCCGCCGGCGCGCGGCCGGCGGCGGGAGTGACCCGTATCCCGTGCTCCACGCTGTCGCATAATCGCTGGATATCGGCGGTCAGGTCATTTTCACAGGTAAGGATGAGCAGTTTTTCCGGATAGTTCAGCGCGGCGTCCTTTACGCCGGGCAATTCGGCGGCGCGGGCTTCAATTTTTGCGCCGCAGTTGGGGCATCCCAGCCCCTCCAGCCGATATTTGCGTTTCATCAGGGAAGCGTCGGTCATAACGAACACCCTTTCCGTTCGGAATCACAAAATGAGGGGAAAGACGACGGGAAAGACAAAACGGTCAGCCGTTCAGTTCTTCGATATGGGTGAGGCCGAGTTCGAATATCTGACGGACATGCTCGTCGTCCAGCATATAAACGGAGGATTTCCCTTCCCTTCGGCAGCGGACAAGCCGGGCCTGCCGCAGCAGCCGAAGCTGATGGGAAACGGCGGATTGCCCCATTTCCAACAGCTCTGCCAGATCGCACACGCACATCTCGCCCTCGGCCAGCGCCCAGAGGATGCGAATACGGGTGGTATCGCCGAATACCTTGAACAGTTCGGACAGATCGTAGAGGGATTCCACATCCGGCATTTCCTGCCGGGCTTTAGCGAGGGTGCCGGCATGTTCTTCCACACAGCCGCAGCCGGTTTCCTTTTCGGGGAGCGAACGTCCTTGTTTTTCCTGCATGGTTGTCATCCTTTCGCTTTATACGAATCCTCGATGAAAAGCGGACTCACCCATTGTATCCATTTTTTAATTTGGAATTCGTATTATCCGGGAACCAGTCGTCTCGGAACAAGTTCCAGCATCAATCAATTAAATGAACATATGAATTGTTGTTCATATGTTCATTATACATTTCTTCAGCAAAAAGTCAAGGGGAAAAATGAAAAAAGAGGGAGAGACGGCCGCCGCCGTGTTTTCCCGCCGCGGAAATCGTGACAAGAGGCGCGGACGGGCTCTACAGGCAAGGAAAAAGCCAACAGGACCGGCTGGTTGGGCGGCCCTGTTGGCTTTAAAAGGAAAGGGTGTGGAAAAATGAAGAAAATAAAGGAAAAAAGAAAATGGAAGCGCGAAAGAGGCTAATGAGAGAAGAGAGAAGAGAGAAGAGGGAAAAGGCCAAAAAAGTTTTTTGATTTATGTTCAACACACAGGTCGTGTGGCTTGCGCAGGCGGGGAGACCTAATGCGCGGCGGGCCGCGCCGCAGGGGAGACGGCCGATGCAAAGGCAATGGCAGGGAAGGTGAACAGCCGGCCGTCGGCGTCGACAAGGGACATCGGCAGTTCCGGCAGCAGGCCCTTGACCGTTTCGATGAACAAGTTGCTGTCGGCGCCCGGCGTGCCGCTTACAATATGGATGGCGCCGTTTTGGCTGGCATGGACGGCCGCCGTCAGAGCGGGTTCGTTATTGAAATAGAAGGTCATTTCCGCGCCCAGAGAGCTGGCGATGTCATACAGGTTTTGAAGCACCGAGGCGGTTTGTTTCGAGACCAGACCTTCCGGCAGAATGCTGAGGACACGGACCGGGACGCCGTATTCTTCCGCCAGAGCGGCGCCGGCCCGGATGAGCCGTTCACAGGAAATCTGGTCGGTGACGCAGACAAGGACGTTGGCCGAGGGGATTTCACGCAAGATTTTTCCCTCCTTTCCGGAGCGTATCCGTTTCGTTTGAATATATGATATACCGGGCTTGTGTAATAACCATAAACAAAAGATGTACAACTTATTAAATTTATCCTAAGATGAATTCGGACAACCTGTGCAAATCCGGACGCATGTCTTGACTTTTTCCTGTTCCCTGCGTAAAGTGGAAAGGGATAACGAGCCCGGCGGAATCCGGTTGTTGGAGAGAGGAATGGTTGAGGGATGGAAAAGAATAGCCGTAGAGGAAAGAGGAAGGAGCCGCTGGTGCAGTTGGTGCTGATCGCGCTGTTTGCGGCGATCTCGTATCTGGTGCTGCTGTTCCGTATTCCTTACCCCGCGCCGGTGGGACAGCCGTTTCTCCATTTCGGCAACGCGGTGGTGATTCTGGCGGCCCTTCTTCTGAGCGGCTGGCAGGGTGGTCTGGCCGGTGCGATCGGCATGGGAATCAACGATCTGGTCTACGGATACGGCTTTGCAACGATCAAGACCGTAATCCTGAAATTCGGAATCGGCCTGTTCGCCGGACTGGTGGCCCGGCTGGGGCGGAAGCATCCCGAACGCAGCCCCCGGAGATGGCTGGGCGCGGCGTCCGTCGTTTCTCTGGCGGTGGGCCTTGTTCTGCTGATCGGAAAGCTGTCGGGCGCGCAGGCCTTTGCAAACGTTGCTCCGCTGGCGTATATTTTTCTGCTGGCGCTCGGCGCGGGGCTGGGGGGCACAACGCTGCTTTCCCTGCGGTATCCGTCCCTGACCAACGAGAGGCTGTTTACCGTTCTCGGCGCAACGGCGGGTATTGCGTTCAATGTAGTGGGCGAGTTTCTCGGCGGCACGGTAATGAAGCGGATCGCCGGGGCCGAGTGGTCGGCGGCTATGCTGGCTTCCCTGATGAGCTTGCCAGCGACGTTGATTAACGGTGCGTTTTCGATCGTGGGGGCGGTATTGCTGTATATCCCCGTCAAAACGGCGCTGCATCGCGCGCATCTGGATTCATCGCTCGGATAAATGCCGATCCTCCACGCGGGAAGAGGCGGGCAAAAGGGTTTGACGGGACAGATTCGCCGTCTTGTTTCGACCGGAAAACAAAGGGGAAGTTTTCCGGATTGGCGGTTTCGGCGGACGTTATTCGCTGTTGCTTGTCCTGATAATATATAGACAGCCCTTTTTGTAGGAAACAGGCGGGAAAAAGTCAGGCGGACAAGATAAAAAGGAAAATAAGGGAGAAAAAAGATCGCCGGAATGTCGGAATGCGGAAAAAGGAATAAAAATCGGAGAATACCTGTGATCACACGACACACTTTTGTTAAAAAGCCGAAAAAAGTCGAAATTTTTTCGTTGTAAATTGGAACCCTATTCGTTAAACTAAGAAGTAGGTTTTCGAAGACGGTAAAAAATAAACGAAAAGGGGATTATTCAGGGTGGAGACTGTGGAGACAAAAGTGGGAACACTGGTGGAAGCAAGAACGATGTTCAAGCGGCATTTTTCCGAGTTGAAAGGAATGCAGGAAGAGCGCACCATTACCTACGAGCTGCTGCTTGACGAACAGAACGGCCATGGCGTACGGATCGTATCGGTATGCGGCGACAATGTGCGTTCGGACACACAAGCCGGGCTGACCGCCTCGGCCTGCGAGGCGAAAGACCTCGTCACCTACCTGTATGAAAACGCGGCCTCGATTGATTGCTGGCGGGATATCGCTGTTGATCTCCTCAAAACCGTACACCATCTGGCGTAAAAATGGGATGCCCGGGCGGGCGTTCATTCCGGCGGGGAAATGGAATGGACGCCCCTCCCTCCGAAAGGGCCTGCACGGGAGACGGACGGAAGGGGAACAACGAAGCGCAATGGAAAAGATCAGACTGCTGATAGCAGAGGATAACAGCGAGCTCAGCGATATTCTGACGAATTTCTTTGAGATGAGCGGAGAGATCGACCTGTGCGGAACCGCGCGGGACGGGGAAGAAACGCTGACGAAAATTGAGGAACAGACGCCCGATGTGGTGCTTCTGGATCTGGTTATGCCGCGTCTGGACGGAATCTCCGTGCTGGAAAGGCTTCGGGAAAAGCCGCCGGCCAAAATGCCGAATATTATTATCGCCTCGGCCATCGGGTTGGAGAACGTGACCAGGCGCGCATTGGAGCTGGGCGCATGCTATTACATGATAAAGCCGTATAATCTGGGGGATCTGCTTCGCCGTGTGCGGATGTTCGCTTTTCCGGTCTCATCCGCCTCCCAGACGGCGCCGACAGCCCGGATAACGGCGGAGGATTTTCAAAACCGTCTGAAACGGGCGCTTCTTTCTCTGGGTGTGCCTCCGAATGTGCTGGGCTTCCCCTATATTGTGGAGTCGGCGAAAATTCTGGCCGATACGCCGGGCCCCTGCAGTATCACCAAGCTGGTATATCCGGCCGTCGCCGAAAGGAACGGCACCACGGCCGACTGCGTGGAAAGCGCGGTGCGCAAAACCATCGCCCGGATCTATGAACGGGACAGTGAGGCGCTTCGGGCGCTGATGGGGCAGACAATGGGAGACAAGCGGCCGTCCAACGCGCATTTTTTGACATTGCTGGCGGAAAAGGTGAGGGACGGCGTGCTGGGGGACTGACGGATAAGGCCGGATCCGCCGTCCGGCCGCTTCTTTTCCCAACTGTCTGATACCGCCCGCGGCACTATCCGATGCGAGGACCTCAAAAATACAGAAATCCCGGCGGCTCGTTTTCTATCCCGGCGTCGTTTTTATTATCAGCGGGCGTCGGCGCGCTCATTTCCTCGTCCCAAAGGACGAAAAACCGAAGGACGAAAAAACAATTTGGCCACAGCCTTTCTGAGCGTTTTGTATGATAAAGAAAAGGAGCGCTCCGTATGGAACGGAATAACCGGATGAACGAATTTCCCCGCCGGGGGGAACGGCCCGAGCTGGATGATCTTTTTGGAGCGATCGGCTGCTGGATTTATAACCGGGAAACCGGGCAGTACTGGTGTTCGGAAGAGATAACCCGGCTGTATGAACGAAAGACGGAGAAAATCCGGGGAGACTTGGATTATTACGGCTTGATTCATCCGGAAGACCGGGAATGGGTGAGGACGGATACCGAACAGGGGCTGAAAACCGGGGGCTGCGACAGAACATACCGCCTTCTCTTCGACGAAAAGGTGAAGCTGGTGAAGGAGCGGATACGGGTATACGGCAACCGCGGCGGCGGTTCGCAGTTTTTGGTGGGACTCCTGCATGAGGTGACCGATATCTGCCGGGAACAATCGATCGCAAGGCAGGAACAGGATGAGTTCTCAGCGATCAACGAATACCTGGCCGGAACGGTGAACACAACGGATATCCAGACGATCGCGGACCGTGCCTGCCGTACGGTTCAGCACGTTCTGAAGGCGAGTATGATCGGCGTTTTTGTCTGGGAGCAGGGACGGTTTCTGCGGGTTCTGACCAATCCGAAGGTGCGGGCGGCAATGGAGCAGCAGAACGACCGGCAATATTTCGCCTATCGGGTGCTGGAAACCGGACAGAGAATGGAAGAACCGGTTGAGAAGTATCCGGATAAAAAAGTCCGGGAGCTGATGCAGAGTCTGGGACTGAAAAGGATCGTCAGCATACCGGTCAGCAGCCATGGAAATATTATCGCCGCGCTGTCTCTGGCGCTGCCGGAGGATCGCAGCCTGAATGAAAGGGAGAGCGCGTTCTGCCGCACCATCTGCGGCCATCTGTCGGCCCAGCTGAAAAACGCCCTGCTGTATCGTCAGTTGGAAAAGGAGCTCACCGACCGCAAGCGGCTGGAATCCGATCTGGATATCATTTTCACCGAAAGCATTGATTTCATCAGCGTTATCAATGTGGAAGGGTATTTTCGGCGGATCAATCCCCTGTTTGCAGAAAAGCTCGGCTTCACGGAACAGGAGCTTCTCAGTCATCCGGTGTACGATTTTCTCCATCCGGACGATCGGTCGGATGGAATACGGGCGTTGGAGGAGGTTATCCGAAAAGGAACCATTCGCGGATGCCGTCTCCGCTACCGGTGCAAGACCGGCGGAACGCTATATCTTGAAATGAACGCCCGGTACGTCCCCTTCAGCAGAAAAATCATCGCCATTGCGCGGGATATCACGCAGCAGCGCCGTATCGAGGAAGAAAAGATCGCGCTGGAAAAATCGATGGAGCTGGAAAGGCTGAAGACCGAATTCTTCTCCAATTTGTCCCATGAGTTCAAAACCCCGCTGAATATCATTTTGTCCTCCGTTCAGCTGCTGCAGATGAAGATCGAGCGCGCAGGGGATGAGAAGGATCAGGAATACCTCAAACTGGGGCGGTATATCCAGCAGAACGCGTACAAGCTTCTGAGGCTGACCACCAACATGCTGGATTCCACCAAGCTGGAGAGCGGATATATGCCGATTTTTCCGGAGAGGGGAGATATCGTTGAATGCATTCAAACCATCGTGCAGTCGGTCGAGCCGTATGCCGCGGCGAAAAAGATCCGTCTTCACTTTTCCGCAAATCTCCGGTATTCGCCGTTGTTCCTGTTCGATCCGGAAAAAGTGGACCGAATACTCCTGAACCTGCTGAGCAATGCGGTCAAATATACGCCGGCGGGCGGGATGATCCGGGTCTCGGCGGAGGATACCGCCGACCATGTGGCGGTGAGCGTATCGGACAACGGACCGGGGATCGCCGCCGAGCTGCTGCCGGAGATTTTTGAAAAATTCCGGGTATCGGAGTCCGGGTTGATCCGGAACGACGAGGGCAGCGGGCTGGGGCTTTCAATCGCCAAAGCGCTGGTGGAGATGCATGACGGGGAGATCGGCGTATTCAGTCCGCCGGGCGAAGGCTGTACCTTCCGCTTCACGCTGTCCCGTCATTTAAAATCAACCGATTCCGAGCCGCTTCACGCCTGGATGGGGGACGGTGCGCGGCAGTCCCGCGTATATTTGGAAATGGCGGATCTCAATACATAAGCGGACGGGCCGGGAATATTCCCGGCCCGATTTTTCATACTATAGGCGTCAAGGATTATATGAACAGGCTGTTTTCGAAGCGGAGGGAAACGAATTGACCGACATTCTGATTATAGGCGCTGGCCCGGCCGGTCTGACGGCGGCAATTTACGCCCGTCGTGCGGGCCGGACGGCGACGGTGTTTGACGGCGCGCTGTACGGCGGGCAGGCGGCGATTACGCCGGTGGTGGAAAACTATCCCGGCATCCCCGAGATCAGCGGCCCGGAATTTTCCATGCGGTTGCTGGAACAGACTGAAAGGCTGGGAGCGGAGATCCGGTATGAGAGGGTGGAACGCGTTGTGCTGGAGGGCGGCGTTAAGGCGGCGGTAACATCGTCCGGACGAACGGAGGGGCGCGCCCTTATCCTCGCCAACGGGGCGAGGCGGCGAAAGCTCGGCGTGCCTGGAGAGGAACGGCTGATCGGACGGGGCGTATCCTACTGCGCGACCTGTGACGGCGCGCTTTACCGCGGAAAACGAACCGCCGTGGTCGGCGGCGGAAACACCGCTTTGGAGGACGCGCTTTTCCTCTCCAATCTGTGCGAATCGGTGGTGCTGATTCACCGCCGCTCGGAATTCCGGGGGGAGGAGTCGCTGCTCCGCGCCGTGAGAGAACGAACGAATATTGAAATTTTGACGCCGTTTCAGGTAACGTCTCTGGAAGGGGAGGAGCGGCTGAAAGAGGCGGTCCTGACAGGCGGGGACGGAGCACCGGCGGAACGCCGTCTGGAACTGGAGGGGATTTTTATCGCGATCGGATACGAGCCGGACAATTCTCTGGCCGCCGGCCGGCTGCCATTGGATGCTTACGGATATCTCGGCGTGGGGGAGGACTGCCTTACCCCGATTCCCGGCGTTTTTGCGGCGGGGGACAACCGGAGTAAGCCGCTCCGCCAGATTGTGACCGCGGCGGCGGACGGGGCGGTCGCCGCGGTCCAGGCGGCGAATTATCTCAACGCGCAATAAGCCGGGGAGGGATGGATAACCGGCCTGTCAAAAGAACGGAGCGCTGCGGGTCCGCGCAGCTGTCATATACAATTGGTCCGCAATCTGCAAACGCACGATAATCTGCAAACGCACGATTCCCTGTCCCTGTTTTGGGTATGTCTTATGGAGCGGTTCCCGTCCTGTTCCCCTTGCGTTTCCCCGTCCCCTGCGCTATACTGTATCCGTAATTCTGCGGCAGAGGGGGAGACACCGATGGCGGAAAAGCTGAAAACCAACGCCATGCGGATTTTGGACCGGATGGGAGTGGCGTATACCGCCCACGAATACGACCATGCCGACGGACGGATCGACGGGGTGGCGGTGGCGGAAAAAATGGGCCAGCCGGTGGAACAGGTGTTCAAGACGCTGGTGACCAAAGGCGCCGGGCGGGATTACTTCGTGTTCGTGATCCCGGTGGCGAAGGAGCTGGACCTGAAGGCGGCCGCCCGCGCTGTGGGTCAGAAATCGGTGGAAATGATTCCGGTTGCGGAAATCAACAGGGTGACCGGCTATATCCGGGGCGGCTGTTCCCCGATCGGGATGAAGAAGCCGTATGCCACGGTGATCGACGCCTCCTGCGAGGGGCTTTCCGCCATGATGGTCAGCGCCGGAAAGATCGGGCATCAGGTGGAACTGCGGCCGGCCGATCTGATCGCCGCCGCCGGGGCGAAGGTCGCCGTCATCACCGCCGGTTCGGAGGAATAGGAGGGTGGAAGGATGGATGCTTTTTTCGGCTGGTTCGGCCTGCCGGGAACCTTTGTCCTTACGGTGCTGCTCTCTCTGCTGGCGTTGACGCTGGCGCTGGTTTTCCGTACCCGGGACCGTGCGTTCGCGGCCGCGGCGATGCTCGTCTGCTCTCTGGGCGATCTGGTAATGACCAACTTCGGCAATATCCGCCGGTTTCTGCCTTTCCCCGGGCTGTATCTTGGGGCGGCGCTGTTTATCGTCGGCCACCTGCTCTATATCGCAGCGTTCGCTTCCCTGATCCGGAAAAACCGGTACCCGGTGTATACGCGCGCCTTTGGAATGGGAGTGGTGCTCACGGCCGCCGTGTTCGCGGCGGTCGTGGTGTTTATGGTCACGGGAGATACCTTCCCCGGGGCGGCGATGGCGGCGGTCTGCGGGATATACGCCTGCGTGATCGGGGCCAGCCTGTCCCTGATCTGGTCCTACGCCTATTCCGAGCGGACGGTTCGTTCCGTGGCCGCGGCGGGCGCGCTGGTATTTTTTCTCTCCGACCTGATTATTGGGATGGGGGCGCTCTGTCAGGTGAATCAGTTCGATTCGCTGATCTGGTGGCTCTATCCCATCGGCCAGCTGCTGCTGATTTTATGTGCGTAAAAACGCGGAATGCCGAAAAGGACATTCCGCATTTTTGTATCAAAGCATCAATCCAAAACCGAGCTTTCGATCCAGCAGGCGTAGGGGGAGAGATCGCCTTCCGCGGGAAGGGGAAGCAGCCCGCGGCGGTGGAGCGCTTCGGAGAAAAAGCGGCCGGCCGCCGTGCCGAGGTAACAGGCGGCGAACCCGGCGGCGTGCGGCCGCAAAGGCGCGGGAAGCGTTTTTTTCAGGCGGTTGGTCAGCCACCCGGCAAGCTCCCGGCAGGGGGCGGACAGGGCGGCAAGCAGTTCCTTATTCACCGCCGCCATGGCCTCCCGGCTTCGGCGCCCGAGGAACATCACGTCGCAGACCGGGCGGCCGCCTTCCCGGCGGACGTAGCCCTCTTCGGTCAGACGGGCGACAAGCTCCGGCTTTGCCGGCTTGCCGAGACAGAGCTCGACCAGCGCCTGCGCCTTTTCCCGGTCGCGGCAAAGCTCATCCTGCCGGTGGTAGGGGCCGAAGGCGGCGACGTCGCAGGGATACAGCCGGCAATCGCCGGCCTCAATCCCCGAGTGCCCGTCGCCCCATTCCTCCGCTCCGGCCGGGCCGAGAACGGCGTAAATGAAAGCGCGCGCTCCTTCCGCCAGCAGAACGGGATAGTCGGCGTCGGTCAGGGAAAGAATCCGGTCGTCAAAGGCGGCCGTCAGGTTGCGAAACGCCCATTGCCAATGGGCTTCGTCTGCGTCGTAGGGGAATACGCCGCAGGAGCGGAGCACCTCCTTTGCCGCGGGATATCGGGCGGCGGCGCGTTCGGCATGGCCGTCCATCAGGTCACGGAGCCGTGCTTCCAGCGCGCGGCAGTCCGGTTCGGCAAGGATAGCGAAATTCGTCTGGAATTTTCCGCGGGAGCGTTCCCGAAGCAGGCCGGCCTCCCGCAGGGGAGCGAGTTCTTCCTCCACATAAACGGCGGGGACGCCGGTGTCCATGGACAGCTCCCGCACTGTGACCGGCTTTTCATAGGCGGCCACGGCGAGCGCGGCGGGAAGCTTGCGGGAAAACAGCCGCCAGATGTTGACGGAAGAATAATCGATTCCGCCGTAATAGATGGAGAAAACGGGCGGAGCAAAGCTGCGGGCGGTATAAGCGGTTTCCTGAGTCATGGTCAATCCCTCCTGAATCTGTTTTTTTCCTGAGCGAAGGTAATATTTTACCATATCCTCGCTCAGACCGAGCGTCTCGGCCGTTTCGGCAAGGGAACGGCCCTCATAATACACACTGACGATCGTTCGCCGGTATTCGCCGGATAAACGCGCGATCTCCCGGCGGAGGACGGCGGCGTCCTCCTGTTGTTCCGCCTGCTCGGCGGGAGAAGGAGAGGGGCAGCGCCGGTCGCCCCGCGCGATCACGACGTTGATATCCTCGCTGGAGACGCAGGCCGTTTCCCGTCGATGGGAAGCGAGCCAGCGTTTATAGGTGTTGTGCGCGACCGACCAGAAATAGGAGGCCGGGTCCCGGATTTCCGCCCCGCGGCGGATGGCGGAAACCGCCTGACAGGCGATTTCCTGCACCAGCTCCTCCGCCGTATCGCGGCCGGGGGTGCGGTGGAGGGCGAAAATCAGGAAAGCGGGAAGAAATTCCTCGGTCAGCAGGGTAAGCAGGCGGTCGGCGGATTCCATGGGACGGCGGCCTCCTTTCGGATTCATCGGTATGAATATTGATGAACATGTTCGTTTATATAGTAACGGTTTGGAGAGAAAAGGGAAGCGGCTGAGGAAACTTTTTTGCTTTTGGGGTCAAATAATTTTAAACCGATTTCCCGGCGGCGGTGGAAAAGAATTGAAGTCGGGACGGATTCAGGCTATAATAGATAAGCGGAAAAGGGGGCGCGTTCCCGCCCTTGTCATATTCTGCCGTTATATTATTCACGGATAAAGGAGGGATCGTCGTGCCCAGTTTTAAAAGCCGTCTGCTCAGCGGCACCATCAAAAGCGTGAAGCCGCTGATTACCGGTTTCAACATTCCCCGTCAGCGCCAGGGGATGGAGCTGCTCAAAATTTTTCGTCCCAAACCGAAGGACGTACAGCTGCGGGAGGCGATGGGCTGTCCCCTCCCCGCCAAATGGGCGGTTCCCGAAGCCCTGATCGAGGGGAAGGCGGTGCTGTATACCCACGGCGGCTCGTATGTTTCCGGGTCCCCGGCGACCCATATCCCGATCATCTGCCGGCTGGCGGAAAAGAGCAATTTCGCCGTGCTGGCTTACGATTACCGGCTCGCGCCGGAGCATCCCTATCCCGCCGCGCTGGAGGACGCCGTGACGGCGTTCGATTATCTGCTGGCGGAGGGCTATACGGAAAAGGACATCGTGGTCTGCGGTGATTCGGCCGGCGGCGGGCTCACTCTGGCGCTGGTGATGAAGCTGCGGGAGCTGGGCCGTCCCCTGCCCGCCGCGGTCTGCGTACTCTCCCCCTGGACCGATCTGACCGAGTCCGCCGATTCCCATTACAGCCGGGCTGCGGCCGACCCCATGATTTCCAGCGAGGAGCTGCGGGAGGCGGCGGCGCTCTACGCGGGGGCGGAGAATCTGAAGAATCCTTACCTTTCTCCTCTCTTCGGGGAGTATGCCGGGTTCCCGCCCACCCTGATTCAGGTCGGGGGGGACGAGGTGCTTCTGGATGATTCCCGCCGGCTGGCCGAGCGGATGCAGGCGCAGGGGGCGGAGGTCCATATCGACCTGTATGAAGGGCTGTGGCATGTTTTTCACATGTTCGACATCCCGGAAGCGTATGAAGCGATTGAAAAGATTGCTCTTTTCTTCCATATGATGCTGGAAGTAGACGGGCTGAAGCGGCGGGTGATCCGGCCCGGCGCGAAGTACCGCCATTTCAAGGGGAAAGAATACCGGGTGCTCGCGGTCGCCCGCCACAGTGAAACGCTGGAGGAAATGGTGGTCTACCAGCAGCTTTACGGAGAGCAGGGCGTATGGGTGCGCCCGTTGGAGATGTTCCTCGAAATCGTGGAACGGGACGGAAAGCGGATGTACCGCTTTGAGGAAGTGCCGGAGACGGAACCGGGTGAAAAATAAACGGAAAAGGGGCGCGGCGGAATTCGATGGCGTCAAGAGCAGAAAAAGCGGCCCGGCAGCCGGACTGGTATAAGCTGGACAACTCCGCGCTGATTTATCCCGCGGTGATGCGGCGGAACTGGGCGGCGATGTTCCGGGTGAGCATCACCCTGAACGAGACGATCGATCCCGATGTCCTCCAGCGGGCGCTGGAGGATACGGTGCGGCGGATTCCCACGTTTCGGCTTTCCCTGCACCGGGGGCTGTTCTGGTATTATTTGAATCTTAATAAACGGATGCCCCGGGTGGAGCCGGACGTTCTCAATCCCTGCAAGAAGATCGACAAGGAGGAGAACGATGGCTACTGCTTCCGAGTGCGGTATTACCGGGAACGGATCGCGGTGGAGCTGTTCCATTCCATTTCGGACGGTACCGGCGCGATGTGCTTCCTGAAAACCCTCGCGGCGCGGTATCTGATCCTGCGCGGCCATCCCATCCCGGCGGGAGAAGGGGTGCTCGACTGCGACGGAGAGCCCCGGCCGGAGGAAATGGAGGACAGCCACACCAAATATGCCAAATTCCAGCATATCGAATCCCGGCGGGAGACGGCCGCCTATCACCCTGCGATGACCAGAGAGCCGGTCCATACCCTGCACATTACCACCGGCCGGATGCCGGTGGAGCAGGTGCATTCCCGGGCCAAAGCGATGGGGGTGTCGGTGAACGAATATCTGGCCGGCGCGCTCTGCCACGCCTTCTGCCGGCTTCAGCAGGCCGAAGGGCGGCGGCGGAAAAAGCCGGTCAAGATCAGCGTGCCGATCAATATGCGGTCGTTTTATCCCTCCGAAACGGTGCGGAATTTTTCTCTGTTTGTCAATCCCGGGGTGGATCCGGCGTACGGAGAGTACAGCTTTGAGGAGACGGTGCAGCAGATTCACCACTTTATGCGGCTCAGGCTGAATGAAAAATACCTGAACGCGGTGCTTTCCGCCAACGTGGGAAACCAGAAGAATACGGCGGCCCGGATGACGCCGCTGTTCCTCAAAAACTGGGCGATGGATATCGGCTACCGGCTGTACGGGGAAAGCCGGTATACCGTCGCGTTAAGCAATCTCGGGGTGATGCGGGTACCCGCCGCCATGGAGCCGTTCGTCCGGCGGTTTGACTTTATTATGGGGCCGCCCCGCACCAATACTCATGGGGCGACCGCCGTAAGCTATGGGGGGACCCTCAACCTCACGGTGGCGAGCGTGGTGGAGGAAACCGAGGCCGAGCGGCTGCTCTTTACCGAGCTGGTCCGCCGGGGAATCCATGTCACGGTTGAAAGCAACCGGTATCCGGTCTGACCGGAAACGGCTGAAAAAGGAGGAACACGGATGTCTTACTGCGTTAACTGCGGGGTGGAGCTGGATCCGTCCGAGCGGGCGTGCCCCCTGTGCGGCACGGAGGTGGTAAATCCCCGCCGGCCCTATGATAAAAACGCGCCGAAGCCGTTCCCGGCCCGGCTGGATATTTTCGCGCCGACCGACAACCGCGGGTTTATTTCGCTGATCGTCACTCTGGTGCTTGCGCTGCCGGCGGCGATCTGTCTCGCCTGCGATGTGGCCTATACCCATGGGGCGGGCTGGTCGATGCTGGTGGTGGGCGCGATGGCGATGCTGTGGGTGTTTATTGTGCCGGCCATGTACGTCCGCCGCCACGCGGTCCTTATTCTCGGGGTGCTGGATATCGCGGCGCTGATCGGCTATCTCTGGATCGTGGAGCGCTTCGCGGCCAAGGGGGAATGGCTGATGGGGCTGGCGGTGCCGCTTGTGGTGCTGGCCGCTGTGCTGTTTGTGATCGATTATTTCCTGATCGTCAAGGCGGTTTCCGCCCGGCTGAAGCGGGCGGCGCTCGCGGTCGCGACCGTCCCGGTATTCCTGCTTGGTCTGGAATGCTGTCTCGACCACTATCTGTCCGGGGGGATTTCTCTGCAGTGGTCGATTTTTGTATCCATCCCCTGCGTGATTATCGCGCTGCTGTTTCTGGTGCTCAACCGGCGGGAGCGGTTTAAGCGGGAAATGCGCAAACGTCTGCACATGTAATCGGGAGGGGTGCGGCGCATCCCTCCCGATTCCTTGGAAGCCCTGCCCGTCATAGAAGAAAACGGGCGTTTATCCCCGGCAAAACGCAGTGTGTACGAAAAGCGGACGCCGGGATTCGCCAAGTTCGGACAAATGCCGGGGAAAAAAACTTGTTGATATTGCGGGAAAGTGTTATACTATATTGGTTGATTTCATCGGTCAATCTAAGCTATTAAGAGGAATGAACGCAATTTATGGGACAAACAGGACAAAGAGAAAACCTTCGCAATATCGCCATCATCGCCCACGTCGATCATGGAAAGACCACGCTGGTGGATCAGCTGCTGCGGCAGAGCGGCGTGTTCCGCGCCAACGAACAGGTGGCCGAGCGGGTCATGGACTCCAACGATCTGGAGCGGGAGCGCGGGATCACCATCCTTTCCAAAAACACTGCCGTCATGTACGGCGATACCAAGATCAACATTGTGGATACCCCCGGCCATGCCGACTTTGGCGGCGAGGTGGAGCGCATCCTGATGATGGTGGACGGCGTTCTGCTGCTGGTGGACGCGTTCGAGGGGTGTATGCCCCAGACCCGCTTTGTGCTGAAAAAAGCGCTGGGCCTCGGCAAACGTCCGGTGGTGGTTATCAATAAGATCGACCGGGACGGCGCCCGCCCCGCCGAAGTGATCGACGAACTGCTGGATCTGTTTATCGAGCTTGGCGCGGACGAGGATCAGCTGGATTTTCCCGTGATCTACGCTTCCGGACGGGACGGTTACGCCTCCCTCGACCCCGACGCGCGGGAAGGGGACATGAGGCCGCTGTTCGAAGCGATTCTGAAATACGTCCCCGCGCCGCAGGGGGATCTCGACGGCCCGCTGCAGATCCTGTTTTCCAACATTGATTACGACGATTATGTGGGCCGCATCGGCGTGGGCCGCGTGGAGCGGGGAATGGTGAAGAACGGGCAGATGGTCACTGTCTGCAAGACCGACGGCACCACCGTGAACGCCCGGATCGGCAAGCTGTATCAGTTCGAAGGCCTCAAGCGGGTGGAGCATGATACCGCCGCGCTGGGCGATCTGGTGGCGGTGACCGGCATCGCCGGGCTGAACATCGGCGAAACGGCCTGCGATCCTGAGCATGTGGAGCCGCTTCCCTTCGTGAACATCGACGAACCCACCATCTCCATGGTCTTTATGGTGAACAACAGCCCGTTCGCCGGGAAGGAAGGCAAATTCGTCACCAGCCGCAACCTGCGGGACCGCCTGTTCAAAGAGGTGGAGACCAACGTCAGCATGCGGGTAAAGGAAACCGACACCACCGACGCGTTCGAGGTATCCGGCCGGGGCGAGCTGCACCTGTCTATCCTGATCGAAACCATGCGCCGGCAGGGCTATGAATTCGCGGTCAGCCGTCCCCGCGTTATCTTCAAGCAGGACGAAAACGGCAAGACTCTCGAGCCGATGGAGCTGCTGATGATTGAGGTGCCGGAGCAGTACGTCGGCGCGGTGATGGAGAAGCTCGGCTCCCGCCGGGCGGAAATCCTGAACATGGGCACCCGGGACACCGGCATGAGCCATCTGGAGTTCCGCATTCCCTCCCGCGGCCTGATGGGCTACCGCCAGCAGTTCCTGACCGATACCAACGGCAACGGCATCATGAACAGCGTATTCGACGGCTACGAGCCGTATAAGGGGGAGATTCCCCAGCGGGTGCAGGGATCCCTGGTCGTGTTTGAAACCGGCGAGACCACCACCTACGGCCTGTACAACGCGCAGGAGCGCGGCACCCTCTTTATCGGAGCCGGCGTGCCGGTGTACGAGGGGATGATTATCGGCGAATCCCCCAAGAGCGAGGATATCGTGGTGAACGCGTGCAAGAAAAAGCACATCACCAACACCCGCGCCGCCGGGTCGGACGACGCGCTGCGGCTGACCACCCCGACCACCCTTTCCCTTGAGCAGTCGCTGGAATTCATCAACGACGACGAGCTGGTGGAGGTTACGCCGCAGTCCATTCGTCTGCGCAAAATCATCCTTTCCCGCGAACAGCGGATGAAAGCGGCGGCCAGAGCAAAATAAACGGGCGGACGGCCCGGACGTATACAACGAAAGGACAGGAATCGGAACATGGAAAAGGCGAACGCATCCCGGACGTATACCATGCAGATCGCGGGGCTCACCCGCACCCTTCCCCTTTGCCGGCTGAACGAAAAGCTGAGCATCGCGGCCTTCGTCATCTTCGGCGATGTGGAGCTGACCGTCGCCGCGTCGGCCGAGCTGCTGAAAAAAGCGCCGGAATTCGACGTGCTGATTACGGCGGAAGCCAAGGGCATCCCGCTGGTGTACGAAATGGCGCGGCAGAGCGGCAAGCCCTATTTCATCGCCCGGAAATACCCCAAGCTGTACATGGCTCACCCGATTTCGGTGGACGTGCGCTCCATCACCACCGATAAGGAGCAGACCCTGTATCTCGACGAGAGCGAGATGGAGGCGATCCGGGGCAAAAAAGTGCTGATTGTGGACGATGTCATCAGCACCGGCGAATCCCTGCGCGCGCTGGATATGCTGGTGGAGCGTTCGGGCGGCCGGATCGCCGGACAGTGCGCCATTCTGGCTGAAGGGGACGCGATTGACCGGAAGGATATTTTTTTCCTGGAGCCGCTGCCGCTGTTTGAAAACTGACGGCGGCGACAGGCGTTGAGACGGCTTCCCGGGCGATGCGGACAGGAGGAGACGACGGATGGAACGGCCCATGGCAGTCATCGGCTTCACCTTTTTTCTGGCGCTGACGCTGGGCTCTCTGTTGAATTTGAATCTGAACCTCGCGCTGGCGGGGCTGTTTCTGCTCGCCCTGATGGTGGGGCTGTGCGTGCGTTCTCTGCGAAAAAACAAGCGGCTCATGACGGTGCTGTTCTCCGCCTTGGCCGCTTTTTCCATTCTTGCGGGAACGGAGGGGCTGGTTTACCGCCCGCTTCAGCAGTGGGATGGGGAGATACTGCATCTGCGGGTGCAGGCCCTCAATTACGCATCCGATCCGGACGACCGGGCCGGTATCGGGGTAAAGGTGTTGGAGGGCGCGCTGCCAAAAGGAACCAGTCTCGCGCTGAACGCCGGCTTTTGGGGGATCGACTGTGCGCCCTACGATATTCTGGAAGGGGATTTCCGCGTTTTTTCGGAGCGGGAAAACGGAGACGAGGGGATGGGCAGCTATGCCAAATCTCTGGGTATCCGGCTGGATATCGTCCCCGCCGATTACGACGGGGAGGAAACGGTGACGGTGAGTCCGCCGGAATCCCGGCCTCTGATGTACTATGTCCAGACCCTTCGCCGCAGCGCTCGGCTGGCAATCCTGTCTCAGCCGGGGGCGGAGGATGTGCAGGACGTGATGGCCGGTATGGCTTTCGGCTTCAAAAGCGGCATTCCGGTGGAGATCACCCGGATGTTCCGCGGGCTGGGCGTTTCCCATCTGCTGGCGGTATCCGGACTGCACACCGCCCTGCTCGCGCAGGTGCTGCTGGCGTTTCTCCGGTTTCTGAAGGTTCCGCGGAGGGCCGCGCCCCTGATGACCGCGGGCTTTGTCCTGCTGTTCGTGGCGCTGACCGGCTTTACTCCGTCGGCGGTGCGGGCCGGGGTGATGAGTATGGTACTGCTGGTGGGGCTCGCGGTCGGCCGGGAGCCGGACAGCCTCAATTCGCTGGGGTTGGCCCTGCTGGTCATCACCCTGCCCAATCCTTACGCGGTGTGTGATGTGGGGCTGCTGCTCTCTGCCGCCGCTACCTTCGGCATCCTCGCCCTGTATCCGCCGATGAAGCGGGCGACGGCCGACCGGCTCCGGGAAAACGGCGGCTTCCGGGCGCTGCTGGCCCGTCCGGTGGGGGCGGTGACGGTGACGCTGGCGGCCACCCTGCCCACTTTGCCGGTGCTCCTGCTGAACTTCGGAACGCTGTCTCTGATTTCCCCGCTTTCCAACCTGCTGATGGTGCCGGTTTCCTCGGTGGTGATGATTGCTTCCTGCTTCGGCGCCTGCTTTTCTCTGGCGGGGATTCCGTTTCTGGCTGAAGCGGCCTTCTGGGTTGGAAAAACGGCGGCCCGTCTGCTTTTGCTGATCGGTCGGGGCCTTTATTCCCTGCCGGTAACGGCGGTGGACGCCGACCGGCTTTTCCTGCTGTTCTGTATCCCGGCGGGGTTGGCGCTGGTCGTTCTCGGCGCCCATCTGCTTGGACGGCGGGGGATGCGGGCCATGGCGCTTTGGGCGGTGATCGCCCTGCTTGGCGGAACGGCGGCGAACGGGCTGTTTATGAAAGGGGTCACCACCCTCACCGTCCTGCAGTCGGACGGATCGGCCGCCGTGCTGTTGGAACGGGAGGGCCGGTACGGCGTAGTGGTGATAGGGGACGAGGACGCGAGCAAGGCGGCGGCCCGGGCTCTCCGGAATATTCCCGCCGCGTCGGTGGATTTTCTTCTGCTGGCCGATCTTGACGGAGGCGGCGCGTTCGCTTCTCCACTGATTACCAACGCGGCGGAGGTCGATACCCTCATTACCGTCCGGGAGGGAGAACACCGGCTCACAGCCGGGGCGCTCCCGGTGCAGGGACAAACGCTGTATCTGGACGACGGCCCGGTGCTTTTCTGGAACGACTGCCGGGCGCAGAGGCTGGAGGGCGGTTTTCTCCGCCTGACGCTGGGAAAAACCCGGGTTCTGCTCTGTCCGGCGGCGGGGGACGCGTCGGCTCTGAACCCCGACGCGCGGCTGACCAATCTGGCGGTCTATACCGGGAATGCGCCCCGGAATATCGGTGCGATTACGGCGCAGGCGGCGGTGCTCGCCTGCGATGAAACCATGCTTTCCTACACGATGAAGGGCATACCGCAGGACGCGTATTCCACCCGGGCGGCGGCGCGCGGGGACGTGACCATCCGCACCCGGGGTCAGGGGGACGCGGCGTTTGAACGGCTTTCCTGAAAGGGGGAACGGACGATGCAGATCACCGAAAACGAACTGAAAAAGCAACTGAAGGCCGGGGAGCTTGCGCGGGTCTATTTTCTCTACGGGGAGGAAAGCTATCTCACCTCCCACTATGCTTCTCAGATCGCGGCAAAGGCGGCGGGAGATTCTGCGCTGGCGGAATTTAATCTCCAGAAATTTGACGGGCAGTCCTGCACGGCGGAGGAAATTGAGGACGCGGCGGAGGCTCTCCCGGTAATGGCCGACCGAAAATGCGTGACGGTGCGGGATTTCGACATAGCGGCGGGCGGCGCGTCGGCGCAGGAAAAGCTGCTTGCGCTTGTAAAGGACCCGCCGGAAGGCTGCGTGCTGATTTTCTGGCTGGACGCGGTGGAGGCCGACGTGAAGAAAAACGCCAAGTGGAAGGCGTTCCTCGCGGCGGTGGATAAGAGCGGCGCGGCAGTCAGCTTTCCCCGGAAAACGGCGGGGGATATTGTGAAGCTGCTGTGCAGCGGCGCGGCGCGGAGAGGCTGTTCCCTCAGCCCGGACAACGCCCGCCGGATGATCGAGCGCTGCGGCGGCGATCTGAACCTTCTGCTGGGGGAGCTGGACAAGCTCTCCGCCTATGCGGATGGACGGGAGATTACCCGGGAGGATATTGAGACCCTCGGGGTACAGAATTTGGAGGCCTCGGTGTTCGATCTGTCCAAGGCGCTGCTGCAGGGCAGCTATACCAAGGCGTACCAGATCATCCACCGTCTGTTCGTCATGCGGGAGGAGCCGGTGGCGATTCTTGCCGTCCTGTCCAACGCCTATGCCGATCTGTACCGCGCGAAGGTAGCACGGGCGGCGGGGGAACAGGCGGAAAGCCTGACGGCGGTGTTTGCCTACCGGGGAAAGGAGTTCCGGCTGCGGAACGCGGCCAGAGACAGTGCGTCCATCCCCCTGCCGGTGCTGCGGGAGAGTCTGGAAACGCTGGCCGCCGCCGACCGGATGCTGAAATCCTCCCGCACCGATAAGCGGGTGATGCTGGAACAGACGGCGGCAAAGCTTATCCTGTTGTCCCGCACGGGCGGGCGCTGACCGGAAAGGTGACGTTGGCCATGCGGAATGCACAGAGAGGGGGCGGGACGGATGCTCCGGGTACGCGAGGCAATCGTAGTGGAAGGAAAGTATGACAAAATCCGGCTGGAGTCAGTGGTGGACGGGCTGATTATCGAGACGAACGGCTTCGGCATCTTCCGGGACCGGGAGCAGATGGCGCTCCTCCGGCGGCTGGCGGCGGAGCGGGGGCTGCTGATATTGACCGACAGCGACGCGGCCGGTTTCGTCATTCGAAACCATCTGGCGGGGAGCATCCCGCCGGAGCAGATAAAGCACGCCTTTATTCCCGAGATTCGGGGGAAGGAGAGGAGGAAGTCCGCTCCCTCCAAAGAGGGGCTGCTCGGTGTGGAGGGGATGGACGCCGACGCACTGCGGAAAGCCCTTCTCCGCGCGGGGGTTACTCTGCTGGAGAAAGAGGAGGAGGCTGCGCCGTCCGGCGGAGGGGAAGCGCTCACGCGGCTGGACCTCTATGAGGCGGGGCTGACCGGCGGCCCGGGCAGCGCGGCCCGGCGGGAACGGCTGCTGCAACGGTTGGGACTTCCGAGGAAGCTGTCCACATCCCGCCTGCTGGCGGTGATTGGCTCTGCTCTGAGCCGGGAGGAGCTTTTCTGTTTGGTCGGTGAATTGTCGGAGGCGGCGGAACAGAACGGGAAAAAGGAAGAAAACGGGGATGAATCGGATTCGGTTTGTTGGGATTCCCCGGCGGAAAAGAAAATTACAGGAAAATAGAAAAAGGGCTTGCTTTTTTTTTGAGGATGCTATATAATAGCAAAGCACCCCAAAAAGGGGAACGACATCGCGGGATGGAGCAGTCCGGTAGCTCGTCGGGCTCATAACCCGAAGGTCGGTGGTTCAAATCCGCCTCCCGCAACCATAGGAAAACCTTACTATCTCCGGATAGTAAGGTTTTTTTATGTAAAAGTATCATTATTAAGCACTACGGCAAAGAGTACCGTTGATTTGACGATGTATGAGACGGTTATCAAAGAAGCGGATGGGAAATTGGTTGTCGCGGCGGCCGGGTGGCTCTGCTGCGGTGAGTATAAATGGGTATAAAAACGTCTGTGGGAGAAAGACTGTTCTGGAAAGTGATTTTTCCCGGGAGGACGTTGTGATGAGCGGAAGAATAAGAGAAAGGGAATATTTTTGCGGCTGGTATTTTAAATGTCAGTCGGAAGAGGAAAGTGTGGCTGTTATTCCGGCTGTTCATACGGTAGGGGGGAGGCAAACCGGCTCCATTCAGTTGATTACCGGAGAAAAAAGCTGGAATTGTCCTTTTCCGTCTCTCGACGGACAGATTCCGATCCACAGGATCCACAGGAACCGTCCTTGCGCCAGGCTGGAAGAGAATGTTTTCTCTGAAAACGGCATTCGTCTGAACCTGCATACGGGAACCCTTTCCGCCACCGGTTCCCTCCGTTTTGGAAAGCCTTCTCCGATTTGTTACGATATTATGGGACCGTTTTGCTGCATCCCTTTCATGGAGTGCAGGCATCGTGTTTTCAGTATGCGGCACACGGTGGACGGCCGGCTGCAGGTGAATGGGAAAACCTATTGCTTTGAAAACGGCGTGGGCTATATCGAGGGCGATCAGGGGCGATCCTTCCCCAAACAATATATGTGGACGCAGTGCTGCTTTGACGGCGGGTCCCTGATGCTCGCGACCGCCGAAATTCCGCTGGGGCCGGTTCGTTTCACCGGGGTGATCGGCGTCATACAGCTTCATGGCAGGGAGTACCGTCTTGCCACTTATCTGGGCGCGAAAGTTGTGTGTATCCGAAACCATGAGGCGGTTATCCGACAAGGAGATTTGACAATGACCGTGACATGGCCGGACCGGCTTTCTCATCCGCTTCAGGCCCCGACGGACGGCGCCATGACGAGGACGATTCGGGAAAACGTCGTTTGTCGCGCTCGTTATCAGCTTCGCAGGAAGAACCATATTCTGTTCGACTTTGAAACTTCAGAGGCTTCCTTTGAGTATGAGTACAACGGAGGAGAATGAACGCGGCGCTGAAAGCGCGAGGGCAGCCGTGCGAGAGAAAAGCATACGGAGAAACCTCGCGGCCGGCAGGACTGCGAGGTCGCTTCGTTTGTGGGGAAACTCCCTGCGCCGCCGAAGGAACGCCTTCCGCGTTGCGGTGAAACTTTACAGAACTGTAGTAAATTGTTACAGTTCTGTTGTTGGCGCTTCGCCGTCGGGTCTGATATAATATTGTCAGGGAGAAATGCGAAAGCATTTCTCGGTAGCGCCGCTAACAAAGGCTCGCATAGAATTTGGCTGGGCGGCGTTATGGTATAATGACGTTCAGGAGAAATGCGAAAGCATTTCTCGGTAGCGCCGCTAACAAAGGCTCGCACAGAACTAATCCGGGCGGCGCTATGGTATAATGGCAATAGAAGTTGTTCTGCCGGCAAGGCGCCCCAATGGACGGCGCCGCCATTGCAAAGGGAGGCAAAACCATGGCGCTTTTCGAAAAGAAGAAGAAAAAGGGGCGAGTCAGCAACGCGGTGGTGTTTCTGCTGGCCTTTATCCTGTTTTTGCTTGTGTTCGGCGGCCTTTGCCTGTGGGCGGTGGTAAAGATCAACGAGGAACGCCGGGCAAACGATTCCTCCGTGGTCAGTCTGATCGATTCCTCCGGCCGGGGGACGGATTTTGATGAGAGCGATGTTCGCCGTCTGCTGATTATCACGGTAGACGACGGGGAAGCGCAGGGCTTTGTGGCCGTCCGGGCCGATCCCGCCCGTGCCCGGATGGGAGCGGCGGCTTTTTCGCGGGATATGGTGGTGGACTATGAGGTGAACGAGGTCCGGCTGTTTGAGCTGTATGCCTCCAAGGGAGCGGTGGTGACGAAAACGGCGCTGGAAAAAGCCAGCGGCATTTCTTTTGACAATTACGCGGTTATCCGCTATGACAACATTGCCAAGGCGGTGGACTATTTTGAACAGGGCCTGATTTTCAAACTCACCGAAAATCTGAACTATCAGGGAGACGGTCTCTCTATCCGGCTGGACGGCGGGATGAAAACGCTGAGCGCCTCCCAGACGTTGGATATCCTTCGGTATCCTTCATGGCACGGCGGGCGCAAGCAGCGGGCGGACGTACAGGCGCAGGTGACGGCCGCGCTGATTAATCAGTATATGCGCGCCAGCCGGGCCGATAAGGCGGATGCGGATTTCAGCGCGTTGGTAAACCTTGTGAAATCGGATATTCTGGTTTCTCATTATAATGCGGCAAAGCCCGGACTGACCTATCTGGCTTCCCGGAATAACGGGGATCTCTGTCAGGTCCTTTCGGTGGAAGGCGAGTATCAGGGGAGCGGGGACGCCCTTCGCTTTTACGCCGCCGACAAGACGTCGGACAAGCTGAAAGCGGCTCTGGAATAACAGGCGGGTTGGACAATCGCCATAAAAACCGCGCGCTGCCCGCCGCCAAGTTTGGCGGCGGTTTTCCGCATGGAAAAGTGCTAAAATGAACCGAAATATGTTAAAATAATAAAGGATAGCGAAGGCCGCCGTTCGGCCTTTGAAAAGTGACTTGCAACAGGAATGCCGCCGGCTTTGGCGGGCGGCAAATCGGAAGGCTTGGGAACGAAAGCCGGAGAGGAGACCGCCGTTGAAAAAACTTCTGGCCGCGCTGCTGGCGGGGCTGCTTCTGATACTTCCCGGCTGTTCTCTGGTCTTTCCGGCAACCGGGGAATCCTCTTCAGGGGAATCCCCGGGATCGGATGCGTCCGCCAACCGCTATGCGGAGGAATATCGCGGCGGATGGTGCTATCAGCGGCTGAACGACCGGCTGAGGACCGGCTATTCCGAGGTGTATACCGCGATCCGGGAGGGCTTTGACCGTGACGAGACCGTGACGGTAGCGGACAGCGTGCAGAACGAAGGAAAACAATATCTGGGACTGCGGGTCGAACTGTCCGAACCCCTCCACAGCCGGGAGGAAGCGGAAAAGCTGTATACGGCGATCACCTGGGATAACCCCCGTTTTTTCTTTGTGGGGAATACCTACAGCTATGAGGGCTACCGTACGGGGGATGTTGACTACTACAATGTATTCTGCCTGGTGTTCACGATGGACGCGCAGGAGCGGGCTGCCGCTTCCCGCCGTCTGGAAGAGACGGTGGATGAACTGACCGGCTCCCTGCCGCAGAGTTCGTTTGAACGGGAGGTCCTTCTCCACGACCGGCTGGCGGAACGCTGCACCTACGAATCCCGCGCGACGAACGAGGAGAACCCCGCCGCCGCGTATCCCACGGCGTTTACCGCGTACGGCGCGCTGGTGGAGGGACGGGCGGTGTGCGAGGGATATTCCCGCGCGATGCAGCTTCTGCTTCATCAGGCGGGGTTGGAGTGTACGCTGGTCAGCGGCACCGATGAAAACCGCGTTTCTCATATGTGGAATATGGTGACGGTAGATGGCCGAAACTATCATCTTGACCCGACCTGGAACGACAGCGGCGACAGGCTGAGCCATGCCTATTTCAACTTGACCACCGAGGAAATTCTCCGCACCCATACCATCGATGCGGACAACATCGGGGTGGATACCTGTACGGCGACCGAATCCAACTATTACCGCCGGCTGGGGCTGTTTATCAGCACGGCCAAACGGGATGAGATCGCCGCCGTGGTCGCCCGGGAGATATCCCGGGGGAAAACCACGATTGACCTGCGGTTTACTCCGTCCACCTTTGCCAGCGCCCGCCTGTTTGTCAACAATCACGACCTGCTCACTCAGAAGGTCAACGCCCTGCTGAAAGAGGAGGGCTTGACCATGTGGGAATATGAGGAATATGCGGTCAATGAATTTTATCACACCATCGTGATCTATAAAAAAATGTGAGCGATATATTTTTGGGATCAGCAAATATTATCTATCTTCTCTGTATTAGATTGATAGATGAGATGCGTTGTTGTTCGTTTTTCCTTTCTTGTTTTAGAGGACCGCATTCTTTAAAAACGCCTTGTTGGGAAGCGCCCTAAGCTCTCTCTGCTGGTTATCCTTGAAGATGTTCTAAATGAAATGGGATATATGCTGCGATTTTTAAGAAAAATCGGGTGAGATATAAAAATTTACATTTCATGAGGTGACAAACATGGAAATACAAGAAGTGAAAAACTACTATGATGAGAATTGCCAAAAAGAGTGGGAACGTCTTGACAGACATCCGTTTGAATTTATCTTTACTACATATATGATGGATAAATATATCCATGATGGCGACAAGGTTCTTGATATTGGCGGCGGCCCCGGCAGATATTCAATCTACTATGCGTTGAAAAATTGTGACGTAACCTTAGTTGATTTATCGAAAGGCAATATCGATTTAGCAAGGCAAAAGGCAAAGGAAAATCATGTCTCTTTCCCTATGATTGTCGGTAATTGTCTGGATATTGATACAATGGATATTGGTACATATGACCATGTGTTTTTGATGGGTCCGCTTTATCATCTGGTTGATGAAAATGAGCGAAAAAAAGCGGTTAAATTGGCTATGGATAGATTGAAACCCGGAGGCTTTTTTTACTGTTCTTTTATTTTGGATTTTGCCGGGATAATCTACGACCTTAAAAATGGCCCTGGTTTTTTAGTTGAAGACTTGGGAAGGAAGTCAACAAAGAAGTTGATTGATTCGATTGTTACAGGTTCAGAATATACAGGCCCCGCGTTCACCTCTGCCTGCTTTTTTAATCAACGGAAAATTGAGCCGTTTATGAAACAATTTGGGCTGGAAAAGCTCCATTTGTTTGGTCAGGAAGGTATTTTGGCTCTTAATGAAAATCAGGTAAAAGGATTCCCCAAGGAAGAGTATGATTTGTGGATTGAAACAGCAAAACGTTTTCTTGACATTCCCGAGTTTTTGGCTTTTTCAGAGCATGCTATGTATATCGGACGCAAGCTGGATACATAAAAACAGCGATCAGGCATGAAAAAAGAGGGAAAACATAAGAGCCGACCGGAAATTCGATCGGCTCTTATGTTTCTGCCTTAGTGTACAAAAGGATCGATAATTTATTTGCCGCTCGATTCCGTTGGTTCCGGCTCCGCGGCCGGAGCGGCTGCGCCGTCGCCGGTGGGCCCCGGGGCGGGCACGTCCACCAGCGGCAGGCTGAGCACGACCTTGAACAGGTCGCCGTCGATCAGAATGTTCATGGAGCCGCGCTGCAGCTCCATCAGGCTGCGGGCGATGGAAAGCCCCAGCCCGCTACCCTCGGTATTACGGGATTCGTCCCCCCGGACGAATCGCTCCATCAGCTCTTCCGGCCGGATGTTCAGCGGGTCGCGGGAAATGTTCTTGATGGAAATCAGCACGTCCCGGCCGATCACCGACAGGTCGACATATACCCGGGTGCCGTCCAGCGCGTACTTGGAGGCGTTGCCGAAAAGATTGTCCAGCACCCGCCACATATGCCGCCCGTCCGCATAGACAAAGACCGGGGTTTCGGGCAGGGCGCTGACCAGCCGGATGTTTCGGTCCTCCAGCCGGGATTCGAATTCCCCGCCGGCCTGTTTGATCAGCTCCCCGAGATTGATGACTTCCATATTCACGGAAATATTCCCGCTGGTCACCTTGGAGGCCTCCACCAGATCGACCATCAGCTGGCCGAGACGGCGGGATTTCCGATCCAGCACGTCGATATATTCCAGCGCTTTGGGGTCGCGGATATCGGTGGTGCGCAGCAGTCCCACATAGCTGATGATCGAAGTGAGCGGCGTTTTGATATCGTGGGAAACGTTGGTAATCAACTCGGTTTTCATCCGTTCGCTTTGCGTGGCCTTTTCCACCGCGTGGGTCATAGCCTCGCCTGTGCTGTTCAGGTTGTGGGCGATGTGGTGGAAGAAGGGAACGGTGTTTTCGTTGATCCGGTTTTCCAGCTCTCCGGCGGCCATTTTTTCGGTCACTTTACAGATCTGATGATACTGAATAAAGCCGAGACAGATCATAACGGCCACCGACAGATTGGTGGAGAAAAACAGAAAAACGGCGATGAAACTTCCGCTGGACATGCCGAGGATCAGCAGCAGCTCCAGCAGGATGTAGGCGGCCAGCATCCCGATAATCCGGGCGGTGATGCGGATATGCCGGAAAATCGTCCGGCATACATACACCAGCAGGCGGAGAAGAGAAGTTCTGTACAGCTGTCCCGCCTTGGCGCGGCGAACCAGAGAAAAGAAGAGCGTGAGCAGGCCGAGCACGGACATCAGGATCAGAATAATTTGCTCATACATATACATATTGCCGCCCAGCATTCCGAATATCAGCACACCCAGCAGCACGATGCCGAGAAGGACCGCCTCCGTCCAGATCCGGTCCAGCGGATTGAGGACGATTTCGTCCGTGCCTTTTTTGTGGCCGGCCGCGGCAATCAGAAACCCGAAAAGCAGGGCTGTCAGCAGCAGACAGCAGGTGGTGGCGAAAAGAATGAGGCGGCCCCATTTTTTGGCCAGCGCAAATTCCTTCACCATAGTATCGTACGAATCGTCCGCCGTGCCGCTTTCCCTCAGGCCGATCACTACATAGCGGTTTTCCTTCTGAATCTGCCGGAATCCGTTTCCGGTCAGGCTTTTGACCTGATCCACCACGTCGAAGGAACCGGTGAGATTGGTTACAAGACAGTTCTTTTCCGTATCGACCAAGGCCCAGACGATGCTGGAACCGGCGGGCGGAAAAAGCAGCCCCTCCAGGTATTCCAGATAGCTTTGGTCGGTATAGCTCGAGTCGCCGCTTTGTTCCAGCGTCTTAAGCTGATAGTAGGAATCGATCTCCTCCGCGGTGGCATGAAGGCTTTCGGTGTACCGGCCGGTATCGATGAAGCGGTCCTGATACGCCCCAATATCCAGATACAGATACGCCGAAGCCGCGACGCCGACGACGCTCCCCGCCATAGAGACGATCAGGAGACAGCAGGCAAGCACTTTGGCAAAGAGATTGCTCTTTATATTCAAACGAATTCCTCCTTTCCGGAGAGGCGGTCAGCCGAGCTTCTCCATCTTATACCCGTGCCCCCAGATGACCTTGATGTACCGGGGCTCCTTGGGATTGATTTCGATTTTTTCGCGGATATGGCGGATGTGTACGGCGACGATGTTATCCGCGCCGTAAGAGGGCTCGTTCCACACGTTTTCATAGATCTGGGCGCTGGAAAAGACCAGACCGGGATTTTCCATGAAAAATTTCACGATTTTGTATTCGACCGGCGTAAGAGAGACCTCCTGACCGTCTACGGTGACCCGCTTTGCCCCGTCGTCCAGTTCCAGCCCGCCGTTCACCATGATTGCCTGCCCGTCGTTTTCGGCAGCCGGACGGCTGCCGAAATTATTGTACCGGCGGAGCTGGGAACGGACGCGGGCAATCAGCTCCATCGGGTTGAAGGGCTTGGTGATATAGTCGTCGGCCCCGATATTCAGACCGAGGATTTTGTCGTTGTCCTCGCTCTTGGCTGAAAGCATGATGATCGGGATGTTCCGTGTCTCACGGATTTTCATTGTGGCGCGCACCCCGTCCAGCCGGGGCATCATGATGTCCATCAGAATGAGCTGGATGTCCTCGTTTTTCTGAACGGCATCCAGCGCCTGAAAACCGTCGTATGCCTGGATGACATGGTATCCTTCCGCGGTCAGATAAATATCCACCGCGGCGGCAATTTCTTTATCGTCGTCGCAAACCAGAATCGTCTGTGCCATCGTCCTCATCCTTTCAGGCGCCGGGGAAATCCCGGCGGGGAAGCGGCGGCCAAAGCGTCGTTTCGTTTGCCGTTCGGCCGCCGTCTTTAAAAAGCATAGCATATTTCCGTTGAAAATGCACCCGAAATCCTGCCGCCTGCGCGGAATTCATGCGGACGCTCTGCGCTGCCGGTCCAGCCGCCGTTTGGGGCGGGTCCGGTTTTGCCGCATTCATTGTAGCACAGGGAAACGAAAAACAGAAGGAAGGAAAGATTAAGGACCGCTTAAAGTGGCGGTAAAGGGGGCGGTTTTCCGCTTTTTTCCATTCCCCGCTCTGTGTTCCGCGCCGCCGGGAAAGGAGGACGGCCGTGGAAACGGGTCCCGGATAAAATCTCCGGTATTTCCAGCAAAACCGTGCGATTTCGGGGTAAATATACATTGACAAAAAAATAACGAAAAGGTATACTATATACTGAAATGAACTGCGAACCAGCCGCCGGAAGGCGGAAAAACGGCCGTTTCCCGGACGGAACGGCTCAGAATGGAAGGTGTAGAAAATGGATTTGATGGTGTGCGTCGGAAGCTCCTGCCATCTGCAGAATTCCCGGGAGATTATCAAGCGTTTCAAGGAACTGATCGAAGAGTACAAGCTGGAGGATCAGGTGGAGCTGAAGGGTTCGTTCTGCATGGGCCATTGCGCGGACGCGGGGGTGTGCGTCAAGTATAACGACGAGATTTACAGCGTTACTGTCACTTCGGTGGACGATTTTTTCCGCAGAACCGTCGCGAAGCAGGATTGACGGCGAGTTTTAGAGGAAAGGCGGAAACGGCATGGGTTACATACGCGTAAAAGAAGCCAACTGCAAAAACTGCTATAAATGTCTGAAGCACTGCGATGTGAAATCCATCAGTTATATCAACGACCGGGTGGAAGTGATCGACGACCAGTGCATCCTTTGCGGGCACTGCATCAACATCTGCCCCCAAAAGGCCAAAACGGTGGTGAATGACCCGACCGATATCCTGCGCTGGCTGGCGGATCCGGAAACCCGGGTGGTGGCGAGTCTCGCTCCTTCTTACGCGGGGCTGTACGGCCGGAAGGAGAAAGGTGAGAGTCCGGCGCGGCTCCGCGCGGCGCTGAGAGCCCTCGGCTTCGACGGAATCGAGGAGACCGCGGTGGGCGCGAACGAGGTGACGGCGGAATACAAACGCCTGCTCGACGAAGGGACGATGGATTCCATTTTGACCACCTGCTGTCCCACGGTGAACACCCTGATTACCAAATATTATCCCCAGCTTATTCCCTATATGGCGCCGGTGATTTCCCCGGCTCTCGCTCATGGACGGATGATTAAGGAACGGGACGGCGCACGGACCCGGGTAGTGTTCATCGGGCCCTGCCTGTCCAAAATCCGGGAGATCCGGGAGCACCCCGAATCGGCGGACGGCGTGCTGACCTTCCGCCAGCTGGACGCGCTGCTGGAAGAGCGGGGACTGGATCTTGCCTCCCTCGGCGGAGCAGATTCGGAGGAAGAGGCCCTGCCCGCGCCCTATTCGCGGATTTATCCGGTGCCGGAAGGCATCGTTAAGGACGTGAAGCTGAATTCCCACAAGGGATTTGCGAGCGGTTCCTATAACGGCTACAGCTTTATGAGCGTCTGCGGGCTGGAAAATGTGATCGCCTTTTTGAAGGAGATGTCGGCCGGCCGCTGCGGCCGTCTTTTCGTGGAACTGAATTCCTGCGAGGGGGGCTGCGTGAACGGCCCGCTGATTCCGGAAGAACGGCGGGCGGCTTTTCAGGCCCGGCTTTCGGTGGAGCAGTATGCCGCCGACCGGTTTGAAGAGATTACGCCCTGCCGTCCCGCCCTGTCGCTGAATTTTCAAAGGGATGTTCCCTCTCGGGATATCCCGGATGAAAAGACCATCCGGAAGATTCTGACCGAAATCGGCAAGCCCACCCCGGACAAGGAGCTGAACTGCGGCTCCTGCGGTTACAATACCTGCCGGGAAAAGGCGATCGCCGTCTATCAGGGGAAGGCGGAGCTGTATATGTGCCTGCCGTACATGACCGACCTCGCCCAGTCCCTGAGCAATGTGACCATCAACGTCACCCCGAATTACATCGTGGCGGTGGACCGGGACCTCCGGATTGTGGAGTTCAATCAGGCCGCGCAGAAGAAGTTCGGCGTCTCCCGCAAGGAAGCGCTGAAAACCGAGCTGTTTGAGCTGATGGACCCCGCCGATTTCGAGGAGGTCCTCGCCACCCACCGCAATATTGTAAATAAGAAAACCCATCTGGAATCCAGGGAGACCATCATCGAGGAAACGCTGGTCTACGTCCCCGAACAGGATATCGTGATCGGCTTCTTCTCGGATATCACCGAGGAGGAACGGCGGAAGGAAGAAGCCCGCCGTGCCCGGCTGGAGTCCGCTGAAATGGCGCAGAAGGTCATCGACAAGCAGATGACGGTGGCGCAGGAGATCGCCAGCCTGCTCGGCGAGACAACGGCCGAGACCAAGGTGACGCTGGTGAACCTCAAAAACCAGATTCTGAGCGAGGGCGGTCAGAAATGAGCGTGTATTACGACGTCACTTCCAAAAGCCTGAACAAGAAGAATGAAGAACTCTGCGGCGATAAGGTGGAAACCGTCAACGTGGAGGACGGCGTGATCGTCGTCCTTTCGGACGGGCTTGGAAGCGGAGTAAAGGCCAATATTCTGGCCACCCTGACTTCCAAAATTATCGCCACCATGATGAAATCCGGCGCGACGCTGGAGGACACGGTGGACACCATCATCCATACCCTGCCGGTGTGCAAGGTGCGGCATGTCGCCTATTCCACCTTTTCCATCCTCAAGCTGACCACCGACGGCAAAGCCTACCTGACCGAGTTCGACTGCCCCGGCTGTATCCATGTTCACGAAGGGGTGGCCTACCCGATCGAATATACCGAGCGGGAGGTCGGCGGAAAAACCATCCGGGAAGCCTCCTTCGACGTGGAGGTAGGGGACGTCCTCACCCTTATCAGCGACGGCGTGATGTACGCCGGTATCGGAGCGGTGATGAATCTCGGCTGGAATTGGGAAAGCGTGCGGGATTTTCTTGAGGACAACTGGCAGGATGAAACCACCAGCGCACGGATGACCTCCGCGCTGCTCGGCGCCTGCGAGGATCTGTACATGCGCCAGCCCGGGGACGACACTACCGTGGCTACGGTGCGGGTCATCCCTCAGCAGGTGGTCAGCCTTTTTTCCGGCCCGCCCCGCTTCAAGCAGGACGACGAGCGGGTGGTGGTGGACTTCATGTCGCCGGAGGGGGCGAAGATCGTCTGCGGCGGCAGCAGCGCCAACCTTGTGGCACGGGTACTCGGCCGGGAAGTCACCACCGACCTGAACTATGACAGCGACCTGCCTCCCATCGCCCATATCAAGGGGATTGATCTGGTCACCGAGGGGGTGCTGACCATCCGGCAGGTGAACGTGCTGGTCAGAAATTCGCTGGAAAATCCGGCCGATCCGGAAAATATCCGAGCGCTGGACGAGAAAAACGGCGCGGCGATGATCGCCCGTATGCTGATCGAACACTGCACCCATCTGAATATGTTTATCGGCAAGGCCATCAATCCCGCCCACCAGAACCCCAACCTGCCGGTGGATCTGAGCATCAAAATCCGGCTGCTCGAAGAGCTGGCGGAAACCCTGCGCGCGGCGGGAAAAATCGTCCGCATCCGCTATTATTGAACGCTGCATAACGAAGCAACGACGGCAAATGCCGCCCGATAAAGTCTCTCCGCCGCGGATGCGGCGGTGCATACCACAAGAGGCCGTCCTTCCGATCGGCAGGACGGCCGGAAAGGCACGGCTATGGACAACATTACGGATATTGTACAAATCAAACACGAGGTGCTCCGCCGCACGGCGAAGCATGCCTTTGACGGCGACCTGTATGAGGAACATGATAAAATTCCTTATGAAATGATCGAGGGGATCAAACCGCAATTCCGCTGCTGTGTGTATCGTGAGCGGGAGATCGTCCGCCAGCGGGTTCGTATGGCGATGGGCAAGCTGCCCATCGATGTGCTGTACACCGACGCGGACAGTGCACAGGTAGTTCACGTCATCCCCTGCGCCTGCGAAGGCTGTCCCATCTCCCAGATCACGGTTACGCAGAACTGCCAGAGCTGCCTTGCTAAAAAATGCGTCAAGGCCTGTCCGTTCGGCGCGATCGCCAGCACCCCGCAGGGCGCGGTGATCGATCAGACCAAATGTAAAAAGTGCGGCAAATGCGTCGCGGCCTGTCCTTATCACGCGATTGTGGAGATCGAGCGCCCCTGCATCCGCAGTTGTCCGGTCAAGGCCATCAACATGGACGATAACGATATCGCCACCATTGATCCGAAAAAATGCGTGAACTGCGGCGCCTGTGTGGTGGGCTGCCCGTTCGGCGCGATTTCGGACGTATCGATGATGGTCAGCGTGATTGACGCGCTGAAGGCGGAGGATAAGGAAGTCGTCGCCATGGTCGCCCCCGCGATCGAGGGACAGTTCGGCGCGGACACCCTTCCCCGGATCAAGCAGGCGATCCGTCAGCTCGGTTTCGACGACGTGTACGAGGTTGCCCTTGGCGCGGATATGGTCGCCTACAGCGAGGCGGCGGAGTTGGCCGAGCGCCGGGCCGCCGGCGAGCCGATGACTTCCTCCTGCTGTCCGGCTTTTGTAAATCTGGTGCACAAGCATTTCCCTGCGCTGGAGAAGTATGTATCCACCACCGTTTCTCCTATGGTGGCGGTAGAGCGGTATATCCGCAGCATCCGGCCGGACGTTGTTACGGTGTTTATCGGCCCCTGCATCGCCAAGAAAAACGAGGTGATGGGCCGCTATGTCGATGAGATTGACTACGCCCTGACCTTTGAGGAGCTGTATGCCATGCTCTGCGCCAGAGATATCCGGGTGGAGGAAACGGAAGAGGCCGACGACGACGCGACTCGCTACGGCAAGGGATTCGCCCTCTCCGGCGGCGTGACCGGCGCGGTTGTGCAGGTGCTGGCCGAGCGGGGTCAGGACACCAACGTCAACGCGCAGAAATGCAGCGGCGCGGACGAATGCCGTAAGGCTCTGATGCTTCTTAAAGCGGGTAAGCTGCCGGTCGATTTCGTGGAGGGAATGTTCTGCGCGGGCGGCTGTATGGGCGGCCCCGCTACTCTGGCCGAACTCCAGAAATCCAAAAAGGTGTTTGAAACCCGCCTCGGCAGCGAGGTGGGCGTGGTTCAAAACGTGGAGGGCAAGGGCTTGGACAAGGCGAACGTCCATTGCCATTGATCCGGCCCGGACAGTTCATGCCCGCGGGTCCATATCCGGGACCCGCGGGCATTTTCCCTGCCGGAAGCCGTCCGGCCCTTCCGGCGGAGAAAGCGCGCCTGAAAAGCGCGCGGAAATTTCGCCTTGACAAAGCCGGGGCGGATGCGTATAATGAAGCATAAAGACGATGAAGGGAATAAGACAGGGATTTTCCGTGCAAAGAGAGCCGGCGGCTGGTGGAAGCCGGCGACGGGGTTCGTGTGGATAGCTCATCCCGGAGTTGCCCGCCTGACAAGGGCGGGACGGCAGGCGCCGTTACCGGCCGGAGCCTTGATGGAGGCTCGCAGAGGGGCTTTCCGTCCGTTGGACGGGGCCTGAATCAGGGTGGTACCACGTGTGCGTTACGCGCTCGTCCCTCATATGGGGGGACGGGCGTTTTCTGTTGTCCGCATACCGCTCCCCGGGCAGGGGACGAAGCGGACGAATTTTATAAGGAGGTTTTCGGCATGAAACCATCGTATCAGAAGTATATCCCGTTTCAGCAGATTTCCATTCCCGACCGGCAGTGGCCGGGCCGCGTCATCGACAAGGCTCCGATCTGGTGCAGCGTCGACCTGCGGGACGGCAACCAGGCTCTGGTGGACCCGATGAACCTTCAGGAAAAGCTGGAATTTTTCCACGCCCTGTGCGATATGGGCTTTAAGGAGATCGAGGTGGGCTTTCCCTCCGCGAGCGAGACCGAATATGAAATCTGCCGCGAACTGATCGAGGGCGGCCATATCCCGGACGACGTGACCATTCAGGTGCTGGTGCAGGCGCGGGAGCATCTGATCCGCAAGACCTTCGACGCGATCCGCGGGGCGAAGAATGTGATCGTCCACTTCTACAACTCCACCTCCACCCTGCAGCGCAAGGTGGTCTTTAAGCAGGAGATGCCCGGCATCATCGACATCGCCGTCAAGGGGGCGAAGCTGATCCGCGAGCTGACCGAGGCTTACGACGGGGACACCAACATCCGGTATGAATACAGCCCGGAGAGCTTCTCCGGCACCGAACCGGACAACGCGGTGGCCGTCTGCGCCGCCGTGATGGAGACGCTTGGTTCCACGCCGGAGAACCCGGTCATCCTCAACCTGCCGGATACGGTGCAGATGTGCACCCCCAACACCTACGCCGACCAGATCGAATATTTCATCCGGCATCTGCCGAACCGGAGGAGCGCGATTATCAGCGTCCATCCCCACAACGACCGGGGGACCGGCGTGGCGGCGGCGGAGCTGGCCATGCTGGCGGGCGCCGAGCGGGTGGAAGGCACCCTCTTCGGCAACGGAGAGCGGACCGGCAATCTGGATATCGTGACCACCGGCCTGAATATGTTCACCCAGGGAGTGGACCCGCAGCTCGATTTCAGCAATCTGCCCCGGCTGCGGGAGCTGTATGAGCGCTGCACCAAGATGCACGTCGGGGAGCGGCAGCCCTATGCGGGCGAGCTGGTGTTCACCGCCTTCTCCGGCTCTCATCAGGACGCGATCAACAAGGGTATGCAGTATATGAAGGAATCCGGCACCGATTATTGGGAGATCCCCTATCTGCCCATCGATCCGGCCGACGTGGGCCGGCAGTATGAGCCGATTATCCGCATCAACTCCCAGTCCGGCAAGGGCGGGGCCGCGTTTGTGATGCAGACCTCCTTCGGCTATACCCTGCCCAAGGCGATGCATCCCGAATTCGGCGCGATGGTGAAGGCCGCGTGCGACAAGGCGGGAACCGAGCTGAACCCGCAGCAGATTTTCGATCTTTTCCGGACGGAATACATCGATGTGGACGGCCCGTACCAGCTTCTGACGCAGAAATATATCGACGAAAGCGCGGACGACGGCTCCAGCACCCACGGGCGGTTCCTGGGCACTCTGAAAAACAACGGTTTCCCGCCGGTGGAACTTTCCGGAAAGGGCAACGGCCCGATCGACGCCTTCTTCAACGCCCTGCACGGCGTGGGGGTGGACGGGTACCACTTTGAGGATTATTCCGAGCACGCGATTTCCTTCGGATCGGACGCGAAGGCGGTCTCCTATATCCGCCTGACCGCGCCCTCCGGCAAAACGGTGTTCGGGGTGGGCATTTCCCACAACATTTATTACGCTTCCATCCGTGGGGTTCTGTGCGCGATTAACCGCTCCATCCGGCAGGAAACGGCGGAAACAGCGAAATAAAAAAGGCTGGACGGGAAGGAAAAACCGTATTACAATAGTGGTTGTGAAATCCGTGACAAAGCCGGCGCGTTCCGCTTTTCGGCGGCGCGGCGCGGAAATAAAAGGAGAGAAAAGGCAATGAAAAACTACAAAGTAACCCTTCTGCGGGGGGACGGAATCGGCCCGGAGATCGTAGCCGAGGCGGTCAAGGTGCTGGACGCGGCCGGGAAGAAATACGGCTTTGCCGTCGATTATACCGACGCCCTGATGGGCGGCTGCGCGATTGACGCGACCGGCGTGCCGCTGCCGCAGGAAACGATCGATCAGTGCCTCGCGTCCGACGCGGTTCTGCTCGGCGCGGTGGGCGGCTGGAAATGGGATACTCTGCCCGGCAACCTCCGCCCGGAAGCGGGGCTGCTCGGCATCCGCGGCGCGCTGGGGCTGTTCGCCAACCTCCGCCCGGCCAAGATTTACGGCCCGCTGAAGGGTGCCTGCCCCCTCCGCCCCGACATCATCGGGGACAGCATGGATATCATGGTCGTCCGGGAACTGACCGGCGGCATCTATTTCGGGGAGCGTGGCCGGAAGACGGTGGACGGCGTGGAAGCCGCCTACGACACGGAGTTTTACACCACGACGGAAGTGGAGCGGATCGCCCGCATCGCCTTTGAATCCGCCTGCAAGCGGGGCAAGAAGGTACACAACATCGACAAGGCGAACGTGCTGGAGTCCTCCCGTCTGTGGCGGGAGACGGTTCTCCGCGTGGCGGAGGATTACCCGGACGTGGAGCTGCAGCACCTGTATGTGGATAACGCGGCGATGCAGCTTGTCCGCAATCCGAAGCAGTTCGATGTGATGCTCTGCTCCAATATTTTCGGCGATATCCTGTCGGACGAAGCCTCTCAGGTCGCCGGTTCCATCGGGATGCTGGCCTCCGCCTCGCTGGGCGAGGGCAAGCGCGGCCTGTACGAGCCGATCCACGGCTCCGCCCCGGATATCGCGGGCAAGGGGATTGCGAACCCGCTGGCTACCATTCTGTCGGTGGCGATGATGCTGCGGTATTCCATGGATGAGATGGAAGCGGCCGACGCGATCGAAAAGGCGGTTGAGAAGGTGCTGGAGGACGGTTATCGTACCCCGGATATCTACACCGACGGCTGCCGAAAGGTCGGCACGGTGGAAATGGGCGACGCGGTGGTTGCCGCGCTCGCGTAAAAGCGAAAAAACGGTCCGGCGGAATTCGTTCCGCCGGACCGTTCAATTTTATATTCTTGATTGCGGAAAAGATCTTGTCTATTAGGTCAGATACACCCTGTTTTTCTTCGCTAAGTCTTGTATGCTTAGAAAGAAAATCAGAAAAAATCCACCAGAGAATATTTACTGGTGGATTCTAAGAGACTATGTTTTTTGCTTATCGACAAATTCCACGTTGTCCAACGCGAACTTCAACGCCTTATTAATCAGTTCATTCCTTGAACGGCCGCTTTTTACCACCAGTTGTTCCACGACCGTCAATACCTCGTTATCAATCCGAAGCGTAATGGTCGTCGTTTTTTCAACTTTGGGAGTTACAATAAATTTTTTCTCAGCCATCTTTCACAACTCCCCTTTGAATCTATTATAGTAGCAAAAGAACCAGCAAGTAAGAACATAATTTGCAACTATTATTTATTGCAAACCGAGATTTTATTCGGTATAATGAATACATAATAAAATGAGGATTCAGCATACAAATTTTACTCTTGGTATAATAGGACCCGGAAAAATTTTACTGTTCGTCTCTTGCTTTTTCTTTTCCGGGCTGATAAAATAAAAGAGAGGTGGATGGCATGAGCGAGATCAACCGCCTGATTGGGGAGCGTATCCGGCTGTATCGCAAAAAGGCGGGACTGACGCAGGAGGCGCTGGCCGAAAAGGCCGGTCTGCACGGCTCGTATATCAGCCAGTTGGAACGCGGTGTGAAAAGCGCTACCCTCGAAACGTTGGAATGCATCTCGGAGGGGCTGGGTATTCGTTTTGAAATGCTGTTTGAAAACCTGACGGGGAAAGAGGACGTGTCCGACCCCGCCTATGAGTGTTATCAGCGCATTCTTCAGATGAATACCGAGCATCAGGTGATGATGAAGCGGATTCTGGATCAGCTTTTTTCCCTGTGGAAGGTGAACGGCTCGCTGTATGAACGTACCCACTGACGGTAAAGATAGGCAAGATGGTAAGAGGACAGGAAACGGACGGGATGCCGCGGCATCCCGTCCGTTTCCCTTTGTGCGGTTCCGCCTCCGCACGGAATTGTGTAAACGGTATAGTCAATTCACCGGAAAACCCGTCCGTCCCTGCGGTCTGTTTGCGTCTGCCCGCGTTAGCCTCCCCGGCGGGCGAAAGCCCGATCTCGCCGTCTGCCCTGACAGGCGACAAACCTTTCCGCAAACCCGGAACCGCTTTTCAAGGGAATCGGCTATACAAAACATCAAACAATGCAGGAAATGCTTTCCATTTGTTAGCAATTAGTGTATAATGACAAATGACGTTTGCGCGGTGTGACTCCCGGAAAGGGAAACGGACGGGACAATGGGAGTCGAAAAGCGGATGCGAACGCGGCAGAGGCCTCCGCTTCCCTGAACCCCTTTGCCAGACTCGAAGAGCGGTGTCGCCGGTACCGGACGCACCGGCGGCATTGCTGACGGAGGAATCCTTTGTGGGAATGCGGATATTAGTGGTGGAGGATAATACGATCAATCGGGAACTCAGCGCCGAATTGCTGCGGATGCTGGGCGCGGAGGTGGAGGTTGCGCAGAACGGCCGTCAGGCCGTGGAAGCGGTCCTCGGTCATCCGGCGCTGTATTACGACGCGGTTTTGATGGATATCCAGATGCCGGTGATGGACGGGTATGAGGCAGCGAGACGGATCCGCGCCTCCGGCCTTGACCGGATTGAGGAGCTCCCTATTCTGGCTATAACGGCGGATGCCTTTGCCGAGGATATTCGGCAGGCGATGCGGGCGGGAATGGACGGGCATCTGGCCAAACCGGTATCGATGGAACAACTGCGGAAAGCGCTGGCCTGCTGCACCCGGCGGAAACGCCGGTTTTCACAGGAGGAACAGGACGCCGGAAGGGGCCGGGAAGAGAGCACACAGAATTCAAACTGAAAATCGCCTGCGGCGGTATGTTTTCCGCCGCAGGCGATTTTTTTGTGAAATCCGGGGGGCACGGTTCCGGAAGCGCCCGGTTTTCCGTTTGGCATCCCGCCCGCGCCCCGTGCGTCAGAACAATTCCCGCGGAAGCCGCACGTCCTCCCGGGGAATCCTGTCCCAGCAGAAGCGGGGGATCAATTCCCGGGGCGTCGCCGGTTCCGGCCGGTCAATCAGACCGGCGGCAAAGGCGAGCCGCCCCACGATATCCGGCGCGTCAAGCCCCCGCTTCCGGAGCGCATCCAGACTAAGGTCTCGGTCCCGCTTGGAAAGGCGGCGGCCGTCCGGCGCAAGCAGCAGCGGGGTGTGGAAGAAGCGGGGAGGCGTCAGGCCCAGCAGCCGGTACAGAAGAAGCTGGCGGGGGGTGGAGAGAAGCAGGTCCCGCCCCCGCACCACCTGAGTTATCTCCATCGCCGCGTCGTCCGCCACCACCGCGAGTTGATAGGCGAACACGCCGTCCGACCGGCGGAGGATGAAATCCCCGCATTCGGAGGGGAGAAATTGCCGGACGGGGCCGTAATGTCCGTCGGTGAAGGCGATGGTTTCCTCCGGCACCCGGAGACGGAGCGCGGGGGCGCGCACGCGGGAACGCTCTTCGGCCTCCGCCGGGGAAAGTCCACGGCACCGTCCGTCGTAAACCGGCTCGCCGTCGGCGGCATGGGGCGCGTCGGCGGCATGAAGCTCGGCGCGGGTGCAGAAGCAGGGATATACCAGCCCCTGCGCCCCCAGCCGGTCCAGCAGGGCGGCGTACCGCTGTGTGCATTCCTGCTGATAATAGGGCGGGTGGGGGCCGCCCCGGCTTCCTCCCTCGTCCCAGTCCAACCCGAGGAAACGCAGGTCCTGCTCCAGCCGGTCGGCATATTCCTTCCGGCTCCGGGCGGGATCGAGGTCTTCGATCCGCAGCACCATCCGCCCGCCGGCCGACCGGGCCGACAGCCAGGCCAGCAGGGCGCAGAACAGGTTCCCCAGATGCAGCCGCCCGCTGGGCGTGGGCGCGAACCGCCCCACAACGCCGGGTTCCATAAGCCGTCCCTCCCTGCAAATTCCAAGCCGCTTTTTCAAGTCCGTTGACGATACCAGTATTATAGACCGTCCCCCCTTTGGTTGTCCAGAGCGGGATGTGCAAAAAGGGAGGGGACGGCCTTCGCCGAAAATTGCCAAAAGGCACGGGGGACGACGGCGGGCGGCTTTTTTCGCCGGAAAAACGCAGGAAATACGCTCCATATCCGACAGAAAAGCCGGGAACGCCGCCCTATAATAAAGATTGTCGCCGTATAGAAATCGGCCGGACGGCGGAGGCTTCCGGGGATGGCTCCGGAGGCAGGGCGGGACAAGCCCCGGGATCGTCCGGTTCATTGAAAAAGCAGGATGGTGAGGATGTTGAAACAAAAGGCATATGCGGGCGCGGGGGACGGACAGGCCCGCGGGACTGTCCGGGAAAGGAACCCGGGCGGCGCCGGAAACGGAACGGCACTGGACAATGCGTCCCGTCAGCTGGCGCTGGTAGTGGTGTGGCTTCTGCTGGGGCTGATTATGCCCCGGGCGGGGGTGTACGGGGGGCTGGCGCCCTTTGGGGTGAGCTTTGCCGCCGCCGTCCCCGGCGCGGGGGCGATGGCGGCGTACATAGGCGCAGTGGTAGGCTATCTTCTGCCAGGGGGGACGGCCGCGCCGATGCGGTATATCGCCGCGTTGGTGGCGGTGGCCGGGATCAAATGGTCGCTCAGCGGCATCCGTTCGGTATCCCGTCATCCGGTTTTTGCCCCGGCGCTGTCCTTTCTGTCGGTGGCGGCTACAGGGCTGGCTCTGTCCGCCGTCGGCGGGCTGGACGCCTCCGATGTGCTGTTGGCGCTGGCGGAGGGACTGCTGGCCGGCGGTTCGGCCTATTTCTTCGCCACGACGGTGAATCTGTTGGAAAGCGCGCCCCTGCACGGGGTGATGACCGCACAGGAACAGGCGAGCGCGGTGACGGCCGGGGCGGTGGTGCTGATGGCGGCTGCCGGCTTCAGCTTCAGCGGGATTTCCCCCGGACGGATGATCGCGGTGGTCCTTGTCCTTTTGCTCGCCCGCTCCGGCAAGGAGCAGGGGGGAAGCATCGCGGGGATTGTGCTTGGTCTGGCAATGGCGATGAGCTCTACCGATCATCTGTATCTGGCGGTGGCGTATGCTTTCGGCGGCCTGATGGCGGGCATCTTTGCCCGCTTCGGCCGGTTTGCCTCCGCCGGCGCGTTTGTGATCGCCAACCTGATCGTGACCGTCGGGGCGGGCGAGGGGACGGCCGCGGTGGTCGGCATCTATGAGGCGGCGGGCGCGTCCATTATTTTTGTCGCCCTCCCCGCCGCGGTGGATCGGAAGATCAACCGCCTTTTCGTCAGCGCCCGGGATATTCCTTCGGTGGAGGGACTGCGCCGGTCGGTGGTACTCCGGCTGGATTACGCTTCCCGTGCGATGAGCGAGGTGGCACAGACGGTGGACGCGGTATCCCACAAGCTGGCGGGATTGAGCGCACCGGACCTCGGGACGGTGTACCGCAGTGTGTCGGACGATGTATGCCGGGTCTGCGGACTCCGCCTGCACTGCTGGGAAAGCCGCTTCAGCGACACCATGGCCGCCTTGAACGACCTGACCCCCGTTCTGCGGGAAAAGGGGCGGGTGGAGCGCGCCGACGTGCCCTCCTCGCTGGCGTCGCACTGCGGGCGGCTGGACGATGTTGTGAACCGGATCAACGCCGGCTATATCGAATATGCGGTAAGGGAAGGCGCATGGCGGCGGCTCGCGGAGATCCGCGCCGTGGTGACCGACCAGTTCGAGGGGATGTCCGAGCTGCTGGACGAGCTGTCGGAGGATTTTTCCCGGGCGGAACGGGTGGATACCGAAGCGGCGGCGCGCGTCATCGCGGTGTGTGAGGAATTCGGCCTGATGGTGCAGGATGCTGTTTGTCTGCTGGGCCGGGGAGATCGGATGACGGTGGAAATCCTTGCTTCCGACGCGGGCGTGCGGCTGAATCAGAAAAAATGGGAGGCCGCCCTCAGCGATGCCTGTGGCCGGGAGCTGGATCATCCCGTGGTGACCCGGCTGGGAGATTCGGTGAAAATCGCTCTGGCGGAGATGCCGCAGTTTCAGGTGAGCCTCGGCGCCGCCCAGCTTCATTGTACGGGGGAGCGGCTCTGCGGGGACGCCTACGAAACTTTTACCGACGGTGCGGGGAACTGGTATGCGGTGCTCAGCGACGGCATGGGGAGCGGCGGCCGCGCCGCGGTGGACGGGGCGATGGCCTCCGGTCTGACCGCCCGCCTGATTCAGGCCGGTTTCGGCCCGGAAAGCGTGCTGAGGATGGTGAATTCCGCCCTGCTGGTTAAATCGGGAGATGAGAGCCTTTCCACTCTCGATATTGTGGAGCTGGATCTTTTCACCGGCCGGATCGAGAGCCGGAAGGCCGGCGCGGCCCCCAGCCTGCTGTGCAGTATGGGGAGAGTCTCCCGGATCGATCGTTCTTCCCTGCCGGTCGGTATTCTGCGGGATATCGCGGCCGAGCGGAGCAGCGACACGCTGGTGGACGGAGATGTGCTGCTGCTCTTCAGCGACGGGGCGATGGCCGGTGGACTGGAGTGGATTGAGGAAACGCTGCGCGGATTCGATTCCAAGGCGGGAGACGTGCGAAAGCTGGCGGAGGAAATCGCCGCTGAGGCCCGGCTGCGTCAGGAGGAACGGGAAGACGATGTGACCGTCCTCGCGGTGCAGGTGAAGCAGAGAAACCGGTACGCAAAAGCGGCAAGAAAATAGGCGGCGCAAATCACAGCACAATGTTCCATTGTTCAGCAGACAGGAATTAAAGGAAAACGGCGCGGCCCGCTCTGTCCATATCGGCAGACGGCCGTGCCGTTTCCTTTATTGGCGGGGAGAAATCGGCGGCGCTGAAAGAAAGGGGCGGCTTGACATATTCCAAAGGATGTGCTATAGTATCCATCGAAATTATTTGATAATCAAAATATAAGAGAGTCAAACAAATTGACTTCCGGTTGATTTTCGAATATCCAAGCCGATAAACGGTTATCCAGACCGTTTCGGTTGACAGGAGGAAAGACAATGGCTGTGCGTATTGTAACCGACAGCTCCAGCGACCTTCCCTTTTCCCTGCAGGAGGAGTGGGGGATTACCATTCTGCCTCTCCGGGTGCTGTTTGGGGAGGAGGAATTTGTGGACGGAGAACTGACTGCGGGGCAGTTTTATGAAAGGCTTGCTCAGGCGAAGGAACTTCCCAAAACCGCACAGGTTACACCGGCGGAGTTTGAGGATGTGCTGCGTCCCTGCGTTGAGGCGGGGGACGAGGTGCTGCTGCTTCCCCTGTCACGAGAACTGAGCGGAACGTTCGCGTCCGCCCGGATTGCCCGGGAACAGTTCCCCGACGCGGAGATTTATGTGGTGGATACCCTGCAGGTCACCTTTGCTCTGGGGCTGATGGTGGAAACCGCTGTCCGTCTGCGGGACGAGGGCCTTTCCGCCCGGGAGATTGCCGAGCGGCTGGAAGAGCTGAGAGGACGGATACGGCTGTATGCTGTGATCGACGACCTGAAGTATCTCCGAATGGGCGGACGGCTTTCCGCCGCCGGGGCGGTGATGGGGTCCCTGCTGGGTATTAAGCCTATCGTTACGCTGCGGGAGGGAAAGGTTTGCAGTATCGATAAGGCGCGTGGAATGAAGGCCGGCTGCCAGATGCTTCTGGACCGGACCGCAGAGGACGGCGTGGATGAGGCTTATCCGGTGTATTTCGGCAATTCCAACGTCCGCGAAGCCATGGAAGAGCTGCGGCAGACGGCGAAAGCGGGTTTGTCCGTGACGGGAGCGGCGGCGTGCGACATCGGTCCGATCGTCGGCACCCATGCGGGGCCGGGCTGCGTCGGTCTCGCCTTTGTAGCCACAAGGCGGCGGACGACGGAAAACAAACCCAAAAATAAATCGCGCTGATCGGCAGGTTTTCCTTGACAAGCGCCGGAACATTGGATATAATATTCTGGCGCAGTCAGAGAAAACCCGATCCATTAGCTCAGCTGGCAGAGCACCTGACTTTTAATCAGGGTGTCCGGAGTTCGAATCTCCGATGGATCACCATACAAAGAGCGTGCACCCAACAGGGTGTGCGCTCTTTTTCATCTGCGAGACGCAGGCTCGCTTGCTCCGGCTTTTTTGCGTGTTTGGGTGATCGGCCGGGCTGGGAGAGTCAAATTCGGCAGGGGAAAGCGGGGGAAAGGGAAAACGATGGATAATCAATGGCTGTCGTCGGCAAAAGCGGCTTTAAAACAATATTTCGGCTATTCCTCCTTCCGTCAGGGACAGGAGGAACTGATCGGCAGCCTGCTTTCCGGCCGGGACGCGGTTGGGGTCATGCCCACCGGCGCGGGAAAATCCCTCTGCTTTCAGATCCCCGCCCTGCTGATGGAGGGAGTAACGGTGGTGGTTTCTCCGCTGATTTCCCTGATGAAGGATCAGGTTGGGGCGCTGGTTCAGGCCGGGGTTCCGGCGGCGTATATAAACAGCTCCCTGACGGCGGCGCAGTATCGGGAGACGATGATGTGCGCCCGCACCGGCGGATACCGCATTCTGTATGTTGCTCCGGAGCGTCTGCCGACGCCGGATTTTCTCCGTTTTGCGCGGGAGGCCGCGATTCCGCTGGTGGCGGTGGACGAGGCGCACTGTATCTCCCAATGGGGACAGGACTTCCGGCCCAGCTATCTGAGGATACGGGAATTTATCGACGCTCTTCCGGTGCGGCCGGTGATCGGTGCGTTTACGGCGACCGCGACCGCGCAGGTGCGGGAAGATATCACCGCTATCCTGCGGATGAAGAATCCCGCTCTGGTAACCACCGGCTTCGACCGACAGAACCTGTATTTTGAAGTGCGGCATCCCGCCGACAAAAAGGCCGCGCTGCTCCGTATTCTGCGGGAAGAGCCGGACCGGAGCGGCGTGGTGTACTGTGCCACCCGGAAAACCGTGGAGGAAGTCTGCGCGGACCTGTGCGGAGCGGGGATTGAGGCGACCCGCTACCATGCCGGGCTGCCGGAAGAAGAACGCCGCCGGAATCAGGACGATTTCCTGTACGACCGGCGGCGGGTGATGGTAGCCACCAACGCCTTTGGCATGGGAATCGACAAATCCAATGTTTCCTTTGTCGTCCATTACAATATGCCGAAGAATATGGAAAGTTATTATCAGGAGGCGGGCCGTGCCGGCCGGGACGGAGAACCCGCCCGCTGCATCCTGCTCTACAGCGGGCAGGATGTGGTGACGAACCAGTTTCTGATCGACCGGAGCGGCGGGGAAGAGCTGGACGAGGACACTCGCCGCGAGGTGCGGGAAAAGGATCGGGAACGGCTGAGGCTGATGACCTTCTACTGCCATACCGGCGACTGTCTTCGGGAGTATATCCTGCGGTATTTCGGGGAGAAGCCGCCGAATTATTGCGGAAACTGCGGGAACTGTCTGCGGAATTTCGAGGAGATCGACGTGACGGTGGAGGCGCAGAAAATTCTGTCCTGCATCCGGCGGGCCGGGGAGAGGTATGGGGTGAAGATGATCGTCGATATCCTGCGGGGCAGCAAAAACGAACGGCTGCTCCGCCTTGGGCTGGACGGGCTGTCTACCTATGGGATTATGGCCGACTGCCGGGAAAAGCGGCTGCGGGATATCCTGCAGTTCCTGTTGCTGCAGGGATATCTTCAATCGACCGACGACGAATATCCGGTGCTGAAGCTGACCCCGCGTTCCCGTGAGGTGCTGGTGGGCGGCGCCCGTCTGCGGATGAAGGCCGCGAAGGAAGAAGAGAGGGAATCTCACCGTTCCGCGGCTTCGGCGTCGGCGGAAGAAAATCCGGCGCTGTTTGCACAGCTCAGAGAGGTCCGCGCCCGGTTGGCCGATCGTCAGGGTGTGCCGGCTTTCGTGATTTTTACGGATGCGGCCCTCCGGGATATGTGCGCCCGTCTGCCCCGGACGGAAGAGGAATTCCTCGGGGTATCGGGAGTCGGACAGGCGAAACTCCAGCGGTACGGGCGGGAATTTCTGCCGGTGATCCGGGAGTATGCGCGGGAACGGCGGGAGTCATCCGGGCAATGATCCGACGGAGGAACGCTGAAATAAAACAGAAAGCCACGCCCAGCGGCTTTGCCGGGCGTGGCTTTCTGTTTTATTTTCGGTCGAAGCTGGGGTTGAAGGCATAAAAGTTTTTGCTGTTCAGCCGATCCGTCGCCAGACCGAGGCCCTCGCCGAAGCGCTGATAATGGACGATTTCCCGTTCCCGCAGGAACTTCAGCGGATCCCGGATATCGGGGTCGTCGATGAGACGGAGCAGGTTGTCATAGGTGACGCGGGCTTTTTGCTCTGCGGCGATGCGGCAAGAACAACCTTTGCCGGCGTCGGTTCCCTTTCCGCTCCGCGCCGGAGAGGGGGGGTCAGAAATTCCAGTGGATTTCGATGGGAACCTCTCGGGTACCCGGTATCCTCCTGCCCACGACGATATAGTCGATCAGGATTTCCACGATTTCGCGTGTCAAATGCTCCGGATGGATATACCGCTCGATCAGTTCCCGGCGATTGTCGCCGCCGGCAATTCGTTCGTCAATTTCGGAAAGCTGCTTCCGATTATCCAGAACCGCCCGTTCCAGCCGCTCCTTTTCCGCAGAGAGGTCTCGGATAAGATCCGAAAAATCGGTTTCGGTAAGGATCCCTTTCACCTTGTCCATATACAGTTCCCGGATACCTCTGGTATCTTCCGCAATTCGTTTTTCATAAGCGGACTGGTCGGCGAGAAGCCGGTTTTTCCGGCTTTGCAGATTGCGGCAAAACGCGGCGTTTCGTTCCAGTTCGTCTATATCCAGATAGAGGGATATCAGACGGTGCAGTTCGGCGATCACCATCTGCTCCAGACGATCCACCGAGATAAACGAACCGGTACAGGCGTCCTTCGCTACACGGCGGCTGGCGCATTGCAGATAGTGCTTTCCCCGGTTTTTTGAGGAGCACAGGGTGCAGCCGCAGGCGGCGCAGCGCGTTTTTCTGGCAAACAGGCCAATGGCTCCCGTGCTGAACGGTCTGGCTCTCTGTGCGATAAGCGTCTGCACACTGTTCCAAAGCACCGGATCGATGATGGCTTCGTGGGTTCCTTTTACAACATACCAGTCGCTTTTTGGGCGCGGTTTGTTTTGCTTGGTTTTGTAGGAAACGCTGCCGTATCGGCCCTGAACCATATTGCCGATATACACTTCGTTGGACAGCATATCCGCAATCGAAAAATATTTCCACAGGGTGCTGATTTTTTGCTTTGGCTGCTGGTAGCGAAGGCCGTGCAGCCGTTTATACTCCGTGGGATTGGGAACGCCCCGATCATTGAGCATCCGCGCGATTGCGGTTTTTCCGCAGCCCTTTGCGAACAGAGTGAACACTTCCCGGACAACGGAGGCGGCTTCCTCATCGATCAGAAGACGCCCCTTTTGCTCCGGATCCTTCCGGTATCCATAGGGAGCGAATGCGCCGATATGGAATCCGTTCTGCCGCCGGTTGGTAAGAACGCTCCGGATATTATCCGACATATCCTCCAGATACCATTCGTTAACGAGGCCGTTGATCTGCCTCGATTTTTTATTTCCTTTGTTGGCGGTGTCCGCGTTATCCACAATACTGACGAAACGAATCCCCCAGACGGGGAACAGGCCATGGATATATTTTTCGACAAGTTCCAGTTCACGGGTGAAGCGGGACTGCGTTTTGCACAGGACGATATCAAACCGGCGATTCTTCGCATCCTCCAGCAATCGATTAAACTCCGGGCGCTTTCGGTCGGCGCCGGTGTAATCGTCGTCGCTGTAAATGTTATAAACGTCCCATCCCTGTTCCATGGCGTATTGCAGCAGCATGGACTTCTGGTTTTGAATGCTGTTGCTGTCGTCGGTTTCCAGCGCTTTATTTCTGTCCTCTTCGGACAGACGGCAGTAAATAGCGGCTTTCATCATTCGGACTCACCCATTCCGCGCATAATCATGAAATCACCGGCTGTCATCATCCGTCCGGCAGGGTGTACTTTCCCTGTCTTCGAGCTGATTCACCAACTCGATCCATTTTGCTGTGAATTGCTGTACGGTCGTTGTGTTCCCGCCGCTTTTGAAAACACTTTTGCATGTCTGACACACGGGATAAATCGGAACGCTTTTTTCTTTTGCCATGGCGGCTCCCCCCTTCAAGACAACGTATGCAGCGCGGCTTGTTCCATAGAATCAAAAAGGAACCGGAAGACCGTTCCCGGGGGTATATGGAGCGCTATCCGGCTTTGTATGGAGGGATGCCGCCGCTCAAATCGGAAAGGTAAGATTAAGTCTATAAGGAGGAAAAATAAAAACGATTCAAAATGATGGCAATGTATTGTACAATACTCACAGAAAGCAAACGGCGCTTTTTCGGCTGTCGTTTGAGAGTATGGCAAATACAAAGGCGCAAAAAATATGAAGGAGGATGTTGTTTATGAAATCTGCAGGGAGATGTACGGCTTTGCTGGCGGCACTGGTTGCCGCGGCGGCCCTTCCGCTGTCGGCGTCTGCGGCCACGGCGAAGGTTCAACAGGTGGGCGATGTGTCGGCCCGGTTCATTACCGATTTTGAAAGTCTGAGCGGAGCTACGGTGGACAGCTCAACCGCGTTGAGCGGCAATCTGGCGGCGACGGGCGCGGATTACGGTGTAAAGAGCGGCTATGGCGCTGATGATGGGAATGCGTTTGTGCTGGGTCTGGGAGACGCCTCCAAAGTTTCGCAGGGGCTGTACAGCGAAGCGACCTATAACCCGCTGATGGATGAAAACGCCAAAATGGAGGGGCTTTCCTCCGGCGCGACGGACTTCATTTATTATCTGAATGCCGGCGGCGAGCCGGAAGACAGTGAAGCGGCGATGCAAATCGTGATCGGCGAGTACGATTATGACGAAAACGGGGAGCCCGTTATGCAGGCCAATCCGTCCACCGGCGTGGAAGAGAACGCAATCACCTTCTGGATGCCCGCGGACGCGGTGGACACGGAATATTACACGATGGCGGACGGCAGCAGCGAGTGGGTAAAGCACACCGGCACTTCCGGCGCCTATGTCCGGGTGGAAGCCGGCTTTAAAGGCTATGTGCGGATTCCGCTTGAGATGTTTGACCCCGTTTGGTCGTCCAGAGACGTAAACGGCAAGTGGGATTTAAAAACGATTACGCGGGTGTCCTTCTACTATGGCCTGTATCCCCGTCATGAAGAAGCCGGTTATGCGATTGCGGTTGATAATATCGGCTTTGCCGGTGATTTTGTGGATGTGATCGAGACGACGCCTATTTCCGGAGCTACGATCAGCGCGATTGCGGATCAGACGTATACGGGCTCGGCGATTAAACCGTCGTTCACCGTGACGGACGGCGACAAGACGCTGGTTGAGGGCACGGACTACACGGTGGCTTTCTCGAACAATATCGATGAGGGTACCGCCGCCGTGGTGATTACGGGTATCGGCCAGTACACCGGAACCAAGCAGACAACGTTCAAAATTGTGAAAACCGCAACCGGCACCGAGCCGAGCACCAGCAATCCTCCCACCGGAGAAACCGGTAAGGGCGCATCCTTGCTCCTGTTTGCTGTACTTGGCGCGGCGGTAACCGGCGGTTGTGTGGTCAGAAAACGGACTCATAAATAGATCAAAATTGGACAATGAAAAAGCCGAGCTCATCAGAGTTCGGCTTTTTCATTGTCCAATTTTGCTATAATCCGTAGAAGATAAAAAGCAGAATGTGCAATTCCATAATTTTCAAGCGAAAAAAATTGAAAGTTATAGATAAAATAGAAAATGTCAGATTAAAACAAGTCGATAGTCGAGGCAAAACGACGACCTCAGGATTCACTTGCTGTATTATTTTGATAGAAGAGCAGACATGGACAAGAAAAAAGTAGTCAGGATTTGCTTCTTCTTAAAAACGGGGTTGTGCAATCGGCGAAATACCGGTCGAAAAATTCCGCTTTAAACGATAACGGCGCGGAATCTCTGATGGAAAGAGGGAGGAAGTGTATGGATATTTCGTCTTCAGCCGGGAGGCAATTCGAATTCGAGAACGCCTATTGGGGAAAACCGAAAAAATGCCGGTTTATTAACCTATATCAGGTTGGTGAAATCGGATGCGAGGGCGATTTTAAAATTGTCGAGCATTTGCAGATCTGTCATGAGATCACCTATATCATTTCCGGGGAAGGGTATGTATATACCGACTCCCGTGCCGTCAAGGCTTCGGCGGGGGATGTTTTCCTGACCCGGAAGGGACAGATGCATGCCATACAGGCGGATAAGCAGTCCGTCATGCGGTATTACTATCTGGCGTTCGACTTCAATTCCGAGGTGGATTCCAAGCCGTACAGCCTTATTAAGGATCTGTTTCTGCTTCGGGACGATCTGATGGAAAAGGACACGCTGGAAATCGACAAGCCTTTTTCCCGTTTAATCAGCGAACTGTATTATATGTCCGATTTTTCCAACGAAATGATTAACTCGTATATCGAACAGATTCTCCTTCTGGTATGCCGGCTGTTTCTGCACAGGGATACGGCGAAGTATACGCCGATCAAATCCATCAAGCCGGTAGGATATACCGTGTACGCGGTGCTCCGTTATATCAATGAAAACATCTACAACATTGAGAGCATCAACACCATGGCCAGGGATCTCGGATATTGCGACAGTTATCTGTCCCGTATTTTTAAAAAACGGATGGGAATGACGCTGCAGTCCTATATCACCATGAAAAAGATGGAAAAAGCGGTGGAAATGATCGAACAGGATGATTTCACCATCACCGAAATCGCCATCCGCCTTCATTTCGAATCGCTGCAGTCCTTCAGCAAGTCCTTTAAAAGGACGCTGGGAATTTCCCCGCTGGAATATAAGAGGGAATATCAGAAAAAGAAGAGTGATACGCCGGGGAAAGCCGCGGCGGAATAAACCGGAGTGCATACCGGGGGTACGAGTACCTGATTAAATCCGTCCTCTTCGCAGTCCGCTTTCCGCACCATCCGTACAGGGCAAAAACGATCTGCTGTTTTAATGGGATCTTTGTATTATTTGGAAAAGAGGGAATCCTATGCGCTTTCAGTCACTCAGAAAAACGCTGTGCCTTTGCATGGCGGGTATGCTGCTATTGTCTGTTCCCGCTGCGGCTTCTCCGGCAGCGGAGAAATCCGAATCCGCCGAAACCCGGTCGGAGAGTTCGGAAAGCGCGGCGATTACTCAGGCAAGAGGCTTTCTCGCCTATTTGAATCAGTATCCCGATGCGTCGTTCGCCGACGGGGCGATTGCTCTGACGGCGGAAGAGGCCCTTCTTGACGGCAGCTCGATAACCCGGAAGGAAGGCCGGGATTGTTTGCTGTTTGCCGCCGGAAACTATGCCGAATGGACGGTTGAAGCGCCGCGGGATGCGTTTTACCGGGTGAGCCTTGATTACTGTGCGGCAGAGAACGGACTGTTTGATCTGGAGATCGGAGTACAGATCGACGGAAGCACGCCGTTTTCCGGCGCGGATTACATAGCGCTGAAGCGCACCTGGGTGGACGACGGGGAAATCTACCAGGGGGCCAACGGCAATGAGATTGCGCCCGACCAGAAGGAAATCCGAAAATGGCGGAGCACTTTTCTGGAGGATTATTCCGGCACCTATAACGGCGAGATTGCCCTGTATTTGTCCAAGGGAACGCATACGATCCGGCTGACGGCGCAGTCGGGCGTCGCTCTGGACAGGATCGCGCTGACCGGCGGGGAGACGCTCCCTTCTTATGAGCAGGTCAGCAGGGAGTATGCGGAAGCGGGATATGAAAAGGCCGGAACGGTCAGCGTCAAGACGCAGGCGGAGCTGGCGTATGAAAAATCGGATTCCACCATTATCCCGGTATACGATTCCACCAGCGCCGCCACCGAAAACGCGGACGGAAGCGCCAACCGGGCGGGATATGTATGCCGGAACACCATCGGTCAGTCCCGCTGGGAAGAGCCGGGGATGTGGATATCCTATCGCTTTACCGTTCCGAAGGACGGCCTGTATAAACTGGAGATGCGAACCAAACAGAACACCAATGTCGGGATGGCGTCGCTGCGGGATATCCGGATTGACGGGGAGCTTCCGTTTGCTGAGGCAAGGGGCTTTGTTTTTCCCTACAGCGCCGGCTGGAAAATTACGGTGTTCGGTGAAAGCGAGGGAGAGCCGTACTGGATTTATCTTACTGCGGGCGAGCATGAGATCCGCTTTACCGCCACGCTGGACGCCTTTTCCGAGGTGCTGACCGGTATGGACGAGGTTAACCGGACTCTGACGCAGCTTTACCGGCGTATCGTCATGGTCACGGGCATTTCGCCGGACGCCAACCGGGATTATATGCTGGACGCGGAGATTCCCGGCCTGATGGACAGCCTGACCGCCTGCCGGGATGAGCTGGATCGACTGGCCTCCCAATACCTCGGGATCACCGGCGGAGGAATCGGGCAGGTTTCCATTGTAAAAAGCAATATTACACAGCTTTCTGATTTTCTGGAGGATCCGGACACGATTCCCTCCCGGCTTTCCACGTTCCAGTCGAATATCAGCTCGCTTTCCGATTGGCTGATTGCGGTCTCCAGCCAGTCGCTGGAGATCGATTACTTTGTCTTTTCCGGCGGCGAGGCGGAGCCGCTTAACGCCAACGCCTCCCTGCTTAACAGTTTCGTGTTCGGCGTAAAGCGGTATGTCGCCTCCTATATCCATGATTACGACGCCATCAGCGACGGCGCGGCTTCCAGCGGCAGCATCAGCGTGTGGTTCGGCGGAAGCCGGGATCAGGCGGAGGTTGTCCAGAACCTGCTGGAATCGGAATTCACGCCGAAAACCGGGATTTCCGTCAGCCTGAGTCTGGTGTATCAGGGGTATATCGAATCCATTCTGGCCGGGCAAAACCCGGACGTCGCGCTGGAAGTGGCGCGGAGCTATCCGGTCAATCTGGCGTGCCGTGACGCAGTGATCGGGCTGTCCGGTTTTGATACCTATGAGGAAGTGGCATCCCGATTCACACAGGATGCGGCCGTGCCTTACAGCTATAAAGGGGAGGTTTACGGACTCCCGGCCACGCAGGCGTATTTCATGTTCTTCTACCGCACGGATATTCTGGAAGAACTGGGACTGAAAGCGCCGGACACCTGGGATGAATTTTATGAGATGGTCCCCACGCTGGAACGCAACAATTACGAGATCGGGATGCCTTACACGACCCTTACCGTGGCCGGCGCCGCGCAGGGAGGGATCGGTGCGCTGAATATGTATGCGACGCTGCTGCTGCAGAAAGGCGGTTTCTTTTATCAGAAGGATATGACCGCGAGCGGCTTGGGCAGTGAGGAGGCCTATCAGGCATTTGTGGACTGGACGGAGCTGTATACCACCTACGGCCTGCCGGTTACTTATAATCTGGTCACCCGGTTCCGCAGCGGTACGCTGCCGGTGTTTATTGCCCCATACTCCACCTTCAACACCTTGATGGGGGCGGCTCCTGAAATCCGGGGGCTGTGGGATATGAGACCGGTTCCCGGCACCGTGCAGGAAGACGGCAGCGTGGATCGTTCCACCGGCGCGTCCGGTACCGCCAATGTGATTTTCAAGGGCTGCTCCAATCCGCAGGCCTGTTGGGATTTTCTCGACTGGTGGACATCCGAGGATGTGCAGTACAGCTATTCCATGAGTCTGGAAGCGCTGATGGGACAGGCGGCGCGTTCGACAACGGCCACCATCGCCGCTTTTGACCGGCTGGATTGGGGCGCGGATACCCTCCGTGCGCTCCAGACTCAGCGGGAAAGCGTCGTGGAGATTATGGAGACCCCGGCAAGCTATGTTGTGTCCCGTTCGCTGGACAATGCGTTCCGTTCCGTCGTGCTCAACGGCAAAAATTCCAGAGAACGGTTTGAGCAGGAGGTTTTGGCCATCAATGAAGAAATGGCGAGAAAGCAGAAGGAATTTGAATAAAGGGGTATGGCGGCATTCCCCACATGCTTTGAACGAAAGAAGGTACGGACGGTGTCTATAGCGGATACAGGTTCCAAAACAACGGGCCCGGGAGTCAAGCGCGCCGCTTCGGAAAAAATGCGGCAAACTCTGCGGCAGGTCAAGCAGAACAAGATGAGCTATGTTCTGGTCGCTCCCTATATGCTGTTCTTCATTATTTTCATGGTGATCCCGGTCTGTATTTCCATCGGCCTGAGCTTTACGAACTTCAATATGCTCAAGGTCACGGAATTCGTGGGGCTTTCCAATTATAAGCGGTTATTTCTGGAGGATAAGGTGTTTGTCACCGTGCTGAAGAATACGCTGGTTTTCGCCGTTTTCACCGGCCCGGTCGGCTATCTTCTATCCTTTGGACTGGCATGGCTGATTAACGAGTTCGGCCGCGGGATGCGCACCCTGCTGACATTCCTTTTTTACGCGCCCGCGCTCTCCAGCAATCTGTATTTTATGTGGACGTATATTTTCAGCGGCGACGCTTATGGTATTGCCAATCAGATGCTGATGAGCATCGGCGTTCTGCAGGAACCGATGCAGTGGCTGACCGACACCCGCACCATGATGGGGGTCCTGATCCTGATCCAGCTGTGGGCCAGCCTCGGAACCGCGTTTCTCTCCTTTATTGCGGGTTTCCAGAGCTTGGACCGCTCCCTGTTTGAGGCCGGCGCGATCGACGGAATCCGGAACCGCTGGCAGGAGGTATGGTACATATCGATTCCGCAGATGGCGCCGCAGCTGCTTTTCGGCGCGGTTATGCAGATCAGTTCGGCGTTCAGCGTCAGCACAATCATTATGTCATTGGCCGGATGGCCAACTACCGAATATAAAGCGGACACCATTGTTACCTATATGCTGGATATGGGAAATACCCGTTACGAAGTGGGGTATGCCTGTGCAATTGCGGTGTTTTTGTTCGCTCTGATGCTGTTTACCAATAACGTGATATCCCGTATGCTGCGGAAATACAGCAAGGATTGAGGTGAGACCCATGCTGAAGAAAAAACTGAACCGTTCCATTGGCGGGACGATCGCCCTGTTTGTGCTGCTGGCGCTGGTGGGACTCTATACCTCCCTTCCGCTGTTTTATACCGTCAGCAACGCTTTCAAGCCGCTCGATCAGCTCTATAAATTTCCGCCGCCGCTGTTTGTTACCAATCCCACTACGGATAATTTTACCGAACTGATCCAGCTTTGTTCGGAATACCGCATTCCCCTCTCCCGGTACATTGTCAACAGCGTCTTTGTCAGCGTTGTATCGACGCTGGGAAACCTGGCGCTGGCGAGCATGGCGGCCTATCCGCTGGCGAAGCATACCTTCCCCGGGAAAAAGCTCATGCAGAAAATGGTGGTCATGTCGCTGCTTTTCACCAGCGTGGTCACCTATATCCCGCAGTATGTCGTGATTGCCAAGATGGGGCTTCTCAATACACAATGGTCGGTTATCCTTCCCATGTTCATGATGCCGCTGGGGCTGTATCTGATGCAGAATTTTATTATGCTGCTGAACGATTCCATGCTGGAGGCTGCCCGGATCGATGGCGCGGGAGAGTTCCGTATCTACGCCTCTGTCGTGATGCCCAACTGCAAGCCGGCCTGGCTGACGCTGATTATTTTTGCCTTCCAGCAGGTTTGGAACAACAATGGAAACCTGTACATTTACAAGGAAGCGCAGAAGATGCTGCCGGCCCTTCTCAGTTCGGTAGCGGCCGGATCCAGCAGTGTGGCGCGAGCCGGCGTAAGCGCGGCCGCTTCCCTGCTCATCCTCATTCCTCCGGCGCTGATTTTCCTGCTTTCGCAAAGCTCGGTGGTGGAGACCATGAGCACTTCCGGTATGAAGGATTGATATGCCGAGGGATTCCATAGATGCATAAGGAGGATTCCCATGGGAGACAAACGTTTTTCAAAAGGGATGCGGGCCGCCGCGCTGACTGTCCTGTCCCTGCTTTTATTCGGACTGACCGCTTTAGCGGAAGGCCCCTATAACAATTATGTCTATAACGCGTACGACGAGTCCATTCCGACACAGGCGGGGTATCTCCCGGAGGAGCTGATTACGGGAGACGGTCTGGGGATCGGCGCTTTCAGCAAACCGTCCGATCTTTATTATGATAACCGGGGGCTGCTGTATATTCTCGATTCCGGAAACAACCGGGTGGTGGCTCTTTCCGCACAGGATTTTTCTCTGGACAGGGTAATCCGGCCGACAGCGGCCGACGGTTCGCCGCTGACCTTTACGGAGGCAACCGGGCTTTGCGTATGGGGCAACGGAGATATTTACATAGCGGATAAAGGCGCTAAAACGGTGTATATTCTCAACAGCGAGGGGAAGCTGTACGATACGCTTGACTGTCCGGACGCGGACCTGCTGACTCCCGGTTTCGATTACAAGCCTTCCAAGGTTCTGGTGGATTCGAAGGGAATTATTTACGTCATTTCCTACGGCTGCTACAGCGGGGCGCTCCAATTCGACGCCGGTCATGAATTCCTGGGCTTTTTCGGAAGCGAAAGCGTTACCATGACGGCGGAACTGATTATGACGCAGCTTTGGTCGCGGATTGTCCCCAAGAGTATGCAGACCAATCAGGTGCGCGCCGTGCCGGTAAACTACAGCAACTTTGATCTGGACGCCTCCGATATGATCTACACGGTGAAAAACGATGTGGACAGCAACACCGGACAGGTACGGAAGCTTAACTATTACGGCAACAACCTGCTGTATTACAAAACTTCCGGGCAGGTGCGGACGTATGGAGATATCGAAACCTATTACGACAACAAAAACGGCCTGATGCAGTCGGTAATTACCGATATCGATGTGGACGCGAACGGCTTTTTCACCATTCTGGATTCCCTGCGGAACCGGCTGTTTCAGTTTGACAAAGACTCCAACCTGCTGTTCGTTTTTGGCGGCACGACCTCTCAGCTGGGCTGCTTTTCCGAGGCTTCGGCCGTGGAGAGCTTCGACGGAAACGTGCTGGTGCTGGATTCCAAGGGCGCTTCGCTTACCGTGTTCCGGACGACCGAATTCGGCAGTCTGGTCAGGGAGAGCGCATTGCTGATTTCCGGCGGAAAATACACGGAATGCGCCGATGTCTGCCGCCGCATCCTGCAGTACGACAGCAAGTATACGCTGGCCAATATCGGACTGGGAAAAGCCTATCAGGCGGCCGGAGAATACAAAACGTCGCTGGATTATTTCTATAAGGCCAATGCGGCCGTCGATTATTCCAACGCCTATTACGAGTACCGTTCCGCTCTGCTCAAGGACAGTTTCCTTTATATTGTCCTCGGTATTATCGCTCTGTCGGCGGTTCTTGCGGTGGTGGGCAGGCTCCGGCGCCGGGCGGTCGTCAGCGATTACGACCGGAATGTATCGGTCAGACGGTATCCGTTTTTCGTAATGCGGCATCCGTTCAAGGGGCATGTCGCGCTGAAGGAGGAAAAACGCGGATCGGTGGTAATCGCCACGATTATTGTATTTGCCTTCTTTATGGTCAACATTTTTGTCCGGCAGAATACCAGCTTCCTGTTCGGCGGCGCCCGTCCGCAGGATTTCAATATTGTTTACGCGTTCGTGTCCACCGTCGGTTTGTTTACGGTGATGGTGCTGTGCAACTGGGCACTGGCCACGCTGATGGACGGCGAGGGAAGGCTGAAGGAAATCTGGGTTTCCTGCGCGTACGCCCTGATGCCCTATGTAATCCTGATGATCCCGCTCACGATTATCAGCAACGTCATTGTGCTGGACGAGGGCCCCTTCTTCTATGCGGCGACGTACATTATCTACGCCTGGGTCTTCCTCGGTATCCTGCTGGCTGTCCGCGAAGTGCACCAGTTCACCATGAAGAAAACGATTCTGGCTCTGCTGGGAACCGCTTTCGGTATGCTGATCGTCGCGGCGCTGTACGCCATGGCCTACAGTATGCTTTCCCAGCTTTTCGGGTTTGTGGTTACCTTGGTTAACGAAGTACTCATGCGTTTTTAGATCGAGGTGAGAAAGATGAAAAAGGGTTTGCGGATCGGCTGTATCGCGCTGGCTGCGGTATGGTCCGCCGCCTCTCTGTACGCACCCGCGGCGGCGGATACGGAGGCGGCGGGGACTGCGGCGGAAACGCAGCTGACGACGGTTGCTTCTGCCGAAGGAGAGTATGTCCCGGTTTGCAGCAGCGGCGGCAGGTCTCTGTATTTCAATGAAGAAACCGGCGCGTTTTATATTGAGGATACGGCAAGCGGGAACCGCTGGAAGAGCACGCCGCCGTACGACGATACCGACGAAAGTCTGAAGAGCGCCATTAAGGCGGCCTATGATTCCCCGCTGTTTATCAAGTATGCCGACAACAGCGGCAATATCTATGAACTTCCGAGTAAAACGGCCAGCGTCAACCTGAGCGGGATGTCGTGGGAAAAGACCGCCGACGGAGTGCGCGTCACCTACACCTTCCCGAAGCAGGGAATCACGGTGCCGGTGGAATATGTGCTGGAAAACGGAAATCTGACGGTTGGAGTCGTGCTGGCCGATATCCGGGAGGAAAATGCAAAATGCCGGCTGACCGGTTTCTCACTGCTTCCCTATTTTAACGCGGGCGTGGCGGGGGAGGAGGGATTCCTTCTGGTGCCGGACGGTTCGGGCGCGATTATCCGGTTTAATAACGGGAAATCCGCGAACGGCTCCTATCAGCAATATGTATACGGCCGGGATTCCGCGATCGGCATGACGGCCGCATCGGGGTATTACGAAAATGCGCTGCTGCCGGTTTTCGGCTCTTCCGCGCCGGGGGGCTCCTGTCTGGCGGTGATTACGCAGGGGGAAGCCCGGGCCGTGCTGAACGCCAGCGTTTCCGGGGCAAATACCATCTGCAACACCGTGTATTCGGAATGTATTTACCGGGAAAATACGATGGCTTCCTTTAATGACAAATCGTGGAATAAAAAGGAAGTGCGGGTGATTGAGGAGAATCCCCCGGCGATGGAGCGGTATGAGGTAACGTATCTCCTGATGGACGGCGGGGCGTCTTATACGGACATGGCCGGTGTCTGCCGGGAATATCTTCTGGCGGCCGGGACGCTGGACAGCGAAACGCCGTCGGAATCCTATCCGCTGTATCTGAACCTTTACGGCTCGGTCAACAATATCCGCCATATTCTCGGATTCCCGATCGAATCCGAGATCGCGCTGACCACCTATCAGGATGCGATAGACATCCTAGGGCAACTGGAAGAAAAGGGCGCCGGCGATCTGGTGGTCAAGTACAACAACTGGATTCGGGGAGGGCCGGAGAGCTCGATACCGGTTAAGGCCGCGGCTTCCGGTACGCTGGGGGGAAAATCCAGCCTAAAAAAACTGACGGCCTATATGGAGCAGAACGATATCGCCGGATTTTTCGATGTGAATCTGACCGATATGTATAAGAGCCGGTGGGGATATATCCGCACGCTGCATTCGGCGCGGATGCTCAACCAATCTCCGGCGATCGAATATTCCTATTCCCTCAGTACGCTCCAGAGAGAGGAGAATATGCCGAATTGGTATCTGTTGCGTCCGGATAAGGTTGAAACGGCCGCGCAGTCCATGGCGAAAACTTTGGCCTCCGCCGGTATTTCGGGTGTCAGCGCCGATACGCTCTGCCACAAGCTGTATTCCAGCTTTAATGAGCAGGGGCTGGACCGGAACAGTGCCGAAACCGTCTGGACCGACAGCCTGAAAGCCCTGCGGGACGCGGCCGGAAAAATGCTGTGTGACCGGCCGAACGCATATGCGCTTTCCTATGCCGACTGCATCGCCTCGCTGCCTACTCAATCGACGCAGAACGCGCTTTACGACGCGGATATTCCCTTTCTTCAGATGGTACTGCACGGCGTGACATCCTATTCCATGCCCGCCAATAACCAGTACGCCGATTTCCGCCGGAGCGTTCTGACCGCTCTGGAAACCGGCAGCAGTCTGCAGTTTGTCTGGATCGCGCGGAATGCCGAGCATCTGGATGGCACGCAGTTTGACATTCTGTTCAGTGCGGAATACGGCGACTGGATTGACGATGCGGCACAGGCGTATGAGGAAATCGCCCCGTTTATGCGTGCAGTTTCGGGACGCACGATTTCCGGCCATGAGATTTTACAGGATAACGTCCGCCGGACGACCTATGACAACGGCGCGGCGGTCACGGTGAATTATAACGATTACGACGTCGTCGTCGATGGAGAGACGATCGCCGCCAAGGGCTACAAAATAGCGGGAGCGTGAGAGTATGAGCCGGAAAAAATCAGGGATTGGCAGGGGAATGACCTTTGCCGCACGGCGCGCCATAGCTGGTCGGCTTTTCCTGCTGCCGTGGATCATCGGGTTTGTGTATTTCTTTCTGGTCCCGTTTATTCAGGGCATTGTGTATACCCTCAATAAGCTGTCTTTTACGGCAAACGGGGTGGTTTTGGATTTCGTCGGGTTCGCCAATTACAAAAAGCTGATTTCCGATCTGGATTTTCTGAAGGTGCTGGCCAATGCGCTGGCAGAGATGTTCCCCCGGGTGATTATCATCGTGTTTTTCAGCCTGTTTGTGGCGCTGATCCTCCGGGGTGAGTACCGCGGCCGCACTCTGGCCCGCGCGGTTTTCTTCCTGCCGGTCATCATTTCGTCCGGCGTGGTGATTACCGTGCTGCAGGAAAATGTGATGGGCACCAACCTGAGCGGAAAGGAAAGCGCGTATCTGTTTCAGGCCGCTTCCTTTGAGACGCTGCTTTCGGGCATCGGGCTTTCCGACCAGATGCTGGCCGCCTTCACCGACATTATCAACCGTCTGTTCGACCTTTCGTGGAAATCCGGCGTGCAGATTCTGCTTCTGCTGGCTGCGGTGAACAATATCCCGCGCAGCCATTACGAGGCGGCGGTGATCGAAGGAGCGACCGAATGGGAGAAGTTCTGGAAGATTACTTTTCCCACCGTATCGCCTACCCTGCTGGTTACGGTCATATACACGGTCATCGACTCCTTTACCGATTACAGCAACAGCGTTATGCGAATGATCGAGGAAAAGCTGGGACTGGGTTATTACGAGTACAGCAGCACGATGGCGTTTGTGTATTTCCTCTGTGTGCTGGTCATTATCGGCGTGGTGGGCGGACTGATTTCCCGCAAGGTGTTCTACCAGTCCGAATGACGCGGAGCGCCGGGAAAAACGACCGAATTCCAAGTTTTTGCGAAGGAATGGGGATTTACGATGCGCAATCTGGTCACGGGCGTGAAAAGCCCGCCGTCCGGACGATCGGGCGGACTTCAAAAAGAAAAACTGTCGGCGAAGGCGATGGGATTCGTCAAGATTCTTCTGCGGACGCTGTTTCTGCTCGGTATGGGATACGTTATGCTGTATCCGATCCTGTTCGCTCTGAGCGGCGCGTTCAAGGCCCGGGTGGATGTGTACGATCCCACCGTGATCTGGCTGCCGAAGCATTACAGCATGGAAGCGATGAATCTGGCTGTGAAATCCCTGAAGTTCTGGGACGCGCTTAAGCAGACGCTGATTATCCTGATTCCCAGCGTCTGTCTGCAGATGATCTCCACGCTGATGGCGGGGTATGCGTTCGCACGGTTCAAATTCCGGGAACGGGGCATTCTGTTCGCCGGTCTGATCTTTACCATCATCGTTCCGGTGCAGAACCTGATCGTTCCGCTGTACGCCAATTTTCAGAGCTTCGATATGTTCGGACTCGGCTACCTGTACAGCCTGTTCTCCGGCGGCTCGCTGCCGAATCTCCTCAATACGCCGTTTCCGTTTTATCTGATGGCGGCTTTTGGGATGGGAATCCGTTCGGGACTGTACATTTTCATCATGCGGCAGTTTTTCCGCAACATGCCGCCGGAGCTGGAAGAGGCGGCGCTGATCGACGGCTGCGGCAGCGTGAGGACGTTCATACGGGTAATGCTTCCCAATGTGAAGCCGGCGATTGTGACGGTGCTGGTGTTTTCGGTGGTATGGTACTGGAACGATTATTATCAGGCCGCGATGTTCCTGATGGATAATCAGACCCTTTCGGTGAATCTGACCATGCTCAACGGAATGCTGGATATCACGGCCGGCAATATCAGCTCCCTTACCAGTCAGGATGTGATGCTGCTGCGCGACGGTGTTCTGGAATGCGGCTGCCTGCTGGTTATGCTGCCGCTTTTGATTATGTATATCCTTCTTCAGCGGCAGTTTACCGAAAGTATCGAGAGAACAGGAATCGTCGGCTGAACAAGGGGAAAAGCCGCGGCCTGTTTCCATATACACACTATTTTTCATTTCAGAGAGGAGAAGATCAGTATGACGACTATGGCGAAAAAACTTGGACGGATGCTGGCGATGCTTCTGGCCGCCGGTATGGTCGGCACGGCGTTTACCGGTTGCAGCGGCGGCGGCGGAAGTCAGGGCCAGCTGGAGGATACTACGATCAACGGCGAAAAAGCGGAAAATCTGACGTTTATCCGGCCGGGGCAGAGCGCGGATGACGAGACGGATCCCGTTGTCAAAGCGATCCGCCAGTATGAGGAGATGTACGGTGTCTCGGTTCAGATCATGGCGGCGGATTATGACACCTGGACCACCAAGGTCCTGACCGCGAGCGCTTCCAACACGCCGATCGACGTGATTTTCGGATCGGTGTCGGAATACCCGCTGTTTGCCATGAAGGGATATACGCAGCCGGTTTCCGCCTATGTCAACCTAGATTCTGAAAACAGCAGCCGGGAAGCCTCGGAAGCGTTTTTCCAGTTTAAGGGAGAGCTCTACTGCGCGGCGGTCGCCGACGTGTCTCCGCTGGTGCTTTATTACAACAAAAATATGATTTCCATGGCGGGAATGGACGATCCGATGACGCTGTATGAAAGCGGAAACTGGACGTTTGACAGCTTCCGTAACATGTGCAAGGAGCTGACTCAGGATACCGACGGTGACGGGAATACGGACCGCTGGGGCCTCTGCTGCTGGTATCCCTGGGCGTGGCTGGGCGCCAATCATACGGCGCTTTGCAACATCACCGAGGACGGGCTTTATCAGCTGAATCTGGAAGCCCCGGCCGTGGTGGAAACGCTCGAATTCGTGCAGGATATGTATTACAACTCCAAATGGAGAGGGCTGGACGGCGACGATATCTTTACCAGCTTTTATCAGGGCCGCAACGCGTTCCTTCAGGAGTACAGCTGGTCTGAACGCACGATTCTGGAAGACAAAACCGCCGGTCAGTTTGACTTCGAATATGGTGTGGTGCCCACGCCGTACGGACCGAGCAACACCGAAAAGACAAACGTGGCGCACGCCAGCGGGTATGGCATTGGCACCGGTTCGAAAAATCCGTACCATGCGGGCAAGCTGATCGACATGATTCTGGAAAGCGTACAGAAAGACGCCGCTGAAAAGAACAAGGAACTGCCGGCGGAAAATCTCGAACTGTACAAGGAACTCGGCAAGAGCATTTACAACGATTCGTATTACGACTCCGCGATCAAAAACGGCCGGGAACTGTTCGATCTGGTCTGCGGCGGCTCCAACATTCAGACCAGTCTTTCCTCTATCAAGCCGGTTTTCGAAGGCTATGTGGAGGATGCGAACGAAGCGGCCGCAAAATAGCCAGCATAAAAATATCCCCCGTGCGCGGCGCCGCCGCGCACGGGAGACACAGGGCCGGGGGAAGGCTTACCGGGTAAACGCTTCGGGAAACACAAGACGTTCCGCCTCCGTGTCCAGAACGGCAGGCAAACCGAGGGGGAGAATCCCCTGATGGACGCCGTGTCCGAAATCCCCGCACCAGGCGGCGGGACGTCCGAAGGATTCTGCGAAGCGGGCCAGCACCGCATCCAGCTCCGGGGAGGGCGCGGTATCGTAATGGCCCACCAGCACCCCGGATACCGTTTGGAAAAAATCGCTTTGCGCAATATGGGACAAATATCGGCTGAAGGCCGGCGGCGACGTAAAGGAAACGTGATCCTCCAGAAACAGGAGGTGCGTTTGTCCGGGGGAAAAGCGAAAATACCGGCTGCCGACCATCAGGGCAAAGTTGGCCAGATAACCGCCGATAAGAATCCCTTCGGCTTTCCCGCGGCGCAGAACGCGCCACTCGGCCGAACGCCGGAAAAGGGGCGGCGCGCCGGAGCAGAAAGCCTCCCGGAAAATTTCCCGGTTTTCTTCCGATACAAGAAGGCTGTACCAGTCCTGTCCGTAATAAGCCGGTACACCGCTGCGCGAGACCGCCGCGTTCAGAATATTGGTGCCGTCGCTGTAGCTGCAGAGAAGTTTCCGATTCCGGGATAACGCCGCATAATCCATCTGGGGCAGGATCTCATTTCCTACTTCCCCGCCGGAAAAGAGGATCATCCGGATGTCCGGATCCCTGGCCATCGCGTTGAAATCCTCTGCGCGTTCCTGTGCCGAAGCGGCGTAACCGTCCGTTGCGCGAAAGGCGTTTTTTCCAAAGACGGCACGGAATCCCATGGAGGAAAGCGCCCCTTCGATGTCCTCCCGCCGGCTGGATTCCAGAGCAAAGCAGGGCGAAACAATCCCGATCCGGTCACCGGGGAGAAGCCGCGGCGGCTTTATCATGACAAACACCACCCCTTTTACAAAGTAAAAAAATACCTTTTTCAATCGTACCACGCTGTATTCGCAAAAGCAAGGAACGGCAAATAAAGACAACCAAGCAGTAAGATAGAATCATTGTATATTTCAAGTCTGAATTATAAAATGTAAGTATTCGAAAATGATTTTTTAGGCAGGACTTCCAAATTCTTACCGGAAACAAACGGATATAGGAGGGCTATTGTGATGAGAAAAGCAAGGTCATTGGTTGCCTGGCTCCTGACTCTCTGTCTGGTAACGGGCGCTGCGTTCGGTATTCCCGGAGCGCTGGAGGCCAAAGCGACGGGCTCCGACGGGCTTTTGCTGGACGTTGATTTTTCAACAGGAACAGCATCCAATATGGTCGGAAACGGGCCGCAGCTGATCGCCGGCACGGGCTCCACCGTGACCTATGCGCCGGATACGACGCTGGGAAAAAAGGTGGCGGTATTCGACACGAAATCCGGTTTCGGCTATCAGCTGAACGACGCGTTTTATGAAACGTTGGAGAACGGCTTCACCATTGAAGTGCTGGTGCGGATGGACGGCAACAATGCCGGTCAGGCTGTCGTGGGGAACGATACGGGCGCGGCCGGCTTCAGCATTTACAATCCCACCGGCGGCACCAATACCGGCCTGCATTTCTGGCAGCGTACGACGGATGCCAATTCTCCCCGGATGGTGTGGTCCGGTACAGACAGAACGGACAGACCGGCGGATGGGGAATGGACCCATTTAATGTATTCTATTAATTACAGCGGAACCTCCCGCTGCTACGTCAACGGCAAAGACGGCGGGGACTATCTGAGCGGCATAGGGGATCGGCTGAAGCCCACAGGGGATGCGCAGGTTCTGTATATCGGCGGTAACCCAGACGCCAGCGGCGGGTTCACCGACGGTCTGCTCGGCTGCATCGGCTATGTGAAAATCCACAGCAGCGCGGTTGATGCGGCAGAAGCGGCGGAAACCTATCAGTCCGCTATGAACGGCGCTCCGGCTCTCCTGAGCATCGACTATTCACTGGAAACCGCGAAATCCGACAGTCAGGCCGGTGTGGCGCTGGTTGAGGGCAGCGGGGAGACCGTGGAATATGTTGATGACGAAACGCTGGGCCGGAAGGTTGCCCGGTTCGACAGCGAATCCGGATTCGGCTATCGGCTGACCGACGAAGTATACGAAGCGATGAAACAGGGATACACGCTGGAAGTGCTCTGCAAGCTGTCCGAGCTTCCGAACGTCACCAATACATACGGCTCGGCCATTGTCGGCAGCATGAACGACGGCGTGGGCTTCGGCTTTATGGGCACCGTGGATAATTATCTCGATTATTGGATCGCGCAGGAGAACAGCGGAGGCAACTACCGCCAGCTCTATTATCAGGGCCATGGTTCGACGGTTCCGACCGATATCTGGCAGCATCTGGTCGTTACCTGCGCTGACGGCTATACCATGGGGGATCAGTTCCATTACTATGTCAACGGTGTAAAGTGTGACTATGTCGCCCCCAGCTCCATGGCGTTCCTGACGGACCCGGCCAATATCCTGTATGTCGGCGGATCGACGGACGGCGCGGGCAGCTTCCGTACCGGCATGAAGGGCGATGTGGCCTATGTCAATATGTACAGCGGCTCCAAAAGTGCGGATGAGATTCAGACGCTTTACAACAATGCGATGACCAAGGGCACGACCAAAGCGGAAATCAAGACGGATCCGGTTGACCCGGTTGATCCCGTCGATCCGGATGAGTCGGCCGATTTCAATGAAAACAACATTGTTTCCCGTTATGCCGTTATGTCCGATACCCATGTCCGTAAGACGACGGATCACACGTCAAATAGGCTCTTTGAGAATGCGCTGAAAGCGGCGAAAACACTGACGGGCGGCGATCTCGACGCGATTTTGCTCGCAGGCGACCTGATTGAAGGATACGATGAGCCCGAAGCGGAAGTGTCGCGTGTGAAGGAACTGCTGGAAGCCAATCTGGATTCGGCAAAGACCGAGTTCGTTGTCGCTACAGGCAATCACGATTACTATTTTCTCCCCGGCATCAACAGAACGACCAGTTGGGCCGACTTTCTGGGCGACGATTTCCTTTATCAGAATCCGGCGGAGGGAAACACGGATGATGAGGTGATGCGTTCCAACTACCACACGGTCCGCAACGGAATCCACATCATTACCGTGTTCGGATATGACGGAAACCATCAGGCGGCGGATGTGGCGTGGCTGGAACAGCAGCTGGCCGCCGCGGCCAACGATACCCCCGATATGCCGATTCTCGTAATCAGCCATGTGCAGGCGGCGGGTTCCCTGACAAACGACGAGCCGGACGCCGATGACGACACTTCCCGCTGGGTGAGCACCACCATCGTGCCGGTGCTGGAGAAATACCCGCAGGTTGTTTATATGGCGGGCCATACCCATGCGACCCCTCAGGTTAAGCGGTATAACGACACCTTTATGGCGGTCGGAACCGGTAGCCTGCAGGATAAAAAGAACATGATGATCCTGGAAGTGGACGGAAACGGCAATGTCCGCATTCGGAACTATGCGATCTCTGCGGACAATGCTGAAACGGGCGATCCGCTCTTTGAAACCACCTTTGCCACACCGGTTGCGCAGGCGACCGCGCCGGATGACAGCACTCTGGCGCAGGCGACGGTGCCGGAAGCGGATATCCTCGATGTGGATTTTGCCGGCGGAACCGCCAAGGACAACGTGAACAACACTCCCTTTGAGGCGGCCGGGCAGACTCCCTCCATTGCGGATAACGACGCAATGGATAAGAATGCCGCTGACTTTAACGGGACGGATACGGCGCTTGTCTATCAGCTTTCGCAGAACCAGTTCGCCGCTATGGCGGACGGTGTGACGATGGAGCTGACCGTTCTCCTGAAGGAAAAGCCGGCAAGCGGAGAGACCGTTCTGTTCGGAAACAAAGATTTTTCGCTGTGCTATAACAGCGATGGAAAACTGGTGTTCTACGCGGGCGTTGCCAAGCTGACTTCCGAAGAGGTGGATACCGGCAAATGGATCCACGTTTCCATTGCTTGGACCGGCAGCGATTTGCGAATGTATGTTGACGGACTGCGCGCCGACAAATCGCGCGCCGGCGCGCTGTCCCCGACCACGACAGCGATTGCGCTGGGCGGAATCGCCGAAGGCGACGGGGCGGAAAGCCTCACCGCTATGACTGTCGGCAACTTCCGGATTTACGGTACGGCGCTGGATTCCACGCAGGCGTATGCTCTGGCTTCCCGGTCCCTGAATACCAGAATGATTTTTGCCGACGACGCGGTTTTCCGTGTGGTGAGAGGTACCAGCTATACCATCCCGATGCCCGCCGCCAGCGACGCCAACAACGACGTGCTGGAGGTATCGGTGTCCGGCCTCGATAAATACGGCAACGCTCTGGTGATCCGCGACGGCTGTTTTACGCCGTATAACACCGGGGAATGCACCCTGACCTACCGCGTGAACGGCCTGTTGGTCACCAAGACCGTAGAGGTGGTAAAGGCAGGAGAAGCGTCGGCCACCATTGTGCTGGACGCCGCTGAAAAGACGATCGCCGCCGGCGGTTCGGTGACGCTTGAAGCGACGGTATCGGTCGAGGGCGAAGCGATTGTCTGGACCAGCAGCGACCCGTCGGTGGCTTCTGTGGACAGCAACGGCGAGGTAACCGGTATTAAGGCCGGTACGGCGGTGATTACCGCGACGCTGGATAACGGTCAGTCGGCCGCCTGTACGGTAACGGTTACCGCGGACGGCGGCAAAACAGACGAAAGCGGCGGCAATCCCCCCGCTACCGGTGAGACCGCGCCGTGGGCGTTCGGCCTGGCTGTGCTCTCTCTGAGCGCCGCGGCGCTGATTTCCGCCAGAAAAAGAACCGCTTAATCCTGCGTTGCGTTTTCAAGGCATGTGACGGCGGGCTGTCCGCAGGCAGAATGCAGGAGATGCTTATAAAGGAGCTTGAACAATGAAAAGCTGGCTGAAACGATCGCTTTGCCTGCTGCTGGCAGCAGCCTGCGTCGGTATGGCCGGATGCAGGCCGTCGGAGGAGCCCTCCGGTTCCTCCGGCCCGGTCTCCGGCGCCTCGTCCTCTTCCGAGACCGAATATACCAAGGGAAGTGCAGAAGTGAAGCTTTCAGGAACGTTTATCCAGTCCTGGCTCTGTTCCGCGTGGTCGGATGAGCGTTGGGAACAGGAGCTTTCCATGCTGAAGGAACTGGGGATGGAATACATTGTCCTGGGAGATTCGGCAGTTAAAAATACCAGTGGAAAATGGTATTCCTTTTATCCTTCGGAGCTGGATGGTGTGAAGGAAGGATACGGCGGTGTGGATGTCATCGACAACGCGCTGCGCAACTGTCAGAAGTACGGCTTCAAGGTTTTTGTCGGCGTGGGGTTGGATGAAAAATGGTGGGACAGCTTTGTGAAGGATCCCGATTGGCTGTATTCCGCCATGGAACAGAGTGGGAAAATTGCCAGCGAGATTTACAGCAACTATCACGCAAAATATGCGGACGCATTCCATGGCTGGTATTGGCCGCCCGAAATATGGAACAGCGAGCTGTTCAAATCCACCTCGGCGGTCCGGGAGGAAAGTATCCGGGTGCTGGCCACGGGCATGAGTAAAATCCGCGATCATCTGACCGGGATTGACCCCAGCCTGCCGATGATGTTCAGCCCGTTTATTAGTCGGTCGATCGGTTCCGCGGAGGATAACTATCTTTTCTGGCGGGATCTGATTTCCCAGGTCAGCTTTCTGGAAGGAGACATCCTTTGCCCGATGGATTCCGTGGGCGCCGGCGGCTGTCCGGTAGACTATCTGGACGTGTGGACTGCGAGTTACAGCAGGGCTGTGGCGGAAACCGGTAAAATCCGATTCTGGAGCAATTGCGAGGATTTTGACTATTCCAAAGGCGGCGAACCGATTAGCTGTTCGATGGACCGGTTCTCCCGTCAGATGGAGATCGTGGCGAAATACTGTGAAACGACCATTACCTTTGCGTATTCGCACTATTACAGCCCCTATAATACGCTGGAAGGGTTCCACAACGCCTATTCCTACTATCTGAAAAACGGCGAACTGGAAAAGGAAAAGCCATCCGCGCCGGGCAATGTCACTCTCTGCAGTGAGAACGGCGTAGTGGTGCTGGAATGGGACGCTTCCAACGATAATCTGGGCGTTGTCGGCTACAACGTGTACCGCAACGGAGAACTGTTGGAAAACATCTGCGCGAAGCGGGGAGACAACGCCGTCAAAGTTCCGGAGATCGATACGGTCACCACCGACTGGGATGCAGAAGAGATCGACGGTTCCGTTGTATACGGTATTGCCGCTTTCGACGCTTCCGGCAATGAGTCGGAGGTTGTCACGGTGACTTACCGGTAAAAAAGGCGGCGCTGCTGCCTGCTGAAAACGGAGGGGGGATTCCCGCAGAAGGCCGCGCGGAGGGGGGAGAGAAGATGGGGAAACATTGGAAACGGGGAATATGTCTGCTTCTGGCGGTATTCTGTACCGGTATGTTCGGATGCCGATCGCCCCAAAAGGAATCGTCCGGCGCGCTCTCCGCCGAAAGCACGACGGCGGGAGAAGGAATACCGGAAAGTTCGGCGTCCGGAAACGCAGTATCCGGGAGTGCGGCGCAAAGCGGCCTGCCTTCTGAAACCACGATCACCGGAGAAGCAACCGGCGAAAGGACGACGTACAAAGGAACAACGTCCAACGCAGCCACCAACGGCGGCGCCTTTGCCAAAACGACAACATCCCGGAGCACGGCGTCCACAAGCGCGGCCTCCTCTTCTCAACATCCTCAGGAGGGTTCGAAAGCAACGCTGTCGGGCACCTTTATCCAGTCATGGCTATGCGCCTCCTGGTCGGATGAGCGCTGGGGGCAGGAGCTTTCCATGCTGAAGGAGCTGGGGATGCGCTATATCATCCTCGGGGACTCGGCCACCAGAAATACCAACGGAAATTGGTTTTTCTGGTATCCCACCGAAATACAAAGCTTTAACGCCCAGTACAATGGGGTCGATGTGATAAAGAACGCTCTTCGGAATTGCCAGAAGTACGGCATGAAGGCATTCGTTGGCGTGGGAATGGACGAAAGATGGTGGAACAACTTTGTTCGGCAGCCCCGATGGCTGAATTCGTATATCAAACAGAGCGGCCAGATTGCTGAAGAGCTTTACAACAAGTACCACTCCCGGTATCCCGACGCCTTTTACGGCTGGTACTGGCCGCCGGAAATCTGGAACGATCCGCTGTTCAAAGCCGCTTCGGATTCCCGGAGTGAGAGTATCCGGGTGCTGGCGGAGGCAATGAGCGCTCTCCGCGATCAATTGACGCGGCTTAACCCGAATATGCCCATGCTGTTCAGTCCCTTTGCCAACACCCATGTCGATAAGGAAACATGGGGTTCTGCCGGCAAATGGTATAACGGCTGCACATCGGAGGAGTATTACCGGTTCTGGAAGGATTTGATTTCTCAGGTCAGCTTTTTGCCGGAGGATATTCTCTGCCCGATGGATTCCATCGGCGGGGGCGGCTGCGAGATGTCGTATCTGGAGGAATGGACCCGCAGCTACAGCCGGGCGGTTATCGATTCCGGCCGGAAAATCAAGCTTTGGAGCAATTGCGAGACGTTTCAGGGATTGGTTGACGGTTATCCCGCCATCACGATGGATCAGTATTTGCAGCAGATTCGGACGGTATCGAAATACTGTGATGAGATCGTCTCCTTTTCCTATTCGCACTATTACAGCCCTTACAATGTGTCGGACGGTTTTCACAAGGCCTATTCCTATTATGTGAAACACGGCGGGCTGGAGAAGCAGAAGCCCTCGGCGCCGACGCAGTTCACTTTCCGCAGAGACGGCGGCAGCGTTTATCTGAGCTGGAACGCCTCCTCCGACAATCTGGGCGTTGTCGGGTACAACGTGTACCGCAACGGGATACAGATCAGCCGCGTCTATGCACAGCGAAACGATGGAAAGGGATGGATACCGGGTGTCGGTACAACCGCTGTTGACACAACCGCGGGGAACACCGGAAAATCCATCCAATACGGCGTTTCCGCTTTTGACGCCTCCGGCAACGAGTCGGAGATCGTCACGCTGGTTTGTTCCTGAAGCATAGAACACTGGAATGCAAATAGTATTTATTGGAAGAGAGGATATGGCAATGAAAGCAAGAAAACTCGTTTCCCTCTGTATGGCGGCCGCGCTGGGCGCAGTTCTGGCGGCGACGCCGGTATCGGCAGCATCCTCATCCTTTACGCCGAGCGCGTCGAATTTTAAAGCGGTATTCGATTTTGATACCACGCCGGCGGCTTACACCAACGGCCATAAGCCGGGAACCCGTGCGGATACGGTGGGCGATTCCAAGAGCGAAAAATGCGTCACGGCGGAAGGGATCGGCCTGACCTATGATCTGACCATTGATTCGAGTGTTTCTGCCAGAGGGAACGCCCTTCGGCTGGACGTGACGGCGCTGGCGCCCGAGGGCGGCTCGTGGTGCCCGGTTATGCTGAATGTCAAGTACGGAACCAATAAGCTGATTGATGCGACCGGCGCCACCGATTTTATTTTCTGGGTGAATACCACCAAGTACAAGGATACCAACGGTCAGCATATCCAGAAGGGAATCAATCTGTATATTCAGGAAACGGATATCGCCAAGGACGGCAGTCTGACCGATAAGGCGACTGCCTGGAAACCGAAGGCGGGCAGCAAGGGCGGCTATTATCTGATGGAGGATGGCGCAGGCGGCTGGAAAAAGGTTGAAAACAGCGATTCCGATTTCTGGCTTCCGGTGAATTATCAGGGATGGATTAAGCTCCCGATTTCGACCTTTGAACATACGGAGTGGAGCACGGATGACAGCGACGGCGTGTTTAACTGCCGCCAGATACAGATTATCCAGCTCGGCATGGGCAACTATGCCATCCAGAGTGGGGCAACCCTGTATTTTGATGAATTTGGGTTTGCGGGAAGCTTCTCCAGCCCGACGACGACTGCCGTGAAACCGGTGGTTACTACGACGACCAAGGCCGGGAACGGCGGAGAGAGCGTCACCACCGCGAATACCGGCGGCGTCACCGGCTCCAGTGCTTCGGAATCCGGCACCAGCGGATCGGCGGCTACGGATACCACCGGTTCAGAGACCGGAACGACCGATTCGCTGGCCGGTTCCGCCGGAACCACGACGACGGGGGACTCGAGCAGCACTTCCGGCAAAGAGACAAAGAATACCAGCCTGTGGTGGGTATGGGTTCTGGCAGCGGCAGCGGTTGTCGCCGCCGGGGTTGTCTGCTTCTACTTCTTCTATGTGAAGAAGCATCCGGAGTTTCTGAAAAAGCTGTTCCATAAGGATTCCGCGGAAAAATAGGCGGCGGAGCGAAATTCCCTCCGCTGACGCTTCTGTAGTTTATCGGACAGGCGGCGTTGAAAAGACGGAATGATGAAATTGGTTCGCCGTCCAACACAAAACGGCGGCCGAAGCAATGCCGGGCAGACGGCATCCTTGACGGTGCTGTCTGCCCGTTTTGCGCCAAAAAGCGATATGCTGCCGCGCTTCTGGCCGTGACTGCGGCCGGCGGACGACGCAGTATTGCGGCAATCGGGAGAGGAAGGAACAACAGATGAAAAAGGTCCTGCTTTTGGGCGATTCGATCCGTATGGGATATGAGGCCATGGTTGCCGACCTTCTGCGGGAAGAATGCGAAGTGCGGTACAGCGAGGAAAACGGACGGTTCGCCGCCTATACGCTGTGGCAGGCAAACCAGATGTTCAAGGAATACGGCCGGTTCGATCTGGTGCACTGGAACAACGGCTACTGGGATATGAATGTGGAGGCGCCGATGACGGAGGCGATGCATCCGCTGGAAGAATACCGGCATTTCCTGCAGCGGATTCTTGCTTTGTGCCGTCAAAATGCGGATCACGTTATTTTTGCCACGACCACTCCGGTGCTGGAAAAGGGCTCCGCATTCGACGTTGCCCATACCGGATGTTATATTTCCTATGACAACGATTGGGTTCGTTCCTATAACCGGACGGCGCGGGAACTGATGGAACAGGAGAACGTGCCGGTGAATGATCTGTACGAGCTGATGCAGTCGAGCGAAAGTTATTATAAATGCCCGGATAAGCTGCATCTGACGGAGGACGGGTATCGGCTGTGCGCGGAACAGGCGGCGTCAATGATCCGCAAAGAACTGGGCCTGTGAGAAAAACGGACGTCTGGTCCACAAACAGGCCGCCGGCATCTTCGGCGGAAAGCCGGAGAAAGCGACGCCCTGTCAAGGAAAGGAATGATATGAATTATGGCATATGAAGGACATACAAACATTTGGTGGCGCTCGGCGGTCCTCAACGAATACGCCGACCTGATGGTGGAATATCAGGCGACAGGCGTGAAGGAGGTCATGGACGAGATCGACGCGCAGTTGGAGAACGCCATTCAAAAGATTTTGGCGCTTCCGCAGAACGCGGCGCTCCGGAAAAACGAGCCGGACGATCTGGAAGAGATCCGCGCCCTCCGGCCGGAAGGAAAACGCCGGTTTGCCGGCGGGCTTCCCGACGGGTACGAGGATCGGCTTGCCGGCGCGTTCCTGGGACGGCTTGCCGGCTGTCTGCTGGGTTCGATTGTCGAAGGATATCCTATTGAGGATATGCAGAGACTGGCGAAAGCAAACGGCGATGCGTTCCCGCCGGTGGATTACTGGACCAAGGCGCCCGGAACACCCGGCGCGCTCCGTTACTGGAAGAGTCCGATCGAGGACTATACGCGCGGACAGATGGCGTTTGTCCCGGTGGACGACGACATTATGTATACGCTGGAAGGCCTGCTGATTATGGAGGAATACGGACGGGATTTCACCACCGTGGACGTGGGAGAGAGCTGGCTGAAATACGTTCCCTACGGTTATACGGCGGAGGACGCCGCGCTGCGCAATCTGAAAAACGGACTCAAAGGGGAAGCGGCGGCTCTCGACCATAATCCCTATCTGCAGTTGATCGGAGCGGACATCCGGTCCGATCCGTGGGCGTACATGGCGCCGGGGCATCCGGAAAAAGCGGCGGAGTTCGCCTATCGGGACGCGATGCTGACTCACCGCCGCAATGGGGTATATGGCGCGATGTATTTTGCGGCGGCGGAATCCATCGCCTTCTGTGTGGATGATCCCATGGAGGCGCTGCGGTTGGCGATGGCGGAAATTCCGCAGGATTGTCTGCTGGCCCGGTCGCTGCGCTGGGCGTTTGCGGAATGCAAAAATATCCACACCTATCAGGAAGCGCGCGACGCGGTGGATCGGCGGTTTCCGAACATGCCGATCGCCCACACGCTGAACAACGCCTGCCTGACCGTATTCGGCATCCATCTCGGCGGCACGGATTTCACCAAAGTGATCTCCAATACCGTGGCGATGGGGCTGGATAACGATTGTACGGCGGCGACCGCCGGCAGCATCGTGGGCGCGGTGATCGGGAAGAATCGTCTTCCGGAGCACTGGTACGCCCCCTTCCATAACCGGATCTGTTCCTATCTGAACGGCATCGAAGAATTTGCGATCGACGATACGCTGGCCCGCTTTAAAAAGCAGGCTCTCCAGGTGGTCGAAAGCCGGTAAACCCTTCATCTGAATCTGTGATGCGTAAACACGCATCCGCTAATAGGCAGGGAATGAGTAAATGTATAGTAAAATAAACGCGGATTGCGCAATTAAACCGATTAAAGGCAGTTGGTTTTCCATCTACTGGTATGACCGCCGTCACTATTACTGGAACGACGCGTGTATTCATTACACGGACGACCAGTGGAACGCGCTGATTAAGGATATGGCCGATCTGGGCATGGAGTATCTTGTGATGTGCAACGTGGCCTCGAACGGCTATGCCGTCTATGATTCCACGGTGCTGCCGAAATATCCGATGGCGTCGTCCGATCCGCTGGAAGCGGTCATGAAGGCCTGCGATCAGTATGGCATCAAGGTGTTCCTGAACAACGATTACTATCTGGATAAAAACTATTTCAGTATCCGGGAGATGTTTACTCCGGAATCCCTGCGCGGACGCTATACGATGCTGGAGGAAGTGGCGGAGAAATACAGCGGCCATTCCAGCTTTTACGGCTGGTACTGGGCGTGGGAATCTCATCTGGACCCCTATTTTCCGGAGCATTTCATGAAGTATATCAACGACAGTACACAGCGCGCCAGAACCCTTACTCCCGGGGCGAAATTCCTGACCGCGCCCTACGGTACCCGCCTTGCCACCAATGACGCGACGTTTGTCCGGCAGGTTGACCAGTTGGATGTGGATATTATCGCCTATCAGGATACGATAGGATGCTACGCCATGGATATCGAGCAGAGCGCGCGGTCGTTTGAGACGCTGCGCAAAGTGCACGATCAGGTACCCCAGAGAAAGCTGTGGGCCGACGTAGAAACCTTTACCTGGGAAGGAAAGGACAATGTGGCGGAAACGCCGCTGATACCGGCGGAATTCAGTCGTCTGAAAGCCCAGCTCGCGGCCGTGTCGCCGTATGTGGATGAAATTCTGGTGTTTATTTTTGAAGGGCTTTTCAGCAATCCCAACAGCATTGCCTATACCGGATATGAAAAGGCCGCGGATTACTATAATCAGTATGTTGCGTGGCTGAAGGAAAATCATCCGGGAATGATGGCCGATCCGGCGCTCGCCTCCCTTTCACAGCCGATTGCGATGTCTGCGGCAAATCGATAATCCGTTTTTCTGCGTTATAAAAAACCCGCCCATGAGCCCCATATCCGGCTCATGAGCGGGTTTTTGCTGGATGGACTCCTTTATGTAAGCGCTATTCTGCGTCGGAAGGCGCCGCCGTTTCCTGCTCTTCCTGTTCTGTCGGCTCTTCCCGGGCTTCCGGCGTTTCCCGATGTTCCCCGATGCTCAGCAGCAAATTCAGCAGGATGCCGAAGATAGCCGCGCCCGCGATACAGGGAATCTGTAATCCGAAGAAGGGGATGTTGCCGTTAAAAGCGTAATTGCCGCCGATTCCGATCACCATAATGGAGGCGATGACCGCAATATTTTTGGAAGAGAACATGTCCACTTTTTTGTCGATCATAATGGCAACGCCCTGTGCGGCGATAGCGCCGAACAGATAAATTTCCAGTCCGCCGATTACCGCCAGCGGAATGCCGTAAATAACCTGAATCAGCGGGGTGAAGAAGCTGACAACCATGGCGATGATCGCCGCCGCGGCGAGGACCGGAACGGAAAACACCCGGGTAATCGCCATCGTGCTGATGTTTTCGCCGTAGTTGGTTCCGGCCGGGCCGCCCACGACGCCGGAAATCATATCGCAGATACCGTCGCCGATCAGATTCCGGTCCAGCATATCGATCAAGCTGTATTTCATCTTTTTGCCCTTTTTTCGGGCAACGTCGTTCACATAGATGTCAAGCTGGTACATATGTGCCGTCGATTCGGGGATGGTAGCGATGGCGATAGGCATGATGGCGACGACTGCCGCCAAGGATACCTTGGGGAGGGAAAAGGCCGGTATCGCAAAGAGGGAACCGTCGCCCAACTTCCACACGGAGGCTTCCAATGCCGCCGCAGGCATTGCGCGGAACAGATTGACGCCGCCCACTCCATAAATGATACCGGCAAATACGCAGCCGGTCAGAGCGCCGAGCAACAGGGGAAGCTGTCCCAAAAAGCCCTTGAGATACCGGGAATACAGAATCGTTGACAGCAGGGTAACCAGAGCTACCGCGATCCACCAGTTGCTTTCCGCCGAGGAAGCTGTTACATTCGGGATCGCGTCGCTCAGAGCATTTCCCGCAAGCGTCAGTCCGATAATCATGGCGACCGGTCCGGTGACGGAAGCCGGCAGGACGGTTTCCACCGCTTTTCGTCCGCAGAAGCGTACCAGCAGGCCGGCGGCAATGGAGACCAGACCGGACAGAATAATGCCGAACTGGGCGTATTGTATGGCTTCGGTGGGCAGGATCCCGTCGATTTTTTCAAAGCCTTCCGCGGCGCACATGCTGGCGATTGCCGTCAGGTATGCGAAACTGGAGCCGTAATACAGCGGAATTTTTCTGCCGGTAATCAGAATAAAGCAGAGTGTGGCAAGGCCGCTTGCAAATATCGTGGTGGATACCTGAAAGCCTGTTACCAGTGCAACCGTGACCGTAGCCGGGAACATAACGATCACCTGTTGGATGGCGTACAACAGTAATTTCCCGGCGCTTGGCCGTTCATCCGGCAGATAGCCGATGGCTTGCGTGTGTTTGTTCATTTGTTCATGACAACCCCTCTCTTTTTGCTTTCTGATAAATTCACTGACCGTACTCATACGATTCCGATCATTTTTCAGACTGTGTGCATGACTTATTCGTTCTGAATGTCCTTTTCAAATCGCTCGATATTATCAATTTTTCCGATTACGCTGATAATATCTCCCTCCCGGAAGCAATATTGAGAAAGGAAATCCACATCCGTGCGATGATCATGTTCTATGGCGATAATGTTGAGCTTGTACTTCTGACGGGTGTTGGCTTCCTGAATACTGACGCCGATCAGCTTATCGGTCACTTGAATTCTTCGGACTTCAACGTCGCCGTCCAGAGTGATCGAGTCCAGAAAATTATCGTATACCATTTTTTTGCCCAGCCGAACCGCCATGTCCCATTCCGGATACACTACGGCGGCCCCCAGCCGTTTCAGTACTTCTCCATGGATGGGGCTGCTGGCTTTGGCAATTACATGGGGAACCCCGAGATTTAAAACAATCATCGTGGCAAGGATGCTGATGTCCATCTGTTCACCGATACAAATCACGACGGTATCGCAATTCTGTATCCCGACCTCTTCCAGCGTCTCCCGCTCCATGGATTCCACTACGAAAGCATAGTCGGTAAACCGCCGCGCCTCCTTTACCCGGCTGTCGTCCTTGTCGACAGCGATTACTTCCTTTTCGGCTTTGGACAGGCATTCCACCAGGGCCAGCCCAAATCGGCCCAGCCCGATAATCCCAAAGGCGGCCGGAGTGATTCGTTTTTTCATAGAAGGTTTCCTTCTTTCTTTATCCAATGGTAATGGCTTCTTCGGTATAATAGGCGGTGGGCGCCGGCCTGTCGATCCACATGGAAAGCAGGGTGAATGCGCCGACCCGTCCCGCAAACATCGTAACGATCAGGACCATTTTGCTGGAGGCGTTCAAATCCGGCGTGATTCCCGTGGAAAGCCCGACCGTGCCGAATGCCGAGACTTCTTCAAACAGCAATTGTATAAAGCGGTATTCCGGCTCCAGTATACACAACAGAAAGGTGCCGGCGCTGACCAGCAGCATGGAAAGCAGCGTGATGACGGACGCTTTGGAAACCGCTTCAGGGGTAATGCTCCGGTGGAAGGCGCCGATATGCCGTTTGGTGTACAGGCTTCGTATCTGCTGAATCAGAACGAAGAAAGTGCTGGTCTTGATACCGCCTCCGGTAGAGCCGGGAGACGCGCCGACAAACATCAGAATAATCAGCGTAAACAGCCCGGCATTGGTGAATTCACCGATCGGATAGGTCGAGAAGCCGGCGGTTCGTGCGGAGACACTCTGAAAGAAAGCCCCCAGCCAGGTGACATTTTCCGTCGCTTTTAACAAGAGCGTGCCAATCAGCAGAAGCAGGACGGAAGTGGTAATCACGACCTTGGAATGCAGGCAAAGCTTACGGAAGGAACGTTTTTTCAGAATATCCAGTATGACGAGAAAACCCAGGCCTCCAAAAAGAATCAGCCCGCTGGTGGTAAGGTTCAACAATATGTTCGACTGGTAGGGGATCAGATTCCTCAGGCCGCCCAGAATATCAAATCCGGAGTTGTTGAAGGCGGCAATGGAATGGAAAGCACTGATTCCCAGAGCTTTTAGCGGCGGATAATCCTGTACGAAAACGATAAAGCTGAGAATCATCCCGGTCAGCTCAAAGCACAGGGTCGTCAGCAGAATGGTTTTCACCAGCCGGACCATTCCTTTGGAATTATCCACATTCAAGGCTTCCTTGACCAGAACGCGGCCTTTTAGGCCAACCCGCTTTCTGGCGGCAAGGATGAGGCCGACGCCAATCGAGGTAACGCCCAGGCCCCCTATCTGAATAAGGGCGGCCACAATGCCCTGTCCCCATGCGGTGAAGTGGTCCGCCACGTCAATGGCAATCAGACCGGTGACGCATACGGCGCTTGTAGAGGTGAACAACGCGTCTATAAAGCTCACCTGAACGCCGTCTTTTACGGAGAAAGGCATCAAAAGCAGGCCGGTTCCCAATAAGATGACAAGGGCAAAGCCGAGTACGATCAGCCTGCCGGGAGGCTGTCTTTTGAAAGAAAGTATGATTTGTTTCACGGTTAAATGGCCGGCGGAGGATTTTCTCATTCAGTTATCCGCCGGCCGCTCCTCTCTTAAGTTTTAAATATGACTTGAGGGGAACGGAGAAAACAGGCTTTTTTATCGCCCTGCCGCCATGTTTCTTCCGTTTCCTGCTCCGCCGGAAGCCACAAAAAAGGGCAGAACTTCCGTGATAGAAGTTCTGCCCTTTGCATCCGAAACAGAATAGCGAACGGATAAACCGAGCCGTTCGTTACCAGTCCCCATATACAAGGTAATCACTCCGAATAAATAGAGATGCATATTTGCTCTCTATGACAGACTCCACCACTTATTCGAGCTGCGTATATTATAACGAGTATGTAAGGTAAAGTCAATAGAATCCGGATTGTGATCTGCTCAAAATTTGTAGGAGTACAATAGATATTGGACAGGTGGGCATAAAAAGGATGAAGGATAAG
>CAJJLZ010000003.1 GCA_905192745.1 uncultured Oscillospiraceae bacterium
ACTTCATTCATCCCGGAGTCTGCAAACCAATTTGCGCAAAATCCTTGACACTACCTTCCGCTGTAGGAATCATTTCTACGCTTCCGTCAATCCGTCGCCCTGAAGGCGGTAAGTACGTCCGCAGTGAGGACAATGGAGATCATCGTCCAGCACCTCGCCGCATTCGCACGCCCAGCCGATCCGGCGCGCCGGTACGCCCGCCATCAGCGCGTGGTCCGGCACGTCCTTCGTTACCACCGCGCCCGCCGCGATCAGCGCGCATTTCCCGATCGTATGGCCGCACACCACCGTCGCGTTTGCCCCGATCGTCGCGCCTTCCTTCACCAGCGTCCGCTTGTAGCCCGCGCTCCCCTTCGGATACCGGCTGCGGGGCGTCAGGTCGTTGGTGAACACCATCGACGGGCCGCAGAACACATAGTCCTCCAGCTCCACCCCTTCGTACAGCGACACATTGTTCTGCACCTTGACGTGGTTCCCTACCCGCACGTTGTTCGACACGTTCACGTTCTGCCCAAAAGAGCAGTGCTCCCCGATCACCGCGCCGGTCTGGATGTGGCAGAAATGCCAGATCTTCGTCCCCTCGCCGATGCTTACGCCGTCGTCGATATAGCTGCTTTCATGCACGAAACAGCCGCCCGGCTTCTTTTCATTCTGCTCACTCATGATCGAACCGCCCCTTGAAATCCAGCGTGGAACAGGCCGTCAGCGGCAGCTTCACCGGACGGTGCTCCGCCGCGGACAGGTAGATCGCCAGCACCAATTCCAGCGCCCGGCGGCCGGCAGACGCGTCCACATACGGTTTCCGCCCGGTCCGGATCGCGTCGATCACATCCGCGTACAGCGGGTTATGCCCAAAGCCGTACACGTTCGGCGGATTCTCGTGGAATCGGGCCTTTACCTCGTCCGGATCGTCCTTTTCGTCCCCGAACAGCCATTCCTCGATCACGTTCACCGATTTGCCCCCGGCCTTGACCGTCCCCTTTTCACCAAACAGGTACAGCGTCTCCTCCAGATTCTTCGGATAGATGTTGGTGGTGCCTTCCACGATACCGTACGCCCCGTTTTTGAACCGCACCACCGCGATCCCCAGGTCCTCCGCCGCGATATAGTCATGGTTCAGGTTGTCGGTGTACGCCATCACTTCGTCCACCTCATCCCCCATCATCCACCGCAGCAGGTCGATGTTATGGATGCACTGGTTCATCAACGCTCCGCCGTCCTGTTCCCAGGTTCCGCGCCACGGCGCCTGCTCATAATACGACGGGCCGCGGTTCCAGCGGATATGGGCCGTGCCGTGGAACAGGCGGCCGAAGCGCCCTTCCTCCATTGCCTCCCGGATTTTCTGCACCGATTTGTTAAACCGGTTCTGGTGGCAGGCGCAGACATTGACCCCTTTTTCCTCTGCCAGCGCGACGATTTTGTCCGCGTCCGCCAGAGACAGCGCGATCGGCTTTTCGATAATCAGGTTTACCCCGGCTTCGATGCAGTCCAGCGCGATAGCGGCGTGCTTGCCGCTTTCGGTCGCGATCGCAATCAGATCCAGCTTCTCATTTTTCAGCATCTCCCGGTAATCGGTGTATTTCTTCACCGTCGCGGGGAGGGAGAATTTCTCGATCTTTTCCTCCATATGGGAGGGGTCCACGTCGCACAGGGCGACAATGTTCAGGTGATTTTCCAGCGCGGCGGCCACATGGTTAAAGGAGATCCGGCCGCAGCCTATCAGTGCATAGTTCATTGGTTTGGTTCCTTTCTGTCCGGAGCTTGTCCCCCGGTCATTTACTTTTCGCCGCGCAGAACGGCGCAGATGGCTTCGGCCGCATGGCCGTCCCCGTAATACGGCGGGCGGTTGTGCTCGTCTGCCTTCGTATTCCTCACCTTGTCCAGAATATCCGCCGTGTCCGGTTTTGCCAGAATATTATGCCCGCCGTTCAGGGTTTCCACCCATTCGGTCTGATCCCGCACCGTCACACAGGGTGTGCCGAGGATATACGCTTCCTTCTGTAATCCGCCCGAATCGGTAACCGCCTTCACGGCGTTTTTCGTAAAGTACAGCATATCCAGATATCCCATCGGCTCCACAAAGAGGATGTTCCGGTAGCCGTGGGTTTCCCGCAGCTCCCTCACCATTCCCTTGGTGCGGGGATGAACCGGGAAGAGCACCGGCGCGTCCAGCTGCTCGAACGCGTCCAGCACGTTCCGGACCTTCTCCAGCGAATCGGTGTTTTCCGCGCGGTGGACGGTGGCCAGATACCAGCGCTCCACCGGTTCCACCGGGCCGAAGAGCCCTTCCAGCCGGCCGAAGTAAAAGGCGGGCGGGTTCTTTTCCATCTCCCGGGAGTAGTGCAAAACCGCGTCGCACATCACATCCCCCACATTATACACTCCGTGGGTGATCCCTTCGTCCTTCAGATGTGCTGCTGCGGTATCGGTGGGACAGAAGAGAAAGTGGGAAATACGATCGGTCAGAATACGGTTCTGTTCCTCCGGCATCGCCATATTGAAGGAGCGCAGTCCCGCTTCCACATGGATGATCGGGATCAGGAGCTTGGACGCGGCGATCGCGCCCGCCAATGTGGAGTTGGTGTCCCCGTATACCATCAGGTAATCCGGTTTCTCCTTCAGCAGGATTTCCTCAATCCCCACCATCATGGCCGCGGTCTGCTTTGCGTGGCTCCCCGAGCCGACGCCGAGGTTATAATCCGGCCGGGGGATCTGCAGTTCTTCGAAAAAGATATCCGACATATTGCTGTCGTAGTGCTGGCCGGTATGCACCAGCAGTTCCTCGTTTTCCTGCCTCAGCACCCGGGACACTGCCGCCGCCTTGATGAACTGCGGCCTCGCCCCCACCACCGTGACGATTTTCCGGTTTTTTTCCATGCATCCACTGTCCTTCCGCGCTTTTCCTTGTAAGGCGCCGCCTTACGATGCTATACCATAGCGCCGCCCAGCCGGATTCTATACGAGCCTTCTCTTGCGGCGCTATTGAGAAATGCTTTCGCATTTCTCCTGAACGTCATTAAATGATTGGAAGCCGAGGAGAAAAACGATGGCGCCGCAAAGCGGCGGGAGGAGCCTTTGGCCCGGCAATCGTTTTTCGATGAATCCGGCTTTGCCGGATTCATTATACCCTCTTTTTTACAAAACCTCAATATTCCCGCGGGATTTCACCGCTTTCATTGCGTTTTTGGTATCGAACACCGCTTTCGCGTGCTGCTGTACGAAGTCGTAGTCCACATTCGTATGCGCCGCCGTCACCATGACCAGATCCGCGCTCTCCAGCAGCTCCGCCGTCAGCTCCTTCTCCCCCGCCACGGTCTTTCCCTTGTACCGGTACTCGCTTACCCACGGGTCATAAAAGCTCACCTTCGCGCCTTCCCGTTCCAGCACCTCGATCACCCGCAGCGCCGGGCTTTCCCGGTAATCGTCGATATCGTTCTTATACGCCACGCCCAGAATCAGCACCTTCGCGTTCTTCAGCGACTTCTCCGATTCGTTCAGAATCTTCCCCGCGCGCTCCACGCAGTATTCCGGCATCTGGTCGTTAATCATCATCGAGCTTTCAATCATCGACGTGTGGAACCCATATTCCCGCGCCTTCCACGACAGGTAGTACGGGTCCAGCGGGATGCAGTGTCCGCCGAGGCCGGGGCCCGGATAGAACGCCTGAAACCCGTACGGCTTTGTTTTGGCCGCGTCCACAACCTCCCACATACTGATTCCCATCTTCCTGCACAGCATCGTCAGCTCGTTCACCAGTCCGATATTGATATTCCGGTAGGTATTCTCCAGAATCTTTTCCATTTCCGCCACCGCCGGGCTGGACACCTCGTATACGTCTCCCTCCAGCACCGCGCGGTACATCGCCGCGATCACTTCCGTCGCGTCTTTCCCGATCGCTCCCACGACCTTCGGCGTGTTCTTCGTCTTATAGATCAGGTTGCCCGGATCCACACGCTCCGGCGAGAATCCAAGGTAGAAGTCCTCCCCGCATTTCAGGCCCGAACCTTCTTCCAGAATCGGCTTAATCAATTCTTCCGTCGTTCCCGGATAGGTCGTGGATTCCAGTACCACCATGGTGTCCTTTTTCAGGTACTTCGACACCGCCTCGGTCGAGCTGCGCACATAGCTGATATCCGGCTGCTGATGCGCGTCCAGCGGCGTCGGCACGCAGATCGCGATGAAGTCCACGTCCTTCACAAAGCTGAAGTCGGTGGTTGCCGTCAGCGTTCCCGCCTTCACCAGCTCTTCCAGATCGCTGTCCACCACGTCCCCGATGTAGTTGTGTCCGGCGTTCACCAGCTCTACCTTTTTCGCCTGCACGTCGAATCCGATGGTCTTGAATCCGGCCTTCGCCTTCTCCACCGCCAGCGGCAGCCCCACATAGCCGAGGCCTACCACCCCGACCACGATTTCCCTGCTCTCAATCTTTTTCAGCAGCGTTTCCTTCATGCTCGTCTTGCTCATGGTTTTCTTCCTCCAATATATTGATTTCCTTTATAAATTTGGCTGGATTCCCAGCAATAACACAATGTCCTTCAGGAAAGCTCTTTGTAACAACAGATCCCGCACCAACCACGGTATGCGGACCGAGTTCTACTCCGGGGAGAATCACGCTATTCATACCAATCCAGCACTTTTCTCCCAAAACGACTGGTTTAGGCGGCAAATGTTCATCCGGGTTTTCCAACGCATGATTTGCCGTTATCAACCCAACATTGGGGGCAATATATGTACCGCGACCGATTGTGATGGAACCAATCCCCTGAAAATAGCAGCCAAAGGATTGAAAATTATTCAGATCGTCTGGATGAAAATGAATATTCTCAGGCCCTATAACGGTTAATCTAGGCGAAACCGGCCAAGGAATGCCACGATTCACTTTTAATCTCCGGCAGCCAACATAATCTTTCACAAGCCAGCGCCATCCCCTAAATCGCCTAACAAACCATTTTCCTGTCAGTAAATCTTTATTGTAGTGACATCTCCATGCAATGAAATGACCGCGCATATAGTAATAAACGCCGCTTATTCCCATTCGGATTTTTCGCAAAAGTTTTTTCATAATGCCTCCGTTACTGGTTCAAACAACGAAATTTTCTCAACGTATACTTGAAGACAAGGGCACCATACAACACACACCATACGCATCCCAATAGTATTGACTCCATAATTTCTCCACAATAGTGCTGCAAAGGAATTCCTTGCTTAACAAAGTAAAAGAGAACACCAAATATCATATTGAGGAGTGTAATGATGCCAAGCTGTTTCCACGGAAACACCCTTCTCAATGAAATTTTCAGCTCGTTGGCTGTCGCTATTAATTGGAAAACCGCCGTACACACGGTAACCGATACCGTTGCAATAGCCGGACCAACAAAACCAAACAGCCAATAAAACAGGAAATTCAAAATAATGTTCAGCACCAGCGAAAGAAGTGAACTATAAAAGATGAATTTGGTCTTGCCCGTCGCGTTCAGAATCATGCCGAAATAGGTACAACGAAGCAGTGATAACAGCGTATACACCCGGAATACGGATACACCCGGCAGATATTTTTCAGAATATAAGACCGATATAACATCCGGAGCATAGGTGAAAAGCCCGATAGAAAAAAAGCATATGATAATATAGGAAACGATCGTCGCGTCGCCCCATAGGCGGACAGCTTTTTCATTGTTTCCATTTTTCAATTCCACCGTCAGCTTCGGCAAAAGGACAGCGGTTAACGACGTTGCGAAAAAGGAAAGCGGGAGTTCTTTGGAAGCATTCGTATAGATAGCCATCTGCTCCGTATCAAAAAAATACCCGATCAGCAGCTTGTCCGTCTCAATCTGAAGCGTCCCCATCACACTGGCCAGTCCGATAGGAATAGAAAACGCCAGCATTGTGCGGATCAGCTTCCAATCCAAAGAAAAACGAAGCCGTCCGGAAACGTTGTAGGCAATGCCATATACCGCCAAAGCAAAAAGCGCTTCCGCAGCAATGAATATCGCCATATACAAAGTGAAATTCCACTGCATCCAGATTGCCAGCAGAACAACCAGCACATTGCTCAGGCTATGTAAAATCGTAAAGATGATCAACAATTGAGTCCGGTGATAAACTACCAGCAAATTCTGGATACTGGAAGAAACGACCCTAGCCCATGGATAAATTAAAAACACATACGCAAAATTCCGAATATAGGCGTTTTTAAAATACGTTTCAAAACACGGGGTCAGGAACAACAGCACAACGCCCATCACTACGCAAAGAAGGGTGTTCAGCGTGTAATAATTTGACAGAAAATGACGGCGTTCCTCCGTCTCTTCCGTTCTGGCAACAAAATAGTTGATACTGTTCGGCAATCCCAATGTGAAAAGGGACACCGCCAGATTGATTACCATAAGAATCTGCGAATAGGTTCCATACTCTTCGAGCGTTCGAAAGCGGGAAAGGAGCATGGCGTTGACCATGGTAATTGCCAATGTAATCATTTTGGTGATGGTCAGCTTAACAGCATCCCGACCTACTGCGTTTTTCAAAAAGGGAGCCTCCAAACTATGTGTCTTCGCTTATGACACTATTTGTGAATACATCTCATAATCAAGTCAACTTCCTGATCTACCCGCTCCTGCCAACTCGGCAGGAATTTTTCTGCTGTTTGTAATGCCCTTTTACGGATGATATCGGCTTTCTCAGGATAGTTATATATGTTTTCAATTTGATCTGCAGCTTCCTCATCCGAATCAACTAAAAAACCATTTTCCTGATTGGCAATAAATTCATCTAAAGAACCATCGTTGCAGGAAACAATCACAGCTCCGGCAGAAAGCATCTCATAAAAAACATTTCCCAAGTTACACATATCATATAAACTGAACGAAACGATTGCCGTTTTACACATAAAATTAATCGTATCCTTATCGACAGCCCCCATAAAAATCACGTCATTTTCCAATCCATAGCTCTGAACCTGTTTCCTCAGTTCTATCTCATACGAGGATTCCAACATCTGGCCTGCTAGATACAATTGAAATGGATAGCCCCGATCTTTTAATATTTTCAGAATATGGATGGCTCTATCTTGCCGTTTCCACTTGCTGATACGTGCAACATAAAACAAAAACGGATAATTTTTAATACCTAACCGATCTCTTTGGGCTTCCATTTGCCGCTCCGTCAATACAGGCATGCTGTCAACCCCATTTTTCCAAAAGTAGAAATCATATGGAGGCGCTTTCTTGTTCAATGCCTTCACTACGAGATCGCCTTTTGATCCATCATCCGTTACTAGCAGAAAGTCCTTTGGCAACGTAAATGCTTTGGTTTCTACAAAATTTAACAGGCGTGTTTTTAAAGTACCCTGTCGTTCTATCGTCCGATTTATAAAAGTTCCATACAGTCTTTGACCACACGGTATATGTCGACTCCGAACAACAGATGCAAGAACGCCTGCAGTCCCCCCATGAAGATAGACAAAATCATAATTGGTTTCCTGCAAAATGCCGGAAACATCTTTTTTTAGCCGTGCTATAGCGGTAATTTTTTTGAGGGGCTTTTTCGGCCAAACAAAAGAGCCTACTATCTGTTTTGGCTTCAACCATGAAATTTGAATATTATATGGTAAGAAATCTTGATTATCAATCAAATATAAATCCACATTATGCCCCTGTGTAATCAACGCGTGAAGTGGATATATGAAAGCTGGCATCCCTCTAGCATAGGGCGCACCATGGAAAAGTAATTCGTTAAGGCCGGTCCAACAGTCGGTAATATATAATATTTTCAACTAATCTACCCTCCGAAAAATACTAGTTTTCAGTTTTTTCGAAACAGTTGCTGAAGGTTTAACATTAGAAACTATCTGAAAACAAAATCCTATTAAAATCCAAAAATTTGTTTCTGTGTAGAAGGAACCGGATACCATAAGGGGAATGATCCCTATACAAAAAAACAAAAGGAGTAATGCTTGGTTGTCTTTTTTTTGAAACGTCCTGACAACAAACGTACCTAGCAAAATCAAAAGGAACGCGCCTATTATTACACCGAAGTCAACAAAAACTTCGATAAAAAGATTGTGGGCATAGCCGCCATCCCGCATAGCGCGGTCACCGCCTACGCCATAACCAAGAAATGGCCGCTCACCGATTTTTTGAAACAAATATCTGTATATATCTCCTCGGCCGCTGTCATGAGAAAGCAATTGGTTTGAACGTAACAAGTTTAAAGTACGGCTTTGAATTCCCATAGACAATAAGAAATCATATATCCATGATAATATTTGATCAAAATACATCAGAAAAAGAATTCCTAAAGAAAAGAGTATCATCCATAAAATCAGAGTTCGAACATTCCACTTTAAAAAATAAAAAGCACTGATTACCGCATATACAAAATATGTCACCAATGCTCCTCTTGACCCGAGTAACGCCACAAACACACCGCTGAGCAATGAAAAAAGTAGCAGCGTTCTCCGCCCTTTGGTGTGAAACAGGTGCAGAAAATAGCAGGCGGAAAAGAGAAGATAATAAGAAAACGACATAGAATATTGTTCGGAACGGATTAATCCCACCAGAGAACACACCGTAAAGCAAGCACCTAATATAAAATTCGCAACAGCAATTTTCGTTAGTGACGAGACAGCCGCTTCCATATTTTGTATACAGGCAAAGCACAAAAAGCTCGGCAGGCACATACAGAAAAGATAGAAAAAAAGAGAAGGAAGCACGGACCGGGTGTCCGGATAAAATAGAGCGGACAGCACGAACACCAACGACGCCGTGCAATATGTCAGCAACACTACTATTGGCTTGCGCTTTATGAGAATAGGCAAAGCCAATAGAACAGGAATTGCCGAAATACCGATGGAAAACATTCGCAAAGCACTTTGCACCGATCCCGTTATTCCAAAAAGATGGATAACCAAGAGCTGCGTCATTAACACCACAAATTGGAACATAGCGGCAAATGCCAAAAAAGAATCCTTTTCCTCTTCTGTCCATCTAAAGTACCGATGGGTATTTGTTTTATTCAGGTAACATTGCTGTGAAACAGCAAGCTTCATACTCTTTCCATGCCTTTCAATGTTTGAATATTCAGACGGACGATTTAATATCTTTTGTAATTTCAAAGTAGATTTCTCTATACTGTTGCGCGATCGTACCCCAGTTGAATTTATCGCACAGTGATACGCAGTTGGAGGATATTTCCTCATACCGTTCCATACAATCCAGTATCCGGTCGGCAATTTCCTGTGGGTTATGGCAATCCACACTGTAGCCCACAACGCCTTCCTCAAACTGGCGGTCGAAACCCTGTCCACGGGTATAGATGACCGGAAGCCCCTGGGTCATCGCTTCAGCGTATACCAGCCCAAACGTTTCCGTAATCGACGGCATAACAAAAATATCGTTTTCTTTATATAATTCCACAAGTTCTTCTTTACTTAACGCCGGAATATACTGAGCAAACGACTGCTCCTCTAATTGTCTATAAACAACCTGATCCAGAATATTTCCAACGGCGGTATAGGTAACGGAATAGCCCTGTTCTATTAATATCTGGCAGGCCTTAACTGTTGCGGTTAAATTTTTGTTTCTATCAACGGTCCCGGCAAAAACGATTCGAATGTTTTGGCTTCCTGAAAGGTGCCTGTTCACACATTTGTGTTCAAGCCAATAAGTATTAATACCGTTAGGAATAACATAGGACTTTTCTCGAATAGCCGCTCTATCGGACATAGGAACATAAGTAGAAAGAAGGTGTTCAAGATACGTTTCCGACAAAAACACAACGGCTTCCGCTTCCCGAAGAATATGAATTCCAAGGGAACGAAGATGCGGCATTTTGCGGAAAAAGATATTGATATCGGTATTTCTTACAGCAACAATATAGGGAATTCCTATCTTTTTTTTAAGCCGATACGCGATATACCCGTTGGAAAACAAAGAATGCGCATGGGCAAGTGAATATTCATTCGGATCCAGATGCATATACAGGTCACATAAAATCTTATGGTGTTTCCAATGAAAAAAATAGCGATCCACATTACGGAAACATACCGACTCCATTACATTCTTTTCTGCTGGATGTACTTCCTTCTCCCGTCTGGTTGGTACATAAAAGGTGGTGTCGATGCCACTGTGCTGTAAAGCGAGATTTAATTCCGTATATAATTTAGAAAGACCGTAATAAGAACAAATTTGTAGGATTTTCATACAGACCTTCCCTCTTATCTTTAAGTGATAAATTCAGATACGATTTTCAAATAATACTCTATTCGATCAATAACAGCCATTTCAAAAAATAGAATATCGTATTCCTTCCCATAAACGTTTTAAATTTTCTTTCGTGTTAGAAACCGGCGACGCTCTCCAGTGACGAGGATGTGTCAAAAAATACACAACTTTTTCATTGTTAAGAATAGCGTCCATCACCGGGTATGGATTATATAAACGAGGATAGCTACTATCCGCAATCCGGGCAGTTATATTGTTCATATACTTCGGATCATATGTCTCAAACATGATTCCGGTTTTTTCTCGAATTTCCGACGTTATCAAATTGGAATTAGTTATAGCCAAACGACGATTAAGGAAATCCCCATGAGAAGCAACCGTTTTCATTGGAAGGCCGGTCTTCTCCTGAATGGAAAAATAATTTTCAAGAAAAAGCGCCTGTATGTCGCCCAACTTGGAATAAATCACTTGTAAATCGTGAATCTGCTTCTTTTTAGCATAAATAGCGATTTCTTCAAAATGATAAGAAGCCTCTGAACCAAACTGATCGATTTCCCTCATAAACGGATAATCCATAGTTGAAAGACGAAAGTAGTACGATGCCGCAATCGCATCGCCATACTTTCTTTCTATCGAAAATATTTCTTTGGCCGTGTTCACATCGGTGTCAATGTCGTGCCTAAGAATCAAATACTTTTTCTTTGGATTGAGTTCCTCTTCGGAAAGAATTTTCCCAAAACCGATCACACTATGGACTTCGTAGCCGCAGGATAAGGCCGCTTGCAAAATACCGTCGTATTCCGTCAGTCTACTTGGCATCAAATAGTCTTCATAAAAACGATTAAAAATCTTCATTATCCACACACTCTCATACTTTTTCGCCTTATGACAATAATTTTTCTAGTTTTCGCGCCAAAGCCTTAACCTCAAAATCTTCTGCAGCCCTCCGTGCATTCCGACACAAACGCTCATATTCTTCCGCAGAGAGTGCGGCAATCTGTTCGATTTTTTCTGCATAGCTTTCCGGAGTACTCAAATCTTCAGAAACACCACATTCGTACTTTCTAATAATGCTATAGTTGATATCTACATTTGACAGTACAGGTTTTCCACTGGCAAAATATTCGAACATTTTGTTTTGACTGCTTCCATATTTCCAGACGCTGGCTTGTTGATAGTTCAAAATGTTCAGGTTACTTTTTGAGAGTATATAAGGTATGTATTCCTTTCCTACTTTTCCTTTAAAAATAACATTAGTGATTTTCTGTTCCCGACAATACCGTTCCAAAGCTTCTCGGTCTTCTCCATCTCCATAAATGAAGAATACAATATCGGAACGTACCAGCGGCGCACATTTTATCAGTTGATCCACGTTGTTCGCCTTCCGCACGGAGCCGGCATATATCACCTTAAAGATGTTCGGATTTTCAAGATCGGAATCCTGTATCGTATATTTTTGACTATTCGTGTCGAACATTCTCAAATCAACGCCGTTATTAATATAAGCGGTTTTGGATAAATTAACCGGGCCGCCATGGCCCGTATCCCATCCTCTTTCCTGTATATAAGCCGTACCGCCCTCCATAGTAAATATAAGTTTATCTGCTTTTTTATAAATCCATTTTTCCAAGTGATATAACGCCCAAATAATCGGATTATGCGGCGAGACAGACGTAAACGCCACGATGGACTCCGGCCAGAGATCGCGGATTTCTGCAATACATCGGCAACGATATTTTTTCGCCAGTTTAATCGCCGCGACACAGGCGAGTGGGTGGACCGAAGAGCCGAGGATTACATCCGGTTTTGAAAAATGTCTGGTTACCTTAAAAAGCCGGCGATAATACTGCACCATATTAATAATCCGCTTTTTCCCATTCCCCTGATAGCTGTCCGTTCGGACAAAGACAAAGGGAACGCCGTCCTCCTCCATCTCCAGATAAGGGCGGTCGTCCTCAATCAGGTTGCGGTTGGTATTATGTATCGTACTTGCCGCGAATACCGTGACGGAATAACCGGCGGCGATCAGCTCTTTTGCAAAATAATAGTGACGCAGACCGGTGGTAACCGACGGCGGGCCAGCGTAGTGGTTAAATATCCAGATGTTTTTCATTCTATTTTTTATCCTCCAAAAGCCATAACTTATCCCATTCGCCGGGCAGGTACGCCAATATAGGTTCCGGCCGAGGGGATATTCTTAACCACCACCGCTCCGGCTCCCACAACGCAGTCACTCCCGATATCGATTCCATTCCGGATGGTCGCACCAATACCGATATGGGTACCATTTCCAACCCGGACGGCGCCGCCCAAGGCGCACCCCGGTGACAGATGTACAAAATCACCGATCCTATTGTCATGCTCCACAATCGCACCGGAATTGATAATGCAATGGCGGCCGACAGCCGCATCCGCATTGACAACAGCCTGGGCAAGAACCACCGTCCCTTCTCCCAGGGAAACATCCGCGGCAATCGCCGCTGACGGATGGATCGCTGTATACCAGCGCAGAGAATGCGGCGAAAGCAGCAAATCGATGTTTCGACGGGTACGATTATCACCGATCCCTATCACGAAACGGACCTGTTCCGCAAAGAGGGGAGCGTCTTTTATAGGGCCAAGTACCGAACAACCGGCAATGGGGGTTTCCCTGGTTTTCCCGTCATCCAGAAAGCCAAAAAGCTCATCTCCGGATTTTCGGATACAATCAGCCAGAACACGGGCGTGCCCTCCGGCCCCCAGAATAATTACCCGTTCAGGCATGAGCGGTTTCTCCTTCCGCATCTGATAAATCGGCCGTTCCCCGAAACGGTTCCATGGTAGCGGCCGTACCGGAGGAAATATCCGCGTGTCGAAAAACCTTTCCTACGGTTTTTAATACGACCGCCGCATCCATACGGAAAGTATATTCGTCCACATATTGGACATCCCATTCAAACTTCTCTTCCCAATCGATGGCGTTGCGGCCGTTCACCTGTGCCAATCCCGTCAGTCCCGGACGGACTTCATGGCGGCGGCGCTGACGTTCGTTATACAATGGCAGATATTCCACCAGCAACGGCCTCGGGCCTACGATGCTCATGTCGCCCTTGAGAATATTCACAAGTTCCGGGAGCTCGTCAAGGCTGGTGGAGCGAAGCGCCCTCCCATACCGAGTAAGCCTCTGCTCGTCCGGAAGGGGATTGCCGTCCGAGTCCGTTTCACAGGTCATAGTACGGAACTTGATTAACCGGAATATCCGTTCATCCTTCCCTGGCCGAGGCTGTGTGAAAAAGGGATTGCCCTTCATTTTGATCGTTCCCACCACCGTCAACACCAGAAGAAGCGGCGACAGCACAATCAAAGCCAACAGCGAGAGAACAATATCCAGAAATCGTTTGAAAAAGCGTCTATACATGGTTATGTACGCTCCTAATTCAGGATTTAGCGATTAAAAGACGGTAAAAAATGATTGATGCTCCGCCCGGGGAAAACAAAAGGGCCGTTTCACATCTTCTGGCTGTGTTAAGCAAAGGCAAACGAAACACGATCATGCGCGGCTCTCTTTCAAAGAAAGACGCACACGATCACGCCGTCGTCCACTTTATTTTCGCCGCAAGCACTACGACTCCAATTAGATATTATGATACAAGAAGCAGAAAAAAGCAACCCCAGACATCAAAGATCCACACAATCGGTTACTTAGACAAAATCCTTCTGGATTTCGTTCCAAATCTCCTTTTCCCCTATAAGAAAGACTGACCAAAAAGCAAAAACGACGAAACAACAGCAAATATGTTCCTGACAGGAAACCTTCAGTAAAAAGGCAGCCGCTTAAGCGGCTGCCCGATATAGCAGAATCTTTACAAAACCTCAATATTCGCGCGGGATTTGACCGCTTTCATTGCGTTTTTGGTATCGAACACCGCTTTTGCGTGCTGCTGTACGAAGTCGTAGTCCACGTTCGTATGCGCCGCCGTCACCATGACCAAATCCGCGCTCTCCAGCAGCTCCGCCGTCAGCTCCTTCTCCCCCGCCACGGTCTTTCCCTTGTACCGGTACTCGCTTACCCACGGGTCATAAAAGCTCACCTTCGCGCCTTCCCGTTCCAGCACCTCGATCACCCGCAGCGCCGGGCTTTCCCGGTAATCGTCGATATCGTTCTTATACGCCACGCCCAGAATCAGCACCTTCGCGTTCTTCAGCGACTTCTCCGATTCGTTCAGAATCTTCCCCGCGCGCTCCACGCAGTATTCCGGCATCTGGTCGTTAATCATCATCGAGCTTTCAATCATCGACGTGTGGAACCCATATTCCCGCGCCTTCCACGACAGGTAGTACGGGTCCAGCGGGATGCAGTGTCCGCCGAGGCCGGGGCCCGGATAGAACGCCTGAAACCCGTACGGCTTTGTTTTGGCCGCGTCCACAACCTCCCACATACTGATTCCCATCTTCCTGCACAGCATCGTCAGCTCGTTCACCAGTCCGATATTGATATTCCGGTAGGTATTCTCCAGAATCTTTTCCATTTCCGCCACCGCCGGGCTGGACACCTCGTATACGTCTCCCTCCAGCACCGCGCGGTACATCGCCGCGATCACTTCCGTCGCGTCTTTCCCGATCGCTCCCACGACCTTCGGCGTGTTCTTCGTCTTATAGATCAGGTTGCCCGGATCCACACGCTCCGGCGAGAATCCAAGGTAGAAGTCCTCCCCGCATTTCAGGCCCGAACCTTCTTCCAGAATCGGCTTAATCAATTCTTCCGTCGTTCCCGGATAGGTCGTGGATTCCAGTACCACCATGGTGTCCTTTTTCAGGTACTTCGACACCGCCTCGGTCGAGCTGCGCACATAGCTGATATCCGGCTGCTGATGCGCGTCCAGCGGCGTCGGCACGCAGATCGCGATGAAGTCCACGTCCTTCACAAAGCTGAAGTCGGTGGTTGCCGTCAGCGTTCCCGCCTTCACCAGCTCTTCCAGATCGCTGTCCACCACGTCCCCGATGTAGTTGTGTCCGGCGTTCACCAGCTCTACCTTTTTCGCCTGCACGTCGAATCCGATGGTCTTGAATCCGGCCTTCGCCTTCTCCACCGCCAGCGGCAGCCCCACATAGCCGAGGCCTACCACCCCGACCACGATTTCCCTGTTCTCAATCTTTTTCAGCAGCGTTTCCTTCATATTCGTCTTGCTCATGGTTTTTCTGCTCCTTTATCTCGTTCAATCTGTCCTCTCGGACGAGTCACCTGACGTTTTCAGCGTTCCGGGTAATTTTATCAGAAACGGCGAAAAATATCAACTCTTCCTTTCCCCTCCGGCTTTCGTATCGTCATCCGTGCGGCTGGAACCGGACACGCCGAACACACGGAAAACCGTCTGAAACAAAAGACCGATGTCGCGGCCGAAGGAAAAATTGCGGAGATACTCCAAATTAAAGGCCATTTTCTGAGGAAGCACATCCCGCACATATACCTCGTCCACATTCTCCGCCGCCTGCAAAAGCTCGTCCTCGTCCTTAAAGGCAATGCTCGCCATTGAGGTCACTCCCGCGGGGAGGAGCAGAGTAGCCATCATTTCGGGCGTATACTTCTCCACATATTTCGGCACCTCCGGCCGTGTTCCGACAAAGCTCATATCCCCTGTCAGGACATTGAGAAGCTGCGGTATTTCATCCAGCCGGATACGCCGGATTTTTGCGCCGACACGGGTCACCCGGCTGTCATTCTGCACCGTGACCTGACTGCCCTTTTTCTCCGCGTCGTTCACCATGGTGCGGAACTTGAAGATTCGGAACGTTTTTCCAAACTGCGTCACCCGTACCTGCCGGAAAAACACCGGCCCTTTCGAATCCACCCGAATGGCGACCGCCAGCACCAGAAAGACAGGGGAAAGCAAAACCAGCAGCAGAAAAGCGGCGAGGATATCCATCCCCCGTTTCAGCAGCAGGGAAGCCGTCCGTTTTTTCAAAAGGTCATAATATGGGCGAACCGCTTCCGACTGTAAGGATTCCGGAAGGGATTCCCACGGTTTCATCCGCATGATGTCGACTCTCCTATCCATAAGCGCCGCGTTTTCAGGGGTCCGCAGCGGCCAAAATCTCCCAGACAGAACGATATGCCGACGGAATCAGGAATCCGTTTCGGCATATCGCGACCGGCTTCAGAGGGGTTTACAGAGACGCCAGTATGTCTTTGAAGTTTTCCAGCACATAGTCAACGTCCTCATCCGTCAGGCAGGTATGCAGAGGAAGCGTTACTTCATTATGATACATTTCATAAGCGTTCGGATAATCACCGATGGAGAAGCCGAGCTTTTTGTAAGCGGTATGCATGGGAAGCGGCTTGTAATGGACGTTGGTCGCAATCTCCCGTTCCGCCAGCTCGGTAATCAGCGCGTTACGCTGTTCCAGCGTTTTTCCGTTCAGACGGACAAGATACAGATGCCGGCTGGACTCATACCCGTCGCCCTGATGAGAAAGCACGTCCACATCCACATCCCGAAGGCCCTGATCGTACCGGGCCACGATATCCCGGCGGCGGGCAAGAATACCGGCGTACCGTTCCAACTGCGCCAAGCCGATTGCCGCCATGATATCCGTCATATTACATTTATAAGCGGGAGAAACGATGTCGTACTCCCATGCGCCGAGTTTGGTTTTGGCCAGCGCGTCCTTGGACTGCCCATGAAGAGACAGCAGCATGAACTGATGATAGACCGTCTCATCGTCTATTCCCGGAATCGGGAGCCAGGTCACCGCCCCGCCCTCTCCGGTCGTCAGATTCTTCACCGCGTGGAAGGAAAAGCTGGTAAAATCCGCCAGACTGCCTGTCCTGCGGCCGTGATAAGCAGCGCCCAGTCCATGAGCACAGTCAGCCAGCACGATTACCCGGCCAAACGCTTCCTGTATTTCGTTGGAAGGATGAAAGAGCGCCCGCTTCCGCTCCACAATTTGGCGGATGCGATCGTAATCGCAGGGAACGCCGGCGATATCCACCGGAATAATCACTTTCGTTTTTTCGGTGATCGCCGCTTCCAGCCGATCATAATCGATATGGAAACCGCCCGGCGCCGAATCCACCAGCTTCAGCGACGCGCCGACGTGGCAGACCACGCTGGCGGACGCCGTATAGGTGTAGGCGCAGGTAATCACCTCGTCACCCGGACCAACGCCGAGCACATGAAGCACCAGTTCCATAGCCGCTGTGGCGGAATTCAGACAGACCGCCCGGCTTGTACCGCAGTATTCGGCAATTTTTGTTTCAAACAGCTTGGTCTGCGGGCCGGTCGTAATCCAGCCGGAACGCAGAACTTCCACGACTTTTTCAATTTCTGATTCCCCGATATCCGGCGGAGAAAAATAAATCTTATGGTCTTTACAGTCTTTGCTGTTTTTCTGGCTCATTGCAGGGTCCTTCCTTTCGACGATGGAGCGGTGGAGAGTCCCGTCGTTCTATCCCTCCGCCGGGCAAGAAGCGCCGCACGGCGTCTGCGGTAGATATCCCGGAAATGTCCGGGCGATAGGCATGTTCAACAGGGAAACGCAATTACGCAATTACGCAATTATTGATAATTTTACCATAAATTCTGCAAAGATACACTAGGAAGCGTTCTTTTTGTTGATTTCTCTATTTTTATCTTCACCATCCGCGCTGGTTTGGGCAATTTACGATTTTCTATCAAAACGCACCACAGTCTATTCGGTATTCTTCCCGCTTTTTCCCCGTTTCTTTCCCAGAAAACGGCCGGCCAGCCCTTTCAGCAGAATTCGGAAGGAGCGGCCTTCCGGCGTACGGCAGAAAATCAGCAGGTTCAGCGCGTTGGGAATAATCAGGCACAGAACGCCCCGTGCCAGCAGGATAAGCCAGAGATTCCATTCGGCCGGAATGAACCGGCATACGCCGTAGGTAAGACCTCCCCCCAGCAGCATGACCAGAAAATACAGAGCATACCGGACGAAATAGGGCTTGACGGAACGGCCGAAAATATACTTGTAAACAATTGTCGGCTGAATCCAGAAGGGGATCAGCAGCATACTCACCAGATTGGCGACAAGAACGCCGTTTACCCCCCAATGCTGTACCAGCAAAACGGCCAGCCCCAGGTTGACCACGGTTTCGACCAGCGGCATATATCGATCCGGCTGATACAGCCCCGCGCTGTCCCGTGCCAGAAAGATTACCCGCCGCATGCTGTAAATGTAAAAATACAGCAGGATCAGCAGCAGCGTGTCTTTTCCGAACAGGAACCGCTCTCCCAGCCAGAGCGCGATAAACGGCTCGATCAGCACAAGAAGCGCCGTGCTGCAGAAGGAAACCAGCAGGAAATTCACATAATACAAAAGATTGAATTTTTCATAAGCGCGTTCGATTTTCTCGGTGTGGATCAGGTCGCCGAAGCTGGCCGTCACCCCCTGAAATATCTGGGCGATCAGGTTGTTGATGGTGTTGGTAATCAGCGTATAATTGGAATAAATCCCCACCGTGACCAGATTGACGAAATAGCTGATGATCATGTTGGAGGTGGAGGAAAGACTGAAGGAGCCAATCCGGTGATACAGCATCGCGTTGATGTTCCGAAAAAGATCCCGTCGTTCCTCCCGATCGATTTTTTCGCTTTCCTTAAGGCAGATATCCGGATACAGTTTCCGGTACCGCTGGGAAATCACCAGCCCTTCCCCTACCCGGCAGACGATTTTTGCCACGATATACAGGATAAAGCTGCGGGTGGTAATCAGAAGAACGATCTGCAGCAGGCAGGCGGCCAGTTGAGAACCGGCGTGAGCGATGTTGATGATGTAATTTTTCTGGTCGGCCGTAATCAGGGCCTTCTGATTGGCAAACAGATACGAGGCCAGCACATCCAGCACAAAGAGAAAAAAGGTGAGGCCCATATATCCCCGGGAAAAGGTACGATCCTTATCAAAAAGATATACATAAAAGGAAAGAACCAATCCCGCCGCCGCAATGACCGCGCCGATAATCATATACGCCCGCTTATAAAAACGAAGCAGGGACTGAATACGGGGCACGTCATGGTCCGCGACCGGTTTGTACAGCTTATAAATCAGGCCGGTTCCCAGCCCGAGCTCCGCCAGCGCCAACATGGAAATGATATTGGTGAACAGCGCGTTGACCCCGAGAACGCTGTCCCCCAGACATTCGACAAATTTGGCCCGGACGATAAAGTTGCTGAACATCTGGACCAGATAGCCGCCGGCGCCGGCCAGAGAATTGACGATGGAGTTCCTCGTCCGCATCATGCCGCACGATCCCCCGCTTTCCCAGCCTTTCCTATCGCAGGCAGTTTATCCGCCAGCCGCCGCAGCCGGCGGTCGATTTTCGACAGCCGTTCTTCCTCCGGCAACAGGGATACCATATACCCCAGATAAATCCAAAAGAGGAAATGCGGCAGGCTGACCGCATAAATAAGAAACATCTCAATCATATTATGCACCAGATACAGGGCCAGCAGGGCCAGCAGCGCACAGGCGACGCCCGTCTCTTCCAGAGACTTTTCCCGATCCCTGCTCATCTGACGGAGCAGAGAAACCAGAGTGGCCGCCGCGAAAGCAACCAGCGGCAGCGTGCCGGCCAGACCGGTCGCCACCAGACTGTGGACAAGCACATTGTGATAATGTTTCACACTGCTCCAATGATATTCCACACCCTCGGTCGCGCCGACATTGCCGTAACCGAAAACCGGCTTTTTCAGAAACCGTTCCCATCCCATCTTCCACAGAATCGGACGGCCGGTCATCGTATCGGACGTCTCCAGTTCCTCATCGCGCCCCAGACTGTCCTCGCCAAGGATCGGATCGTCCGCTAAGGGAGAATCCAGCGGTACGACGGCAGAATTGCCGGCAGCCGGAGGCGCCCGATCTTCGGCCACCGTTCCCCTGTCCAGCCGCTCCAAACCGTTTCCGGCCTGAAGGAGGACGGCCGCCGCCAGCACCGTCAGCGCCGCGGAACCGACCGCGGCGGCCGCGCCGGCCGCGCAGGAAACAGCGAAGCGATGCAGACGGGCAAAAACTGTTTTGCCGAACACGAAGAAAAGAAACACCGCGATAAACACCGCCAGCGCCGCCAGACTGCCGCGGGACTGCGCCAGTGCAAGATACCAGAAATTCAGGAAAAAACAAACGGCCAGCACCCCATACTGCGCGGGAAGCAGACGCGGCCGCCGCGCGGCGGCGCGGCATACCGGAAGCTGAAGAAGCGACAGCGCCGCCGCCAGCAGCGCCGCCGGAAAGTTCGGGTTGGAATACACACCCCAAAGACGACCGCCGAACACCCCGATATGATAGGTGACGTTCCCGTATTCCACCGTTCCGGAAACGCCCAGCCAGAGCGTGAGCAGGGAAACCAGCGAGGCGGCGGTACACAGCAGAATATACACCCATCCGATCAGCCACATCTCCCGCAGCAGCGTTTCCCGGCTCTGCTCCTCCCCGTTCGGATACAGCACCAGCATACCAACCGCCGTATAGCACAGAAGAGAAAGATTATCCTTCAGCCCGGTCGGATAATTCAGGGCGATCGTTACCGTCTCCATGAACAAAAACAGCAGAAGCCACACGACGTTCCGCGCCCGCAGAAAGGTCTTTTTCGTCAGCAGATCCACTGCAAGCTGAAACCCGCCCCACAACAGGACGATTTTCACCAGCCCGTCCATCACCGGCTTCAACGGCGGGAAAATCAGGAAGAAAAACAGCACGACTGTCAGCAGTTTGACCGTCAGCCGGCTGAGAAAAACGCGTTTGACCATTTGCATAAGACATCCTCATTTCTCAGGCAAAAGCGCATGTACGGCCTTCCTACAGGCTTTCGTAAAGCTGCCCGATCCGCGCCGCCTGTCCGGAAAGGTCATAGCCGGCCTCCATAATCTGCCGGCGGCGATTGGTTCGTTCATAGCCGTCGGCCGCTTTCAGCAGCTCGCCCGCCCATGCCTCCGGCCCGCTTTCCAGCGGCAGGTAGGTGAGCAGCTCCGTCACCTTCGCCTCCGGCGGAACCCCGGCGGAAGCAACGGCCCGAAGCCCCGCTGTCTGCGCCTCGATCAGCACCAGCCCCAGCCCCTCGAAGCGGGACGGAAGAGCGAACACGTCCATCGCCTGCATCAGCTCATGCACATCGTCCCTCAGGCCGAGAAAACGCACCGCGTCCCCGACGCCGAGCGACGCCGCCTGACGGCGGACCTCCGGCTCCAGATCGCCCCCGCCAATCAGCAGCAGGACGGCGTCCGACCGTTTTTCCCGGACGCAGGCAAAGGCGCGCAGTAAAAATTCGTGATTCTTCTGATAAGTGAAACGGCCGATATGCCCAACCACAAACGCTTTTTCCAGCCCCAGTTCCTTCCGTACCCGTTCCCGGACCGCCGGATCAAAGGCAAACTGCGCCGTATCAATGGCGTTGTTGAAAATCTGTATCCTGTCCTTGGCCACCGCGTCCCCGAACAGCCAGTCCGCCGCCGCCGCGGAGCAGGCGGCGAAGGCGTCGCCGTACCGGCTGGCGGCGCGGTAATGCAGTTTATGAAGCAGGGTAAAAAACCGGCGCTTCCGCCTGTCTGCAATATCCGGCTGGGTGCTGTGGGAGTGCAGGATGATCTTGACCCCGTGCTTCTTCGCCTGACGGAAAAGGATGGTGTTCAGAAAATACGACATATGACAGTGTATAATATCGTATCCGCCCTCCCACAGCTTCTTCATCTCCCTGCGGAAGCGGAAAGGATTCTTGAAGGGCGAGGCGGGAAGGGAATACACGGCGCATCCCCCCTCGATCAGATCCCGGCAGAAAGAAAGGTCCCGATCTCCCGTAACAAAATCCATGTGTATCTTTTCCTTGTCCACCCGGGCATAATTGCCGAGGATGTACCGGGTTACGCCGTCCCCCGACCGCCCGATCCGATATTCCAGCACCTTTTTCATCCGCAGACTCTCCCCCGCCGTCCCAGCTCTGAAAAATCCGGATTACTCCGGCTTTTCAACCGTTTCAGGCACTCCAGACTTTCTCAGTTCCTGCATGTCCTGCTTCATTTTGGTGGTGGAGATTTCCGGCGTACGCGGAAGATACACCACCTCGCAGTATTCCTTCAGAAAATCAAACTTCCCGGCCCAGTCGTCCCCCATGACAAAGGTATCGACATGGTATTCCCGGACGTCCCGCACCTTCTGTTCCCAGTTTTCCTCCGGGATCACCAGATCAACGTACCGGATGGATTCCAGCAGCTGTTTTCGTTCCTCATAGGTGAAATAGCACACCTTGTTTTTGCTGTCGTGGTTAAACTGGTCGGTGGACAGCGCGACGATCAGATAATCCCCCAGCGCGCGGGCACGGCGCAGGAGATTGATATGCCCATAATGCAGCAGGTCAAAGGTTCCGTAAGTGATAACCCGTTTCAATCGACATCCTCCTTCGGCGGCTTTTCCGGGGACGGCAGACGGATCTCCACCGACTCGTGATGGCTGATCCGTTTTTCCTCCGGCGGGAGACGCCGGTAATCCCCATACAGGCAGGTCAGATACCCGTCCGTATCCCGGGGAACCGGACAGAGCATATCTTCAAAAGGCATCCGGATTCCTTCGCCGAACAGCTCTTTCGGTACGACCTCTTTCGTTCCCCACGCCCCATGCCAGTTTGCAACGCAGGGCGCTTCGCCATAGGCGTATTTTGTGCAGAGCGCGTCAATCCGGCGGAAGCAGGCGTCCGCGCTCATAAACGGCGACAGCAGGGACAGCGCGAGGGAAGCGGGCAGACTTTTTTCCCGGATATACCCCGTCCGGCGGTTAATGAGGGAGAAACGGTACAGCTTCATATGTTTCAGCAGCCGTTCCGCTTCCGCCCGGTCAGCCGGGCCGCCGTCCAGCGGAAAAATATCCATATACACGCCGTGATGGATATCCAGCCCGGCGAACAGCTTCTCTTTAAACAGCGTCCGGTCGTCCCGCAGCTTGGCAAAGCTCAGCAGATAGGCCGGTTCGCTGTGGTAGTCCTGCAAAAAGAGGTGGGAAGGCAGCAGCGGCGGCGCAATCCGCAGAAAGCGCTCGTAATCCGGACGGGGCATCCCCACGTCGATATCGTCGTCCCAGGGGATGAAGCCCCCATGACGGACGGCCCCCAGTGCGGACCCTCCCAGCAGGAAATAACGGAGGTTTTCCCGCCGGCATATCTCGTCAAACCGATGCAGCAGATCCAGTTCCACCTCCTGCAGTGCGCGAAGCTCACGGTCGGTTTCCGTCATCCGCACCCTCTCCTTTCCTGTCAATTTATTCTTCGGGGGTTCCGCCGCACAGTTCCCGGTACAGACGGCCATACTGCGCGTAGGTCTGCCGCTGATCGTACAGCCTCTCCGCCCGTTCCCGGCAGGCGGCGGTGAACGCGGGCTTTCCCCGCGTTTTTATGTCGCGGACCGCGGCGGCAAGGCTTTCCGGGCCGCCCTTGTCCGCAACCCGGCCGGTGGCGTCGTCCACGCTTTCCACGCTGCCGCCGGTACGGAAGGTGACCACCGGCGTCCCGCAGGCCAGCGCCTCAAGATTGACGGTGGGAAAATTGTCCTCCAGCGTGGGATTCACCAGCATATCCGCCGCGCTGTACAGAGCGGCCAGCTCTTCCACGCTGTCGGTACGGCCGATCCCGATCGCCCCGGCCGGCAGAGCGGCCCGCTGCTTTTCATCCACGCCCACAAGCATCAGGCGATATCCGCCGCCAAGGCGGTTCAGCAGCTCCAAGAGATACGGCAGTCCCTTGCGCGCCTCCCAGACTCCGGCGACCCCCAGCAGGAGACAATCCTCTTCGCGGATTCCAAACCGCCGCCGCACAGCGCCGGTCTCTTCCGTCGGGCGAAACGCCGTCAGGTCGATCCCGTTCGGAATCACCCGCACCGGATAATCCTTCAGAAAGGAACGGCCGACCTCCCCCGCCAGCCAGACGGAAGGAGTAACCAGCGTCAGACGGTCCACCCCGGTGAACAGGCGGCGCTTGTCCGCATAATTGCGGGAAGAAGCGTCCGCGAGCAGGCTGGCCGGGTAGGCGCGTTTCTGCGGGCAGCGGCGGCAGCCGCTCTCCCATCGGGAACAGCCGGCGTAATCGTAATAAGCGCAGTGCCCAGTGAAGGGCCAGCAGTCGTGCAGCGTCCACACCACCGGCAAACCGGCGCGTTTCAGCCAGCCGAACAGCTCCCCGATATGGAGGTAATACCCATGAATATTATGAAGATGGATCAGGTCGGGGCCGAATTCCTCCACCCCGCGCAGAAAACGGCGGGTCGCCCCCCGTGAGCCGAAACCGTGCCGGTCAAGCAGCCGTGTTTTGGCGACGTGCCGGTAATTGTCCCAGGCCGTCCCGATCCGGGTCGCCGCGTCACAGCGCAGGGCTTCGCCCCTCCCATAGGCAATGCGGCTGTCCATCCCGTTTTCAGTCAGGGAGGCATGGAGGTCGGCGGCAATGCGGCCGGTACTTCCCACGCCGCAAACCGAATTGATCTGCAGAATTTTCATTGGCCGTCCTCCTGTTCCACATCCCCGTCCCGGCCGCGCTTTTGCCGGGCAAAGAGAAGGAGAAGGCCGACCGTCAGGGAAAAACCGGTCAGCATCCCGAGAAAATCCAGTGCCACGTCCTGCACCATCCCGGCCCTCCCCGCCACAAACAACTGAAGGAATTCATCCGACACCGGCACCAGCAGTCCGACAAAAAGCGGAAAGCCCGCCTGCCGAAGCAGATGGGGTGTGAAGGCCCGAAGCGTAAATCCAAGCAACACGCCAAGACCGGCGTATTCCGCAAAATGCGCGAGTTTCCGGAGAAAGTGTTCCGAAACCGTTCCCTGCCATCCAAAAGAAGAGAGCAGGCTCTGCAAAAGCTCCGTAATCCGCCCGCTTTGGTTGGAGGAAGCGGTTCCGTCCCGAAGGGAATTGCTATAGATAAAAAGCACATAGAGAATGGTCAGTACAACCAGCAAAAAGCGCTGAACGCGCCGGTCCCGGACAAAGGCCAAAAGGGCACGTCTCCTCCCCGTGTTTATTTTTTCCGCTGCTCCGGCTGTTTTTTTGCCTGTCGAAGCAGTCGGTGCAGGGATTCCATAAAAATCTCTCTGGTGTAATGCTGTTCAAAGAAACGGCGGCCGTTTCGCCCTTTTTCCCGGTATCCGGCGGGGGCGGCGATCACCCGCTCCATCGCGGCGGCCAGTCCCGCCGCGTCCCCGGCGGGAACGCTCTCGCCGCAGCCGGACTCCCGGATCATACCGGCCGCCGCGCCGTCGGCGGCGGCAAGGATCGGTTTGCCGGCGGAAAGATAGCCCTGCGCCTTGGCCGGAAGGGTCATCCCGATAAAATCCCCGCCCCGCAGGGTCAGGAGGAAGCAGTCGGCCAACTTGTAAAACCGTTTCATCTCGCTTTGCGGGAACCGCCCGTGAAACGTTACCGTTTCTCCCAGAGACAGCTCGTCCGCCAGATTTCGGCAATTCTCCAGCTCCGAACCGCTCCCCACGATATGGATATGGAAGGGTGGTTCCGCCTTTTCCCGCCGCCCCTGCTTCACCAGCGCCGCGGCGCGGAGAATGCAATCCACATTCTGCACCGCGCCGATGTTCCCGGCAAAGAGGAAATCCACACAGCCGTTTTCGTCGTATTCGCCGCAGATGTCCGCGTACAGATCCTCCGCGTGCTGCGGAAGCTCGACGATCCGCTCGTCCTCCACGCCGTCCACTTCCCGCAGGTAATCCCGGAAGGGGGCGGAGGTGACCGCCAGCGTATCGGCCTGCTGATAGACGCGGCGGCTGACGCGGTGCATCAGCCGGAAAAGGGGATGCCGCTCCCCCACGTTCCACGCCTTCAGAGATTCCGGCCAGAGGTCGCAGCAGTATAAAACCAGCGGCGCGCCGGTCCGCTTGCGATATGCGGCGGCCGGAATGGACTGAAGCACCGGCGAGGTTTGATAGGAAAAAACCACCTCGGCGTCCTTTTTCCCGAACCGGGCAACAATCCAGCCCCAGAAAACAAAAGACGCATAGTTGAGCGCGCGGAAGAGTACGCCGCTCCGCCGGGAAACCGTCGGCACCCGGATCACCGCCGCGCCGTGCCACGTTTCCCGCCAGCGGCGGAAAAAGCGGTATTCCTTCGGCACACGGGATGTCGCATAGTCCGGCAGCCCGGTCAGAACGCGGACGGTATGACCTTCCTTCGCCAGAGCGTCCACAATATCGTTGATACGGAAATCATCCGGATAAAAGCACTGGGAAACCACCAGGATATTCATGAGCGGCCCGCGCCCTTTCTTCTGCTGAGATCTGAGCGGCAGGAATCGAGGGTTCGGGCCCCTCCTTCCCCGGCCTGCACGGCCGCCGCAAACAAAAACGCCGCGGATCGCTCTCCGCCGCCGGCGCTTAGTATAGCATAATCCGGCGGAAAATACAACTTCCCGTTTGTTCCCGCCCCGTTTCCGGCCTCTTCGTATCCGGCGGCCCTCCCGTCCAAGGAAAAGCCCGGGCCCTTCCGACAAAATCAGGCGGGCAGAAACCGTTTCTCCGCTTTCCGCCCGTCCCGTTATTTCTCTGTTTCGTTCCTTCCCCTGCCGTCCCCGGCATTCTCCCCAGACAGTATGGACGGCGCTTTTTCCGTCAGAATCCGACGCTCCTCATGATAACGGGGACGCGCCTTGACCTCGCTGTAGATTTTTCCGATATATTCCCCGCACACCCCGATACACAAAAGCTGGATACCGCCGAGCAGCCAGATGGAGGCGACAATCGCCGTCCAGCCGGAAACGGCGCTGCCGGTCAGCTTGGAAATGAGCGAATACAGCAGCCCGAACACACTCAGGCAGGCGATAATAATACCGAAGGTGGAAATGATCCGCAGCGGCCTGACGCTGAAGGAGGTGATTCCCTCCACGGCAAAATTGAGCATCTTTTTCAGCGGATATTTCGACTCGCCCGCCGCCCGCTCATGCCGGTCGTAATAGACATAATCGCTCCGATAGCCGATCAGAGGCACGATCCCCCGGAGGAAAAGGTTGACCTCCCGGTATTCGGAGAGCGCCTCCAGCGCGCGGCGGCTCATCAGCCGGTAATCCGCGTGGTTGTAGACGCTTTCCACTCCCATGGCACCCATGAGCCGGTAAAACGCCAGCGCGGTGGTCCGCTTGAAGCGGGTATCCGTATCCCGCTTGTTCCGCACCCCGTACACCACGTCGCAGCCTTCGGCATATTTCGCAAGAAAGCCGTCGATGGCGTTGATGTCGTCCTGCAGGTCGGCGTCCATGGATACGGCGGCGTCGCAATGCTCCTTCGCCTCCATCAGCCCCGCGAGCAGGGCGTTCTGGTGACCGACGTTGTGGGCGAGCTTCAGCGCGGCGAACAGCGGCGTTTCGCCCGTCAGCCGTTCCAGTCCGGCCCAGGTGCCGTCCCTGCTGCCGTCATCCACAAACAGAACGCGGCTGTCCGCCCCGATCGTCCCGGCGGCGATCAGGGCTTCCATCTTCTCCCGGACGGCGGCCGCCGTAATCGGCAGGACCGCCTCCTCGTTATAACAGGGAATTACCAGATACAGGACCATGCTATCCCATCCTTACGCTATGGTATTGCCCACCGGTCAATAACCCAGCGGCTCGCCCACCAGAATCACCTTGATCCGTCCCGCCTCCCGCTGCCGGGCGGAAACCACATAATTGCAGCAGATGCGCGCATCGGTTCCGCAGCCGTCGGTCATGCCGTCCTTCTCCAGTCCCTGACAGGCGCCCGCCGCGGCGCAGTAGGTCGAACAATGCAGCCGCACGGCGTTCGCCGGAGCAGACACCTGCTTGACATACCGGACGGCGGCGTCCAAATCGGGCACGATTTTATTACAGCCGACCACCAGAATCACCGAACGGGGGCCGTAGCAGATCGCCGCCACCCGGTTGCTGTTGCCGTCCACGTTGTACAGCTCGCCGTTCATGGTCACGGCGTTGGCGGAAGCCAGATATACGTCGGCGGAAAAGCTGTCCAGAAAAATCCGCCGCACCTGTTCCGCGTCCAGCCCCGGCGCGTACCGGTCGAGGAACCGATACCGGCCGCTGCGCAGAAGATCCAGCACACCGGTCTGGGCCAGAGTAACCGAACCCCCAACTGCGGCGACGTCCCCTTTGTGCATCAGCGCCTCCACCTGCGCGGGCACCTCGGCGGCCGTGTCCACATAGTAGGCCTCCATCCGGTTCTTCCGCAGGTTTTCCATCGTTTTTTCCGCCTGCCGTTTCATCACGGCTTTTCTCGCAGCATCCATGAGGACAACTCCTTTTCCACTCCACAGCCCGGGCGTTCCATGATTATCATATATCTGGTGTCTGCGGCACAGCATCGCAGCATTTATTATCTTATTAGATGTTTTATTTTATCAAATGATCCGGCGTTTGGCAAGCCATATTACGCGGCGAATCCCCCCCTGAAATCCGATTTCCTTCAGCCGTTCAAAATATACGGAATAGAAAAAGCCGTCTTGACAAAAATTCAATTCCGGCCTATCGTTAGGACAAAGCCACCGGAAAAGGAGGAGATACCGGATGCGGCAGGAATACAGCGAGGAATGCTTCCCCATTCTGCGGGATTTTCTCGGGTATATGGAAGTGGTCAAGGGCCGGTCAACCGGTACGGTAGAAAATTACTTTGCCGATCTGCGGGTCTTTTTCCGTTATATCAAGCAACTGCGGGGGCTGGTCCCGGCCGCCATGCCGGAGGAAGAGATCCCGATTCAGGATATTGACATCGACCTCATCCGTTCCATTACTCTGCAGGATATTTACGAATACATGAGCTACGCCAAAAACGAGCGGCAGAACCACGACAAAGCGTTGGCGCGGAAAGCCTGTTCTCTGCGGGTGTTTTTCCGTCACCTGACGAATTATACCCACCAGCTTGAGTATAACCCGGTCCAAAATCTGGACACGCCGAAGATTCGAAAGGCTCTGCCGAAATATCTGACGCTGGAGCAGAGCATCGCCCTTCTCCAAAGCGTAAACGGGGAATTCGCCCAGCGGGATTACTGTATGCTGACCCTCCTGCTGAACTGCGGACTTCGCCGGGCGGAGCTGGCGGGGCTGAACGTGACCGATATCCGCAGCGACAATACCCTGCGGGTGCTCGGCAAGGGCAACAAGGAGCGGGTGATTTATCTGAACGACGCCTGTCTGGGCGCAATCCGGCAGTACCTGCCCACCCGTCCCGTGGACGGGGTGGAGAAAAAGGACCGTAACGCCCTGTTTTACAGCCGTCTCAAAAAGCGGATCAGCGTGGACGGCGTACATTATGTTGTGAAGGGCTACCTCTCCCGGATCAAGGGACTGGAGGGATATTCCACCCACAAGCTCCGCCATACCGCCGCCACCCTGATGTACCAGCACGGCGGGGTGGACATCCGGGTGCTCAAGGATATCCTCGGTCACGAAAATCTCGGTACCACCGAGATATACACCCACCTGTCCAGCGAGCAGGTAAAAAAAGCGGTGGAGGCCAATCCGCTGGCGCATATCAAGCCGCGAAAGAAAAAAACGGTTTCCCCTTCCAACGGAGAAAAGCCGGAAGAAGAAAAAGAAAACCGCGCAGCGGAGTAAAAGCCGACCCGTGCCGCCATTTCGTGCAGGCTGAGAGTGGTCAAGTCCGTTAATCCGTTTTTCATCTCCAACAACAAAGGGAGCTGTCATCGACAGCTCCCTTTGTTGTTGAAGATGACCGGATCAGATCGAAATCTGATGGGCCATATTAAACATTTCAAAATCAAACGGCTTTTTCATCTGCAGAGCTTCCTCAATATCGAAATCAACGATCTTGTCGCTCTGGATGGCCACGACGCGGTTGCCCTTGCCGTTCAACAGCAGTTCCACCGCATAATAGCCCATCTGGCTGGCGAGGATGCGATCCCGTATGGAAGGCGAACCGCCGCGCTGCACATGACCGAGGATGGTGGCGCGGCTTTCAATGCCGGTTCGCTTCTCGATCTGTTCCGCTATATCGATTACATGGCCGACGCCTTCCGCCACCACGATGATGAAGTGCTTTTTGCCGGTCGCGGAGGTTGCTTCCATCCGCTTAATGATATCCCGTTCAAAATCATAGGGAATCTCCGGCACGATGATGCTGGTAGCCCCTACGGCGATACCGACGTTCAGCGCCAGATATCCCGCACGGCGGCCCATAACCTCCACCACGCTGCAGCGATCATGCGACTGCGCGGTATCACGGAGCTTATCAACCATTTCCATACAGGTGTTCATGGCGGTGTCGTATCCAATGGTATATTCACAGCAGGCAATATCGTTGTCAATGGTGCCGGGAATGCCGATGCAGGGCAAACCGCGCCGGGTAAGATCCTGCGCGCCGCGGAAGGAACCGTCGCCGCCAATGACGACCACGCCCTCAATGCCGTTCTCACGGCAGGTTTTGATTGCTTTCTGCATCCCTTCCTCCGTACAGAATTCAGGGCTGCGCGCGGTGTACAGCATGGTGCCGCCGCGATGGATGATATCCGAAACGCTGCGCAGGTTCATGGGGAAAATATCCCCGTGAATCAGGCCATTGTAGCCGCGGTATACGCCGAACACTTCCACACCCTTGCTCAGCGCCGTACGGGCAACCGAACGAACAGCGGCGTTCATGCCGGGGGCGTCGCCGCCGCTGGTCAGCACGGCAATTCTTTTGACGGACATCGAAATCCACTCCTTATTTTTATAAACCGGCCGTTCATCAAAGAAAACACCGGTTTTTTCTTTCCGTATTTTGTACACCGAGGGTAACGTTGGTATTATACACTATTTGACAAGAATATATCAAGGGCCTTCTTATATAGATATCTCTCCATTTCCACTGGCGTATTTGTATAGAAAAGCGGCAAACGGAGCCGGGAAAACCGGACGCTTTCCGTTTTCTGCGGAAAACGATTTACTTTTCCGCCCTTACTCCACCATAGCCACGTTTTCTTCCCCCAGAATCCGGCGAAGCTCACGGAGCATAACTTCGTTCGGCCACACACCCATGGAAAGCGGCGCGCGCAGAAGCTTTCCACTGTCGCGGAAACGGAAATACAGCGGCGCCGGGCCGTCGAAAATCCCGGTCACGAGACAGGCGCGCCGATAATCCGGCCCGTCTTTTGAGGAAACCCGAAGATATAAGCCCGGCGGAGCCGCCGTCTTTTTCACCGCCGAAGCGGACGGAGCGGAGGAGACTTCCTGCTTTTCCGCTCGACGGGCCGCCGGCGGCGTAAAGCCGAGCGGAAGCGGGCCGCCCGGTTCCGGCGCCGTTTCAAAGGCGTCGGCCAGAAGCTTGGGCTCTTCGTCCTCCCGCATACTCAGCCGTCCACGAACCAGCAGAACGTTTCCCGGTTTCAGGAGGCCAAGACTGACCGACAGCACCCGTGGAAAGACCAGCAGTTCCATCGACCCGTACAGGTCTTCCAACACGACATACGCCATGGCGGCATTGCTGCGGGTGGTTTTCTGCCGCACAGCGCCGACCATACCAAGAAGCGTAACCGTTTCACCATCCCGGTAATCCCCGCCTCCCTCTTCCGCCGAGGCCAGAATCTGGTCAATCCGGGAGGCGCGGACCCGTCCGTACATCTCGGCGTAAGGCTGCAGCGGATGGCCGGTGATATACAGGCCGGTAATCTCCTTTTCCATCGCCAGAAGCTCCGCGTAGGAAAATTCCGGCAGATCAGGCAGAGCCGGTTCCCCATACCCCTCATCCTCCGGCGAATCGAAAAAGCCCATTTGCCCGGACAGACTGCGCCGGTTCTGTTCCTCCAACACACCGAGGAACGCGTCGATCGACTCCAGCATCTGATGCCGATTGGCCCCCAGCCCATCCAGCGCGCCGCAGCGAATCAGACTTTCCAGCGCGCGGCGGTTGAACTCCCGACGGGAAGAAAGGCGTTCGCAAAAGGAATAATAGCTGCGGTACGGCCCGTTTTCCTCCCGTTCCCGGATCAGCTCCGCAATCAGGCCGCGGCCGAGATTTTTAACCGCCAGCAAACCGAATCGGATTCCCCTGTCCTCCACCACGGTGAAGCCGGTCTGGCTTTCGTTGACCGACGGAGGAAGCACGGCAATGCCCAGTCTGCCGCATTCGGCAATATAGGCGGCGACCTTGCCGCTGCCTTCCAGCACACTCGTCAGAAGAGCCGCCATATATTCCTGCGGACAGAAGCATTTCAGCCACGCCGTCTGATAGGCTACCAGCGCGTAAGCGGCGGCGTGGGCCTTGTTGAACGCATAGGAGGCAAAGGAGGACATCTCCCCGAAAACGGCTTCCGCCACATCGGCGGACACCCCCCGGCGCAGGCAGCCCTCCACCTCTACCGTCCCGTCCTCCCGGGTCAGGCCGTGGATAAAAATGTCATGCTCCCGCTCCATCACATCGTGCTTTTTTTTGGACATGGCACGGCGGACGATATCCGCCCGGCCGAGGGAATAGCCGGCCAGCTCCCGGAAAATCTGCATCACCTGTTCCTGATACACGATGCAGCCATAGGTAACATCGAGGATCGGGGCCAGCTTGGGATGCCGGTACCGCACCTGCTCCGGATGATGGCGGTTGTTGATATACCGCGGGATGGAATCCATCGGTCCCGGACGGTAAAGCGCGATCACGGCGATCAGGTCCTCAAAACAGTCCGGCATAAGGTTTCCCAGCACCCGCTTCATCCCTGCGGATTCGAATTGGAATACCCCTTCCGTGTTCCCCTGAGTCATCATTTCAAAAACCGCCGGCTCGTCCATCGAAATGCTCCGGATATCAAAATCCGGCTTTTTTCTCCGGATCATGGTCTGGGCGTCGTCGATAATGGTCAGGTTGCGCAGGCCGAGAAAATCCATTTTTAACAGCCCAAGCTCCTCCAGCACCGTCATGGTGTACTGGGTGGCGACGAGGTCGCCGTTCAGACAGAGAGGGACGTAATCGCTGACCGGCTTTGCGGTAATAACCACCCCGGCGGCATGGGTAGAAGCGTGCCGGGGCATCCCTTCCACCTTCTTCGCCATCTCGATCAGCTCGTGAACCTGCGGGTTGGTCTCATACAGCTCCCGCAGCTGTTTGGACTGGGACAACGCCTTATCCAGCGTCATTTTCAATTCCCACGGCACCAGCTTGGCGGTCTGGTCGGCCGTCGCGTAGGGCAGACCGAGGGCGCGGGCCACATCCCGGATGGCGGCGCGGGCGGCCATGGTGCCGAAGGTAACGATCTGCGCCACATGATCGGCCCCATATTTGTCAATGACGTAATCGATCACCCGCTGGCGTTTTTCATTGCAGAAATCGATATCAAAATCGGGCATACTCACCCGTTCCGGGTTCAGAAAGCGCTCGAACAGGAGATTGTACCTGATCGGGTCGATGCCGGTGATTCCGATGCAGTAAGCACAGAGACTCGCCGCGCCGGAGCCCCGCCCCGGTCCAACCGGAATATCGTGGCTTTTGGCGTACTGCACGAAATCGTTGACGATCAGATAGTAATCCACATATCCCATCTGTTCGATGGTATCCAGTTCATATTGCAGCCGCTCCTTCACGGCGGGGTCGGGATTCTCCCCGTAAAGGCGATGGAGCCCTTCCCAGCACTGCCGGCGGAAATAGGATACGCTGTCCTCCCCTTCCGGCGGATGAAATTCCGGCAGCTGGGTATGACCGAACTCAAACTCCAGACGGCATTGCTCCGCAATCTTCACCGTGTTGTCGAACGCTTCCGGAACCGCGGGAAAGAGCGAGCGCATTTCCTCCTCCGATTTGAGATAGAACTCCTCCGTCTCAAACGCCATCTTGGAAGGCTCGTCCACCGTGGTATTGGTCTGGATGCAGAGCAGTACCCGCTGAACCCGGGCGTCCTCCCGCGCCAGATAATGGGCGTCGTTGGTGCAGACCAGCGGAATGCCGGTTTCCCGCGCTATACGGATGATATGCGGGTTCACGCTCTTCTGCTCGCTGAGGCCGTGATCCTGAATTTCCAGATAATAATTTCCCCGTCCGAACAGGCGGTCATACCACAGCGCGGTTTCCTTCGCTTTGTCCGGTTCGCCCCGCAGCAGCGCGCGGGGAATCTCCCCCGCCAGACAGGCGGACAGACAAATCAACCCCTCGTGGTACTGCTCCAGCAGTTCATGATCCACCCGGGGACGGGAATAAAAGCCCTCCGTCCAGCCGGCGGAAACCAGCTTCACCAGATTTCGGTATCCCGTCTCGTTTTTGCACAGAAGGACGAGATGGGCGTGCTCCCCATCCAGCTCGTGAACCTTGTCGAACCGGGTGCGGGCCGCGACATAAACCTCGCAGCCGATAATCGGTTTCACCCCGGCTTTTTTCGCCGCCTTATAAAACTCGATCGCGCCATACATCACGCCGTGGTCGGTGATCGCCACGGCGTCCTGCCCTAACGCTTTGGCGCGGGAAACCAGCCCCTCGATCCGGCAGGCGCCGTCCAGCAGGCTGTACTCGCTGTGAACATGCAAATGAACGAATCCCGCCATACAAGGCGACCCCTTTCCGTTTCGAACAGCCTTTCTCCGCAGAATGTTTCTGCTCAGCGGTATGTCAGACGGCCGGCCGCCTGATCGGCCACCGTCTCGTCAACGATTTGCTGCAAACGGGTCAGCCCCGGCGTGCCCTCCAGCAGGTTTTTTGTCTTTCGGTCCAGCCAGGAGACGTCCGAATCCACCGCTTTACAGTGGAAAACGACCCCGTTTACCGTCAAAGCGGATGCGTAACCGTACAGCCGGCTCGGATGATAATCTTCTTCGCTCATATGCATCGCCTGCCGCGGAAAGCCCTCCGTTATCAACCGTTCATACACATAGCCGGTCGGAATATAGGTAAGACGGGAAAGCCCCTTCAGTTCTCTTTCATACCGTTTGAGGGAAATGTCAAAATCGGTGTACAGATAATACAGCGCCGCTTCCTCGCTGAAACGGACGATCAGTTGTTTCAGACTCTTGGTTGTTCCGACGCCGGATGATCCGTATTCCTGAAAGATCACCGCGTCCGCATACTCGAACACCTCGTCGTACAGCGGGTCAGCCATACGGGAGACATGCTGGGACAGCGTATATCCGCTCACCGTCAGATCGATGATCTTCACTTCTTTTTCATCAATCAGCCGGCCGACCCGTTCGGGAATTCCGCCGGTATAGGTCAGGCTGTTTCCGATAAAAACGACGTTTTGTCTTTCCGGATCCACGAATTGCCAGGAAGACTCCGCCGCAGACTGCGCGGCGCTTCCAACGTTTCCGGAAGAAAAAGAGGAATCTTCACTCTTCGTCCCCGATGCCGGAGCGGAGCAGCCCGTAAGAAAAAGCGCCGTCAGACAAAACGCGGCGCAGCAGCGCGCCCGATTAGATATACCCGTCATTGATTCCACGCATCCTTTCTCTTCTGATTTTCTCTCCTTTTCCTTTCCCGTGCCGGACAGACAGGCGCCGTTTTTTCACGCTTACAGCTCCTGCGCGAATTCCACGATCCGCCGCAGCCGATGATTAACGCCGGAACGGCTGAGCGGCTCGGAAAGAAGCTCTCCCAGCTCCCGCAGAGACATTTCCGGGTTTTCCAGCCGCAGACGGGCCAGTTCCCGCAGCTCCTCCGGCAGGCCGTCCAGTCCCTGCTTTTCCTCGATCCGGCGGATCGCTTCCACCTGCGCAAGAGAGGCGGTCACTGTTTTATCGATATTCGCGCTCTCACAGTTGGCGATCCGATTAGCGGTGTTGCGGATATCCTTGACGATTTTTACATTCATCAGCTGCAGGGACGCGCCCGTCGCCCCCATCAGGGTCAGCGCGTCCTCAATCTGCTCGCTTTCCTTGAGGTAAACGATGTTGCTGCCCTTCCGCCGCGCCAGCCGTGCGTGAAAGCCCATCTCCTGCATCAGCGCCAGCAAATCCCGGCTGAGGTGGTATTGCGGAATACTGAATTCCATGTGATAATCGGCGCTCGGATTGGTCACCGTTCCACAGGCGAGAAAAGCGCCCCGGAGATAGGCCGCCGGGCATTCCTCGCATTCCAGATTGGCACGGTTCAAGCGAAGAAACGCCTCGCCCTCCATATGACCAAAGCGGTCGAGTACCCGAAGCCGGGCAGGCTTGTCCGCGACGGCAACAATATGTACCGCGCTTTGCCGCGGCGTGTCCTGCCAGTCATCCGGACCAAGGCGGCACACCTCCGACAGCAGGCCGCGGTAAGCGTCGGCCACCTGGGGATTTTCCGTCTGGAGCGATACGGCGGCCGGCGCAAAGGCGTGGCCGCATTCGGCAAGCCCATAGGCCTGCGCCGCCCGGCAGCAGGCGTTTTCCGGAACAAGCCGGGACAGTTCGTCCTTCACCTCGGACGAAAAGGACACGGCGTTCTCCTCCCTTCAAAACCGGCGGGAGTCTCCTCCCGCCGTATACTTTACTCTTTTACAGTTTTCCGATATCCCGGTGATTGACCACGACGCGGCCTCCGCCGTTTCGGATGTGACCGGCCAGCGCTTCGGCCAGCGCCACCGAGCGGTGCTTTCCCCCCGTGCAGCCGATGGCGATCACCAACTGGCTCTTCCCCTCGTCGGAATACAGCGGAAGAAGGTAATCCACCAGAGAATACAGCCGCTTTTCAAAGCCACGGGTTACGTCGGTCTCCCGCACATAATCCCGCACATCCGCATCCAGCCCGGTTTTGTGCTTTAATTCCGGCTCGTAAAAGGGATTGGGCAGACAGCGCACATCGAACATTAAATCCGCCTCCGCCGGATAGCCGTATTTAAAGCCGAAGGACATGCATTGCACCAGCATTGCTTTGGAGTGGTCGCCCAGAAAAAGATCGCTCACCCGCTCTTTCAGCTGCGCGGAAGAAAGATGGGTGGTGTCGATGAGGTAATCGGTACGGTCGAGCAGAGGCTTTAAAAGCTGCCGCTCCATCCCGATCGCCTGATACACGGTGCCGACTCCGTCGCCGATCAGCGGATGCTGACGGCGGGTTTCCTTATACCGCCGGGCCAGTACCTGATCGTCGCATTCCAGAAAGAGGATTTTATAATCGATCTCCATCCGGCGCAGTTCCTGCAGGCCCTCGAACAGATCGTCGAACATCTGGCCGCCCCGCACGTCCACCACCATCGCCACGCGGGAAAGCCGGTCTTCCGACTGGAGGCAGAGCTCCGCAAACTTCGGCAGAAGCTTCGGCGGCATATTATCCACGCAGTAAAAGCCGATATCCTCCAGCGCGGTGATCGCCCGGGACTTTCCCGCGCCGGACAGGCCGGTCACAATGATAAATTCCATGATGATGCCATTCCTTTCCCGAGACCGTCTTTCGAAACGGCGGCGGATGCTATCCGATAAAGCGGACCTCCGGTTCCAAAAGAACGCCGTGGTCGCGGTATACCCGTTCCTGTACCTGTCGGGCCAGCTCCCTCACCTGCGCACAGGTGGCTCCGCCGCGGTTGATGACAAAGCCCGCGTGCTTTTCACTCACCTGCGCCCCGCCGACCGCGAAGCCTTTCAGGCCGCTGCTTTCGATCAGCGCACCGGCAAAATATCCCTCCGGCCGTTTGAAAAAGCTGCCCGCGCTCGGGTATTCGAGCGGCTGCTTTTCCCGCCGGCGGCGAAGGAATTCCTCCATTCGGGCCCCCACCGCGTCCGGATTGTCCGGCGTCAGACGCACGGCGGCGGAAACCACCACCGCTTTTTCCTCCATAAAGACGCTGTGCCGATACCCCAGCGCCATATCGTCTTTCCGGATTTTCCGCACCGTTCCATCCGGATAAAGCGCCTCGGCCCAGAGCAGGACATCCTCCATCTGTCCGCCGTAAGCGCCCGCGTTCATAAAGACCGCGCCGCCCACGGTGCCGGGAATGCCGTAAGCGAATTCCAGCCCCGCCAGCCCCTGTTCCCTCGCGGAACGGCAGAGCTGTTTCAGCGGCGCCCCGGCCGGACAGACCAACGTTTCCTCCTGCCGGCGGATTGACTCCGCCGATCCGCCGGAAAGGCGGAGAACAACGCCCCGCACGCCGTCGTCGCTGACCAGCATATTGGTGCCGTTGCCCAGAAACAGAACCGGGATTTCCTGCCGGCGGCAGACGTCCAGCACACCGGACGCGGCGGCGGCGTCCGGCGCGGTCAGCAGCAAATCGGCCGGTCCGCCGATCTTAAAGGAGGTGTACCGGGCCATGGAGACCCGTTCCTCCGCCGTACAGTTCAAAGCGCGGCAGCTTTTTGCCAGTTCGGTAAGCCGCAAATCGTCTCCTCCGTCCGTTAAAGAATCCGCCCCCGTCAGGGCCTTCTTTTATAAGTATACGGCGTATTATCCGCGAATAGACGCCGCGGCCGCTTTTCAGGACGGTTCAGGCTTCGTTCTTCCGTTCCTCCACGCCGGACTGGTCCAGAAAGGCCGCGCCGATAATCCCGGCATCGTTTCCCAGAGTGGCTACGCACAGACGGGTCTGGTTAACACAGAATTTACTGTAGCGTTCGGCCGCGATGTATTCCTCGATCGGACGAAGCAGCGCATCCCCTTCCTTGCAGATACCGCCGCCGATGCAGAGAACCTCCGGCTGGAAGATATTGATTACGTTAACCAGACCGCAGGCGATGTATTTGATATAATTTTTTACCACTTCCTTGGCGGAAGGGTCGTCGGCCCGCATGCCGTCAAACGCCGTCCGGCCGTCCACATTGCCGAGGCTCCCGGCGATCTCCCACATTTTGCTGTCCGGATTGGCTTCCATAGCGCGGCGGGTCTGCCGGACCAGCGCGGTAGCCGAGGCATACGATTCCCAGCAGCCGCGGCGGCCGCAGGCGCAGGGCTCCCCGTCCACCATGATGACGATATGTCCCAGTTCCGCGCCGGCAAAGTTGAAACCGCCGTAAATTTTCCCGTCGATGATAATGCCGCCGCCCACGCCGGTGCCCAGCGTGATGCAGACGCAGCTTTTCGATCCCTTGGCCGCGCCGGCCAGCGCTTCACCGAAGGCGGCGGCGTTCGCGTCGTTTTCGAGATAGACCGGCTTCGAAAGCAGCTTTTCGAGCTCCGAACAGACCGGAACCTGTTCGAAATCCAGATTGCAGGAATATTCCACCACGCCGCTGACCGGATTGGCGGTGCCGGGGCTTCCCACGCCGACGCAAAGCACGTCGTCCATAGTCAGGCCGGCGTTTTCCACCGCCTGACGGGCCATCCGCGCCATATCGGCAAGGATCGCCGCCGCCGGACGGGGCATAGCGGTTTTGCAGTGCGCGGTACCGACGATCCGATAAGTCTCGTCCACCACGCCCGCTTTAATATTGGTTCCTCCAAGGTCAATGCCGACACGGTATTTCATAAGCAGTAATTCCTTTCCTGATAAAGTATTTTCCAGAGAAGCCGCATCCGGCGGCTAAAATGACACGCGGGCCGCTTTCATGCGGATCAGAAGCGGTTCCATTCCAGCTGCACTTCCGGAGACACGGGCGCTTCGGCGTCCATTCCCAGATTATGCATCAGCTCCTGCGCGGCATTGTATCCCATTTTCTTCTGCCGGTTGTTCATCGCCGCGACCTCGATAATAATGGCCAGATTCCGGCCGGGCTTGACCGGAATGGTCAGCATGGGAACGGTGATGTTCAGGATTTCGGCGTATTCATTGTCCAGCCCCATCCGGTCGTATATTTTTTCGGAGTCCCATTGCTCCAGCTGAATCACCATATCAATCTTTTCGGTCATTTTGACCGCGCCCATGCCGAAGATGCGGCGGGCGTTGACGATGCCGATCCCCCGCAGTTCAATAAAATGCCGGATATTCTCCGGCGCGGAGCCAACCAGAGTTTTGGAGGATACCCGGCGGATTTCCACCGCGTCGTCCGCAATCAGCCGGTGACCGCGCTTAATAAGTTCAATCGCCGTTTCGCTCTTGCCGACGCCGCTGTCCCCGATCAGGAGGATACCTTCGCCGTATACTTCGACAAAAACGCCGTGGCGGGTAATGCGGGGAGCAAGCTGTACGTTCAGGTAAGCGATCAGGGTCGCCATAAAACTGGACGTGGTATCGCCGGTGCGGAGCAGCGGCACATTGTATTTGACACAGCTGTCTTTCAGTTCGGGAATAACATCCAGATTCCGGGAAATAATCACGGCAGGCGGACGGCGGGAAACAAAATCGTCTACCCGTGCGGCCCGCACCTCGGCGTCGAGATCTTCCAGATACCCCGCCTCGCTCTTTCCCAGCACCTGTACGCGGTCGCTGTCGAAATAATCGAAATATCCGCCAAGCGGAAGCCCCGGCCGATTGACGTCGCTGGAGGAAACCAGAATCTCGCTGGGTTTGGCCGGCATATACACGGTTTCCAGGCCGGTTTCCTTAATCATATCCTCAAGAGATACGGTGAATCCTTTCGCCATAACAGACGTTCCTCTCCTCTTTTTCCTCTATTTTGCAGCCGTTGGAAGGGGAAAAGTGACCTCCGGCTCATCTGAAGTTCATTATACTGCATTTCCCGAAAAGAATAAATATACTTTTTCATTTTTCGTTTCTATTTCCCGCCCTGTTTCCGTGTTTTTTACCGCGGAGATAAATCTTTGGCCCGAAAGTGCAGGCGGGACAGGAGCAATAAAATTTTCCCGCGCCGTTCCCTTGTTTGCCGGATTTTTCCCAAATCTTATGAAGAACTTCATAATTCCGCCTTGAAACGACGGAGGACGCAGTGTACAATGGAAACAGCCCCGGAACGGGAGCATCCCCCTGAAACGAGACAAGGAAGGCATGGTAACCATGAGCAGATTAAAGGTTGGCCAATTCAACGATTCTTTTCCGCCCACCATCGACGGCGTTGCCCAGGCTGTGAAAAACTATGCCGGCGTCATGCAGGAAAAGTTTTGCGATGTCACTGTTGTGACTCCAAAATACAAGGATGTGGTCGATAATTATCCGTTCGAGGTATTCCGGTACCGATCCATCCCTCTGGATAAGCGAATCGGTTACCGGGCGGGGAATCCCTTCGACATTGAAACCCTGATTAAGCTGCGGAACAAGCATTTCGATCTGATGCACGTCCACGCGCCGTTCGCTTCCTCTGTTTTGGTTCAGAACATCAACCGGAAGCCAAAGGTGCCGGTGGTGCTCACCTATCATACCAAATTTGACATCGACATCGCCAAACGGGTGAAACTGACCGGATTCCGAAAAATCGCGCTTCGTTTTGTACTGGAAAATATCAACGCCGTGGACGAAGTATGGGTCGTGACCGAGGGCTGCGGCAAGGCGCTGCGCAATATCGGCTATCGCGGCGGTTACCGCGTGATGGAAAACGGCACCGATTTCGCCTACGGCAAAGCCGACCCCGATAAGGTCGGGGAACTGCGGGAAAAATACGGCGTGAAAGACGACGAGTTCGTGTTTCTTTTCGTCGGGCGGATGATGTGGTATAAAAACGTCCGGCTGGTTCTGGATTCTCTGAAATATCTCAAGGCGCACGGCGTTCCGCTGCGGGCCTTTCTGGTCGGTGACGGCTTTGACGCACCGGATATCCGGAAATACGCTGCGGAGATCGGACTGGAGAAGGAAGCGACCTTTACCGGGCCGATCTATGACCGCGAATATCTCCGGGTGTTCTACAGCATGGCGGATATGTTTCTCTTTCCTTCTACCTACGATACCTCCGGCATCGTGGTGAAGGAGGCCGCCGCCTGCGACTGCCCTACCCTGCTGGTGCGGGAAAGCTGCGCCTCCGAAGGGGTGGAACACGATTATTCCGGCTTCCTTGCCGAAGAAAACGCCGAGTCCTGCGGCCGGGTACTGCTGGACGCCTGCCAGAGCCGGGAACACATCCGTGAGGTGGGCGCCAACGCCGGGAAACACATCTATCTTTCCTGGGAAACGGCGGTCGGCCGCGCCTATCAGCGGTATACGGAGATTCTGGAAACCGGACCGGGACAGCTTCCCTACAATTCCCGGCATCAGTGGATATAAGGGACCCGGCTTTGCCGGATTCCCTGAAGCGATCGAACGACACACAGAAAGCCCGGAAAATTCGGCCGGTCTTTCTGTGTGTTTTTGTCACATGTCGTCTCCCCGGCCGGGAGCGCCTATACAAGCCGCCTCATCCCACAGAACGCGGATTGTATCCATATCCCGGTTCAGCGTCCCTGTATCCACCCCATCCGGCCGGATGCAGGGAGATTCCAGCGTGACCGAACCGGTGTATCCGGCGCGTATCAGACCGGCGAAAAAGGCGGGGAAATCCACCGTTCCTTCCCCGGGATGCGGGATAGGATACAGCCGGTTCCATTCCTTATAACCGCCCGCGTAATCCCCGATGTGGATATGCCGGATCTGTCCCGAACGAAACAGCCCGCTCTCCAGAAACGCGGGCAGTTCCCTGTGAAACTGCGCAGGGCGGGTATCCAGCGTGATTCCAAGCCCGGGATACCGGGCGGCGAGCGCCTCCAGATGCCGCAGAGGACTGCCGTGGACGCACACACAATTTTCCACAGCCGGAACCAGCCCGTATTCTTCCGCAACGGACAGCAGCATACCACAGCGGTCGCTGATCGTCTCCATATGCGCGTCGGATTCCGGCCGTCCCCAGATGTGGCAGACGATCTTCCCCGCACCGAGCAGACGGGCGAAGCGGCAGCTTTCGGTAAAACGGCGGCGCGCCTCCTCCGCCGCCCCGGCGGACGGATCGCTCATCCAGTCCCCAATGACCTTATCGGCATGGACGACAGGGCAGTGCAGGCCGTTTTCCCGGTACAGCGCGGCAATTTCATCCAGACGGCCAATCCAGTCTTCATACAGCATGACCTCCAGACCGTCACAGCGGAGGTGCGGCGCGGCCTCCAGCGCCAGACGGGGATTCCGTCCGTTCACCTTTCCGGTGAAGGTTCCGGTGGAGCAATACAGCGGATTCTTCATGACCATTCCTCGATACAGAATAATAGCAGGAAGCCGATCCGGCCTCCCGCTATTATTTTACGTCTGTACGGAAAGAAAAACAACCCGTTAAGAAACTTTATTCGGTTCGGCTCCGGTATCCGCGCCGATCCCGCGGATTTCCACCTCGGCGGAAACACGGTAGGCGCACTCCTTCAGCCGGGCGGGCCATTCCTCCTCCGACCCCCGGATCAGCCCCGGCTCCTTCTTCATGATCCGACGGCCAAAGCCGAAAATATCGCTGCCGTATACCTGAACCGTTTTTTCCACGGCGGCTCGGACCTCCTCCTCTATCTGCCGGGCAAACAGTGCTTCCAGCGCCGGCAGTCCGGTCCGGCGAAGGGCGTCGCCGTCCGCTTCTTCCGTGATCTCCGCCTTGGCCTTTATCCGGATGGTAAACGCCGCTCCGTTGCCCTCCCGCTCCACGGTGACGGCGGTATGGGATTTTTCCAGCTCCGCGGTAATGGGAACGCCGCCCTCCCCCTTAACTGTCAGGGTGCCCCGTTCCAGCTCATTCTGAACAAAAAGGAGACCCCTGGTTTCCGCCGAGTCCAGCTCTCCCACATAGTTTCCCTGACGAAAGATCGCGGTGCCGTCCATGATGATAGCCGCGTCGTCCCCTTTTCCTTCCACGCGGACGATCGGAAGATAGGCGTCGAACATCCCGCTGAAGGAACGCTCCGCGTCCAGCAGGGTAGCGCCCGCCGAGTATCCCCAGCGCTGACCCTCCCGCAGCAGGGTGGCGAGATATTCCGCGGGAATGGTATAGCTGCTGGTCTTAATTCCCAGCACCTCCGCCGGGCTTTCACGGCTGACGGCAAGATACACGCCGGGGCGGCTTTCATAGTTTCTCAGAAAATAATCCAGCGTGGCCTGAAGGGACTGTTCTTTTAATTGATCGAGAGAGATCACGATCGCCCGGTTTTGCAGCAGGTAGGTGTTCCTTCCGGTCTGGGTGACGAAGGACTTCATCGCCGCCGCCACGGAGGATCCGTCGGTTTCATATACCCCGGTGGCGTTCTGCTCCTGATTGGTCAGACTGCCGGAGATTTTCAGCGCCTCGATCGCCTGCAGGGAGAGAGCGCAGCCCTCCGATTCCCCCGCGCGGTCGATCCCAACGGCGGTGACCACCACTCGGTTGTTGATCTGGGACTTTTCCCGGCAGCTCGGCAGCATCACAATACCAAGCAGTACGGCGGCCAGCATAATCCAGGTTCTCATTCCGCTTTCGCCCTTCTTTCTCTCAGCGCGTTTGCGCCAAGCAGGATCACCGGCAGCGCCACGGCAAACAGGAGGAGAAGCGACATCGAAATCACCCACAGAAAGCCGTACTCCGCCTCCAGCATCCGGTCGCCCAGAAGCAGACCGACGGCCAGTACCGCCGCTCCTCCCGCCGACACATACAGAAGCTTCCATTTATCCCCGAACGCCTGCCGCATACATCCCAGAAAGATGACCGCCATCAGCGACATCTTTACAAAAATTCCGGCCAGCCAAACCGCGGTCACCAGAATATCCAAACGCTGGATCAGGCTGGACTGCGCCAGAGTCGCCGCCGTGTAATAGGGGTAGGTCACCATTTCATTGTAATCGCCCAGAACCCCCACCAGCGTCGCCTGCATTACCAGAACGACCGCCGTCGAGAAAAGAACGCCGGCGGAAAGCCCCTTCCCCACGCCCTTCACATAGGGGACGAGCAGAGCGATCAGGCCAAGCTCCAGAAAACGGGGCAGGCTTTCCAGCGCGCCGGTAAGGATCGGGGTAACGCCGCCGTAAAACAGCGGCGGAAAATGCAGCCGCTTCATATCCGGCAGCAGACAGACTGTCAGGAATACGATAGCGGCGATCATCAGAAGCGCGATGACCGACGCCGTCCGGGCTACCGCCTCCAGCCCGTAAAAAGCCGCAATAAAAGCCGCCATAACCAGAACAATGCAAAGAACCGGCCGCGAAAGCTCCGGCGAGGTGGCCGCGGCGGCAAAGTGATCGAACTGCATCAGGTCCAGCGACTGGATATACAGGCAATAGAGGGAATACAGTACGGCAACCACCGCGCCGCCCTTTCCGAACTGCACATAAGCGTATTCCAGCGCCCCGGTTCCCTGCGCCGCCCGGCTGTACCACAGAGTCGGCAGAAACAAAAGCAACGCGGCGGCGGCTTCCAGAAGCAGGGCGGCCATCCGGTCCGTCCCGTGCGCCACGCCGGCCGAACCGCCGGTATAGGTCAGCGCCGCGGCCACCCGGCCGACCAGCAGCAGGGTCATCAGCTGCCACGCGCTGATTTTTACGGTTTTTTCCACGATCGATCCCCCGTTTTCATCTCGATATCCACCATAACGTCGTTCGTCCTTCAGGGTTCCTGTCCGTCGTCCCGGATATCGGAGCCTTTGACGTTCTGCACCCGGAATTTGTCCTTCCACAACTGCCGCCAGTCGGCCCGGATAATCACATCCTTCAGCGCCCGGAAGGTCAGGGGCGACACCGGCGCGGTATAAGGAATGCCCAGAATGTCAATGGCGCAGATACTGCACAGAAGCAGCGTCGCTCCGAGCAGGATGCCGTACAGCCCCAATGCGCCGCCCAGAAGGATAAAAACAAAACGAAGGATCGAAATCGGCGCGTACAGGCTCGGAAGAATAAAAGAGCTGATGGCGGTCAGCGCCACGATAATCACCATCGGCGCGCCCACCAGTCCCGCCTCCACCGCCGCCTGCCCGATCACCAGCGCCCCGACGATGCTGACCGCGTGCCCCGCGGCCCGGGGAAACCGGAGACCGGCCTCCCGCATGATCTCAAACAGGAAATGGATAAGCAGCGCCTCAAAGGTCAGAGGAAACGGCGTGGTGTGGTCGGCGTTGAGGTAGGACAGCAGCAGCACCGGCGGGAACATCTCCGGATGGTGGGTTCCGATCGCCACATACAGCCCCGGCAGCAGCAGACTGACCGCAAACGCAGCATATTTGAGAATCCGGAGGAAGCTCGCGTAATAGGGAGGCATGTTATAATCGTCCATCGCCTGAAAATTTTCGATAAACAGGTATGGAACAACGAGCGCGAACGGGGTGCCGTCCACCAGAATACCGATCCGTCCCTCGCTGATTTTTCCGCAGAGGGTGTCGGGCCGTTCGGTGGTATTGACGCTGGTGAAAATGGACAGATGCTTGTTTTCCAGAAAAGGCTGGATATATCCCGAATCCAGCACCACGTCCAGCGGAAGATTCTCCATCTTCTGCCGCACGCTGCGCAGCAGCTTTTCCGATACCCTTCCCCGCATGTAGCAAAGGCAGACGTCGGTGTTGCTGGTTTTCCCCGCCTTCATCATCTCAAAAATGAGGTCGGGTGTTTTCAGCCGCCGGCGGAGCATGGAAAGGTTGATGCGGATTACTTCGGTAAATCCCTCCCGCGAGCCGCGCAGCATCACCTCGCTGGACGGCTCGCTCACGCCCCGGACGGCGAAGCCCTGAATACCGCCCAGAATCATGTACGCCACGCCGTCGATCGCGATTGCCGCGAAGCCGGAGGCGATCAGATTGATGACCTCCTCCATGGTCTGTACCTGAAGCATATCGCCCGAGCCCAGCACATCGTCCCGGATGTGCTCCATCAGCTCCTCCGGCGTTCGCTTGTTCCCCTTGATTTCCGTGATCGGCAGCAGGAACGCGTCCGCGAGGATATGGCGGTCGATCATCCCCTCCATGGTAATGACGGCGGCCTTGAAGCCGCAGAGGTTCAGTTCCCGGATCATCAGGTCCGAGCTGATGCCGAACCGGGTGCGCAGATACACCAGATTGTCCAGCAGGCTTTCGCCGACCGGCGTGACCGGAGCCGGTCCGGACGGCGGCTGTGTCTTCTTCGCCTCGGAATCGGCGGAAAAATTGGTTTTATGAAACATGGGGACGCCTCTCTTTCTCTCACGCAATCCATTCAGCGCGGGACACCCGTCTGATGCAAACAGGCTTTCCTTAGTTATATCCGGCGGCGGGGAATATATGCGGCCCGAACAGTCCATACTATCGGCGAAAAGTTACGGCTCCGGCCGGAAAGGATGGGATTGGTTATGGCGATTACTGCTATCCGCACCGTGATAATCTACATATTCATTATCACGGCCATGCGGATCATGGGAAAACGGCAGCTCGGTGAGCTGCAGCCCGCGGAGCTGGTTGTGACTCTGGTTATATCCGATCTGGCGGCGGTACCGATGCAGGAAAGCGGGATGCCCCTTCTGAACGGGCTGATCCCCATCATGATGCTGGTGGCGCTGGAACTGCTGCTTTCGGCGCTGATGATGAAGGTTCCCTTCTTCCACCGGCTGATCGGCGGGAAAGCGAAAATCGTGGTCAGCGACGGCCAGATCGACGCGACCGCCATGAAGGGAATGCGTCTGACGGTGGATGACCTGATGGAAACCCTTCGGCAGCAGGGCACCTTCGACATCGCGGACGTGCAGTACGCCATTGTGGAAGCCAACGGCAAAATCAGCGTTTATCCCAAGACAGGCGCCCGGCAGGTCACCTGCGACGATCTGAATCTGAACCTTCCGGACAATGGAATGTCCATGGTGATCGTCAGCGACGGCAAGGTATCCCAATGGGGGCTTTCGGTCTGCGGACTGGACGAATCCTGGCTGCGGGACGTGCTGGCCGCCAACACCTGCAAAGAACAGGACGTGTTTATCATGACGGCGGATAAAAGCCGGCAATACACCCTGATACGGAAGGAGCAGTGCGCATGAAACGCCTGATTGTCGCCGTGGCGCTGCTGCTCAGCGTCGCGGCGCTCTGTACGGTCGCGCTGGTATCCCAGAACCGGAGCGTGGATTACCTTCTTGCCCGGATGGACGAAATGGAAGAAGCGTATCACGCCGGTGATCTGGACGAATGTCTCTCTGTTTCTAAAGCCTTTGTGGAGGAATTCAACAAACGCACCCGTTTTTTTCCCTTTTTCATGCGGCATTCGGATATCTCCAAAATTGAGGAATCCGTGGTCGTCCTGCCGGTGATGCTGGAGACCGGAGAGAACGCGCACTGGCTGGCCGAGCTTACCAAATGCCGGAACCAGCTCGAAACCCTTTCGGATATAGAGGATATCCTGCCGGAAAACATTCTCTGACAGCCGGCGCGCACAGGATTCTCCGATTAAGTGTCTTGACAAATTCCGCGTTTGGTGGTAACCTGCCAATATAGCAGAAAAACGTTGACGGAGACAGTACGTTTTCTTCCAAAGTCGCAGCGAGCCGGGGACGGTGGAAGCCCGGTATGAGTCGGAGATAACGGAATATCCCTCTGGAGTTGCCCACCGAACGGGAGCGCCGCGGCGCCTCCTTATTAAGCGGAGCCGGCTTTCCGCCGTTATCGGAACGCATATGTCGGTATGTCGTAATGGGTGGTACAGCGAAGCAGGTCTTCGTCCCGTTTCACGGGGCGGAGACCTTTTCTTTTTGCCTTCCGGTTTCCCCGCTTCCCTGCTTTCGCCCCCGGCAATCACCCATCATCACATCATCAGAAAGGCGTGGATGAAGTTTGGCGCTGTATGAAAAGGTCCCGACCAACCTGAATTTCGTGGAACGGGAAAAGAAGACCGAAGAATTCTGGCGGGAACACCACATTTTTGAAAAGAGCATGGAGGACCGGGAGGGCTGCCCGACCTATACCTTCTATGACGGCCCCCCCACCGCGAACGGCAAGCCCCATATCGGTCACGTCCTCACCCGTGTAATCAAGGATATGATCCCCCGCTACCGGACGATGAAGGGGTACATGGTTCCCCGGAAAGCCGGCTGGGACACGCACGGCCTCCCGGTTGAACTGGAGGTTGAGAAGCTCCTGCACATCAACGGCAAGGATCAGATTGAAGCCTACGGGCTGGAGCCGTTCATCGAAAAGTGCAAGGAAAGCGTGTGGAAATACAAAGGCATGTGGGAGGATTTTTCCGAAACCGTCGGCTTCTGGGCCGATATGGAGAATCCCTACGTCACCTATCACAACGATTTTATCGAATCGGAGTGGTGGGCGCTCAAGCAAATCTGGGAAAAGGGGCTGCTGTACAAAGGCTTCAAGATCGTCCCCTACTGCCCCCGCTGCGGCACCCCGCTTTCCAGCCACGAGGTCGCGCAGGGCTATAAGGACGTAAAGGAACGCTCCGCCATCGCCAAATTCAAGGTAAAGGGCGAAGACGCCTATATCCTCGCCTGGACCACCACGCCGTGGACCCTCCCCTCCAATGTGGCGCTCTGCGTCAACCCGGATGAAACGTATGCAAAGGTCCGCTGCGGCGAGGAAACCTATATTCTCGCCGAACACCTGGCCGAAACAGTCCTTGGCGGGGAATACACCGTGCTGGAAACCAAAACCGGCCGCGAACTGGAGCATCTGGAATACGAGCCGCTGTTCGATTTCGTACAGCCGGCGAAAAAGTGCTGGTACGTCACCTGCGACGGATATGTTACCCTGACCGACGGCACCGGCGTGGTCCATATCGCCCCGGCCTTCGGTGAGGATGACGCCAAAGTGGGCCGCCGCTACGATCTCCCCTTCGTCCAGCTGGTGGACGGCAAAGGCGAGATGACCAAGGAGACTCTCTGGCCCGGCATGTTCTGCAAGGACGCGGACAAAGAGGTGCTGAAAAACCTGAAGGAACGCGGGCTCCTTTTCTCCGCTCCCTCCTTCGAACACAGCTATCCCTTCTGCTGGCGGTGTGACACGCCCCTGATCTACTACGCGCGGGAAAGCTGGTTTATCCGGATGACCGACGTGAAGGACGACCTGATCCGGAACAACAATACCGTCAACTGGATGCCGGAGAGCATCGGCAAGGGCCGCTTCGGCGACTGGCTGGAAAACGTGCAGGACTGGGGTATCAGCCGGAACCGGTACTGGGGTACGCCGCTGAATATCTGGGTGTGCGAATGCGGCCACCAGCACGCGGTAGGCAGCATCGCCGAGCTGAAGGAACTGTCCGACAACTGCCCGGACGATATCGAACTGCACCGTCCCTATGTGGACGCGGTCACCATCCGCTGCCCGAAATGCGGCAAGCCGATGACCCGCACCCCGGAGGTGATCGACTGCTGGTTCGATTCCGGTTCCATGCCCTTCGCCCAGCACCATTATCCGTTTGAAAACAAAGAATTGTTTGAACAGCAGTTCCCCGCCGATTTCATCTCCGAAGCGGTGGACCAAACCCGCGGGTGGTTCTATTCCCTGCTGGCAATCTCCACCCTTCTGTTCAACAAGGCGCCTTACCGGAACGTGATCGTCCTCGGCCATGTGCAGGATGAAAACGGGCAAAAGATGTCCAAATCCAAAGGGAACGCGGTCGATCCCTTCGAAGCGCTCGCCGCCTACGGCGCGGACGCGATCCGCTGGTATTTCTACTCCAATTCCGCCCCGTGGCTGCCCAACCGTTTCCATGCCAAAGCGGTGCAGGAGGGCCAGCGCAAGTTCCTCTCCACCCTGTGGAACACCTATGCCTTCTTCGTCCTGTACGCCAACATCGACGGCTTTGACGCTTCCCGGTATTCGCTGGACGAGGCGAAGCTGACCGTCATGGACAAATGGCTGCTCAGCAAGCTGAATTCCCTTGTACTCGAGGTGGACGCCAATCTGAACGACTATAAAATTCCCGAGACCGCCCGCGCCCTTCAGGAATTTGTGGACGATCTGAGCAACTGGTATGTCCGCCGCGGCCGGGAACGCTACTGGGTTTCCGGTATGCCGGAGGACAAGATCGCCGCGTACATGACTCTGTATACCGCGCTGGTGACCGTCGCCAAGCTGGCGGCCCCGATGATCCCCTTCATGAGCGAGGACATCTACCGCAATCTGGTGTGCAGTCTCGACCCGTCCGCGCCGGAAAGCGTCCATCTCTGTAACTTCCCCACGGCGGACGAAAGCCGGATTGACCGGAAGCTGGAGGAGGACATGGAAGAAGTCCTTCAGGTTGTTACGCTGGGCCGCGCGGCCCGGAACGCCGCCAGCATTAAGAACCGTCAGCCCCTCGCCAAGCTCTTTGTAATGACGGACCATCCGCTGGATCCGCTGTATCAGGAGATTGTCCGGGATGAGCTGAATGTGAAGGAGTTTGCCTTTACGGAGGATGTGTCCGATTTCACCGCCTATACCTTCAAGCCGCAGCTTAAGCTGCTTGGGCAGAAATACGGCAAGCGGATTGGCGAAATTCGCAATGCGCTGGCGGCGCTGGACGGCGGCAAAGCCAAAAAGGAACTGGACGCCAACGGCGTACTGGTCCTTGCCTTGACAGAAGGGGACGTTTCCCTCACCCCGGAGGAACTGCTGATCGACGCGTCGCCGAAGCCCGGCTTTGCCAGCGAAAGCGACCGCGGCGTGACGGTGGTGCTGGATACCACCCTGACCGACGAGTTGATTGAAGAGGGTTTCGTACGGGAGATTGTCAGTAAGATCCAGTCCATGCGGAAGGAAGCCGATTTCAACGTAACCGATCACATCGCCGTTTATCAGACAGGGAGCGAAAAAATCGCCCGTCTGATGACCGAAAACCGGAACGCAATCGCCGGCGACGTGCTGGCGGACGATATCCGGATCGACGAAATGGACGGCTACAGCATGGAATGGGATATCAACGGCGAAAAGACCACCCTTGGCGTCAAGGTCGTGAAATAAGACCGGGCAACATTGTTATGGCAAAACAGCGGCGGGCCGAAAATACGGCCCGCCGCTGTTTTGTATCTTGTATCTTAACGTTGGTGCAATACGAATTTTCAAGGAAAAGGACATCGTCTTGTCGGTCTGTTGACGGGCGGAAAGCTCGATCAGGCCGGCAAAGCTCCCGTCCGGCGGTTACGCGCCGGAGGTTCCTACAAACCGGCTCCGCAGAGCGGCCAGTTCCTCCTCCCGCAGGCCGCAAAGCCGCAGATAGGCTTCGGCGCCGCCGTACCGGGCATTCAGATGAGTAAGCGCCGTCTCCATATCCTGAGGCCGGGAACCAAAAACATGCGGCGGAATCTCTATCCCCCGAGCGGCGAACTGCGCCTTCTGCCGCTCGGACTGCTCCCGTAAATTCTCCTCGCTCGCCGCGTAATCCGCCACGATCGTTTTCTCCGGCACCCCGGCCAGCGACAGAAGCAGCATCGCCGTCACGCCGGTGCGGTCCTTGCCCGCCGTACAGTGGAACAGGGACGCGCCGGTATTTTCCAGAAACAAACGGAAAAGGCGGCCAAACTGCGGCCGCGCTCCGTCCAGCAACGCGGTGTACAGTTCTCCCATGGTTTCGGGGACAGCCCCCTGAAACATAGCGGACTGCATCCCGTCGAACATCACCACATTTTCATAGCGCATACCCTCGCAGTCCGCAAACCGGGAAGGACACTGCGCCACCTCCTCCGGCGAGCGGAGGTCGGCCGTCAGCGTGACTCCCAGAGAACGCAGCGTCTCTACATCCCGTCGGGAAAGCCCGCTGGTCCCGTCCGCCCGAAAGAAAACGCCGGTGCGGGTAATCCGCCCATCCTTCGTCCTGTATCCTCCCAATTCCCGGACATTCCACGCGCCGTCCAGAGGCAAAGGCCGGTTGGCCTGCTGGCCTGTCGTTTTCATGAAGCCGTCTTCCTTTCTTTTTTACAGTTACCATTTTACCGTTTCTCTTCCGGCGGACCGCCCGTGCAGGCCGCTTCCGCAGAAAGCGGCCGTTCCGTTTCCCGCCAGAATTCCCGGATCTCCCGTTCCAGCGCTTCAGGGGAGCGGATAAGCCGGCACCCCCTCCAGTGCAGGGGGAACAGCTCCAGATAAGAGGGGGTACTAAACCGGTCGTCGATCAACAGCACCACCCCCCGATCCTGTTCGCTGCGGATTACCCGGCCGGCCGCCTGCAGCACTTTGTTCATCCCAGGATATTGATAGGCGTAGGCATAGCCTGTCCCGCCGTTTCGGTTATAATAATCCCGGATACGGTCCTGCTCCCTGCCAATCTGCGGAAGGCCGACTCCCACGACAACGGTGCCGATCAGGCGGTCCCCCTTCAGATCGATCCCCTCGGAATAGATTCCCCCCAGTACACAGAAACCGACCAGCGTTTCGCCGTTCGCCTGATCGAACCGGGCGAGGAATTCCTCCCTTTCCCGTTCGCTCATCCCGCCGTGCTGCAGGATGGTCTCCGTGGCCGGGCAGCGTTCCCGAAACGCCTCATACACGTCGTTCATGTACTGATAAGAGGGGAAATACACCATATAGTTTCCGGTTTTGGCCTCCGCCATCCGGGCAATCAGCTCGGCAATCGGCCGCAGGCTGGCCTCCCTGTCCTTATAGCGGGTGCTGACCCGATCAGCAACCAGCAGTTTGAGATGATCCCTTTCAAAAGGGGACGGCAGCGCGATCCGGCGGGAATCCTCATCCCCGCCCAGAACCGAGGAAAAATAATCCGTCGGGGTCAGGGTGGCGGAAAAGAAAACCGTCGCCCGTCCCCGATCCATCGCCATGCGCAGCAGACCGGAGGGATCCAGACAGCAGAGCTTTACCGTCACCTCCCCTCCCCAGATTTCCACCACGGTGAGATACCGCTCGTCATACAGCTCGAGTATTTTCAGATACAGCAGCGCCGCAAAATACAGCTCCATCAGATCGGGCATGTCCGGTGAATCGGCATGATTTTTAAAGAAGCGCTCGCACTGCTCGGTAAAGCGGACCAGCGCCCGTCCCAGCGCGTCCGGGGGAAGAAGCTGCTCCACATACCGCTCGCCCCCGCATTGCTCCCGCAGTACGGCAAACTGGTCGTCCACCTCCCCGAGCGCTTTGGCCATCGGGGAATCCTCCGAGGCTACCCGCCGTTTCAGCTCCGAAAACATCGCCTTTTCCAGCGCGGCGGAATACATGTCCCGCGCCCGGTCCACCAGATTGTGCGCTTCATCCACCAGAAAGGCGTATTCGCCGCGTCCATCCGAAAAAAAGCGCTTGAGGTACATCACCGGATCAAACAGATAATTGTAGTCGCCGATAATGCCGTCGCACCAGAGGGACAGGTCAAGGGAAAGCTCGTGGGGACAGAGCCGGTGTTCCCTCCCCGCCCGCTCGATAACCTCCCGGGTCATATGATCCTCGCTTTGCAGCAGTTCAAAGACCACATCGTTTACCCGGTCGTAATATCCGTCGGCATAAGGGCATTGTTCCGGATTGCAGGTCCGTTCGTCCAGAAAGCAGATTTTGTCCTTGGCGGTCAGCGTTACCGTTTTGAAACAGAGCCCCCTCGCCCTCATCCGGGCGAAGGCCTCCTCCGCCACCTGCCGTGTGATGGTCTTGGCGGTAAGATAAAAGATCCGTTCCAGATATCCCTCTCCCATCGCCTTCACCGCGGGAAACAGGGTGGAAATCGTCTTTCCGATTCCGGTCGGCGCCTGGCAGAAGGCAGTCCCCTCTTCCACAATGGTGCGGTAGGCGGTGGCGGCGAGCGAACGCTGTCCGGGCCGATACCGTTCGAACGGAAAAGGGAGCGCCTGAATGGACGCCGTGCGTTTGGCCATCCATTCACAGGTGAAGTCCGCCCATTTTTTATACCGCGCCATCAGATCGACGAAAGCGGCGGTCAATTCGTCCCGCGTAAAAAGCCGCTCAAACCGCTTGATTTCGCCCGACGTCTCCTCCTCGCCGATATGCACATAGGTGAGCTGGACCGCCATGGACTCCTGATCGTTCTGCACCGCATAAAAATAGGCGTAGCATTTCGCCTGCGCCCAGTGAAGCCGATTGAAATCCTCCCCAATCGCGTCGAGAGAAAGACGGGTGCTTTTGATCTCGTCGATTTTCACCGTTTCTTCCCCGACGATCACGCCGTCGGCGCGTCCTTCCACGGTAAAAGTGATATCCTCGTAGCTCTCGGTATGACTGAAAAACACCTCGGGCTGGTATCCATCGCCGCTCTCTTTCTGTATTCGCCGGTGGATACGGGAGCCTTCCTGCGCGCGATCCATCCCGCCGGAACGATTGTCGATACTGCCGCCCCGCAGCACAAATTCCACCAGCTTACGCACGGATATACGGACGTCCTTCGGCATTTCCATGCAAGTCCCCCCTCTCTTTCCAAGATTTCCCGCACGACCGGAGCGGTATCACCCCGAATCAACAACAAGATTTAAGACATATTGATAGTATACTATACAGGGGCAAAAAGAACAAGTGTTCTTTTTGCCCCTGCTTTATCTTTTTTCCCGTTGTTATTCTTTATTTTGGCAGTTCATCCACCACCATCATATTGGGATAAACCTTCCCCAGAAATTCATCCGGATAATGCTCATCGAGGAAACGGCTGATCGCGTTGGTGGCGGGCACGCCCATCCGACGCTGGCTCTGCCTCTCCACCGCCAAAGCGGAAATCAGCATATTCAGCAGCATGAAAACGGACAGCACCCAAGTTAGAATCACGCCGGGCTTTTTGGGAATTTTGTCGATCAGCGCGGAAAGCCGGGGGAAAATTTCCTTTACCCAAAGCAGGCCGAGAAGCCCCCAGAAGAAGGAATACATAATATTGGTACGGCCGTTAAAATTAAATTGCGTGTTGCTGTACTCCCACGATACGGTACCGAAAGCCAGTTCCTGAAACAGACTGCAAAGGTATTCAAACACACCGCCGATCACCATGCTCCCCAGAAAAATCCAGAGGTCGCGTTTGTCGCTCAGCCATTTCAGCGAAACGGTAAGCAATACCGCCCCCACGCCGTAAACCGGATTGAACGGGCCGTAGATAACGCCCACCCGACTTTCATAGTGATGGCGGGTCAGCAGGCACCACGCCGTTTCCAGCACCACCCCAATGAAGCAGCCGATGAAGAACACCCAAAACAGCTTATAATAATCCAGCCTGATGGCGGAGGTGGGCTTTCGCGGCTTCCTTTCCCTTTTCCAAAAGCGGCGTCGGCTGCCGCTCTCCGCGCTCTCCGTTCCCTCCGCGCTTACTTCGCCGGAAGGCGAAACGGTTTGCTCCGCGCTAGGCTCCACGGAGACCGGTTTTTCTTTCGTTTGTTCCTGTGCCGTCTGTATTGTTTCCATAGTTCCTCCAATCACGCCGGACAAACCGGTCTTTTTTCATTTATGCCAAGCGGGAAGTCAGCCCGCTTTTTTTCGCAGAAGATACCAGGACAGCCAACCGCCGGACAGGGCCAGCAGGCAGGCGCCGATGGTAAACCAGTCCGGTGACAGTTCGGTGGGAATCACCGGCACGATCGAGCCGACCAGCAAACCGGCAATCGTAAAGCTGATCCAGCCGTACGCCTTTCGGTACAAAAAGCTGATTAACCGGGAAAAAAGCAGGATAAACAGCCCGAAACCCAAGCCGAGAGGGAGCAGCTTCGCCAGCTCCATCGTCGTCAAAACGTCCATCAGCGGCTCATACAGGCCGGCGGCCATCAGCAGAAAGGACGAGCTGACTCCCGGCACAATGGTGCCGAAACCGATCACCGCCCCGCAGACCAGCAGAACGGGGAACGTGAGCGCGACCCGGCTGCCGATGTACGCCACGCCGTCCAGGCGGAAAACGAACGCCGTCGCCGCCGCGGCCAGCGCAAAAGCCAGAAGATACCGGCGTCGGAATCCTTCCTTTGCCGCCGTATGAAAAATGGAAGGCAGCGTGCCAACCATCAGCCCGATAAAAAGGATGCGGACCGGCGCGTTATAATAAGCGAATAAATAGGCGATCACATGGCTGAACAGCAGTACGCCCGCCCCGCCGCCCAGACAGAGCGGCAGAAGGAATTTCATTTTCTGCGGAAAATCCTGATAAAAATGCGCGATAGCGTCCGTGATCCGGTGGTACAAACCGAAAATCACGGCGATCGCTCCGCCGCTGATGCCGGGAGCAATCGCTCCGATTCCGATCAGGAAGCCGGTCATCAGGGTTTTCAGCAGTTCCCCCATCCCTCGTTCAGGCCGTCCGGCTTCCATCGGCCGGCAGCGGGACGCCGTGCAACGGTTGTCCATAGAAACCTATCCCCCTTGTTTTGACGAAAGCCGTCGGCAAAACGGAGACAAAACGCCGGAACAACCAAAGAGACCGGCGTTGGGAAAAAATACACGGGGAATCGCCTTCTCCTCCGGGCATCCTAACAGGGAAAACGATCCGTCAATTCATAAGGAGGAAAAACGGTTCATGACCAGATTATCCAAGCGGCAGCTTTTCCACGAACTGAAATGCGGCGTATGCCTGTTTTGCATCGGCGGCTTTCTCTATAACATTATAGAGGTCCTCTGGAGGGGATATTCCCATTGGACCATGTTTTTTGTCGGAGGCGCCTGCTTCCACCTGATCGGCCGGGTACAGCGATTCTGCCGGGGCGGGCTGTTCCATCGCTGCGCCCTCTGCGCACTGGCGGTCACCTCGGTGGAGTTTTTCAGCGGATGCCTGTTCAACCTGAAAATGAAGCTGAACGTCTGGGACTACAGCGGCATGTTCCTGAACGTAAAAGGGCAGGTCTGCCTGCTTTACAGCGTGCTGTGGGGCTTCCTCAGCCTGATCGCCATGCCCATCTACGCCAACTGCCGCACCCGGCTGGAGGGCGGCGAGCCGAAGCTGCCGACCCTGCGGTTCCTGACCGGTAAAAAGGCGGAAAGCACCGAGGAAGCGGCGGCGGAATAGCGCGGCCGGTTCCTTGTCCGCTTTTTCGGATTTACCGCATGCCGCCGGCCTGTCACGCCTTTGCCGTCTTACCGCCGTCAGCCTTTCCGGGACAGCCGTCCGCGAGCGGACAGTCGGCGCAGCGGGGCGAACGGGCGGAGCAGATGTCCCTGCCGAACAGAACCAGACGGTGGCAGAACGCGTTGCTTTCTTCCGGCGGGAGAATTTCCCGCAGCTGCATTTCCACTTTATAGGGATCCTTGGAATCGGTCAGGCCAAGACGATTGGTAATCCGGATGCAGTGGGTATCCGCCACCACGGCCGGTTTGCCGTAGATGTCCCCGCAGACGAGGTTGGCGGTTTTCCTCCCCACGCCGGGCAGCTTGGTCAGTTCCTCCACCGTATCCGGAATTTCCCCGTGATAGGCGTCCCGGAGCATGGCGGCCATGGCGACAATATCCCGCGCCTTGGTTTTATACAGCCCGCAGGAACGGATGTATTCCCCGACCTCCTCCGGCTGCGCCTCAGCGAATGCGTCCAACGTGGGGAACCGGTCAAATAGAGCCGGAGTAACCATATTCACCCGCGCGTCGGTGCATTGAGCGGACAGACGGGTGGCGATCAGCAGCTGAAGCGGGTCCTGATACTCCAACGAACAGATTCCGTCGGGATACAACGCCTTCAGCGCCTCTACGGCGCGGAGGGCGCTTTTTTTCTTTTTGCCGGCTGTACCGGCGGCTTTTCCGGCTTTATCGGCCGGTTTCACGTTCGGCATATCGGTCTCCCCCTTTCTGGAAGCCGGACGGCGAAAGACGCAACCAGTCGAAAAAAGTCGCCATCCGACACGTTTTCTATTTTACCTTCCTTTGCCGTTTCCGTCAATGGGCTGGTTCCCATTCCCTGCCCGCCGTTTTTGTGCTATACTATCGTTGAAAAAACAGCGAAAGGAGAACAGCGGATGCCGGAAGGATTCCCGCCTTTGGCGGAAAAGAATGCCCGCGTGCTGATCCTCGGCACCATGCCGTCGGTTCAGTCTCTGGAAAAGCTGCAGTATTACGGAAACCCGCAGAACGCCTTCTGGCGGATTCTGTTCAGTCTGTGGGGCCGTCCCCTGCCGGAGAGGTATGCGGACCGCACAGCCTTCCTGCAGGAAAAACGGATCGCGCTGTGGGACGTGCTGCGGGAATGCGAGAGAAAGGGCAGCGCGGACGCGTCCATCGCCCGGCCGGAGCCGAACGATTTCTCCGGCCTGATTAAGCGCTGTCCCGGACTGGAGGCGGTATTCTTTAACTCGCAGGGCGCGGCGCGGTTTTACGGCAAGCTGGTTTGCCCCGATCCGCTGGCCGGTCTGCCCAAGCATATCCTTCCCTCCACCAGTCCGGCGAGAGCGATGCGCTTCGAGGAAAAGCGGACGCTGTGGCTTCCGGTGCGGGAAGCGCTGGAGCCGGACGAAAATTCTCCCCGGGTTCGGAGCCATTTCCCGTCAGAAACGGGAGCAGGTCATGATAACCCGGCGGATACCGATAAAAAATCAGGAAATTTTTGAGTCGGGACGGAAAAGTTCCGGCTTTTCTATTGCGGAAAACCGTGAAAAAGTGCTATAGTAGAAGCAATTATTGTTTTTACAAAGGAGATAGGTCTATGTACTCCAGCATGATGGACACAATCGGATTTGTCAAGGCCGCCGATCCGGAGGTCGGACAGGCCATGGAACAGGAGCTGTTCCGCCAGCGCCGCAATCTGGAGCTGATTGCTTCGGAAAACATCGTTTCTCCGGCGGTCATGGCCGCGATGGGGAGCGTATTGACCAATAAGTACGCCGAAGGCTATCCCGGCAAGCGGTATTACGGCGGCTGTCAGGATGTGGACGTGGTAGAGAATATCGCCCGCGACCGCGCCTGCCGCCTGTTCGGCGCGGAGCACGCGAACGTGCAGCCCCACTCCGGCGCGCAGGCCAATCAGGCCGCGTATTTCGCCCTGATTAAGCCGGGCGACACCGTGCTGGGGATGAATCTGGCCCACGGCGGCCATCTGACCCACGGCTCCCCGGTGAATTTCTCCGGCGCGCTGTATAATTTTGTGGCCTACGGCGTGGACGAGGAAACCGGCTTCATCGACTATGACAAGCTGATGGCGCAGGCAATGGAAGTCAAGCCCAAGCTGATCGTCGCCGGCGCGAGCGCCTACGCCCGGGAAATCCGGTTCGACAAGCTGCGTGAAATCGCCGACGCGTGCGGCGCGCTGCTGATGGTGGACATGGCCCACATCGCCGGTCTGGTCGCGGCGGGCGAGCACATGAACCCCGTTCCCTACTGCGACGTGGTGACCACTACCACCCACAAAACCCTGCGCGGCCCCCGCGGCGGCATGATCCTCTGCCGCGAGGAATACGCCAAGGCGATTGACAAGGCGGTATTTCCGGGTTCTCAGGGCGGCCCGCTGATGCATGTGATCGCGGCGAAGGCGGTCTGCTTCGGCGAAGCGCTGACCGACGAATTCAAGGCGTATCAGCACCAGATCCGCCTCAACGCGGCCGCGCTGGCGAAAGGACTGACCTCCCGCGGGCTGAAGCTGGTTTCCGGCGGCACCGACAATCATCTGATGCTGATGGATCTGCGGGATACCGGCATCACCGGCAAGGAGCTGGAGCACCGGCTGGACGAGGTGTTCATCACAGTGAACAAGAACACCATCCCGAACGAGCCCCTCTCCCCTTTCGTGACCAGCGGTATCCGCATCGGCACCCCGGCGGTAACCAGCCGCGGACTGAAGGAAGCCGACATGGATCTGATCGCCGGCTTTATTTCCGACGCCGTGACCGATTTCGATGCCAAGGCGGATGCGGTCCGCGAAGGCGTGACCGCCCTCTGCGGCCGGTATCCGCTGTATTAAGGAGCGATTTCCATGGCCGTTTTTGAAGGCACGATTTATTCCGAATCGCTGGGAATGATGACCTCGCTTTCGGTCAGTCTGCCGCTCGGCAAGGCCGGCGGACCGGAGGGGGAGATGCCGGTGCTGTATCTCCTGCATGGGCTGTCGGAAAACCATTCGGCCTGGCTCCGCCGTTCGCGGGCGGATTATTACGCCGAGCAGGCGGGGATCGCCCTCGTCATGCCGGAGGTACAGCGCAGTTTTTACTGCGATATGGCCTGCGGGCTGGATTATTATACCTATGTGGCGGAGGAGCTTCCCGTCCTTTGCCGACAGATGTTCCGTCTGTCCGACCGGCGGGAGGATACCTTCGTGGCCGGGCTGTCCATGGGCGGCTACGGCGCGCTGAAGCTGGCGCTCCGCCGTCCCGGCCGTTTCGCCGCGGCCGGGAGCTTTTCCGGCGCGACGGACGTCCGCGCCCGGCTGGCGGCCTCCGCCAATGGGATGGCCGAAAAGGAGATTGCGTCCATCTGCGGCGGCTGTCTCGCCCCGGAGGACGATCTCTTCCCTCTCGCCGAACAGGCGGTAAAGGGAGGGCCGATCCCGGCGCTGTATATCAGCTGCGGGGAATCCGATTTTATGATTGAGGACAACCGGCGGTTCCACCGTCATCTGGACGCGCTCGGGATCGGACACACCTATGAAGAATGGCCGGGAACGCATAACTGGGATTTCTGGGATGAAAGCATCCGCCGGGCGCTCGGCTTTTTTGTCCGGCTCCGCGGATAACCGTCCCCGTTCTCTCTTCCAACACGCGCCGCCGCGGGCGGCGGAAAGGAGCAAGCCCTATGGCAGCGCCGCTGGCTGACCGGCTGCGCCCCGAAACGCTGGACGACATGGTTGGTCAGCGTCACCTGCTCGCCCCCGGAAAGGCGCTGCGGGGTATCATCGATTCGGGCCGCATCCCCAATCTGATTTTTTATGGGCCCTCCGGCGTGGGGAAAACCACGCTGGCCCGTATCATTGCGCAAAAGACCGACATACGCCTTCACCGTCTGAACGGAACCACCGCCTCCACGGCAGACATCAAGGCGGTGGTGGAGGAGCTGGACACCCTCGCCGCGGTGAACGGGGTGCTGTTGTATCTGGACGAGATCCAGTATTTCAACAAAAAGCAGCAGCAGACCCTGCTGGAACATATCGAGAACGGGAGGATCACGCTGATCGCCTCCACCACGGAAAACCCTTATTTTTATGTCTACAGCGCCATTCTCAGCCGATCCACTGTTTTTGAATTCAAGGCGGTGGAGGCCGCGGACATCGAACGGGCGGTGGAGCGGGCCTTCCGGTATCTCGAAACCGAGCAGTCCCTTTCGATTGAAGTGGAACCCGAAGCGGTAAAGCATATCGCCTCCGCCTGCGGCGGGGACGTGCGGAAAGCGATCAACGCGGTCGAGCTCTGCGTGCTGGCCACCTCTCCGGATGCGGAAGGCGCGCTCCATGTGACGGCGGATACGGCCGAACAGCTCGCCCAGCGCAGCGCCATGCGGTACGACCGGGAGGGCGACGAGCATTACGACATTGTTTCCGCTTATCAGAAATCCATGCGGGGCTCCGATCCGAACGCCGCCATCCATTACCTTGCCCGGCTGCTCAACGCCGGGGATCTCCCCTCGGCCTGCCGGCGGCTGATGGTCTGCGCGTGCGAGGATGTGGGGCTGGCCTATCCCATGATTATCCCGATCGTCAAAGCGGCGGTGGACGCCGCCATGCAGGTAGGGCTGCCGGAAGCGCTCCACCCCCTCTCCTGTGCGGTCATCATGGTCTGCAACGCGCCGAAGTCCAACCGGGCGGCGGAAGCGTTCCATGCGGCAATGGCGGACGTGCAGGCCGGACGCTCCGGCCCCATTCCCCGCCAGCTTCAGAACAAGCATTACGACGGGGAGGATGCGGAGCGCAAGGGCCAATTCTACCTGTATCCGCACGACTTTCCCGGCGGCTGGGTTCCCCAGCAATACCTCCCGGATGCAATCAGAGACAAGGTGTATTATGTACCGGGAGACAACAAAAACGAACAGGCCTTCAAGGCCTATTGGGACGCGGTGAAAGCCAGTAAAAAGGATCGGCAGGGCGGATAACGCCGCGTTCTGCATTATTGAGGAGGAAAGAGGATGACAACGGAACACATTTGTATGCTGATCGCCATGGGGCTGTATATGGCGCTGGTTTTGACCATCGGCATCGTGTACGCACGCAAGAGCAAGACGACCGGAGAATTTTATCTGGGCGGCCGCGGGCTCAGCCCGCTGGTAACGGCCATGAGCGCCGAGGCCTCGGATATGAGCAGCTGGCTGCTGATGGGGCTTCCCGGCCTCGCTTACCTGACCGGCATCGCGGACGCCGGCTGGACGGCGATCGGTCTGGCGGTCGGCACCTATGTCAACTGGCTGCTGGTAGCCCGCCGTCTGCGCCGGTATACGGTAGTGGCCGGGAATTCCATCACGATCCCCGACTTCTTTTCCAATCGCTTCCATGATAAAAACAAGGTGCTGATGAGCATTTCCGCCATCATCATTCTGGTGTTTTTCGTCCCGTATACTGCTTCCGGCTTTGCCGCCTGCGGACGGCTGTTCCAGAGCATATTCGGCCTGAACTATGAGATCGCCATGCTGATCAGCGCACTGGTCATCGTGCTGTATACGGCGATCGGCGGCTTTCTGGCGGAAAGCACCACCGATACGATTCAAGGCTTTCTGATGTCCGCCGCGCTGGTGATCGTGCTGGTTTTCGGCGTGGTATCGGCCGGCGGAGTCGGCGCGGTGGTGGAAAACGCGGAAAGTATGCCCGGCTTTTTAAGTATGATACAGACTCACGCACCGGAAAGCGGGACGGCGGAACCGTACGGAGCGCTTAAAATCGCCTCCATGCTCGCCTGGGGTCTGGGCTATTTCGGAATGCCTCATGTGCTCCTCCGTTTTATGGCAATCCGCAATCCCCACGAACTAAAAGTCTCCCGCCGGATCGCCACGATTTGGGTCGTCATTTCTCTGACGGCGGCGGTGGTGATCGGCGTCGTCGGCGCGGCGATGCTGCCCGGCGTGCTCACCACCAGCGCGGAAGCGGAAACCATCTTTATCAAGATTTCCGAAGCGCTGGGAAGCCATGGGGTGGCAACGGCGCTGATTGCCGGCGTAATTCTCGCCGGTATTCTGGCGGCCACCATGTCCACCTCGGATTCGCAGCTTCTGGTGGCGTCCTCCAGTGTATCGCAGAATTTCTTCAAGGGCCTGATCTGTAAAAAAGCCAGCGACAAAACCGTGATGTGGGTGTCCCGCGGGACGGTTATTGTTATCGCCATCATCAGCGCGATTATTGCCAGCGATCCGGACAGTTCGATTTTCGATATCGTTTCCTTCGCATGGGCCGGGTTCGGCGCAGCGTTCGGGCCGGTGGTGCTCTTTGCCCTGTTCTGGAAGCGTACGACGCTGTGGGGCGCTTTCGCGGGAATGCTTTCCGGCGGCGCGATGGTCTTTGTCTGGAAATTCCTCGTTAAACCGATCGGCGGTATCTGGGAAATCTATGAGCTGCTTCCGGCGTTCCTTGTCGCCAGCGCCGCCATCCTTGTGGTCAGTCTGGTCGGCAGAAAGCCGTCGGAGGAAATCGAAAAGGAATTCGATCTGGCCGCTTCGTCCGAGCCTTTGGAATAACCGATGCAAAGGGACCGTGCCTGTCCGGCGCGGTCCCTTTTTCGTCAAGCTGTTTTCAATTTATCGGATAAGAAAAAACGAAGGAGGGACGGCCGCCTTGTCGTGGAAGGATAAAGCACAAGCTTTGTGTGAACAGACAGCGGCATTGACGCTGGCCATGCGCCGGCCGGATGTTCCTTGGTATGCCAAAGCGGCGGCCGGCCTCACGGTAGGCTACGCCCTCTCGCCGGTGGACCTGATCCCCGATTTTATTCCGGTATTGGGATATCTGGACGATCTTCTGATCCTCCCCCTGCTGATTATGTTAAGCATTCGGCTGATTCCGCCATCGGTTATGGAAGAATGCCGTCGGGAAGCCAGAGGCCTGTGGAAAAATGGAAAGCCAAAGAAATGGTATTACGCCGTTCCCATCCTCCTGTTCTGGACGGCGGTGATCGCTTGGATTCTGTGGAAGCTGTTTCCCTGAAATATGGGTGAAAAAGGAGAAACCATCGTTGAAACTGACTTTTTTGAACGGCCGGTATGCTGTGTGTAAGTTGAATGAGGGGGCAACCGCCGCCGCGCTCGGGAATATTTCAGGCCGGCTGGTATTTTTCGCCCGTACCGATCAGGAAACGTCGCTGGTCTGCGAAGAATCCGCCGTCCCGGCGGACGGCTGTCTGTCGGCGGAAACCGGCTGGTCGGCGTTCCGGCTGGAAGGGCCGCTGGATTTCTCCCTGACCGGAATACTGGCCCCGATTGCGGCGCGGCTGGCGGAGAAACACATCCCCGTTTTTGCCGTATCCACCTTTGACACCGACTATGTTCTGCTCCGGGAAGAAAAGCGGACGCGGGCAAAAACTGTACTGCGGGAATCGGGATATAGTATCTGCGACGAACAGGAGGCGGAATATACGAAATGACCATTCAGATTTTCGGGAAGAAGAAGTGCTTCGATACCAAAAAGGCGGAACGCTATTTTAAAGAACGAAAAATCCCTTTTCAAAGCATCGACGTTGCCAAGTTCGGTATGAGCAAGGGCGAGCTGGCCAGCGTAAAAACGGCTGTCGGCGGGTTGGACGCCCTGATCGACGAAAAATCGCCGGATGCGGCCCTGCTCCGCTATCTTGCCTATGACAGCGACCGGGAAGTAAAGCTGTTGGAAAATCCCCGGCTGTTCCGCACGCCGATCGTCCGGAACGGGCGGCAGGCGACGGTGGGATACCAGCCGGAAATATGGAAAAGCTGGGAATAAGCCCGCGTGCAGAATATTCCGAAGGGACACCCGATTTTCTTTTTTCAACGGTCCTCCGGCGGCGGAAAGATCATTCCGCTTACTGCAGCATCGCCTGAAATTCTTCCTCGTCGATAATCCGGATGCCGAGCTGCTGCGCCTTGGTCAGCTTACTGCCCGCATCCTCCCCGGCGAGGACAAGGGAGGTCTTTTTGGATACGCTTCCAGCGGTCTTTCCGCCGTACCTCTCAATAATCGCCGACGCTTCGTCCCGTTTCAGCGTCGGAAGGGTGCCGGTCAGCACAAAGGTCATCCCAGCAAAACGGCGGTCGGCCGCCCCCTCCTCCTTTTGCTGTTCCATGTTGACTCCGGCCAGCCGCAGCTGTTCCACAAAATGCCGGGACTGGGGCAGAGAAAAGAACCGCGCCGCGCTTTCCGCCATAATCTCTCCAAACCCGTCGATCGCGCTGATTTCTTCCGCCGAAGCTTCCATAATCGCCTCCATGGAGCCGAAGCGGTCGGCAAGCAGCTTGGCCGCTTTCTGGCCGATATGGCGAATCCCCAGAGCGAAGATTACCCGGAACAGCTCGTCAGATTTGGATTTTTCAATGGCTTCCAGCAGATTATCCGCGGATTTCTCCCCCATCCGCTCCAGCGCGGCCACATCCTCCTTTTTCAGCCCGTAAAGGTCATATGCATTACAGACCAGTCCGGCGGAGACCAGTTGTTCCACTACCGCCGGCCCCAGCCCTTCGATATCCATCGCATCACGGGAGGCAAAATGGATCAGGTTGCGGATACGCTGAGCGGGACATTCCGGATTGTTGCAGCGAAGCGCGGCCTCGTCTTCCTCCCGCACAGCCTCCGACCCGCAGGAGGGGCAAATATGCGGCATCCGGTATGGCTCCGCGCCGGGCTTGTGCGCCTCGACCCGTACCACCTCGGGAATGATGTCCCCCGCCTTGCGGAGCACAACGACATCCCCGATGCACAGCCCTTTTTCGGCGATAAAATCCTCGTTATGCAGCGTTGCCCGGCTCACCGTCGTCCCCGCCAGCGTGACGGGATCAAATACACCGGTCGGCGTTAATACGCCGGTTCTCCCGACGTTGATTTCCACGTCAACAAGGGTGGTCTGCTTTTCCTCCGGCGGATATTTATAAGCGGAAGCCCATTTGGGAAATTTTGAGGTACTTCCGAGCTGTTCCCTTTGTGAAAAGCCATTCACCTTTACAACGGCGCCGTCAATATCATACGCAAGGGAACGCCTCCGCTCTCCTATTCGTTCCACTTCCCGAATCACGCTTTCGATGGAATCGTGAACGGAATAAAACGGGATAATATGAAAACCAAGCTCCTTCATCAATTCCAGCGACGCGGCGTGGGAATCCACCGTTTCTCCCTCCAGCAGCTGAAGGTTGAACACAAAGATATCCAGATTTCGGCCCCGGGTTACGGCGGCGTCCTTTTGACGAAGGGAACCGGCGGCGGCATTGCGGGGATTTTTGAAGGGCTTTTCCCCTTCCTGCTCCTGCCGTTCCACCAGAGCGGCGAAGCTCTCCCGCGGCATATATACTTCGCCCCGGACAATGATACGCGGAACCGGACGGGTCAGCTTCTTCGGGATGGAACGGATAGTGCGCAGATTATGGGTAACGTCCTCGCCCACCTGACCGTCGCCCCGGGTAGCGCCCCGGACAAACCGGCCGTCCACATATTCCAACGCGATGGACAATCCATCGATTTTCGGTTCCACCACATAAACCGGCGCTTCCGCCGTTTCACGGACGCGGCGGTCGAACTCCCGCAGCTCCTCCAGCGAAAAAACGTCCTGCAGGCTTTCCAGCGGCGCCTCATGGCGAACCGGGGAAAACTGGGCGGAAACCGCCCCCTGCACCCGCTGGGTATAGGAATCCGGCGTTATCAGCTGCGGATATCGGCTTTCCAGTCCGCGAAGCTCCCGGGTCAGCGCGTCGAATTCATCATCCTCGACGGCCGGCGCGTCCTCCTCATAATAAAGACGGCTGTATTCGTTGATCTGCGCCCGCAATTCCTCTACCCTGCGGCCCGCTTCCTGTAATTCCACGTCCATCCTATCGTTATCCTTTCTGCCTTTTCCCGCCAAGGATGGGTCATCCCATGCCAATTCGGATTGGCGGCGAACCTTCCCGCGAAAAGGCGGGAAGGCTCGCCGCCGCATTGCTTCTAAACGCCATTATAACAGAAGGCGGAGACTTATGCAAAACAAATCGGTCATTCCGGATTCAGGATTTTCCTATGGCCGCCCATTGCGGCACCTCGCCGACCAGAATAGTTTCCGCCGCGGTAAATCCGGTTTCCACCTCGACCGCCGTGTTCTCATCCGGCAGCATGGCATACACCGTTATCTTCACGTCCAGCGTGATTTCGTGGCGGGTCTGATTGATCCCCGCTCCCTCAAATTCGTTGCGGAACGAGGTTTCCACCGTGGAGTTCATCGGCACCTTTACACGGATTTTCGGCCCCCGGCCGGTCAGCAGACCGCCGCCGAGAATGCTGCCGAGAGGAATCTCCACCGTCTGCGTTTCCTGCCGCTGCAGCTCTTCCAGAACCGCGTCTCCCACAGCCGATTTAAGGCGGTTCATATTGGCGGTATTGGTGGACACCGACAGGATTTTCCCTTCCGCGTCCTTGGTAACCACGGCCAGATCGTCATACCCCATCCCCGTTTCATTCAAGACCCTCTGCGCCGCGTCGTTCACGGCTCTGGTGGCGGCGGTGGTCGCCTGATTGACCCCGTAGGTTTTCAGCATCGGCCGGATGCGAATATCGACGGCCGCCAGCAGCCCGACGGCCAGCACCACAAGCAGGAGCAAAAACAATGGTCCCTTTCTCGCTCCGCGGCGGAGCGAACGGGTGCGGCGGGCAGAGGGAAACCGGTGCATAAAGCCGCCTCCTTCCTATAGCATTACCTGTCATATCCTATTTTACGCAAAAGCGCCCTTTTCGGTGAAAAGAAGGCTGCAAATCATCCGTTTTTTCCTGAAACCCGCTGGAGGTGTTTATTTCGCCGTAAAAGCCCTCCGTCCACAAGGGACGGAGGGCTTTTACGGTGTTCCGAATGAAACGGCTCATCACTGCTCTATGTAGCTGTCCTTCTTGATGCCAAAAATCTTCCGCAGGATACCGCCAAACATTTTTGGGCTCTTGACGATCACAATTTTCATAGCCGACCATCCTCCATTCAATTTCTGACCAGAGAAACACCGAGCAGCACCAACGCTGCCGCAGCCAATACCAGGATCAGCTGTGCCGGGCAGAGAGACGCGATCAGCAGTCCCGCGCCGAAAGCCGCGAAACATAAGCCGCCGTTGCTGCAATTACACCGTCTCATAAAAAAACACCGTCCCTCCTGCTGATATCGACCACGGCGATTTCCCGTGTCTTAGTAACAGCATATTCCGGAACGGCGGATGTGGTGTCAATCTTTTGAAAGAAAAAGCTGAAGAATTCCCGTTTCAAATTCGATTTCGACAGGATAAGGGCCGGTAAATTCGTTGCTTACACCCAACGGAAAATCCGGGGTCAGCGTTGCCTTTTCCAGCGGATACTCTACGTTTTTCACCGAAAGACCGGTCACCTCGCCTGCATAGGGAAGAAGAGAAAGCTTCATCCCCGTCTCCGGTTCGACAAAACAGCGCCCCGGCAGCAGCATTTCGGTCCATCCGTGTTCATCCGCCATCACCGCTCTGGCCCCCTGCCGGCGAAGGCACAGCAGCACCGCGAAATTTGCCGCGGTATGATCCAGCCGCCCTCCGGTCCCGCCCAGAATCAGGAAATCACGGAATCCACGCTCCTGCGCAATGCGGGCGGCCGCCATGGTGTCGGTATCGTCCTTTTTCACCGGAAGGGAAGCGACCGGCACCCCGGCGCCGCCCGCATTTTCACCAGTCAAGCCCTCGTCCGGACGGCGGGAGGAATCAAAATCCGCCACCAGGAGCGAAGGCGTCAGCCCCAGCCGACGGGCCAGAGAAACCCCGCCGTCCGCCGCAATCACCCAGTCGTCCGGCCGCAGAAGCGGCCGAAGGGCTTCCGCATTCCCCACCGGACCAGCGGCGCAGATCACACAGCGGCGTTGCTCCACTATGCTTTTTCGGTCATTTACGCCGTTCATATCGTTTACATCGTTCAAGCCATTCACGCCATTCACGCCGGAGACTCCCTTTACTGCCATGTTTTCAGATCCTTGACTTCCTCATAAATCGCCGTATAGCTTTTATGCCGCTCCGGCGCGATTTTCCCCTGCTCCACCGCCTCCAGCACCGCGCAGCCCGCTTCCCGGGTATGGGAACAGCTGGTGAACCGGCACCGTCCGAGCAGGGGGATAAATTCGCGGAAACAATAGGGTAAATCCTCTTTATAGATCCGCTGTACCCGTTCCAGCTCCAGAGAGGAAAATCCGGGCGTATCCACAATATAGCCGCCCTTTTCCAGCCGGTACAGCTCGGTTGACCGGGTGGTGTGCCGCCCGCGTCCCAGCTTCCGGCTGATCTCGCCGGTCTGCGGAGAAAAGCGGGGATCAATCGCGTTCAGAATGCTGGACTTCCCCACCCCCGAGTTGCCGGTGAACGCCGTTACCTGCCCCACCAGCCGACGGCGCAGTGCTTCCACGCCCGCCCCGGAAAGCGCGGAAACCGGAAACACCTCCAGTCCGGCAGTCCGGTAAATCCACTCCAGATGCGCCGTATCCTGCAAATCCGCCTTATTCAACACCACAATCGGTTCGATATGGTTCATCTCCGCCACGGCAATCATCTTATCGATCACCAGCGTACTGGGAGCCGGCTCCACAATAGAAGCGACCACCGCCAGCAGATCGAGATTCGCCACCGGCGGCCGGATCAGACTGTTTTTGCGTTCATCAATGGTGTCCAGCGAGCCTTTTCCCTCCGGCAGCACGGTAATCGCCGCGATATCCCCAGCCATCGGCGTCACGCCGCTGTTACGGAACGCGCCCCGCGCACGGCACACATATACCATATCGGCGGCTTCTACATAATAGAAGCCGCCGATGCATTTTAACACGATTCCCTTGCATTCCTGCGCCATAAACGTCCCTTCTCCCTTATGGAGAGATCCCCCGCCGGAGGTTCTATCGCCGCTTATTATCCCAATCAAAACGCGGTTCCGTCGGCTCGGTCGGTTCGGTGGTAACCTGCGTATCCTCGCTGTAAACGAATTCATAGCTCCTGATTTCCGTCACCTTGCCCGTTTCCCCATTGACGGTATATTTTTTGTAGTTCTGCGGCGACTTCCCCACTTCGCCAATCAGGATCGTCACATCATAGGACGCCTTCTGCTTGGTGAATTTGAGGGTCGGGGATCCATATTCCCGCGGCAGAATATTGGAAAGAGACAGGTTGGTATCCTGCACACCGTCAATATAAACCTCCACATTGATCCGGGCGATGGAAGAGGAGGACGCGGGCAGCGGCAATCCCAGTTGAATGGAGGTATCGCAGAAACCGGAACTGACCACCAGCTTGACCTCCGACCCGGGAGCCAGCATTTCGTCGGCGGCGGGGCTTTGCGAGATAACATAGTTTTTCGGCAGGACACTGCCCGGATCGGCGCTGTTCTGATAGACGATATTGCTGTCGTTAACCGTGAAGCCTTTTTCCGCCAGCGTTTTCTTGGCGTTGGAGAGCAGGGCCTTCGTCACGTTCGGCACCGCCACATCCGCTACCGGCTCCTTACCGGTGCTGACCACCATGGTCACAACGCTGCCCTTGGCCGCTTTCTCGCCGGGCGACGGAGAGAGCTTGATTACCAGACCGGCCTCAACCTCATCGCTGGACTGTTCCACCGGCTGAACCACAAAGCCCTTGTTTTCCAGCCGCTGACGAACCACCTCGCTCGACTCGTTGGTGCCGAGCACCGGGACTTCGAGCATCTGCGGGCCGGTGCTGATCTTTAAGGTAACCGTATCGTGAATCTTGATCTTCTTCGGGTTCTTGGGATCCTGATCGATCACCTGTCCAGCCGGTACCTCGTCATCCGATACATTCACGGGCTGGAATTTAAACTTGCTGGTATACTCCGAATTGTTGGCAATCTCGGTCATGTACTCCATGCCGATGAAATTCGGAACTTCCACGTCCTCCTTGGAATCCTTATCAAAGATACCGAGGACAAAGACCGCTCCCACAAACAGCAGGGCCACCAGCACAAACGCGCCGGCCACCGCGGCAAGGATCGGGATTACCGGAGGACCTTTATGCTCCTCTTCTTCCTCTTCCTCGTCGTCCTCCCCTTTGGCGTCCTCTTCCGGTTCGCTCCCCTTGACGCGGGTGATCGCTTCCACAAAGCGGGTAGGGGTTTCGTCCACAAAATACTTATACTCAAAATGAATACTCGGGTTGCGCTTGAACTCGTCGATGTCATACAGCATTTCCGCCGCCGACTGATACCGCTTGGCGGGGTCTTTCTGCATCGCTTTGAGGGTAATCTCCTCCAGCCCTTCCGGGATGTCGGGATTGATCTCGCTCGGTTTCTTCGGCTCGGCCTGCATCTGCATGATAGCTACCGAAACCGCGTTGTCCGCCTCAAAGGGAAGCTGACCGGTCAGCATTTCATACAGCATTACGCCGACCGAATAGATATCCGCCTTCTCGTCGGTGATATCGCCGCGGGCCTGCTCCGGGCTGATGTAATGCACCGAGCCGATCGCTTTTTCGGCGGTGCTGGTGGCCCGGATATCGCTGCGGGCAAAACGGGCGATGCCGAAATCCGTCACTTTGATTGTGCCGTCGGGCAGAAGCATGATATTCTGCGGCTTGATATCCCGGTGGACAATCCCCTTGTCGTGCGCATGCTGAAGGGCGCGCAGAATCTGCACGGTGAAATGAACGGCTTCCTTCCAACGGATATCCTTTTGCTGTTCGATGTATTCCTTGAGCGTAATCCCGTCGATATACTCCATGACAATGTACTGCATCCGCTCGCCGAAGCTCACATCGTACACCTTGACGATATTCGGATGGGACAGGATGGCGATCGCCTTCGATTCGTTTTTGAACCGCCGGGTAAACTCCTCGTTGGCCAGAAACTCGTCCTTCAGGATTTTGACGGCGACAACACGATCGTCGATCGTATCGTACGCCTTATACACATAGGCCATGCCGCCTACGCCGATGATCTCCCGAATTTCATACCGGCCGTCCAGCCGTTTGCCAATATACTTATCCACGAAATACCTCACTCCTGAATCGCAAAATTACGCCACCAGAACGGCCGTGATGTTATCGCTGCCGCCCGCCATATTGGCCGCGTGAAGCAGCCGGTCGGGTACTTCCGGCGGGTCTGTGGACCAAACCAGATCGTATATTTCATCGGTCTCAACCATATTGGTCAGTCCGTCCGTGCAGATAAGAAGCCGGGTATCCGGCGGAACGCGGAATTCATTGTAGTCGCTTTCCACCGTATCCTCCACCCCGAGGGCCCGGGTAATAAAATGCTTGCGGGGATGGTTTTTCGCCTCGTCCTGCGTAAGCTGGCCCTTTTCCACCATCGCCTGAACAATGGAATGGTCCCGAGTGATCTGCTCCATCCCCTCCGGACCGGCGAAATAGGCGCGGCTGTCGCCGACATGCGCCAGCGCCAGCTCCCTGTCCCGCAGGATAGCGGCCACCACGGTGGTGCCCATTCCCCGCAGCTCCGGCTCTTCCATTGCCGCGTCGTAAATCTCGATATTGGCTGCGGCAATCGCGCTTTCCAGCAGATTGCGCAGGGAATTGGCGGCGAGTCCCTCCCGATAAACATCCATAATCCGGTCGGAAATCACCTTGACGGCCATGGCGCTCGCCACGTTGCCGCCGTTCGCCCCGCCCATACCGTCGCATACCACGACGAACAGCGCGTCCTCCGACAGCCGGCCGCAGATGAAGGCGTCCTGATTGGTTTCCCGGACGCGGCCGGTATCCGTCCTTCCATAAGCCTGCATGGTGTTTTCCTCCCTTCCTTATCCCAAATATCAGCCTACGCCGTTTCCGTCCGGCGAAGCCTCCGCCGTCTGCCGGCGAAGCTGGCCGCAGGATGCGTTGATATCGCTGCCCAGCGTCCGGCGGACGGTAACGGTCACACCGTACCGCTCCAATATGGCGGAAAAGGCGTGCAGCCGTTTGACGGAACTGCGGCGCTGGTCCTTTCCCGGCACCTCGTTGACCGGGATCAGGTTGACGTGGCAGAGAGTCCCCCTCAGCTTCCGGCCAAGCTCCTCGGCGCAGGCGTCGGTATCGTTCACCCCGTCCACCATCGCGTATTCATAGGAAATCCGGCGGCCGGTTTTTTCGCTGTAATCCCGGCAGGCCTTCAGCAGCTCCGCCATCGGCCAGCGGCGGTTTACCGGCATCATCCGGGAACGGATCGCATCATTCGGCGCGTGGAGAGAAACCGACAGGGTGAGCTGCAGGTTATGCTCCATCAGCTGATAAATCCGGTCCACCAGCCCGCAGGTACTCAGGGACACATGCCGCATCCCGATGTGTACGCCGCCCGGCTCGGACAGCATGGCAAGAAAGCGGAGCACATTGTCGAAATTATCCAGCGGCTCCCCCATCCCCATCAGCACCACGGAGGAAACCCGCACGCCGGTATCGGCCTGCGCCGCTTCGATCTGGGCCATGATTTCGGAGGGAAGCAGATTCCGGACAAAGCCGCCCATGCCGGTGGCGCAGAAGGAGCAGCCCATCCGGCATCCCACCTGCGTGGACAGGCACTGGGACCAGCCGTGACGATACTGCATCAGCACCGATTCCACATTTTCCCCATCCGACAGGCCATAGAGATATTTTACCGTATTATCCCTATCGGATACAAGCTTTTTTTCAATTTTCACCGTCGGAATACAGAAAAAATCGGAAAGTTCCGTCCGCAGGGTGCGCGGAAGATTGCGCATTTCGTCGAAAGAGACCGCGCCGTTGTCCAGCCAGCCCCGAATCTGCGCGGCTCGGAACGCGGGGATACCGCGTTCGGTCAGCGCGGCGCGCAGTTCTTCGAACGGCATGGATTTGCAGTCGATCAGCAAAAAAGGTCACCTCATCCGTGTATCGCCCGTTCCCGCTTTCACGAACCCGGCGATGTAAAAGCCGTCGGCGCCGTGCACCGGCGGAAAAAGGGTCAGTTCATGGGAGGGCGGACCGTCCCGCAGGGAAAAGTCCCACAGGGAAAGAGAAAGCGGCAGAGCGCGGGGAGAAAACTCCGGATGTTCCCGCAGGAAACGGGCGGAAACCGCCTCGTTCTCCGCCGGGTTCAGGGTGCAGGTGGAATATTGCAGAACGCCCCCGTCCCTCACCATCCGCGCCGCCTCGCAGAGGATGGCGTACTGCGTCTCCGGCAGCGCGGCGAAGCTCTCCGGCTCCTTATACCGGATTTCCGGTTTCCGGCGGATCACGCCGAGGCCGGAACAGGGCGCGTCGCAGATCACCCGGTCGAACGCCCCCCGCAGCGGTTCCGGACAGGGCGCGGAAGCGTCCCTCGCCGCCGTGCGGAGAATAGAAACGCCCATCGCCGTCGCCCGCTTCGCCATCGCGTCGCATTTCGCGGGATACAGGTCGCCGGCAAGGATCTCCCCCCGGTTTTCCATCATCTGCGCGGCGGTCAGGCTTTTGCCGCCCGGCGCGGCGCACACGTCGGCCACCCGTTCTCCGGGGCGCGGGGCGAGCGCGGCGCAGCACAACTGCGAAGCGATATCCTGATGATAATACCAGCTTTCGAACGTTTGTGCAAGCTTTTTCAGCAAACCCGGGTTTTCCACCCGCGCGCAGGCCGGCAGACAATCCAGCTTTTCCAGCCGGATTCCCGCTTCTTCCGCCGCCGCGTAAAAAGCGGATTCGGAGGTTTTCAGCGTATTGATCCGGATATACGCGGGGGGCGGCTCGTTCGCGCTTTCCGCCAGCCGCTCCGCCATCGCCGGCCCGTAAGCCTCCGACCAGAGCGTCAGCAGCGGGAGCGGGCAGGAGGTGCGGACAGACACCCCTTCCATTCCCTCCGGCAGTCGATCGAAAAGATGCGCGCGGTCCCGGTTCACCGCCCGGAGAACCGCGTTGATATAACCGGCGGCCCGCTCCTGTCCCATTGTTCTGGCCAGCTTCACCGTCTCATTGACGGCGGCGGAGGCGGGAACGCGATCCATATACAGAAGCTGATAACCGCCGGTCCGCAGCAGCTCCAGCACCGTGGGATGCAGCTTTTTCAGCTTCATGCTGGAATGGGCGGCGAGTATATAATCCAGCGTCAGCCGCCTCTCGATCACTCCGTAAAACAGACGGGAAGCAAACGCGCGGTCCTCTTCCCTCAGCGGGCTTTTATCCAGCAGAGATTCCATCACCAGATTGGAATAACCGCCTTCCCGATGGACGCGAACCAGCGCTTCCACCGCCGCCCGCCGGGGATTCTGTCCCATCAGTCATTCCTCCGTCCGCGTCCGGTCACAATCAAAACAAGGCGGAGCAGGCTCATCAGGGAGACAAAAAGGGCGGCTACATAGGTCATGGCGGCGGCGGTCAGTACCTTGCGCGCGCCGGTCAGTTCTTCCTCCGTCAGGATTCCCTGCGCTTTCAGCGCCTTCATCGCCCGGGAGCTGGCGTTGAACTCCACCGGGAGAGTGACCAGTTGAAAAAAGACGGCCAGAGCGAAAAAGGCAACGCCGACAATGGCCAGAAAATCCCAGGAAAGCGCCAGCCCCAGAATCACCAGATAGGGCGCCGCGGTGGAGGCGAACTGCGTCGCCGGAAGAATTCCCGCCCGCAGCCGGATCGGGCCATAGCCCGTGGCATACTGGAGAGCGTGCCCCGTCTCATGGGCCGCCACCCCAATGGCGGCGATCGACGGAACCGAACCCACGGTTTCAGACAGACGGATCACGTTGCCCCGCGGATCATAATGATCGGTCAGGGAACCCTGCACCGTCTCGATCGGGACGCTCAGCCCGTTTTCCCGCTGGATCGCCGCCGAAGCGTCCCGGCCGGTCATCCCGCTGCGGGTACCGATTTTGCTGTATTTTTTAAATGTGGACTGCACCCCGATCTGGGCAGCCAGAGACAACAGCACCGCCGGAAGCACCAAAACCAGATACCAGTAATCCACGAAAAAGAGAGGCATACGTTTCATCCTTCCCGCCCGCAACGGGGCCGATCCTCTGAACAACGGCGGCACTTTGCCGGAACATTGTCTGCCGCACCGTTCAACCCGTTCAATCGGTTAAACAGCGGCGTCATCACCGGAAAATCCATGTGTAAATATAGTATAGACAAAAAATATGAATAGCCTTTGAATAGCCCTTATATTTCGTCTTAATTTTCCAGCGGAGGGCTTAATCCGGCAGAACACGGCCGATTTTCACGGCGTGGCCGCGGAGAAAATCAACGCCGGCCATCCGTTTGGCGCCCTCATACTGCACCTCCAGCAGTTCCAGCGTGCTTCCGCCGCCGCAGGCAACTGTGAAGGGAGAAAGCTTCACAACCGTTCCCGGCATAGCTTCGGTCGGTCCGCCAACATGGGAACGATGAATTTTCATTGTTTTTCCTCCCAGCCGGGTGGAAGCGGAAGGCCACGGCTTCAGCCCCCGCACCTGATTGTGCAGCTCCGCCGCCGGACGCTCCCAGTCGATCACGCTGAGTTCCCGGCTGAGCATCGGGGCATAGCAGGACTCGCCCTCCTGCCTCACGGGCGACAGGCTCCCCGCCGCCAGCGCCTTCAGCGTTTCCGAAAGAACCGCCGCCCCTTCCTCAGAAAGGCGGTCGTGCAGTTCGCCCGCCGTCATATCGGACGGAATCGCACAGCGTCTGGTCAGCAGCATATCGCCGGTGTCCAGCCCCGCGTCCATCTGCATGGCGGTTACGCCGGACTCCTTCTCCCCGTTCAGCACCGCCCATTGGATAGGCGCCGCGCCGCGGTATTTCGGCAGCAGAGAGGCGTGGACGTTGATACAGCCGTATCGGGGGATATCCAGCGCCGCCTGAGGCAGAATCCGCCCGTAGGCCACCACGATCCCCACATCCGGACGGCAGGAAGCCAGTTTTTCCAGCGCCTCCGGATTGTTTTTCAGAGTGGCCGGCTGGTAAACCTCAATGTTGTGTGACAAAGCACATACCTTTACAGGTGGAGGGGTCAACGTATATCCCCGGCCCTTCGGTTTATCCGCCTGTGTAACGGCCAGAACCACCTCGTGTCCATCCGCAATCAGCCTCTCCAGACAGGGAACGGCAAATTCCGGCGTCCCCATAAAAACAATCCGCATTCTGTTTCCGCCTTTCTCTCGCTAAAAGAATCCCTGTTCGTGGACGGTATCGGCCGGAACCGGATTATTCTCCCGGCTCCAGCATCCGGATCACATGCTGCTTGAAGAGCACCCCGTCCAGATGATCGCTTTCATGGCAGATGCAGCGGGCCTTCAGGTCCTCTCCGTCCAGAGTGAACTCCTTGCCGTAACGATCCTGCGCCTTAATCTTCACATACCGCGGCCGCCGGGTAATCCCATACTCGCCGGGACAGGACAGACAGCCTTCCACATCCTCCTGCTTTCCCCTTTTCACGAGGAATTCGGGATTAATCACCTCGATTACGCCTTCTCCCTCGCCCATATCCATGATAAAAACCCGGCGGAGGATACCCACCTGCGGGGCAGCCAGACCCACGCCGTCCGCTTTATGCAGCGTTTCCGCCATATCGTCCAGCAGTGTCCAGAGCCGTTCGTTGAACTCGGTCACCGGACGGCAGGATTTTTGCAGGGTGTCGTCGCCTTCGGTCAGAATATTGCGTATCGCCATGTTCTATTCATCCTTTCAGTATTTTCCCCCGATTCCATCAGGAATCGGCATTCCCGTAGGAATCGGCATTCCATCAGGAATCGGTTTTCCCGGGAAATAGCCGTCATACTATTCTTATTGTATTCCGGCGGCCGGCAAAATACGCCGCTTGATGCTGAAAAGCAATATAGCTTTACAGCATTGCCGCCGGATTGATATCCACATAAACGGTGACGGCCTTGTTTTCCGACGCACGGTTAAAGCTTTCCAGCAAACCGGCCGTCATCTTTCGCATCCGGGCATTGTTCACGGTCTTGACCAGCAGCTTATACCGGATTTTTCCCGCCACCCGGGTAACGGAAGCCGGCGAAGGATCGAGCACGATCATCGGCACATCCCGGTATTCGGTGGTGGCCGCCGTCCGGAGCAGCGAAAGGAACCGGTGGGACGCCTGCCGGACCGCTTCCTCCTCCGTCCCGGCCGCCCCGACAAAACCGAACATACACAGATCGGTATAGGGCGGATACTTCATCATTTTCCGGGCAGCGATCTCCATCTGGTAAAAGCCCTCGTAGTCCTGCTTTGCCGCCAGCTCAATCACATAATTATCCGGCGTATAGGTCTGGATGACCGCCTTGCCGGGGATATCCCGCCGTCCGGCCCGGCCGACCACCTGAGTCAGCAGCGCAAAGGTGGTTTCAAAGCAGCGGTAGTCGTCCCCATACAGCGACTGATCGGCCGACAACACCCCCACCAGACCGACGTTCGGAAAATCCAGCCCCTTGGCCACCATCTGGGTGCCGATCATGAGGGAATACTTTCCCTGTGAGAAGGCGCGGAATTTTTCCTCGTAGGCGTAGCGGGACATGGTGGTGTCGGTGTCCATCCGAAGAATGGACACGCCGGGGAACAGCCGCTCCAGTTCCTCCTCCGCCCGCTGGGTGCCGAGGCCGGAATACCGCACCTTATCCGATCCGCATTCCGGACAGACCCGGACCGGTTCCTGCGAATGCCCGCAGTAGTGGCACATCAGGCGGCCGTTGGCGCGGTGATAGGTCAGGCTGATGCTGCAGGACGGGCAGGTAACAACATGCCCGCAGGAACGGCAGGACACAAAGGTGTTGAACCCCCGCCGATTGAGCAGCAGGATCGCCTGCCGCCCCGCCTCCAGCGTCTCAGTAAGCTCCTGCCGAAGGCGGGATCCGACGATGCCGCCGCCCTCCCCCTCCGGCTCCTGCCGCATATCCACCACCTCGACCTCCGGAAGCTGAGCGTCCCCGAAGCGGGACCGCAGCACATGCAGAGAATACCGGCCGCTCTGCGCGGCATGGAAGGCTTCCACCGAGGGGGTGGCGGAGGTCAACAGCAGCATGGCGTTGTGCTTCATACAGCGGAAGCGGGCCACGTCCCGCGCATGATACCGGGGAGAGGATTCGGATTTATAGGTATGCTCCTGTTCTTCGTCCATAATAATCAGGCCGAGGTCTTCGCAGGGCGCAAACACGGCGGAACGGGTCCCCACCGTGATAAGGGCCTCCCCCCGCTTGATGCGCTTCCACTCGTCCATTCGTTCACCGATGGCCAGACCGCTGTGCAGCACCGCCACCCGGCGGCCGTAACGGTTCAGGAACAGCTCCATCATCTGGGGCGTGAGGGAAATCTCCGGCACCAGCACCAGAACATGCCGTCCTTCCGCGATCACCCGGTCAATCAGGTTCATATACACCTGTGTTTTCCCGCTGCCGGTCACGCCGTACAACAAGGCTGCGGAAGGCTTCCCGCTGTGATACTGCGCGTACAGACTGTCAAACGCCGCCTGCTGCTCGGCGTTCAGCGGCGTGGAGACGATCGCCGGCGCGGCGGGCGCCGAAGCGTAGGGATTGCGGAGCACTTCGCTTTCAAAGAACTCGATAATCCCCTTTTTCTCCAGCGCCTGCACTACCGCCGCGGTCACCGCCGTGAAATAGCAAAGCTCCTTCACCGACGCGCAGCCGACCTCTTCCAAAAGGGCGGTCACCTTTTTCTGCTTTTCGGTGCAGTTTTTTTCAGACAGGGCGGCGGTCAGTTCTTCCCCCTCCATACAGAGGCGGGCCATCCGGATGGTGGCGTCGCCCACCCGCTGAAAAGCGTCGTCGGAGCGGACCAGCGCGCCAAGACGCACCAACCGCTCCGGCAAATCGTTATCCCGTGTAAGACCCATCCGGGTCAGCAGCCGTTCCCTGTCCACGCCGGTTTTGCTGGAGGCGACGAACTCCGCCGCCGCCCGTTCCTCCCTTGTCATTGCTTCCCGCAGATCAGGAGAAAGAGCGGCCGCCTTGTACACCGGCTTGACCCGCAGGTACAAACCGGTGGGCAGCATAGCGTGCACCGCGTCAAAGACCGTACAGAAGGTCCGCTCCTTCAGCCAGAGAGCCAGCTCCAGCATTTCCGCGTCCAGCAGAGGCTCCCGTTCCAGCACGGCGAAAACCGGCTTCAGCCGACGGACATCGGCCGGGGTATCGAATTCCACCACAATCCCCTGCCGCTTTTTGTTTCCGCCGCCGAAGGGAACCAGCACCCGGCAGCCGGGCAGCAAAGGCTCCAGCGTTTCCGGAACGGTATAGGAATAGAGCTTGTCAAAATGATACGCCGTCTGCTCCACGGCGATTTTTGCTACCTTGGGCAGGACCATCTTCCGACCAGCCTTTCCCGACCGCGTTATTCGTCCGGCGCGTGCTTACTCTTCCTCATCCTTCACCGGCAGAATCCTGTATTCCCCGCTGCGGAAATCGCTGATCGCCAGACTGACCGGCTTTTCGGTGAGGATAATATTCTTTTCCTCCGACTCATCCGCAATCTGACGGGCGCGTTTGGCGACGGCGATCACCACCGCATACCGGCTCTGATCGCCCTTGATGTTTTCAATATCCGTCGGTCTAAGCATTTTTCAGTACCTCCAACACAAGTTTTTCCATGCGGGAATACCGCATCTGTTCGGCGTTGATAATGGTGTGGATCCGCTGTACCGCCAGATCCACCTCATCGTTCAGCACCACATAATCGTAACGGAAGGCGCGGGTCAGCTCCCGCCGTGCCACCGCCATCCGGCCGAGGATTTTTTCCTCGGTTTCGGTGCCGCGGTCCCGCAGGCGGCGTTCCAGCTCCTCCATCGAGGGGATGGTGATGAAAACCGATACCAGATCGGAACGATGATCCATCACCTTTTCCGCTCCCTGCACTTCAATTTCCAGAATCACGTTTTTTCCCTGTTCCAGCCAATCCCGGATCGGCTCCTCGGGCGTACCGTAGTAATTGCCGTTGTACTCGGCATACTCCAGCAGAGCGCCCCGTTCGATCAGCTCCTCGAACTCTGCCCGGGTCTTGAAATAATAATGAACATTGTTCAGCTCTCCCGGCCTGGGGGCGCGGGTGGTCGCCGAAACCGACAGCACCGTATCCGCCCGTTCCTGCAGAAGCCGCTTGATGATCGTCCCCTTGCCCGAGCCGGAGGGACCGGACAGGATAATCAGCATCCCGCGATTACTCATCCTCGTTCAGTTCCTCCTCGTCGTCCTCGTCACGGTCGTTCAGACGGTTTGCCACCGTCTCCGGCTGAACGGCCGAGAGGATAACGTGGTCGCTGTCGGTCACCAGCACCGCGCGGGTGCGGCGGCCGTAGGTTGCGTCGATTAGGGTGCCGCGGTCTTTCGCGTCCTGAATAATCCGCTTGATCGGTGCGGATTCGGGGCTGACAATCGCCACCAGCCGGTTGGCGGAAACCATGTTGCCGAAGCCGATATTGATGAGTTTCATAATGGAATTCTGTCCTTTCCCTGCTTCCGTTTCCCCGGCGGCCCCAAACAGGGCTTCGCCGGAGAACGTCCATGTGAAAAAGCCGTTATTCGATATTCTGAATCTGCTCGCGGATTTTTTCGATCTCCGCCTTGATATCCACCACGATCCGCGCCAAAGCGACGTCCTGCGCCTTGGAACCGATGGTATTCGCCTCACGGTTGATCTCCTGCACCAGAAAATCCAGCTTTCGCCCGACCGGCTCGTCCCCGCCGAGCAGCTGTTCAAGCTGATCCAGATGGCTGCGCAGACGAACCGTTTCCTCCGCCACCGCGATCTTATCGGCGAAAATCGCCGCCTCGGTCAGCAGGCGCTGCTCATCCACCGACGCGTCGCCCAGCAGTTCCCGCATCCGGGCCTGAACCTTATCCATATGCTCCTTCACGGTCTGGGGAGAGCGTTCCTCCACCTTTTCCACCGCGTGAAGGATGGTCTGCGCCCGGGAGAGAATGTCCTCCCGCATCCGGGCGCCCTCCCTCTCCCGCATGGCGATAAAACGGGAAAGGGTTTCGTCCGTCACCCGGCTGACAGCGGCCCAGATGGCCTCCTCGTCCTCCGCCGCGCGATGGACGGTCAGCACATCGGGAAAGCGCGCCAGCATTCCGGCCGTCGTATCGTCCGTCAGGCCGTATTTTTCGGACAGCTCCTTCAGCGCGTTCCGATACCCCTCCGCCAGCGTGTAATTCACCGTCACCGTGCTGCCGGGAGCGTCCACCGTCTCAATCCAGACATATACATCCACCTTGCCCCGGGAGATGGAGCGCTGGATATACGCCTTCAGCTTGTCGTCCAGAAACCCGTACGCCCGGGGAATCCGGGAGGAATATTCATAATACCGGTGGTTGACCGATTTGATCTCGACGGTGATATCCATCCCATCGATCGTCTGCTGATACCGGCCGTAGCCGGTCATGCTTCTCACCATGCTCCTAACCACGCCTTTCGCAAATTCCGAGCCCCGGACGGCCTCTCGCGCCGCCGTTTTCCGGGTCTATTTTAGCAGGTTTGCGCCCCGGCTGTCAACTCAGACAGCCGCGCCGGGCGCCCCTCAATACGAACGAAAGCCCCGGACGGGGCTTTCGTGGAAGGCAGAGCAATCAGACGGGGTGAACCTGATTTTCCGTATTCAGGTGCTTGCCGTCGATTCCGTATTTTTTATTCCGGCGGTTCTCAAAGAACTTCACCGCGACCTGACCGAACTGCGCGTAGGTCAGGACATCCTCCTCCTGCTCATACCACTCGCTGACTTCCTGACGCATCTTCTCAAGCTCCGGCTCAAGCAGATCGGCGGGACGGCAGGTGATCGGCTGATCGTCGCCGATAATCTTTTTGACAAATTCCGGATCGATCGGCACCGGAGTACGGCCGTATTCGCCGCGGACAAGGCCCTTAAACTCCTTGGTGACCATCTTGTACCGCTCGCCGGCAATGACGTTGAACACAGCCTGACTTCCCACGATCTGAGAGGAGGGCGTAACCAGCGGCGGATAGCCGGCGTCCTTACGCACCCGCGGCACTTCCTGCAGAACTTCCTCCAGCTTGTCCTCCTTGCCGGCCTGTTTAAGCTGGCTGACGAGGTTGGAGAGCATCCCGCCCGGCACCTGATAAATCAGGGCGTTGGTGTCCACCTCCAGCATCTTCGGGTTCAGCAGGCCGTTGTCGAGGTATTTGTGACGCAGGGTCAGGAAATACTTGGTCAGCTCGCTGAGCTTTTTCAGATCAAGGCCGGTATCGTATTCGGTGCCGGCCAGAGCCGCGACCATCGATTCGGTCGCCGGGTGAGAGGTGCCCATGCCCAGCGGGGACAGCGCGGTATCAATCACGTCCGCGCCCGCTTCGATCGCCTTAAGCATCGTCATGTCGGCGATACCGGCGGTAAAGTGGGAATGAACCTGAATCGGGATCTTCACGTTTTCCTTCAGGGCCTTGACCAGATCATAGGTCTCGTACGGGACCAGCAGACCGGCCATATCCTTCAGGCAGATGGAATGCGCGCCGGCTTCTTCAATCTGCTTCGCGTAGTTCACGAAATAGTCGATGTTGTGCACCGGGCTGGTGGTATAGGAAACCGCGACCTGCACATGCGCGCCCTTTTCCTTCAGCGCCGCCTTGATCGAGGTTTCCAGATTGCGGATATCGTTGAGCGCGTCGAAAATACGGATCACGTCGATGCCGTTGGCCACCGACTTCTGCACGAAATACTCCACGATATCGTCCGCATAATGACGATACCCCAGCATATTCTGGCCGCGGAAAAGCATCTGCAGCTTGGTTTTCGGCATCTTTTTGCGCAGCAGGCGCAGACGATCCCACGGGTCCTCCCCCAGGAAGCGCAGGCAGGCGTCGAAGGTGGCGCCGCCCCAGCATTCCAGAGAATGATAGCCGATATCGTCCAGCATTTCCAGCGCAGGGAGCATTTCCTCCGTGGTCATGCGGGTGGCGATCAGCGACTGGTGGGCGTCGCGGAGAATGGTTTCGGTAATTCCGACCTTTGCCAATGTCATCATTCCTTTCTGTCAGGGAAACGGGATTTACTGGAGGGAAATCAGCAGCTTGCCGGAATCCACACTGTCGCCCTTGTTGACATGCACGCCGGCGACGACCGCGTCGCGGGGCGCCATAATTTCATTTTCCATTTTCATCGCTTCCAGAATGAGCAGCACCTGACCCTTGGTGACCGAATCGCCCGCCTTGACCTTGATGTCCAGAATATTGCCGGGCATCGGAGCGTTCAGGCTTTCCGTTCCGGCGGCGGCAGCAGCCGGAGCAGCAGCCGGAGCGGCCGCCGGAACGGGAGCCGCCGCAGGGGCAGCGGCAGGGGCCGGGACGGCCACGGGAGCGGCCGGAGCGGCCGGAGCCGCGCCGGCGCCAACCTCTTCCACCTGAACGTCGTACGCATTGCCATTGACCGTAATGTTGAACCGTTTCATTCTATCCATTCCTTTCAACCTGTAAAAATCTTTCTGTTACTGCCTGTTACTGCCTGTTACTGCTATGGCCTCCCGCAGAAGCGGGAGCGATTTACAGCTGGATATTGGAGTGCTTCTTCGGCAGACGGGTTACCCGCTTGGAGGACAGCATGTCGAGCATCGCCATCAGCTTCGCTTTGGTATCGGCGGGAGCAACCACGTCGGTCACTTCGCCGGCGGCGGCAGCGGCAAAGACCGAACCTTCGGTCTCGGCGTATTCCGCCGCGAGAGCCTTCCGGTCCTCGGTGGGATTGGTCATCTTGGCGAGACGGTCCTTCCAGAAAATATGGATTGCCGTCTCCGGCGCCAGAGGAAGGATGGCCGCGGTCGGCCACGCCAGCACCGCGTCGGCGCCGGCGGCCTTGCCGGCCACCGCGATATACGCCGGGCCGTATGCCTTGCCGACCAGCACGGTAATCTTCGCCGTGGTCGCTTCCGCATAGGCCTGAGACAGCTTGGCCGCCCCCTTCAGGCAGGCAAAACCGGCCGTATCCACAAAAGTAATAACCGGGATGGAGAACCCGTCGCACAGCCGGACAAAACGGGCCAGACGGGAGGAAGAAGCGCAGGAGAGCTTTTCTTCGGCCATGGTCACCAAGCCGCAGGCCACGCCGCCAATGCGGGCGAAAGCCGTTTCACAGTCCCCGCTGCCCAGACGGATCACCGAATCGGTATCCGCCGCCGCGTCGATCACACCGGCGATATTCTCGCAGGCGCCCATCGCGGCGCTGTCGAACTCATAGACGACCGGAACCGTCAGGTTGTTGGAGGGAAGCATCCGGAGCAGGTCGCGCGCTTTTTCGATCGCCGCATCCGCGTCCGCGGCGGTCACCGCAGCTTCGGCACAGTCGTCGCCGGGATTCAGGTAGTAGTCCGCGTCCGCGGCCCGCACAACGATATCCGAGGTTTCCGCAATGATCGCGGAGGAACCCACGCAGGCGCCGGCCACGACCGCAATCTGCGGCACCACGCCGGAAAGGTTGTTGGAAGCCAGCAGAATGTCCGCGATCGCGTCCATCGCGTCGATTCCCTCGCCCAGTTTCGCGCCGTCGCTGTCGAAGACGCCGACCACCGGCGCGCCGTTCTGGGCGGCCAACTCGTACACCTTACGGATTTTCGCCCCCTGCGCCCTGCCGATTGCACCGCAGCAGACGTCGCGGTCCTGCGCGTAGGCGTACACCGGGCTGCCGTCCACCGTACCGTAACCGGCTACAGCCTCAACAGGCTTGTCCCCGTCCCGGGCAAGACGGTCAATCTCCACAAAGGTGCCCTCGTCAAACAGCTGCAAAAGCCGTGCGCGTGCTTTTGAACCCTCCAACGCGGAAACGGCGTCGGCGAGCTTTTGAAGCTGGTCCTGCATGTTCATATTCGCTTCCTCCTAATCGACCACTGGTTTATTGCGCAAATTAAAATCATTATATCGTATTTTCCAAAAAAGCACAAGGGATTTTCCGTGGATTTTCCTCGATTATGCAGGCGGATTTCGTGAATTTCCCTTGATTTTCCTTCTCCAGCCACCGGAATCGGTAATTTTTAATTTAGATAAGGTTTACAAGCGTAAACCATAATGATATAATTATTTTGTAATTAAATAAATAATACGTCTAATACGTCACATCAAGCATAGCTAAAATATGGGGGTAAAAAATGAAAAATTCGGACAAAAAATTAGTTCTCAATAAAAATATAGACATTAAATATGATGTAGATGTTTTTGTTGCCGGCGGAGGGGCCGCGGGTGTAGCAGCTGCTGTGGCCTGCGCAAGACAAGGAAGAACTGTTTTCTTAGCCGAAGCTACAGGTTGCTTTGGAGGACTTGGAACATCGGGTTTAGTACCCGCATTTGCGCCCTTTGATAATGGGGTGGATATAGTTGCAGCCGGTATAGGATATGAAATCAGAAAGAATGTTTCTAAGAATCAGCCTCTTAATGCCTATTGGGCAAGAATAAATGTGGAAGAATTAAAAAGAGAATATGATAGAATTGTTAAAGAGGCAGGGGTGCAGTTTTCCTTTTTTACTACATTGTGTGAAGTTTTAACCGATAACGGGCATGTAGAAGGCGTTGTTCTTTATGCAAAGTCAGGCATGTTCGGTGTAAAAGCAAGTGTTTATATAGATTGTACCGGCGATGGTGATTTGTGTGCAATGGCAGGTGCCAATTTTGAAAAGGGCGATTCCAACGGTAATGTAATGCCGCCTACCTTATGTAGTCTTTGGTCAAATTTGTCACCGGAAGAGATTAAGAAAAATAAATGCAGTCAAAACGCCTATATTGAACAAGCTTACAAAGATGGTGTTCTTACTCATGAGGATAGACATTTGCCGGGATTTTTTCCCCACGAAAACGGTATAGGTGGAGGAAATATCGGTCATATATTTAATGTTGACCCTCTTGACGAAACATCCTTGACCGAAGCTATGATTTGGGGAAGAAAATCTATGTTAGAGTATGAGCAATATTATAAAAAATATATGCATGGTTATGAAAAAATATATTTGTGCTCCACCGCTTCAATTTTAGGCGTAAGGGAATCGAGACGTATCGTTTGTGACTATATGTTAAATGTTCAAGATTTTATCAATCGCGCAATTTTTGATGATGAAATCGGTAGATATTCGTATCCGATTGATATTCATGTAACTAATACATCTAAGGATGAATATGATCGGTTTTTAAGGGAATATGAAAAAGATTATAAATATGAAAAAGGGGAGTCTTATGGTATTCCCTACCGAAGTTTAATACCAAAAAAACTAAACAACGTACTTGTTGCCGGTCGTTGCATTGGTACAGACAAGCCAATGCAAGCCTCTATTCGTGTGATGCCGGGGTGCTTTATTACAGGACAAGCAGCAGGAGTTGCCGCTGCACTTGCTTGTGAAAAAAAGAATGTCAGAAGCGTTGATTTCGATCAACTTCAACAAAATTTAAAAGAACTCGGTGCCTATTTGCCGAACAGAAGATGATTTTCCCATTTTGCTGACTGCTACTCAGGCTGCTGTTCGCAAACAGAAATAAGATCTCTTCGTGCGGCTCGGCCCGAGCAGTATAAGCAACTATTAGAGATGGGCTGGACTGATCCCTGCTTCGGATTCACAGTGGGCAACTCAGCAGCTAAAGCCTTTTATAAAGCCAACGGAGACTACCTTCGTAAGTTTCCGCGGCCGGATTGAACGGTAGAGGTTTCAGCCCCGCGTTCTTTTCTTCGGACCGGCACGGCGGGAAAAGCGGGAAATTCACCGTCCTCATTTCCCGGAATGTTCCCCATGACAGCCGCCGAGGCAGCCTTTGTTAAATATTTCACGAATCAGAGCGATAACCTCCCGGTCCCCGCTTTCCCCCGACGGGCGGAAACCGAGCGGTTGCAGAAAGGGAAACATCCCGCTCTCCCCGCATACGGCGGTTTGAGCGCCCGCATCCAGCGCGGCGTTCAGAGCGGCGCGAAGCAGCCCGTCCGCCAGCCGTGGGTCGGACGCCCGCAGGGAAAAAAGCTCCGCCCTTTTTCCGCCGTCCTTTCCGCCGGACAGGCGATAGAATACAAAGCCCAGGCATTCTGTCCCATCGGACGCGGTCAGACATACTCCCCCGGCCGAATCCGGAATGCCGGCTTCCGCCGCCCGCGCGGCGCGTTCCGCTTCACCGGCGGGAAGAATGGCGATCATCGGCCGCGCCCCCTTTATTCCGCTTTCCGTCTTTCTCTGTTTTTTCGCTCTTCCGGGCTTTCCCGGCCTTTTCCGTTCCCGCCGGGCCGGCCTCGCGCTTTTTCGCGGCCGCCTGCATCAGCGCCTGTACCTCGCGCGGCTCCAGCTCCCGCCATTTCCCCGGAGAAAGCATCCCCAGCTTGACCGGTCCGAGCGCCACCCGCCGCAGGCGGGCCACCTCGATCCCCATCTGCTCAAACATCCGGCGGATCTGGCGATTGCGGCCTTCGTACAGCGTAACCTCCACTATCACCCGCTCATCCCCCGTCTGTTCGAGAAGGGAATCCTCCCTCTCCCGAGAACCAGTCCCCTCCTGAAGGCGTTCACGGGAGAGGACAACAATATCCGCCGGAGCAGTGGGACGGCTCTCCCCCTCCAGCAGGATGCCGGAGGCAAACTGCCGGAGCTGCTCATCCGAGATACCGGGCCGGATGGTCACACGGTACACCTTCGGCACATGGCTGACCGGATGGATGATCGCGTTGGCAAAATCCCCGTCATTGGTCAGCAGAAGCAGCCCCTCGGAATCCCGGTCCAGACGTCCGACCGGAAACAGACGGTCTCCCGCGTCCGCGACCAGCTCAGCCACGCATTTCCGTCCCATCTCATCGTTCAGGGTGGTGACATAGCCGCGCGGCTTGTACAACATAATATAGCGTTTTCGCGCGGGGAGGGCAATCCGGCGGCCGCCGACAGTCACGATATCCTTATGCGGATCCGCCTTATCGCCCAGACCGGCGACGTGCCCGTTCACCTTCACTTTTCCCCGGACGATCAGCTCTTCTGCCTTCCGCCGGGAGGCCACGCCGCATTCGGACAACAGCTTTTGCAGCCGTATTTCACTCATTCCATACCATCCTTTTCGACATCCCGGTTATTCCGGATATCCTTACAGCAAAAGGCCGCCGCCCACCGGTGGGCGCGCGCCTTCCGCTATGTTCCCGTCTTCTGTTGTGTTTGTCTATGCCCGCGCGAATTCCAGAAGCAGCGCCCAAAGGAGCTCGCTGAAACGCTGCCAGTAACCGGCCACCGGCCGCGCCTCCACCGAAGCGGAGACTGTAACCGGCAGCGTGCACAGCTCCCGCTCCCCCGCCAGATAACGAACCCGGCCGACCGTTTCCCCCTCCGTCACCGGCGCCAGAAGAAACCGGGGCAGTTCCACCACCGCCGTCACCTTCTCCTTTTCGGATACCAGCAGCGTTTTTGCCGGCGGCGTTTCGGTCGTCAGCGCCGCCTCGCCCGCCGTCCCGCCGGCGACCGGAAGGGACGGCAGCTCCGGCGGAGTCAGAGGCACCGACTCCACCTGCGTGAAGCCGTAGTTGTACAGCGCCATGTGATCGTTCCAGTAATCCCCGCCGTTGAGCGTTACCGCAACCAGAGTAACGCCGTCCTTCTCGGCGGCGGAGACCAGACAGCGGCCGGATTTTTTAGTGAAACCGGTTTTCATCCCGATGGTATACGGGTACAGGCGGAGAAGCCGGTTATGGTTGGATACCGTAATATCCCGGGGAGGATTGCCGAAGCGTACCACCGCCGTTTTTTTCGCGCAGATCGCGGCCAGCGTCTCGTTCTTCAGCACCTCGGCCCCGAGCAGAGCCATATCATAGGCGGAGGAGGAATGCTCCCCCTCGTCCAGCCCGGAAGGGGTAACGAAGGTGGTGTCTTTCATTCCGATGGCCGCCGCCCGGGCGTTCATCATCGCCGCAAAGGCAGGGATGCCGCCCGCCACCGTATACGCCGCGACGTTGGCCGCGTCGTTCCCGGATTCCAGCAGCAGGCCGGTCAGCAGATCCAGCATGGTAATCCGGTCCCCCGCCCGCAGGCCGAGGGCGGAGCCCTCCACCCGCACCGCTTCCGCCGTTACGACAATCTCCTTTTCGGGAGAACAATGCTCCAGCGCGACCAGCGCGGTCATCAGCTTGGTGGTGCTGGCCATCGGCCGCGGAGTATGCGCGTCCTTCTCATACAGCATCCGTCCGGATTCCGGCTCGTACAGCACCGCCGACAGGGAGGACAGACCGCCCACCCCTTCCGCCCGTGCCGTCAGCCCGGACGAAAGGCAAAGCAGCAGGACGGCCGCCAGCCCTGCGATCCATTGTTTTATTTTCATTCCAACGATTCCTCCCGTCCGTTTCCGCAAAAACGGACGGGAAATCCCGCCGCGTTTCTGCGTCCCTAAAAAACGTATGCGTAAGCGGACGGGAAAATACGCGCCGTGAGGGAATGCGCCGGATGGGAAAAGGCTTTTTTATTCTTCGCTTTCGGCTTTGGGGGCCGCCGTAACCGTCGTGACCGCCGCAGACGTCTCCGAAGATCCGTCGGCCGTCTCCTTGGTTTTCACTTCCACCGTTTCGGCGGTTTCTTTCTTTTTGTTAAAGAGACTGGTCACCTTGTCGAACATTTCGGGCACCAGATTCACCATCTTATCCCCCGTATCCGGCTTGGAAACGATGGGAAGCACCTGAACGCCGCCGTCGTTCACCGCGATAAAGGCGATGGGGGTGATGTTGATTCCCGCGCCGCTCCCGCCGCCGAACAGCTCGGCCTGGGTTTTGGAGGGAATGTTCGACCCGCCGGCGGCAAAGCCATAGGAAATTTTCGATACCGGAATCAGGACGGTACCGTCCGGCGTCTGGATCGGATCGCCGACAACGGTGTTTACATCCACCATTTCCTTGATTTTCTCCATCGAAACGCCCATCAGACCCTGCAGATTATTGTCCGCCATATCAATCAACCTCTTTCCGATTTTTTATTTGGATACTGTCGTCGGTTTCTTTTGTTCGGAGGGTTCCGCTCCGTCGTCCGCTTTTTTCATCTGCTGCCGGATAGTATTTCCAAAATATCCCGCGATAAACCGGAGTCCGGCCCACACGAGCCGCAGCGGGATACTATGCAGCCTCGCCTCCGCGCGAACCTCTCCCTTTTCCCGCAGAAAATCGGGAGCGACCGCAATCTCCTTCCGGCGAACCCGCATCACGGTTTCCAGCACCGCCAGCGCGGGATACACCCCGGCGCAGACTTTGCCGTAATCGGTCGCCGTTTCCGCCGCTTCCTCCGACGCGACGATGACCGTCAGCGTCAGCCTGTCCACCGTGACCGCGGCCAGCGCCCGCTTGGCTGCGGTCCCCGCCAGTTTCGCCGTTTCCGCGAGCATCCGGGCTGCGCCCAGCGGGCCTTCCTCCTGAAGCAGAAGCTCCAACTGAGAAAGCTCTTTTTTTCCCTCGGAAACCGCCGCTTTCTCCGCTTCCTTTTTTACCTTCCGCCGTTTTTTCTTCTTTTTCCGGCCGGCGGGACGGGGATACAGGGCGAAGGAAAGGAAAAGATACCGCACCCGAATCCACAGCTTCCCGTCGAACCCCGCCTTCAGATGCACCGGGATCAAAAGGAGAAGCAGCAGCAGGGCGAGAAGACCGAGAAGGACGTATACTATATACAAAAGGATAGTCAGAACGATCAAAGGGCAGCCCTCATTCCGCGTTTTCTGCGTTGTCCTGGTTCTCCGGGGATTCGGCAGACGAAGCCGGTCCCGCTATGGCGGCGTTGTCCTCGATCACCTCGTCGAGCGTGGTCTCCTGCATACCGTTCTCTTCCTTCTGCGGCAGAGGCGGCAGTTCTTCCAGCGAAGAGAGACCAAAGCAGCGGAGGAAATCCGGCGTGGTGCCGTACAGCAGCGGACGGCCGGGCAGTTCCAGCCTTCCCTTTTCCTCCACCAGATTCTTGGCGACCAGCCCCTGCACCACCGCGCCGCAGTCCACCCCGCGCACCTGATCGATAAACGCGCGGGTCACCGGCTGGTTGTAGGCGACGATCGCCAGCGTTTCCATCGCCGCCTGAGAAAGGGGTGTGTTCCGGCGGATATCCAGCGCCTTGCGGATATAATCCGCGTAACTGCTTTTGGTGCACATCTGGTACTGGTCCCCCAGCCGGACGATCAGCAGACCGCCCGAACGGGTATTGACCTCCTGCATCAGGTCGTCGGCCAGCCGGACGGTAGTTTCCTCATCCAGTTCAAGCACCTCCGCCAGCCGGGACGCCGCGATCGGCTCGCCGCTGGCGAACAGCACCGCTTCCACCGCCGCCTGGTATTGTTTGATTTCCATCCTCTTTCATCACCCTCCGTTGTCCGCTCTCCGGTTCCCTATTCCGCCCACAGGGGCTCCCCATCCGGGGAAAAATCCGACGGTTCCTCCCCGTCCCGCCGGCCCGCTTCTCCCGTCATCCGCACCGCCTGTTCCCGGCCCTCGCCTTCCACCCGGATGCGCTTGGCCTTGACCAGCTCCAGCAGAGCGAGAAAGGTCGCCACCAGCTCGGACTTGCTTCCGGCCTGTTCGAACAGGGAATCGTAAGTCACCACGTTCCGCCGGTAAAGGCGGCGCAGCACATAGATGATCTTGGAGGACACCGACACGATCTTCCGGGAAACAATGCCGCTGAACGCCTGAACCGGGGGCGGCATACGCCGCTTGCCCCGGCCGGCCGCCGCCAGATACGCGTCCAGCATGGTCTCCTTCGGATGAACGCGGCGATAGGTCAGGTCGGGCGAAATCTCCGCCGGTTCCCTGGTGAACAGGTCGCCGCCGATATTCCGCGCGGCGAGGCGGCGGGCCGCCTCCTGACAGAGCTGGTATTCGATCAGCTCCCCGCTCAGCTCCCGGCGAAGCTCCTCCGCCTCCTCGTGTCTGGGCAGCAGCATGGAGGACTTGATGTGCACCAGCCGGGCGGCCATTTCCAGAAATTCGGTCGCCACATCCAGATCGGCTTCCTTCCATTCGTTGATGGCGGCCATATACTGATCCAGCAGTTCAGCAATCGGAATGTCGTAGATATTCAGTTTGTGCTTCTGTACCAGATGCAGCAGCAGATCCAGCGGCCCCTCGAAGCTCGGCAGCCGGTAGGATATCGTCTCCATGCGCGTCCCCTCCGGCTTTCACTAAAACATCAGAATCTGAAAGAAAAAGTTGAAAATGCCGCCTGCCAGAAAACTGATCGGCCGGGACAGCGCGCCGGAAAACACCAGCAGCATAACCGCCATGGTGATGTACATCTGATACCGGTCCACGAAATAGGACCATTTGGGCGGCAGAATATTGGCCACGATCCGGAACCCGTCCAGCGGCGGAATGGGAAGAAGGTTGAAGATTGCCAGACCGACGTTGATCCAGGCGAATTCGTAGAAAAAGATATAGGCGATCGTCAGCGCCAGACCCGCGGGCAATACCGCATAAAAAACGCGCAGGACGGCGAGGGAAAGAAAGGCCATCAGCAGGTTGGACGCCGGGCCGGCCAACGCGGTCAGCGCCATTCCCGTCTTATAATTGCGGAAATTGAGGGGGTTCACCGGCACCGGCTTGGCATAGCCTACGCCGAACAGGAAAATCATCAGCGTTCCCATAATATCCAGATGAGCGAACGGATTGAGGGTCAGCCGGCCGTTCCACCGGGCGGTATGGTCTCCCAGCTTGTCCGCCGCAAAGCCATGCGCCAGCTCGTGCACCGGCAGCGCCAGCAGTATCACCATAGCATACGACAAAAAGGTAAACAACAGCCACTCAAAGGACATCTCACCAAGCCGCAGCCGCTCAACAAACTCCATTAACATAGCGCCGACTCCTTCAACGCGGCGGCGAAACGCCGTCCGCTTTTTCAATCAAATTCAAAAGCCGCCGTTTTCCGGCTGCTTTATATCAATTATAGTATTATACTGGAAATGCGGCCGGAATACAAGCGTTCCCGGCTTTCCTTCGTGAGAATTCAAGCTTTTTTAACATCTGCGGAAAAAAAGCCTTGATTTCCGCGGGTAAATCTGCTAATATACTATCTGTTGACTTAAAGGACGGGCCAGTCCCGCTCCATAGCAGCGTTCTTTTCGTAAAGGAGGTGCAGACCCTATGGCTAAATGTGATATCTGCGGAAAGAGTGTTACCTTCGGTATTCAGGTTTCCCACTCCCACAGACGCTCCAATCGTACCTGGAAGCCCAACATCCGCCGTGTCAAGGCAGTGGTGGACGGTTCGCCGAAGCGTATCTATGCCTGCACCCGTTGCTTGCGTTCGGGTAAGGTTACCCGCGCTGTCTGAGTTTCGTAACCGGAACCGTCATGCGACAGCGGCTTTACAGTGTCGAAAACAGCCCGTTTGCTTTGCCGCAGACGGGCTGTTTTGTCTATAAGACCGCTCCGGAGCGATTGCCAACCGCCCCGCTGTGCGATATAATGAATCCGTCAAAGCCGGGAATGCGGATACCGGGGCAAAAGAGGAGAAAACAACGGCGCAAATTCCGGCAGTCGTTTTCCGGCGAATCCGGGTATACTGTCGTTTGAAAGACATGCCGGCAGACGTTTTCCCCTTTCCGCCTTTCCGCGGGAAGGGCCGCCGGATAAGGTCCGCACAGAACCAAGCTGGGCGGCTTGCGGCATGAGGAAAACGGTGGAAAAATGCCGGCAGGCATTTTTAATTGCGCCGCCGGATAAGGTCCGCACAGAACCAAGCTGGGCGGCTTGCGGCATGAGAGAAACGGTGGGAAAATGCCGACAGGCATTTTTAATTGCGCCGCCGGATAAGGTCCGCACAGAACCAGACTGGGCGGCGCTATGGGAAGGACGAGCTTTATGAACATCTGGCACGATATCAGCCCTGACTGCATCCAACCGGAAAATTTTACCGCGGTGATCGAAATCCCGAAAGGCGGAAAGAATAAATACGAGATGGACAAAGCCACCGGCTTGCTGCGTCTGGACCGGGTGCTGTACACCGCCACGCACTATCCCGCCAACTATGGATTTATCCCCCGCACCTATGCGGACGACGGCGACCCGCTGGATGTTCTGGTTCTCTGTCAGGAATCCATCGTGCCGATGACGCTGGTGCAGTGCTACCCCATCGGGGTTGTCAAAATGGTGGACGACGAAAGCACCGATGAAAAGATTATCGCCGTCCCCTTCCGGGATCCTTCCCTCTCCTGCTACAGCGATATTGCGGAGCTGCCCGCCCACACCTTCGACGAAATCCAGCATTTCTTCACCGTCTATAAATCGCTGGAAGGCAAGCAGACAGTGGTGAAGGAAGCGCTCGGGCGCAAGGAGGCGGTGGATATCATCCGCTACTGCATGGACGAATACGAAAAATATTACTGCGGCAAACGGTTCTGACCGGCCGCCGGATGAAAAGGAGCGAACGGACATGCTTCTCATGGAAAAAGACGCCTTTTTGTCCCAGACGCGGGACGCCATGGCCGGATTCTACGACGAACTGACCGCCCTTCCGGACATAGCCCTATCCTCCCTTGACCCGAAAACAACGGCGCTGATCGTGGTGGATATGGTCAACGGCTTCGCACGGGAAGGCGCCCTCGCCAGCCCACGGGTCGGCGCCATGGCCGGAGAGATTGCCGCCCTGACCGAAGCCTGCCGGCGCAAAGGCTTCCCCGTGGCCGCCTTTGCCGACACCCATACCGCGGACAGTCTGGAGCTTGTCTCCTATCCCCCGCACTGCCTGCGCGGGACGGAGGAAGCGCAGCTCGTCCCCGAACTGCAAACCGCCGCCGCCATGGACGCGCCGGGAAGCTTTTCGCTGATCGAAAAAAATTCCACCAACGGCTTTCTGGAGCCGGTGTTCGACCTCTGGCGGCGGGAAAATCCCGGCATATCCACCTATCTGGTGGTGGGAGACTGCACCGATATCTGCATCCACCAGTTCGCCCTGACCGCGAAAACGTATCATAACGCGCGGAACAAACCTCTGCGGGTTCTGATTCCCACCGCGCTGGTGGACACCTTTGATTCCCCCGGACATCCCGCCGACACAATGAACGCGGCGGCGCTGCTCTTTCTGCGTGCGGGCGGTGTGGAGCTCTGCCGTTCGATCATCCGCTGACGTCTGACTTTTCAGGAAAGGATCTGTTCCGTTTATGAACACCCCTGTGTACACGTCCCGTTTCGGGAAGGAAAACCTCACCCTTTTGACCGATTTTTATGAACTGACCATGGCCAACGGCTTTTTTCAGGACGGAAGAGCCGATCAGACCGCGTATTTTGACATGTTCTTCCGCCGGATTCCGGACGGCGGCGGACTGGCGATCATGGCCGGCGTCGCTCAGGTGATCGAGTATCTGGAAAACCTCTCCTTCACCGAGGAGGATATCGAATATCTCCGCTCCAAGTCCCTGTTCAGCGAGGAATTTCTGGATTATCTGCGGCATTTCCGTTTTGCCTGCGATGTCTGGGCGGTGCCGGAGGGAACGCCTATTTTCCCGCACGAACCGATCGTAACCGTCCGCGGCCCGGTGGTGCAGGCTCAGTTTATTGAAACCATGATACTGCTTGCCGTCAACCATCAGACGCTGATTGCCACCAAAGCCAACCGGATTGTCCGCGCTTCTCAGGGGCGGGCGGTGATGGAATTCGGCTCCCGCCGGGCGCAGGGATACGACGGCGCGGTCTACGGCGCGCGGGCCACCTATATCGGCGGCTGCGCGGGCACCGCCTGCACCATTGCCGACCGGGAGTTCGACATCCCCGCCCTCGGCACCATGGCCCACAGCTGGGTCCAGCTCTTCGACAGCGAACTGGACGCCTTTCGCGTCTATGCGCGGGAGTATCCCCAGTCCTGCACCCTGCTGGTAGACACCTACAGCACACTGAAGTCGGGTATTCCGAACGCCATCCGGGTATTCAATGAGGAGCTTCTCCCCCGCGGCTTCCGGCCGAAGGGGGTGCGGATCGATTCGGGCGACATCACCTACCTGAGCAAAAAGGCCCGCAAAATGCTGGACGAAGCCGGCTTCCCCGATTGCAAAATCACCGCCTCCAACTCGCTGGACGAATACATCATCCGGGATATGATTCAGCAGGGCGCCTGTGTGGACAGCTTCGGAGTGGGCGAGCGGATGATTACCGCCGCGAGCGACCCGGTATTCGGCGGGGTATACAAGCTCGCCGCCGTGGAGATCGACGGAAAAATCGTTCCCCGCATCAAGGTCAGTGAAAACGTGACCAAGATCACCAATCCCTGCTTCAAAAAACTCTGGCGGCTGTACGACCGGGAAAGCGGCAAAGCCATCGCGGACGTGATGACCCTGCGGGACGAAGTAATTGACGACACCAGACCGTATGTCCTGTTTGATCCCGAGCACATCTGGAAGAGAAAGACGGTGGAGAATTTTCAGGCGAAGGAGCTGCAGGTTCCCCTCTTCCTGAACGGGAAAAAGGTTTACGAATCCCCCGATATCGAGACCATCCGCGCTTACTGCGCGGAACAGATCGACACCATGTGGGATGAAGTCCTCCGTTTTGAAAATCCCCATCGGTATTATGTCGATCTCTCCCAGCCTCTGTGGGATGAAAAGCAGCGCCTGCTGTGCGAATACGGCGGCTGAATCCGTCGTTTCCCCCGCCTCAAAACCGTTCCCGTCTGCCGGATGTCCTGACATCCGGCAGATTTTTTGCGTTCGGCTCCCTCATATACCGCCGCGTACTCCGGATACAGACCCATTCCCGGAAATAAAGGCGATAAACCGGTAACCGGACTGCACAGGCAGACGCGTTTCCTTACTCGTCTACTCATTCTCTACTCGTCGAAAACTTTCTCCCGTTCGGAGAATTTTGGAAAAATCCGAAATTTTCTCTTGACAAACCGCATCCGGACGGATATACTGTAATTGTAATCAATACAAAATTTTATCGATTCCAGAACGAGGGGAGGAATCACTGGAACCCATGGACACCATGAACATGACGAATCATCAGAAACTGGCGGCGATACTGTCCTCGCACGGCGTTCGGCCTACACAGCAGCGCATTGCCGTCTATGATTATCTGCTGAAACACCATACCCACCCCTCGGCGGATATCATTTATTCCGCGCTTTCTAAAGAATATCCAGTGTTTTCCCGCACAACGATCTACAATTCTCTGAACGTCCTGCTGGAGGCAAAATTGATCCGCGCGGTCAATATCAGCGCGGAAGAACAGCGTTTCGACGGTAACACGGCCGATCATGGACATTTTCGCTGTGTAGACTGCGGTGAAATCTACGATTTTGCCATCGACTCCAAAGCGCTGCACGCCTTCTGTCCCCCGGAATTCCGGGAGGAACAGGGCGACCTCTTTTTCACCGGCCATTGCCCCCGCTGCCGGCCAGCGGCCCATTAATCTGTCTGTCCTTATTGAGGTCATTTATATTAAACTTGGGAGGAAACAAAAATGAAAAAGTATGTCTGCCTGATCTGCGGCTATGTCCATGAAGGGGATTCCGCCCCGGCTGTATGTCCCGTCTGCGGCGCCACTGCCGACAAGTTTAAGGAAATGGGCGAAGCCGCTCCGGCTTCCGCGCCTTCCGCTCCGGCAAAAGCCTCCAGTGAACGCGTATGGGCCGATGAGCACCGCGTAGGTATCGCCAAGGGCCTGGACGCCGAGGTCGTGGAAATGCTCCGCGCAAATTTCAACGGCGAGTGCTCCGAAGTGGGTATGTATCTGGCCATGTCCCGTGTCGCGCACCGGGAGGGCTATCCGGAAATCGGTCTGTACTGGGAGAAGGCCGCTTATGAAGAGGCCGAGCACGCCGCGAAGTTCGCCGAACTTCTGGGAGAAGTCGTGACCGACAGCACGCAGAAGAATCTGCAGATGCGCGTAGAAGCGGAGTGCGGCGCCACCGAGGGCAAGATGCAGCTGGCCAGAAAGGCCAAGGAACTGGGCTATGACGCCGTCCACGACACCGTGCATGAGATGGCTAAGGACGAAGCCCGTCACGGCAAAGCCTTCGAGGGCCTGCTCAACCGATATTTCAAGTAAGTCCGTCTTGCGGCTTTTAAAAGGATATGCTATCATGACGATAGCATATCCTTTTTGTTTGAGGTGAAATGAAATGAAGAACAAAATCTGGGAGATCCTGTGCATTGCATCGGCCGCGGTTTTTCTGCTGACCGTCGCCGGTTTTATCCTTGTTCAGGTATTTTTCACGTTTCAATTGTCAAAGGAGCCGAACGCCGGTATAGCTATCATCGGCGGTGCCGACGGCCCTACCGCTTCCTGGCTTACCGTAAATTTGCTGTTCCATACTCCTCTTGGATTTGCTTTTCTTATTATTTCGTCACTGTGTCTGGTCGTGTTTCTTCTTTCTTTTACGGTACTGCTTCTCCGGCGCTTCCGCCGGAAGTGAACCGGATACCCAACGCACCTCTTCTATGGGACGGACCGCTTCTCAAAGCATATCTTTTTTTGCATTTTCATAAAATGAACGGGGCGCACTCGTCGGCCTTCAGGAAACGGAGCGTTCCTTCCCCATAAACGCAAATCCGCCCCTGAAAAAATGAACCGGAAAGCAGGATTGGTTTGTCCGTTTACTTTTTCCAAAAAGTATGGTATCTTATATGCATGCGGCCATTATGATCCATTGCCGTCTTATTTCTCACGCATCGCATGGAAAGGATGGAACGCCTTTATGAAAAAATGGATTGCTGCCCTCTTATCCGCGGTAATGCTTGTCTCTGTGCTGACAGCTTCCGTGTCTGCGAAACCCGGCGATGATACGGAGCCGACGGAAACCACCTCTTCTACCGAAACATCGCCCACCACGCCTTCCACTTCGCCGGTAAAGGAGCCGAGCTTTTCCTTTGTAAACAACAACGGTAAGAGTCTGACGGTAAAATGGAACGCTTCCGATCTGCCCGGCGTATCGGTGGTTGTGGTAATCGACGGAACGGTGCGGGGTGACAGCGACTCTACCGGCAGTTTCTCTGTCCCATTGGATGAGTTGAGGCCCGGTCTTTACGATATGACCTATCAGCTCAGCGACGGCCGTACGATTCCCGCCGATCGTCAGGTAGACGTGGCCGGACAGCTCACTACAAAAATGACGCTGACCGTCACAAACGGTCAGGTCAGCGCACAAATTAAGGATAATTACGGTCGTCCGATCAAGGATTATCCCATCAACCTGTTTTACGCCAATGTAAAACAGGCGGCGGAAAGCACCGATGCCAACGGCATGGTCACTTTTCGCATCGCCGCCCCTTCGGATCAGACGGTCATCCTCTGTACGGCGGATAACCGAACGGTCAACTCCGTCAGCTATGTGGGCTGTACGGCGTCGCTCGGTGAACCGATCATCACGCCGACCACCACCACTACGACAGCCAACAACACCACAACCGGAACGGGTTCGGGCGGTGTTCCCACTACCTCCACCGCCTTCTCCAAAACCACGGCGACCACGGTATCCACTACGACGCCGACCTATGCGATGATTCAGGGCGCCGGCACCACAGCGGTGGTGGGCGACCAGATTGCCATCAATACCAGCTTTGACACGCAAGTAGCCAAGAACTTCGGCCTTTCGTCCAACGATTTTGCCGGAAGCGCCCGGCTGCTTCTCGGCAAAGATCTGTACAACGCCCTGATCGGACAAAGCAACGCCGTTCTGATGTTGGAAGCCCTTACTTCCTCCCTGACGGTCACCGATCAGCATATTTCGGCGGCAATCAGCGGCCAGTCCAAATTCAGCACCTTTTCCCCGCAGTCTACTCTTCGGATTCCGCTTGATCTGTCCCTGCATATGGTCAACAGCGCGGAAAACATTGATACGCCCATCGCTATGCCGGGCGGCGAAATCACGGTGGAACTGCCCGTTCCAAAATCCATGAGCAACGCGGATAAATATATGGTGGTCGCCGCAGTCATTGGTGAAAACGGCATCACCCGCTTTATCGATACCGCTGTGGAGAACGGTTCGCTTTCCTTTACGGTTACCAGCCTCTCCTCCGTGGCAATTCTCGGCTTCGAATCGCCTGCATCCAGGAACTTTTCTACCGGTGGAATTCCGTGGCTCGTGATCGTAATCATCATCCTCGGCGTACTAATGCTGGTCGGCGCCGGGTTACTGCTCTACTTCTTCTTCCTGCGCAAGCCCGCCGCAGACGGTCCGGATGATCCCGACGGCACAGACGATCCGGACGGTGGGGTTCGCCCCTTCCCTTCCGACGGCGATCCCCGTGGAATGCCGGCCGACAAAGGTGATACGGAGACGGCGGAAGAGACCGACGAATGGGAACAGACGGAAAAAAGCGCAGAAAGCACCCTTTCCGGTGAGGCGCCGATCCCCGGCGTTTCTCTCGGTTCTCTGACAAATCAGCCTCACGAGCAAACCCCGCGAAAAAAGAATCCCACGGATTATGACATTGATCTGTGATTATATGAAAGGAAGGCCCGATGCCGTTCTCACGGCATCGGGCCTTCCTTTCATATTCTAGAATCAAACGGTTATTTGACGCTTATTTCTGCTTTTTCTTTATCATGTTCAGCAGTACATACGCCGCTATCAGAATAATGATCGACCCGCCGAGGATCAGGTACATCGTTCCGAGTTCCACCTTGTTTCCGAAGAAATACAGGTTGCAGTCGATGGAATCCCGAATCCCCTCAACAACCTCCGCGGGGAAACCGGCGTCCGACATTTCGGCATACACGCCGCGCATGGCGTGATTGCGCAGCAGAGATGTTCCGTATGTACCCGGCAGGAAGGAAAGCACTTTCTGCAAGCCTTCTCCGAAATTGGAGATGGGCATATACGCTCCGCAGATGAAGCCGTACCCCGCGCTGACGATCGTACCGACCGCGGAGCCCTGCCCGTTGGTGGTCAGCGAAAAGTTGATAAGCGAGGAAAGCGCCGTACCGAACAGCACCAGCAAAATCACATCGAGAATTATCAGGAACACATCCGCCGCCGTCATATACCATCCGACAAAAGAGAGATATCCAAGACAAACGGCAAGCGCCGTCAGGCTGATAATCAGCGTCGCGGCGGCGCTGGAAAGAAAATATCCGATGGCGAGTGTGGAGGATTTCACGGGAGTCACAGCCAGATCGCGTCTTGCGCCGCTGATTTTGTCCTGTACCATCAGCAGATTGGAGCAGAATGCCACTGTTACGCAGCATACAGCGAGAAGGGAAGAAACCAGCTGCGCGCCCACCGTACCGTTCAGGAGGGCTTCATCAACGGCGAAACCCTCCGGTATCGCGGAGGCGAAACCGTCTTTATATGCCTTGGCAAGAAAGGTCGCATACAGAACCAAAAGGATCATCGGCGTTATCAGCGAGGTAAAAAACATCCCTTTATCCTTGAAAAAGAGTTTGCAGTCGCGTTTGACAAGTGAAAACAGTCCGGTCATTCCGATCCCCTCCTCAGTTCTTCGCGGCATCGCCGCCGACAAGCGTTTTCCCGGTCACGGCAAGAAACACGTCGTCCATCTTGCCCTTGGCAATCTCGTAATCCGTAAAGATTTCCGGATGCGCGAGAATCAACTGCGTCGCCGCCCTGGTATCCGGTACGGCGACCCGCACCGCGTCGCGGATGGTTTCATACGGGAGCTTCAGCCGCTCCACCTGTTCCTTCGGCGTATTATAGAGCGTAATAAAGTCTCCGGTATAGGTGTTTTTCAACTGCAGGGGCGTTCCCTCCGCGGCAATCTCCCCGTTGTCCAGAATCACAACATAATCTGCGTCCGCCGCCTCCTCCATATAATGCGTGGTGAGAAAGACGGTCATGTTGTTCTGCCTGCGCAGGCCGGTCACAACATCCCACAGCAGCTTGCGCGTCTGCGGATCAAGGCCTGTGGTCGGCTCGTCCAGAATCAGAATTTCCGGCCGGTGTATCAGCGCCCGTGCAATATCAACACGCCGCCTCTGCCCGCCGGAGAGCTTGCCGACCGTGCGGCCAAGCAGGTCGCCGAAGTCCAGAATTTCCGCCAGCTCCGAAAGACGGTCACGGAAAGCTTTGCCGCGCATCCCATACAGCGCCGCGCGGCTCTCCAGATTATCCCGGACGGTCAGCGGCTGATCCAGCACCGAACTCTGGAACACTACGCCCAGACGACGGGTAACGTCTTTCATGGATTTGTCAATATTCTCCCCGCAGATTTCCACCGTACCGCTGTCTTTGGCAAGCTGTCCGCACATAATGGAAATCGTTGTGCTCTTCCCCGCGCCGTTTACACCGAGAAAGGCAAACAGCTCTCCCCGCTTCACGCGAAAACTCAGGTCCTGCACTGCCCTGACCTCACCGAAATGCTTGTTCAGATGGCGGATTTCAATAATGTTCTCCAAAATTCATTCCTCCTCACGCGTTGCCGTTCAGGCTCTGCCATTGTTCTCTGGTGATACAGGTAAAATGCTCGGTGCGGATATCCCCCATGGGAGACGGCTGATCCTTTGCCGTATGGTGATAGAGAAACCCGCATTTTTCCTGCACACGCCTGGATTTCCCGTTTCCATTGTAATAGCCGCACCAGACCGCGGTGCAGCCGAGTTCTTCAAAACAACGGCTGAGAAGAGCCCGCACCGCCTCCGGTATCAACCCCTGTCCCCAGTAGGGCGATCCAATAGCCGATCTCCGCTTCGGTATCACTCATCGGCGCGCTGCCGTGTCCGCTTCGCATAATTCCCACGCTGCCGACCGGAAGCCCGGTTTCTTTCAGCACCACCGCGTAAGTCTCCGGCTCGGACAACACGCCGCGAATGATTTCAAGACTGTTTTCCACGCTTGTATGGACAGGCCATCCGGCAATCGGACCGACACGCGGATCCTTTGCGTATTTATATAGTTCTTCGGCATCGCTGTCTTCCCACGGACGCAGAAACAGCCGTTTCGTTTGTAATATCATGTCTCATTTCTCCCTAACGGTTTTATTCTTTCCCATGCGGCATCCGATACTGAGCAGTTTTCAAAATGGATACTGAAAACCCGCAAAAGTGCCGTGCTGCTGGGCTTTTGCGGGCTTTCTTCTTTCTAAAAAATTTACTCACACCACGAGCATTGCATCTGGAAAGAACGAGCGGTGCAGGGATACTTTCCCTACACCGCTTTTCTGTATATTTATAATAGCAGACTTTTTTTGGAAAGTCAATAGTAGACTGTGAAACAAATCATATTCTATTTCTTCGGATTGAACTATGTAGTTGGGTACCAGATTTTCATTTTTTAGTTTTGCACCCTCATCACAACCAGTCAAATACCTGCACACTTATAGTATTCCTTTTCCGCTTGTTGTTTTGACCATATGTCATTTCCAAGTAGTACCGAAAGCGCAGTTATTCCTTGTCCCTCTTGCATACTTATATCCCCCTTTTTGCCGACTCATATAAGTATACATAACCTTTTAGAAAATTATCCCAATAGTACCCCTCCTGTTCTAACCGTACACAGCATTCCAGCATATACGCAATGCACTCCGAACAGTCTTCCGGCTCAGCACTTGTTGTCAACTCATGCAATTTATGCGAATACTCAAGCGAGAAGAGTGTTGTAAACGCCGCAAATGTGACCAACTCTTGCTTATTCATCCGGTAAGTCCGTGTGCTGGCGCTAATTTCGCGGTGAAGTCTTGCAAGCATGCTGAAACTTCCGTGATAAATAACAAGCTCGTCAGGCGGGCGATGTTTACCGATATAATCAAAATAATTGGCTTTATTTTCGATAAATAAAATACATCGCACTCCTTTTGAAAGTGTAATCTGAGCCGCTGTCATGTCATGTCCGTAAACGGTGCTGCCTCCCTTTAGATTTGAGAAATGCAGACTTTTCCCATCAGGGAAGTTAAGAGAAAGCGGCCCACAGAACTCGAATTGCTCTGGATATTTTACGATACCAATTAGATTCAATAGCTGTTCATCTAAAGTTTGGTCATCGCAGTCCAAATACTTTTTCAGAATGCGCAGCAATCGCGTCTCGACAACTCGTTCAAAATGCTTGCTGTCACCAAAGCAACGAATAGAGAACACTCGTTTCAATAGCTCGCTCTCCTTGTTGGCATCTATATACCGCAATGCTTTCAGCAAAGAGAATCTCGTCATTCAGTTTGGGAATGGTCTCCTCACGGCATACACGTAAACGTTCTCCCAAGACCCCTTTTTCTGTATCCTTTGCGCTCAAATCTGCATCAAGATCCATAATGGCGCCATCCAATTGGCTAAGATGATTTTTGAGCGCATCGATGGTACTGGTGTCAATCGCCGCAAGGCTGGTGCGCAATCTCGAGACATCTTGTTCCAGTTCGGGAACAGTTTGCTTTTCTTTCGCATATAGTACTGCTTGCTGGATATCGCTTTCTCCAGAAACAGGAAGTTACCTTTACCTCTCGCTTCGCAAATGTACGGAGCCGTGAAGCAATGGCTGCTTTCAAATCCAGAGCGTCCCGCGGAAATTGATAGATTCCGCTCTCCAAGGATTTTTGTTCCTGCTGCAAAGCGCTTCGGCTGGCAGCCAACCGCTGCTGTTCGTCAACCATACGAGAACTAAGCTCGATGATATGTTTGCCGAGTTCCTGTACAGTCGGATAATAACCAAAAAATCTTGGGAATTCATAATATAATCAAAACCCAGTTCATGAACCAAGGCAAACAGACTCTCGATACTTTTTCTTGTTCATGCCGATAAAAGATCCATCCAGCGCCAGCAATCGCGGGCGGTCATCACGGTATTTTTCGTAAATTCGCACGAGGGGATTTATCCGGGAGACCGATGCATTGACGTCGCTTATTAATTCTTGAAAATCCACCATTCAAAGCTTTCTTTGTTCCTAAGTCTCTTTAGATCATCCACTATAACCACCGTTCCCCGGCCCACTTCTCACAAACTGAGGAACAGCGGCGCTTTGCCTGATTCTCCGCCATGGTTAGTGGCTGAATATATAAACGCCTCTCTGATAAGACATGTTTGTCATAAAACGCCTTTCCTCTGCGCTCTCCGAAATACAGGCTGAAAAACAACGGAAACTTTTAACAACTACAGCCAGTCATTCCAGACGTATCTTTTTTTATCATCTGAATAAAACAGCCTGTTCATAAAATCCGTCTTCTCCTAACCGACAGAATCGGCCCCCGAGTTGCCGTCCACAGTTCGCGGCAGAACTACCGCATAAACGTGGTATTCTTACTGAACCTGATGTCTATTCAGCGTTGCCGCAAAGTTGCAGTATATATTGAACGATATCTTTGACGGTATGTATGTCATGCATATTGTCTTCTATTGTACACTTAAAAGTATCTTCTATCTCCATTAGGATATTGATATAGTCAACAGAAGTAATCGCTAAATCATGGAATAGTTCCGAATCCATTTCAATGGAACCTGGTTGATTTAGGTATGGTGTGAAAATGTCTTGTAACTCTTCGAATATTTTCTGCTGTGTCATAATTTTGTCCTCCTGATCTTTTTAGTCGGCGTTTTAGAAAACTCCACATCCCTGAAAATAACCTTAGAAATAGTCTTATAGATAGGCAGGCCGTCGTTGATGGCTTTCAAATCCTCTTCCATCCGTTTTTTATTGGTTTCCCCATTATCTCCAATATACACCTCCGCTTCGATTTGATCGCCATTCTGATACACCACCGCTTCCTTTACATAATCCAATGCGTATAAATATTCCTCAAGTTCTTCGGGACTTACGTTTTTTCCATTGCTCAAGACAATTATGTTTTTTTTGCGGCCAGTAATATACAGAAAGCCGTCTTCATCCATATATCCCAAATCCCCTGTTCGAAACCATCCGTCTCGAAACGCGTCGACGGTCATTTCTTCATCTTCATAATACCCAGACGCGACCATGTCTCCCTTTACAAGAATCTCGCCATCATCAACTTTTAAGGTAACGCTATCCAAAATCTGTCCGACACTTTTATCCCGGTAAAAATGGTTGCGATTGACCGCCAATACGGGAGAACACTCCGTTATTCCGTACCCATTGAGTACCTGGATACCCAATTCACGAAACCCCCGGATATATTTCTCATGAATCGGCGCTCCGCCTGTTATAATGAATTCCAACCGGCCCCCGAAAGAATCATGAATCCGTGAAAATAAGCTTTTCCTCAGATCTATTCCAAGCGACATGAACAAATGGCTGATTTTGAGGAGTTTGCGCAGTCTGCCGTCTTTTCCGTTTTTCTGAGCTTTTATCCATATTTGTTTGTATAGCGATTCAACAATCATAGGAACCAGTATCATATTTTGCGGCCGATACCTGATCAGATCTCTGCTTAAATCCCTCAAATTACGGTTGAGCGAAATGGGTTGGCCAGAAAGAAGAAGGCACAGAACATTTGCAGTAAATGCAAATGTATGATATAACGGCAGCACAAGAAGACTTGTCCCCCCAAAAAAGACACTCTTTATGGAGGCAACGGTGTCCGATACTATATTTTTATGAGAAAGTATAACACCTTTGGGCTGACAGGTAGTGCCGGATGTATAGACGATCGTACTGCACCTATTCGGCTGTATTCGAATGTCCAAATAGGCGGTCTCTCCTATTTCAATCAGCTTTTGTCCTTTTTGCAGCAGCTGCGGTAGGTCAGTTTCCAGGACGATTATCTGCTGGCAATGAAGACGCTCCCGTACTTTTTGAATTTTATCCAGCGACCGTTTGGAGCAGATAATAAACTGAACATCCGTTTTATTGATGAGCGCCGTCAGCTGTTCTTCCATCAATTCCGGATCCAGTGGAACCACAACATTCTCACCGTTGACAATGGCAAAATAGGCTACAATCCAGTAGTATGAATTCTCCCCGACCAACGCCGCTTTCCCATGATCCAACCCCAGAGCGTGGAGCGCGGTACCAAGGTAGTTGATGTCATGCATGAATTGACAATAGCTGATTGTTGTAACAGCTTTTTCATCCTGTATAAACTGAAATGCGGTACGATCTTTATACGTTTGTGCACAATACATCACCAAGTCTTTCAGATGATGAATCAACGGCGCCGTATAAAGAGGATATGGTTTGTTTTTCACAATTTCCCTCCTCACGCAATTAAAAATACAACCGCCAACCAGCCGAGACGTGGAAACCTGTATTACGTGTACAGCCTTTTACCAAAATAAATCAGTTAAGATCAAGTGCATCCTGTTTTTATGTACTCGATTTAGTTTATCGAGTACAGGGTCCGGATTCATCCCGCCATATGTCCTACTCCAATACAGAAGAACATCGTAGATGACGTTATTTCCCCCCGTGGCATTTGTAAAGATGGCCAGGCCTTTTCCCATATCCGGCACCAGCATGAAAAAACTATGTGATCCCAAATTGAGCCCATAATGAGAAAGCAGGATGTGCCTGTTGATTCTCGTGGTAAAAAAACCCAGACTACAATTATCGTCCCTGCTACATGTATGCATCAAACGAATTTGTTTTTTTGTCATATTAGCAAATTGACCATCCCGTGAATAGGCCTGCAAATGTTGTAACAGGAACAATGAAAAATCCGATATTGTGGTGATGAGACCTGCGGCGGCACTTTGTGAATATATTCTTTTCTTTAAGGCATAACCAAAAGCATTATGACCATAAGAACAGGCATCTAAATCGGATTTGTGCTGACAAAACAACGAATGCCGCATTTTCAGAGGAGTGAAAACCAGAGATTCCATCGCGGAATTGAAATCCGTATCTAGGACATCTTCCACCATCATCTGCAAAACTGTATAGCCTAGAGAAGTATAACAAAATTCGTGAAGCGTGCCGAATTTCTTCTTAGTCAAGGAATCTGTCAAAATATCAAGGGCGTTGATAAAGGATTTACCCCCGCGGTCATATTGAGGAGGCAAACCGGAGGTATGATTCAGCAGCATGCGGGGGGTGATCGTATCCTGCTCCACAGTGTATGGGAAACGCCACCTCTTGAGATACTGATTAATATCGTTATCCAGTTGAATCCGATGCTCCCCGGCCAATGCCATCACACCCCAGGCCGTAATCGTTTTTGACAGCGAGCCTGCCATAAATTGTGTGTCCACGGTTACCGGTGACTGAGTCCCGGTCCTTGTCACGCCACAGGAATACGGAACTGAAGCCGATGGCTCACCGATGTCCAGCGTAACCACGGACGCTCCCGGCACCGCATTGTTTTTGCAGGAAACGGTCAGGGTTTCCTGCAAGATACCGTCAAATTGGCCGTTAAGCGCCTTTCTTACTTTCAATCCTCTCTCTGAATTCATATTTTCACCTCGCCGCTGCAGCCGTTTACATCACGTATCGATTAAAGACTGTATAGTACTGCTTATCTTTACGTATCAGTTCCTTCAACATCTGACGTTGTTCCCTTTCAATCACAGTCTGATATCGGAAAAATTCATCATTCAAAAACTGGGAGGTTATATTCTCGGCGACCCCAGCTTCAAATCCTTTCGCCGTCAACTCAAGAAGGCAGCTATACCATTCATAAACACGTTCCTCACATTTCATCCTAATTTCATCCAGCATTTGCTGATAATGCCTGATTCGTTGAATGGATCCGTCATCTCCCATTTCATTGGCATATTTTAAGATAAGACGAATGTTGATGATATGATCATTCAGGAAAAATTGCAGTTTATAATTATCAGCGCTTTTGCTACTGATAAAGTACGATAAATAATCCGCCAATCCCCGTATAGAATTATTAAAAATAGGACTTAAATCATCCGTCAAATCACCTTTTAGATATCCTTCTCTCATAAATTGTTCATATAGGGCAGTTCCTTTATATATAGACAGACGCGAATGCATAGGAAACCGATTGCACAGCAATTTATTTCTTTTTAAAAAATTTAAATTTTCATACAGTCTCTCCATAGTGGAAAATGGATTAAAATTTATAAAACCAATACTTGTGTTTATTTCGTTCACGTTAAAGTATTGTATTGATTTTTCAGAATGATAAAAATTATCGCTTTTTCCATACAACTTAAGATCTTCACAGTTTGCCGATTCAATACCTATAAACACTCGGACAAGACCTGCTTGTTTTAACAACTGCATCAACTCTGGAGAAGATTTCTGATAAAAATCGCAGCGTGTATAAACTGTGAGACAATATGGATTCTGTTGTTGAATTAACAAGTTTGCTATTTCAAACAGACGCTGATAGGAATCCTCAATATCATCTTCAAAACTTTCGTCTTGTATAAAAAAGCAGGAAATACCATATGTGTTGTAAATCAATTGAATTTCTTCCGCTACATCCTTCATGTCTAAGCCGCGCCACTGGCGCTTACCTCCTCTTCTCCAGTAAAGAGGAGAACAACAAAAACGGCAACTCCGTTTGCATCCTCTGCTTGTGCTGATTAGCGCTCGTCTCAAATGATATTTTTTAATCACATCCCGGCTGGCACGTGGTAATTCGCTCAGAGGGGCAATTAACGGGCGGTCTGGATTTTCAATAACTTGGCCGTCCTTCCGATATACAAGACCGTTGATGCCTTCCAATGATGTATTGTTATCCAATGCGTTAATCAATTCACAGTATGTATATTCGCCTTCTCCCTTAATAATATGGTCAATATCAGGATTTTTCTGCATCCATTCCACTGCAAACAGAGATGCATGAATACCTCCCAGACATATTTTACAGTTTGTAATACTTTTAACCTTGTGAATAAAGTAGGAAACATCTTCCCTTGTATCATAATAGGTAGTACATCCAATATAATCTGGTTGAAAAGCCACAATTTCTTCATAAGGATAGGTTTTTGCGTGGATAGAATCTATCGTTACATCATGCCCCTGCATTCTCAGAGTGGATGCAATATAGGCGATCCCCAACTCCTCAACTCGCTGATTATCCACCAAGTTGAAACTAAAAAGCATAACTTTTGCCATAATTCTTCCTCCTTGTAAACATTCATTATAGGTCCTATTCGTCCCAATAAGGCATCCCCCTTCTACAAATCAAAAGTCAACGGCGTTTCCGATGCTGTGTGTGGATGAGATTCCATCACTCTCTCGCAGACTTCACTGATGGAAAGCTCCTTAGTATCTAATGAATGCCTACAGAAATCCATATATCGCAAGGCAAATCTATTGATCGTATTTTCATGAAAAATATCGGTATTATATTCTACAAAAAGATGGAATTGCTCATCAAATTCCCGTACATCCATTCGAATATCAAAAATGGAGATTTTATTTTCAAGCGGTATGGTTTTTATGGCCGTATCCTTCAGCTCCAAATTGGGATAATACATATTCTGCATAACAAAGCACACGGTAAAAAGAGGATTCTGATTGGTACTTCTCGGCAGTTTCAGAGCGTTGACCAATTCTTCAAACGGATAATCCTGATTGTTAAACGCCTCCAGAACAACGGCACGCAGATATTGGATAAACGCACCGACGGACTGCCCGTCATCTATACGGCACCGTATGGGCAGAGTATTGACAAACATCCCAATGGTTTTTTGAATATCGGCATGATTGCGGCCGGAAATGGGAACGCCCACGACAATATCCTTCTGTCCAGATTCTTGAAACAAGGTCAAATAGTAGATAGCCAGCATCCAGACGAAACTAGTTACGTTTTCACTTGCACATGCCTTTTTAAGCGACCGGAACAGTTCATCCTCTAATTGGAAATGTAGGGTGTGACCCTGATAGGAGGTATGGACCGGACGCGGAAAATCAAAAGGCAGCGTCAGTTCCGTTACCGGATCGGCATATTGATTAAGCCAGAAAGTCCGTTGTGTTGCCAGCTCTTCGCTGTTTTTTCTTTGCTCCTGCCACATAGTGTAATCCCGGTAATCCACTTTCACCGGAGGTAAATCGCGCCCTTCATACAGGGCCATAAATTCGTCGATCAGCAAACCCATGGAAGTACCGTCAGATATGATATGGTGCATGTCCACCAACAAATAGTAATGCCGCTCACCGGCTATTGCCACCATGACGCGAAGCAATGGCGATTTCGCTAGATCAAAAGGCCGGACAAACTTCCGTTTGATTGATTCAATGTGGGTAGTATTTTTTTCCACGTCAACGCGAAACTCCACATGGTCCGCAATCCGCTGCACCACTTCATTATTCTCAATTATGAAGCTAGTTCGGAAACTGTCGTGGCGCGCTATGAGACTTTCCATTATTTCCTGAACCTTGCCGACATGAAAATCACCGTGAATCTCCAACGCACAGCACATATTGTAGCAGGTGCTGTCCGGCCTGAACTGATAAAATACATAGATACGTTTTTGTGCGGAAGACAAAGGGTAAACTCCGCCAATGACCGTTGACTTTGGAATGGAGCGCTCACTGTCACCGCCGTCGGCAGATTTGATGACCCGGTAAATATAACGAAGGGTCGGATGGTCGAACAAATCGCTCAGAGGAACAGCGACACCAAATTCCTGATGAAAAGCCGTCACCAATTGAATCATCTTTATGGACTGTCCACCCAGCTCAAAGAAATTGCTATCCATATCGATGGATGAAATATTCAGAATATCAAGGCATATCTGTCTCAGTCGGTCCAGGACGGGCCCGTTCCGTTTATCACGGCTATCCGCTGTCTGCAAGTCGTTCTCAGGTATAGGCGGAAGGATACACGGAACGTCCGTCGGCGGATTCTTCACCGTATTTGAAGGATCCAACCAGTAAGATTTATGGTCAAACGGATAGATCGGCAACGAAATAACCCGGCACTGCTGGCGGGGATATAGCAGAGAAGTCTTACACTGCTGGCTGGTGCAGTAATACTGCGCCAGCTCTTCAGGGGTCTGCGGCTCCCGGGCCAGCATAGTTTTCTTAATGGATTTGCTGCATACACCAGTGAATATCCCGCTATTCGTATCCGTTTTACAGTTCGAAAGAAACACATCCAATTTCTCAGATAAGTCTCTGGCATTCACACAAACGATGGCTAGTCTATGTTGTAACACGCTTCTTCTCGCACAGGTATAAATATAATCAGCCCATTCTTCCGGTTTTAATGAAGAAATACGAGCGCGATGCCGGCAAACCAGTTTTCTCAGGGAATCGGCGCTATGCGCCGACAGAACCGCAACCATCGGCTGATCCTGCAGCTCCTCTTCTTTTATGAAGGTATCCGGCACTTTGGGAGCCTCCTCCAGCACTGCATGACAATTGGTCCCGCTCAATCCAAACGAACTCACCCCTGCACGCAAAGGATGACTTTCGCGCCATGGAGTAGTTTTGGTATTCAGATAAATCGGGCCGTCAATAAACCGAATATAAGGGTTGGGATACTGCAGGTGAATGGTGGCAGGCAATTCGCGATGCCAGAGCGCCAAAACCGTTTTAATAAATGCCGTTATACCCGCAGCGCCGTCCGCCAGATGTCCGACATTGGATTTTGAGGATCCCACCGCGCAAAACTGCTTCTTGTCGGTGTACTTGCGAAAAGCGTCGGCGATTCCATTAATCTCAATGGGATCTCCCAGCTGGGTACCGGTACCGTGCGCTTCAATGTACGATATGGTTTCCGGATCCACTCCCGCCGCGTTCCAGGCTTGTTCGATAGCAGCCGTCTGGGAGGCAGGATTTGGCGACGTAAGTCCGTTGGAACGTCCATCGTGATTGACCGCGCTTCCTTTTATCACCGCGTAAATCCGATCGTTATCTTTTTGCGCCTGCTCCAAGGACTTTATGAGCACTACACCGCACCCCTCCCCCTTGACAATACCGTTCGCCGACGCATCAAACGGTTTGCATCGCTTATCACAAGACGTTATTCCGATGGCTTCCCAGACACCGTTTTGCGACTCCGGGATCAGGAAAAGTGAAACGCCACCGACCAGCGCCATGCTGCACGCTCCCTCGCGTATGGAGGCGCAGGCGGTATGTAACGCAACCAGAGAGGATGAGCAAGCTGTATTGATCATCATGCTGGGACCCTTTAAGTTGAGCCAGTAGGAAAGCCGGCCGCATATAAAAGGGGAGGAATTCCCTGTAATCAGCAAAGCATCGCCGGTATTCGTCAGCCGGTAATATTCGCTGGCACTGTTTCCGATGAATACACCGGTGTCGCTGTTGTCGAGGGAAGCAATCGAATATCCTGCGTTTTCACAAGCCTGGTAGGCCACTTCGAGAAAGATACGTTGCTGGGGATCCATAAACTTAGCTTCCCTCTCCGAAATGCCGAAAAAATCCGGATCGAACAGGTCGACGTCTTCCAAATATCCACAGTGATTCGTTTCACCCAGCATATCGATGCTGTCCCCGAAAAATGGGCGCAACAATTCCTTGCGGCTGGAGGGCATTGGTCCAACTAAATCCGTACCGTTCACAAGATGGCGCCAAAACTCATCGATATCGACAGACTGAGGATACCGGCAACTCATTCCAACCACGGCAAAGGCATCCGACTCTGAACCGTGCCGCTGCGTCGGAGACTCAAGAGATTTGATAATTTGATAAGCCGCGCTTTTTGAAATCTCGCCCTGATGAAGCAGTCGGAGGATTTGCTTGATGTCTGACATATTATTCATCTCCATAAAGCATGCGGATCTGTTCATCGACTTCGCTGTCGCTTACATAAATAGGAACTACACGCCCGTCTTGCTCAAGTGCTGCTTTATCAATAAAATATTTTTGCGGGAAAACACGTTCTAGTACCTTTTGTTTTTTGTACCAGTTCAGCTGTTTGATTTTCCAATGGTACTCCATCTCCCGGCGTATGCTTGCATCGCTCACTTTGATCGCATCAATGGGAATCGTCATGTCGAAAGTGGCGTCCATAAACGATACCCAGTATTGCCGGCGCTGGCTCTCGTTCGCCTGTTGGAGATAGACGTTCATTTTTTCAAACATACAAAACGAGGCATACCGCTGAAGATGGTAAAAGTGTGCCTGCGCATTCAAACACGCCGTTTTATCCACAAACAGCCCATAGCATGTCTCATATTGATAATACGGAGAGAGAGCCAAAACGTTAAAATTACGGATTCCGTTGGAAAAATCAGACCCGACATAATCCTTGTACCGATTGATTTCAAAAAGAAGAAAATCCGATTCTTTTACTAAACGTAGGTTTTGTTCGCGATCATAATCGTCTTCCGTATCAAATCCGCTGATGAGAAAGGCAAAAGGCAAAACTCCGTATTTGCGGCAGATGACTGCCGCATCGTACATCATATCGACGCTCAGGTTTTTGTTGATATATTGAGAAAGCCGTTCACTGGCATTTTCAATACCGAAATCAAGGCGGCGGCACCCGTCCCGGGATATCTGCGCTATGAACGTTTCGTCAATCTGATCAACACGCCCTGTGGTGGCAAAATATATCCCGTGTTTTCGTAACAATGCCGTATATTGTAACGCCAGTGTGCGATTCATAAGTACGTTATCATATCCAAGATACAGTTCCGTTATACCCTGACTTTTTTGAAACGTGATTTCCTCTTCAACCCGTTCCAGCGACTTTTTCCAAAAATTTTGCCGGTTATGTATAACGGAACAAAAACGGCATTTCGATCCACAGCCGGACAGAGGAATAACAGACGGTCCAGGAATCATCACATCGTTTTCATGATCCGTGCAATGGTATTCAATGGAACGATACTGCTGTATCCTGTCCCGACAATATAGACCGTGAATGTCAGACAAAGGGGTTCTACGAATCAACTCAACCAGCATATCCTCGCCATCTCCCAGAAAAACGGCGTCAATATGTGGATGCAGGGCAAAGACGTCCAACTGCAGTAGGTTCGGGAGCCATCCGCCGATTAAAACTGTGGCCCGCGGCGCCAGTAACTGGATGCGATCAAGTATTTCAATAACGGTACGATTATTGTAGCACCATACACTCATCAGCACCATTTTTACATCGGCGTTTTCCTTCAGCCATGTTTCCAGCCTGTCATAGGAAAAATCGTGTTCACCGTGTATGAAGGCAAAGTCAGCGTCGCTGTCAGATAGAATTTTTTCAAAAATCTGGATTGCTTTGTACACTTGCCCGAAATAATCGCTCTGCAACAGTAAAAAGTCCATAGATTTTATCCTTTCCTACTCGTCTTTTTTGTCGGAAAGTCGTTGAACCGCCAGGTCCACCGACATGGTTCCTGTCTGCACCAAATCCAGCAAATCCGCCAATTCGTCGCCGCAGGAGGAGGGGACGATTTGGGGTGCGAGTTGCTGCTTTACATAATCTGTGAAACTGTGTAAAGACGGATAGGTAAAGATCACAGAGACATCCAGGTCCAAGCCGAACGTATCCTTGATACTGTCCAGCAATTTGATGGCCATCAGTGAGTCGCCTCCAACATTGAAAAAGTCTTCATTTTCGTCGACGTCACAGTATCCCAGAACCTCCAGCCAGATTTGACGGATTTTTTCAGGAATCTTATCAGAGTATCCCGTGCCTACTGGGGCTTGCTCCGATTTCGCCGCGCCGTCAGTCTCCGTAAGGGCCGGGGATACCGGTCGAGCACAGGTGGCGGAAGCTCTGAAATCAATCGGAACCCGCAGAAGACTTTGCAGCCGAGTCAGGCGTTGCTCCTCCAAATCCTCAAAAAGGATAAACGGGTTCCGCAAAACCATAATCCGGCGGAAAGCGGCATCAAACTCTGCCGCGCTCATGATGGGAAATGGTTCTTCCAAATCCGGTTTATCCTGAGCCAGACCCGGCAGGGAAAGTGCCAGCGTATACTGATCCGCACGGCGCCGCCTGCGGACATAGGTGTAGACATCCTGCACCATATTAGCCGCCGCACAATCCGACCGCCCGGCTCCCCCAAATACAGAGGACACTGAAGACAACATCACGAAAAAACGTGGTGCGTCCTCCTCAGTCACCTCATCAAGGTTCATAACCGACTGGATTTTTGCAGAAACGGCAGTATACAGTTCGCCGGCGGTCAATTCGGACACAGACTTACGATAAACCTGCATGACGCAATTCAGCACACCGTTTATCCGTCTGTATTTCCGCCGCACCAATTCACAGATATCGGATAAAGCCTCTTTATCCGTCACATCTCCCACCATCGTGACGACAGCCGCTCCCCTTTGTTCGATTGCCTGTATAGCTTCTATTTGATAGCGGAGTTTTTCATTCTGTGGCAACGTCTCCAGAAGTGAAGGCCATTCCTCCCGCCCGGGTAGCATCGTCCTTCCTACCAGGATAAAAGTGGGATTACGAACCACGGAGGCAATTGTCAGGCATAAATGAAGACCGACGTATCCCATTCCCCCGGTTAAGAGAATAACATCGCCGTCCCTCACCCAGGAGCCGTCCGGTGATTCCTGCGCGGACAACGGCACAATATGCTGGACAAGACGTGTTTGGCCGCGGTAAGCGACGGTATACGCCCGTTCGCTGATAGGAACAGCTGCCTCCTCCACAATAATCCTCGCGGCGGAAATGCTGTCTATGTGCGTTTCGACATCCATGCACCCGCACTGCAGCAGGGGATATTCCTGACTGACTACACGACTGAAACCCCACAACGCCGCCTTCTCCGGCTGGATACCGATATCAGTATCTAGAGCGTGTACGGCGCGGTCCGTTACAAGGGTAACGGGAATCAGCCTGTTCTGCAGATGGCTTATTTCACGAACCAGATGATAGAACCCCAAAAGGCTGTCGGACCATGTCTGTGTATCCTCATGGCCGTTCTCCAGTCCCCACATGTACAAAATACCGGATACAGGCTTTTTATCCAGACACAAACCGACCAGCAGGTGGCCCATGTCTAGGGCGTAGTTTGGTCGTACACGGTATTGCCGTTGCGGCACAACTTCTTCGTATGCCGCCGCCGGCTCCACAGCAATCGTATCTACTCCCCTATTCATCAACAGATTGTCCACGCAGCGACCGATATCTCCATTAGTGCGAAAAACGATCCATCTTCCATCCAAAGTGTCCGTCATGGATTTTTTTAACGGAGTTTCTAGCCAAACCGCATCATGTAAATCTTTCCACGGGTCATAAGCGTCGCTTTTCCGCGCAGCAATCAGCGCATTGTCTACCTCAGGAAACAGTCTCTGATCCGAAGGCAAGCTCACCGCATCGGTATATCCGGAGTCAGATAACGCTTTTTTCCACTTTTCTATCGACATCAGCGGTGAGCAATGACGCAAAGAAACATCATGAAATGTCCACCATCCGTCTGTCAAGCCCCAAACCAATGTGGTCCATACAGCGTCACTGACGTCTTCAACGAGGACGAGCATACCGTCTTTCTGTAAATAATCGCCGATATTGCGTAGCGCCATGGTGACATCCGCCACAGTATGAACGACATTCAGACCAATAACAAGGTCCATGCTCCCGGCAAGGGGAATGGCCGGCTTCTCATTGATGTCCAATACATGATATTGAACAAAGGGATACTTACGAAACCTTTCCCGGGCATCCACGAGATACCCGTTGCTGATATCGGTGAAATAGTATTCCACGTCCAATCCCACGAGAAGAGGAAGCACTTGCTGTGTGAAGATACCAGCGCCGGCGCCAATTTCAAGAATTTTCAGCGGCCGATTCTTCATCCTGTTTACATATTGGGCAACAGCCTGTTTTCCTACAAGCTGAATGCTGTCTGCCAGCGGATGGTGATCCCTCACGTATTGATGGATTAGATCGTTGTTTCCTTTGGGATACAGAACTCTCAGCGCATTGCTCTTCCCGGACAATATCTCCGGATATGCCTCCAGGCAATACCGCAGTAGCAGGAACTCCCCGTGATCGTCAGGCAGTTGGCGTACCGCTGATTCCAGCAATTCCTGAGCGGGTGTATGCCGGTAATCCGTTGATAGGCATATGGTATCCCGATCTGACACCACAATGTGTCTCTGGATCAGAACCCCGACCATATAATCGAAGAGACGACGATACTGCTCTGTAACTGCCGCTTGCTTGCGTATATCCTCCATTGTACACGGATAATCCAGTACAATCCCTTGGCTCTGGAGATATTCCACGATAAGCGACACCGCATAACGGTCTAGCAAATCCTGCTTTTCCACGTTTCCAGCAACCCTTGATGTCTGCATGATCGATTCACCAAAGCGCAACGTATCTGCAAAGGCGGAATAGCCACCGACGGGAGTTTTTTCCCCCTCCGCAGCGCTATTCAGCCCGCAGGCGGTGCCATGGGGTGTATAATCGTACACGATTTCCCGAAGTCTCCGGGAATCAGCCCCGCTCAGCGGAATCTCACGCTGCGTAGGCGTGCCGTTGTCCGCAATATTCTCTAAAACCACATGGCAGTTAGTCCCGCTGAGCCCGAAAGCGCTGACGCCGGCAATCAACCGCCCGGATTGCGTCCGCCAAGGTTCTCCTTCGGTCTGTATGTAGAGGGATAACGCGTCAGTGTCCACTAAGGGGCTGAAGCGGTGAAAATGCAGAGATTTGGGCAGAAAGCGGTTATGCAGCATCAAAGCCGTTTTTATAAACGAAGCGATACCTGAGGCAGAATCCAGATGGCCAATGTTGGTTTTAACCGAACCGACCGCGCACCGATGATTCCGGGCAGCGCACTGTTTGAAGGCACCGTCAATTCCTTGAATTTCAATAGGATCCCCAATGGGAGTACCGGTGCCGTGCGCTTCGATATATGATACATCGTCGGGCCGGATACCGGCATCCTTCCAGGCGCTCATAATAAGATTTTGTTGCGCGATCGGGTTCGGTACCGTTATACCAGAGGTTTTCCCATCGTTGTTCACAGAAGCGCCTTTTACAACGGCGTAAATACGGTTGTTTTGGGCCTTTGCCGAAGTCAGGGTTTTCAGGATCACCACCCCGCATCCCTCGCCTGAACCGATGCCATCCGCCATCTCATCAAACGCCTTGCATCGGCAGTCGGGTGCTTCGGTACGCACTCCATAGGTATCCAGCTTTACAGGAAAAAGATTGAGGTTGACACCGCCGACAACCGCCATGTGTATATGGCCCTCGTACAAATCACGGCAAGCCTGCACCAGGGCTACAAGGGACGACGAGCACGACGTGTCGATGACCAGTGATGGACCGGTAAAATTATAAAAATAACTGATGCGGCTGGCTAGGATCGAGGCAAGATTTCCAGCGACTGCCGAGGGCTCCGTAACCGGAATCAACCGCCCGTAATCCGATTGGCTGCAGCCTATATAAACACCGGTGGACGATCCGTTTACCTGCTCTCTGGTATATCCCGCATCCAGCAAAGCCTTCGCCGCTTCCTGCAGCAGAATTCGTTGCTGCGGATCGATCACCTTCGCCTCCCCGGGGGCGATATGAAACGTCTCAGCGTCAAAATCGAAAATACGGGACAAGTATCCTCCGTCGTAGTATTCGATCTGGTCGGCGGCAATACCCAGTTCTCCGGCTACATACGGGTTGACATATCGCTGCCGGTCCATTGGATATGGACCGATGCAATCCTCCCCGTTAACCAGCAGATCCCAGAATGCAGCAAGGGATTCCGCTTTTGGAAAACGCCCCGCCATGCCAATTACAGCGATATCTTTTACTATGGAAGCAGACCGGTCATCCAATTCCTGCAGATATCTGGCCCCTTGTTTTTTATCCAAATGATTTTGCAACACCTGATCGACAATATATTCCCGGATATTATCCATTGAGTCCACGCTCCCTTATAGCATCCATACCCCTTGCTTTATCGATGTTTCCGCAGAGCATATTTTCTAAAAGAATTTCATACGCATTTTCTTGTGTTCTCTCTGGTTGAGCGTCCAGAGCTTGCGCCCGTTGCGACTGCACATGCTGGATAAACATGCGCGGGGTATGATAGGAAAATAGATCGCTGATCTGAAGAGACTTGTAACGGTCTTGAAGCCGGGTAAACAGTTGCAGCACGAGGGCGGAATTTCCTCCAATCTCAAAAAAGCTGTCGTCCGGCCCAATATCCTGAATTCTTAGGAGATCCTTCCAAAGCCGGATAAGCTCGTTCTCTTCTTCGGTCATCGGCTGTGAAGCCGGGGTGAATGAGAAATTCGGTAACAAACGCTCAAGCTGTTTTCTGTCTATTTTGCCGTTTGCATTCAGCGGTATGCTGTCCACGATATAGTACTGTGCAGGGATCATATAGGACGGCAGATTAGCCCGCACATAATTTTGCACGTCATCCAAATCCATGTCGTCATCGGCTTTGGTGAGGGCAGCGCTTAAGAAAAACGTGTCACTCGCTGTCCCCCTACAGAATACGGCGGCAAAGGCGACCTGCGGATGGGAGGCGATAACGCGTTCAATTTCTTCAATCTCAATGCGAAAGCCCCGGATTTTGATCTGAAAATCCTTTCGTCCCAGAAACAGCAGGTTGCCATCAGGCAGCCAGCGGGCCATATCGCCTGTACGGTACAGACGACCATCCGGCGTTTCAATAAACCTCTGCGCGGTCAAATCGGAAAACTCCCAGTAGCCTTTGGCTACAGATGGACCGCCTATGTACAATTCACCCGTGATTCCTGAAGGGAGGGGATTTCCGTTCAAATCACATACCGACATAGTACATGTCACCATGGGTTTTCCGATAGGAAGACTATGAATGACCAGCGGATTAGGCCTGCCGGGTTTTTCCTCGTAATAGCTCGTGTCGATGGTTGCCTCAGATACACCGTAGCTATTTATGACACGAGCCTTTTCACCATAGCGTCCAAGGATCCGACGGTAATCGTCAACCATGCATACGTCCGAACCAATGACAATCATTGACAGTGAATCCGCCGATTGGCCGATATCATACATATAATCCAGAAGCGAAATCGCCAACACAGGTGTCGCCTCGAAGATTGTAACCGCATAGCGTTCAATGGCGGAGGCCATCCACGGGAGATCCAACCGGTGGTCGTCACCGCATAAAACCATCGTACCAGCACTGAAAATGCTCCGCATCACATCGCCGATAAAAACGTCAAAAGAAAACCCGGCGATTTGCAGCAGAACAGCATTGTCCAAAGGATATTCCTGCTTCCACACGTTAGTCATGTTCATCAACTGCCGATGCTGTACCAAAATTCCCTTGGGAATTCCAGTGGAACCGGAAGTATAGACAATATAGGCGATATCATCTGGTCCGGTTCCCGGATCGAGCCGACAGTTCGACTCAGCGAGTCCCTCCGGAATATGGTTGCGAGTTACGATGCAGCAACCTTCGCCGGCGATTTCTTTCAGATTTTGTTGCGTAAGGTCGCTTAACAATACCGTGGCGCTAAGACTATCCGCTATGCGCTTGACCCGCTGAACCGGCATATGCAGTGTATCCAGGAATACGCAGGCACCGCCGGCTTTCCATATGGACACAAAGCAAACGATGGCCCATGAGGTGCGCGAAGCATAAACCAGAACCGGACAGTTAGGTCCTATGCCGCATTGACGCAAATATAACGCCAGATGAGTGGAACGCCTGTCCAGTTCCTCATAGGTTAGGGTTTCGTCTTCCCCTATGACAGCTAAACGGGAAGGATCGCGATCTGCCGTATCAAGGAAACGGTCGAGCAAAGGCATTTCAGATTGGTATTTCGGAAGCAAGCTGCTACCCACACCCAGACGATTTTTCTCCTCAGGGAGCCAGTACGACAATTCGGAAAGCGCGACCTCTGGATTCTTCGGACATGTCCGGACTAGCTGAACATACCGGTGCAAAAACAACTCCATGGAATCGTGAAAGAATAAATCTGGACAATACTCCAGTTGCAGAAACAGCGAAGAATCCCGTTCTTCGGCGATTAGGCTGAAATCCACCTGTGAGGACAGCGTTTGACTTTCGATGATCTTAACGCTCAGTTCGCGCAATATAATCGTTTTCATATCCGTGGGCTGTAAAACAAACATGGTATCAAACAGTGGGTTGCGTGAAGGATCACGTCGGGGATCTACGGCTTCGACCAGGGATTCAAAATGGACATCCTGGTAGTCAAAAGCCTCCAGGACGGTCTTTTTGACGCGCGACAGAAAATGACGGAACGACTCTTCCGGTTTCGGATCCACACGCAGAGGCAAAGTGTTAATAAAAACTCCTACCATAGTTTCAATATCCGCCTGTCGTCTTAAAGCGACAGGTGTCCCGACAACTATATCCTCCTGCCCTGTATACCGCCACAAAAGGCTATAGTACGCGGTGAGCAGCACTATGAATAAACTGCAGTCGTTTGCCTGAGCAAAGGCGCGTAAAGCCTGCAGATCCGCCGCCGGTAATTCCATCGCTATCTGGCGGCCCCGCCCTGTGTGTACACAGGGACGGCTGAAATCCGTCGGCATGGCGAGTAAGGGAATATCTCCCGCATAACGCTGAACCCAATACTCCATTTGTTTTTTATATCCATCGGAGTTCAGAAAGCTGAGATGCCATGGTACGTAATCCTTGTAGGATACAGACTGCGGCTCCAACTGATCGCCGTTGTACAGCGCCGTGAAATCTCGGATCAGTATTTTAACCGATATCCCATCGGCAATAATATGATGCATAGAGAACATAAGAACGCATTGATCACAAGAAATCGCCGCCATTCCGACACGGAACAAGGGGGCCTCGCTGAGACAAAAAGGACGATCAAATTGTCGTATGACAGACTGTACGGCATCTTCGCTGTCGTCGTGGAGACGATAATGCTCAATAGTCAGGGAAAACGGCTCATGAACGCGCTGCCGAAGGACACCGTCGCAGTAAACAAAACTGGTCCGCAGGGATTCATGGCGCTCCACAAGGCGGTCGATAGCCAGCTGAAAACCATTTGTGTCCAGCTTACCGTTGATTCGAAAGGAAATGGACATATTATACCGCGTATCACGGTTGCAAAGCTCATGCAAAAGATACAGGCGTTTTTGCTGCGGCGAAACGTCGTACAGGCCGTCGCTGGAAACGCAGGGAGCGATAGGGGACAGACACCTGTCCGGTTGTCGCCGAGCACGGATCGCCTCAACGAAATCGACGATAACCGGATTGGACAGCAACAGGGAAACGGGAACCTCCATATCCAGGCTTTTGCCGATTTGGTTCACAATCCGCACAGCGGATAACGAATTTCCACCCAAATCATAGAAAGAGTCCCGCTCCCTACATACGCAAACGTTCAGTGTCGCCTCCACGGCATATTTTACAGCAGTGGAAACCGGATCGTCTACAAAGGATGAAATCGGAGCGTCGCTGCAATTTTTAATCTGATCCATATACTGTTCCAGCATAGCGCGGCTATCGGTTTTCCCGTTGGGGGTCAACAGAATAGATTCCACAGGTATTATAAATTCGGGGATCATAAAAGCGGGCAATCTGTCCGACAGCATCTGGCGTATGGATTCGATGGAGCCCTCTTCGTCTAAGACTATAAACGCGGCCAGGGCCGGGCTATTTTGCCGGATTTCCACCCGTTCCAAGGCAAGTCCGCGCACGCCGCGGCAGGAAGCAACGACGTTTTCAATTTCCCCCAGTTCCACCCGAATACCATGAATTTTCACCTGCTTGTCACGTCTTCCAAGATAATACAGCTTCCCGTCCTCAGACCACGCTGCCTGATCTCCCGTTTTATACATACGGGCATTTTCTTGATAGGAATCGACTTTAAAAACACTTGCCGTCAGTTCTGGCTGGTTTACATACCCCTGTGCAACTCCAGCTCCTGCGATGTATAACTCGCCGGCGACACATGGAGGCACTAGATTGCGATGGCAGTCCAAAACATATAGACGGATGTTGTCGATAGGCCTGCCTATCGGCACTATTTCGCTTGAATCGGGGCGGCAGTCAGCGTAAGATACGTCAACCGTCGCCTCTGTGGGTCCATATAGATTGACCAAACGGGCTCCATCGCCAAAAGCATCGTAAAAGGCATGGACATGGTGTGCCATCAGCGCTTCACCGCTTGAAAACACTAGCAGATCTCTACCGCGGTTCACCAATTCCGGATGGCTCTGTACATATTCAAGAAAAAGCTCAAGCATAGAGGGGACAAAATGTAAAACGGTGATGGCCTGTTCATTAATCCATTGTAGGATAACCGCCGGATCTTTTTCTCCTCCCTGCGGTAACAGATAACAAGCGCAGCCGGAAAAAAACCACCAAATCAACTCCCAGACCGAGACATCAAACGTGCACGGCGTTTTCTGCAGAATTCTATCCAGCGGTGTCAGGGGATATTCCCTCTGCATCCATTGAATCCGATTGACCACCGCCCAGTGGCACACCATAACACCTTTCGGATTTCCCGTCGAGCCAGATGTATAGATAATGTAGCAGGGGTCTTCCGGACCATGCCCCGCTGCGGGATGTGAATGCGTAGTCTCAGGCAGCGCGGACCGCGTCAGATCGAATATGTGGATTCCGGGGCCGCAGAACCGTGTGGCGCGTTCCGGATCGTCGGTGAGCAAAAATTCTGCGCCACTGTCCTCTATAAAATAGCGCAGACGAGGAGGCGGATCGTCCACACGCAAAGGCAAATATACCCCGCCAGCGGACAGGATCGCCAAAAAAGCCAGGACCAGTTCACAGGAGCGTTTGCAGTAAACGGCAACGACTTGGCCGGGGCGAACCCCCTTTTCCGTTAGAAATACGGCCCAGCGATTAACGGCTTGCGCCACCTCCCCATACCGCATCGAGCCCCCTGCATCGTACAAAGCGATCGCCTCGGGCATTTCCGCCGCGCGGGTGAAAAAGATGTCGTCTACGGTCCGGCGGGGAATCGGGACCGTTTTGCCGATCCCCTGCCGGAGAATCGCTTGACTATCCCGCGACGAAAGGATCCCCATAGAATGCAGCTGTTGATCCGGATCCACACAAAAAGCCTCGAGGATGTGTTGGTAAGCAGCAGCCAAACATTCGATATACTTGTTGGAAAACAGGATGCTTCGATACAAGATGGTTACCTGGAGAAGACTACCGCATTGTACGATGACGGACAAGTCGAAATTGTTCTGTTCCTGATAAACTATGTCCGCGATGCGCAGGGAATCTCCTTCCTTTATTGATGTTTCGACTGGATAATTTTCCACAACAAACAAGGTGTTGAAAAGCGGTTCGCCGGGTGCAGTTTTTGTTTTTACGATTTCGTCCAGTGGCAGCAAAGCGTTTTTCTGCATGTCCTGGATGGCATCGTTCATTGCCATAATAACCTGGAGGACCGTGGTGCAATCCTCGGATTTCAAACGGACGGGTACCGTATTCATATAGAGTCCCACACTGTTATCTATGTCGATAACCCGCTCGTCGCGAATCGACAAAGTGGTCCCGAACACAATATCGTCCTGATCGGTATACACCTGCAATATTTTTGCCCAGGCGGAAAACAGAACGCTGGACATGGTGGCGGTGCTTTCACCGGCCAGCCGTTTCACATCGTTGATCAGGCTGGGATCTAAGGCGAAAGATAACTTCCGGCTGGAGCCGTCCTCTTCACGATCTGTTGTAAAATCGATCTCCTGCAGCAGGCAAGGTAAAACGCCTTCCAAATTGTCCTGCCAGAACTGCCGCTGCGGCTGCAGCGGCAGCTTCCGGTAATAGTCGATAAAAGTTTTGAAGCAGATACGTTTGCGCACTACTCCCTCGTCTAGTCCAAAGCCTTGGGAATACGCCCTAAAAAAATCCCGGATTACAATGCTGAGACTCCATCCGTCGAAAACGGCATGGTGATTGTAAATGCACATTGCATAACGTCCGGCTGCCAATTTTGCCAGCACCACTTGAAAACAGCTGCTTTCCGGTGAGACGATCACGGTCTGATTCAGCAACTGCTGGATGAGTTCCTTTTCCTCCGCCGGTTGTTCAGAATAGTCCAGATGCTGTACAGGCCGCTCATACTCTTGCAGCACCAGCTGAACCGGCTGTTTTGTTTCTTTCCAGCGAAAAACAACCCGCAACATTTCATGGCGCTGAACTACAATTTCCCACGCCTGATCAAAACGGGCCTTATCCAGGTTCCCGCTCAGAATAAAACAAAATCTTCCGTAGTAATCGTGGTTTTTTGCAATGGATTCAGAATACAGGAGCAGGCTCTCCTGCATTGGTAGCAACGGCCATATGTCCGATACCTGATGCGGCGACAGCTTAGCCAAATCTATTCCCTTCTTTCTGGCATCGTTTCGGGATCTCCTCGGATTCAGAACATCGCAAGCTCATCCATCCAAGCCTTCTGAACATCGTCAGAGAGTATTTTATGTTGAAAAATGGCATAAACCCGGCTGAGCACCGCCTCCCTGCCCTCGCGGTCCAACACAGCGCCCGCCTTTACCTCTTTCAGCATAGATTCCAACTCCCGATAAGGGGTAATCACCTGCGATTCATACTGCCGATTGTCAAAATTGCTGTTTTTTACACTGATGGCGGCGACAATGCACCGTTTCAAAAAAGCCTCCGCCGCCGATGGGTTCATTACGCCGGAAGGAGGAGTATCCGGCAAATCACGAAAATCCTGCAGTTGACCGATAGCGCGGAAATGCACGCAGGGAATGTCATCCTTTCCCATAAACCGCCGCAGTACACCGTTGGGGCTGACATCCACCGCTTGATCGGCATATCGACGGATGGACTCCATACACTTTTTCCATCGCACAGGCGAGAGAATCTGCTGTGACAGTATGTCCGGAATGTTGTTCTGATCACTGTAAAGATCGCCGCTCATATTGGACAGGACAGGAATGGCAGGCGAATGAAAGATATATCGGTCCAAAACCTGACGGAACGCATCCGACGCGTCTTTCATCAAAAGGCAATGGAACGCCCCGGATGTCTTTAACCGAACCGACCTAATGCCCCGGCTTTCCAGCTTCGTTTCCAATGCCTGAATTGCCGCCAAATCTCCAGACACCACCGACTGCTGGGTGGAGTTATAATTGGAAACGGCCAATACCAACCCCAGCTCCTGTGCAATGTGCCAGCACAATTCCTGCAACGAAACCGGATCCACTGTCATAACGGCGGTCATAGCGCCCTGTCTTCTGCCCGCGCAGTCCTCCATCAACCGGCCACGAACCCGGATCAGTTCCAACGCCTCCGGAACGGCGATAGCCCCCGCGGCAGTCAGCGCGGTGATTTCTCCCATGCTGTGGCCGCAGCAAACTGCTGGCTCGATACCCGTTTCCCGTACGAAAACCCGGAAAGCGGCCAGACTAGTCGCGAAAATGGCGGGCTGCGCGTATATGGTTCGGTTCAATTCCTTCGCCGGTCCTTCAAAACATAGCGCCGGAAAGTCGATGCCCAACATCTCTCCGATTTCCTCATATATATCACGGACATAAGCGAATTTATCAAAAAATGGTTTTCCCATACCGACCGTCTGGCATCCTTGCCCGGGGAAAAGAAACGCTGTTCGCATGTTACCCTTCCTTTCGCATCGCAGCCCGTAGCTGTGTTATTATGATTTCGCTCATAGATTCGGCCTGCTCGTGTAGAAAAAAATGGTTTCCCTTCAATGGATATACCGTCAGCTCCTGTTCGCTGAATTCCTCCCAGTGTTCTATATTCTCCATGGAATACGGATCATCCATCCCGGTAAACACCGTGATTCCACAGGGGAGTGCTTGTGGATGGTACGGGGAACGGGAACGCAAAAGAGCGTAATCCGCCCGTAAAATCGGCAAAAAATACGCCTGATAGGCGGGATTATCAAAAAATTCTTTCTGGAACCCGCCTATTTTTGCCAGATGATTGAGAAACTGTTCATCGTTCATAGACTGAACGTCCCAAGTATCCTCCTGATAATCCGGTGTATTGGCTCCTGATATAAACAGGTGGACCGGGGGACGGCCGATTTTGGTCAGAACACGGGCTATTTCAAAGGCCAGAACGCCCCCCATGCTATGCCCGAACAACGCTGTTTTTTCACTGCTATCGTTCAGATAACCGGCAATTAGGCTATGGACCGCCGCATCCATGTCGGTAAAAAAAGGGACCCCGGTTAAACTCCCTCGCCCGTTTATCTCCATAGGAACGCACTCGATAGCACTCGGGTCGAAATATCGTTTCCATTTTGTATAAACCGTTGAGGAGCCTCCCGCGTACGGCAACATATACAAACGCATGTAAGCCAATCCTTTCTAGCGAACGTCCGTTAAAGGCGTAACTGCACATAGTTTCTGATACGTCTGCTGTTCCAACTCATAAAAATTATGAAGTGAAGAGAATATCAGGCCGTCGTAAAGCTTATTGCCGCTGTAATATGCACGAGCTACCACTGCCCGAATCTTCTTCAACACTTCCAGCGAATTTTGTTGCAATTGTAGGATATCCTCCCCCAATTCCAGCATCTTACAGCGGTAACGCTCTATAAACTTGCCGTTCACAATTTTATTCAACGATTCGATCCACATAGCAATCTCCTGTTGTCCTGCGGCCATATACCAATCGTAGGTCAGGTCCACAGCCTTCCGCAAATCATCCAGGCCTTGTTGTATGAGCGACCCATAGGTATGCATGTGGCCAATCAGGCGCTCGCGCTCCACTCGCCGCCATCTTTCCGGCTCCAACTGCGGGACATCGGTATTTTTTGAGAACGCAAAAAATGTTGGAAATTTTGCCTGATAAAACACCTTCAAATATCCCTGATAAGGTCGGAGGATATCGTCAAACCCCACAATATGCGGACGGTAATTGAGATTCATGCGGTTTTGATGCTCAATAATGGCGCATTGGCGGTTATCAAGATCGATGCCGTAAAGCAGCAGGGTGTGCCCCCAATGGATTTTATTATAGGTATCCCTACGGATGGATTCGTAATAGCAATCCACCCAGATGACCACTGGACAGCCGGCGTTGATGGAAGCAGCTATATCGTCAATCAGACGTTCGCACCGGTCAATTGTCCGAACCGTCAGACCGGTGCGTTCCAGAACTTGATCCAACGAATCGGCATCCTGATAAACGATCTGCAAACTACATGGGTCGGTACTGTCGGATAACCTGTAAAAGAGAATATCATTTGAAAGAATCGGATAACGGCTGCCGGAGAAATGATCGACAACCGAAATAACGGAATTGTAAAAACAATCCTTATAATAGATCTCATTGAAGGGTTGTATGTTCGGTATGGTATTCATGTCACACACCCTTTTCCTCTGGAATAGCACCGGTTGAAAGGTTTTGAGAGTCAATGTAGGCCGCCAGTTCCCCAATCGTGGGGTAAGCGTATAAATCTGCGTGATCGATTTTCACGCCTTCTTCCGCAAGGCACATTTCGATCTGTAGCGCGATAAGCGAATTGCCGCCCAGCTCAAAAAAGTCGTCGTTGATATTGACGGTATCAACACCAAGGGCTTGGCACATAAAACCAGCAAGCATCGTTTCGGTTTTCGTGTAGGCATTATCGCTGTGTCCCAACAGGAGACCGAATGCGTTTTTGGCTGATTGCGGCGGGTAGTCGGGTATTTCTGCCGAATACAACTCACCGGCTACCTCCCCCGACAGGCGAACAGGCAGTTGGGACAGTAGGTAATCGACAAAAGGAGCGGCCACTTTCTGAAAACGTCCGACAAATACCGACGGCAACGCGCATTTCAACAGAATATCAAAATCCGCCAGAGCGTCGCGAGGGGTAAGGGTGGCAAACAATCCTTCCCGCTCTTCGCCGGCCTGTCCCATCCCGGTACTCCATCCGGTCCAATCGACGCATACCATGCTCTTGCCGGACAAGCTTTTATTGGCGGCATATGCGCTCATGAAGGCATTCGCGGCCATATAGCTGCCGTATCCCTCCATTCCGAACACCGTTACCGCCGATCCAAAGGTTAGGAAGAAATCAAGCGAATCCGCCGTCGTATACCGATCTAACCATAAAAGGCCGTTGATTTTTGCCTTCGCAGTTTTATACAATGCATCAGCATCCAGCTTATCCAGACTGGCGATTTGGATCGTTCCAGCTGCGTGGAGCACTCCTTTGATTTGATATCCCTGTTTTCGTATCCGATCCAGTGTCCGCCTGACTGCTTCTTCGTTGGAAACATCAGTCTGGTAAACAGAACAGCTGTTACCTGCTTGTTGAAAATCCTCCAGAACCCGCTGAATTGCGGTCGCTTTGTCCTCAGGATACTGGGTAATATCTGTATGTTTTGTCAGGAGCGCGACACGGATACCGGTATGTGTCTGTGTCAGGTAACGCAATATTTCCAGGCCGATACCGCCAAAGCCGCCTGTCAGCAGATAAACGCCGTCCTTGGTAAACGTGGAAGCTGTGGAATGAACACCCTCGTCTTTTAGGTAATCCAGCATCCGTGCGTAAACCTTGTCCACGCGTACCGCAGTGAAAAAGGACCGGTCCCTCTGCGTAATCAGGGCTCCCAACACAGCGGGGGAAGTTGTCTCGTCCGTATCAATACACGAACATAAGATGTTATGGGTTTCCTTGCTCAACCCATGGTGGAGCCCCTCAATCACCGCCGCTTGTGCGTCAATATACGCTTCACGTCCTGTCACGAGATGAGCCTGTTTCGTGATCACGGTGAAACGCAGCGGCGCTTTGCCGGCATAAACACTTACCGCGTGGATAAGACTCAGGAAACGACCGGCCACCGCATAGATCTTTTCTGCGTACGTTTTATCGTAAGACGGTTGCCCTTCCTGGTTTATGTAAGAGGGACATATAAAAACAATTTCATCCGGCCGTGCCAGACGCAACTGTTTTTGAACTTCATCATCTGCCATGAAGATATTCGACTGAAGCTCCAGAGTATGCACCACATGTCCGTCCGAAGCAAGAACACGGGACAACGAGGCCATTTGAGTATCGCTGCCGATGAGACAGATGCTTTGGTGCGAACCTGGGGCGGATTGGTAAACCGTCTCAATCCAACAATAGGACTTTATAAGAGGCCAGTTTAACTTTTTCTTTTCTTGTGAATCGGGCCAGCAGCGTATGGGCTGGAAAGCATAGGCGGGTAGGGAAACGACCCGTTGATCCCGCACGGGGAAAAAGCGGCCGAATGTCGCAGCGTCAAATGATAAATCCTGCACATAACGCCGACATAAAGCGTACAGAGTTTCTGCGTTCTCAAGGACTGGTTCAAATGGAATTTCCATAACGTCAACAGGCGCAGATGTCCTATTGACAGCTTTTCCGTAAAAAACGCCATCACTGTGTTGCGCCTTGTCCGGGTGCCACGACTGCATGCGGGTAAGCAATTCACCAGCAGTAGACCCACATACTGCCAGCCGATAGGCGAAATGTCGGCGGCGCTGATTAGCCGTATAGCAAATATCAGCGATAGATTCACCTGGATGGGTTTGCAGATATCGTTCATACCGCTCTTTTTGCTGTATTAATCCCTCTGCGCTTAGAGAGGAAACCGTAAGGAGATACAAAGGGCGATCTGCCGATTCACCGACACTTTCCCGTGTAGTTACCGTCGACACAAATTCCTCTATCACGACATGCGCGTTGGTGCCGCTAAACCCAAAAGAACTGACACCGCACAATACGGGTTCGGGCAAATTACGAAGATCCAAAGGAGAATTCAACAGAAAAAGAGGCGAATCGATAAAGGAGATATCCGGATTTGGATATTGGAAATGCAGCGACGGCGGGACGGCTTTCCCTCTAAGGGATAGGGCTGCCTTGACAAGGCCGCAAATACCGGCCGTAACATCTAGATGCCCGATGTTTGTTTTCACGGAACCGATTGCACAAAAATTTTTGCGGTCGGTATATTGTTCAAACGCATCCCGGATGCCGCGTATTTCAATGGGATCTCCCATTTTTGTCCCGGTACCGTGTGCTTCAATAAACGACAGTGACTGCGGCCGGATGCCGGCGTTTTTCCATGCTTCGATTAAAAGTGCCTTTTGAGCTTCAGGATTGGGAGCAGATAAACCGATTGACCGTCCGTCCTGGTTGATCGCGCCGCCCTTGATGACAGCATATACCTGATCGTGATCTATGAGTGCCTGTGATAACGGCTTTAAAACGATACAGACGATCCCTTCACCCGTGCCGGTGCCGTTCGCCAGCTCGTCGAATGTCCGTGACAATCCGTCAGTGGATTCGATTCCCAACTTCCTATTGGTGTCCAAAGCGAGAAGATTGATGGTGATCCCGCCAACAACGGCCGTGTCCACCCGCTTCATCTGCAGATCCCCTACCGCCTGCATGATGGCAACCAACGAGGAAGAGCAGGCTGAATCAATAATCATGCTGGGCCCCTTCAGATCCATCCAGTAGGACAACCGCCCGGGAATAACCGGCGGCAGGTTTCCTGTAAAGGATACCTCGTTGATGGGAAAGCCCATTTCAGTCAGGAAAATCTCATAATCTCGGCCTTTCTGACTGTTATACGCTACATAGACGCCGGTATTGGTTCCCTGTAAACTATCTGCATAACCCGCGTCGTCTATAGCCTCGTAGGCAACTTCCAAAAACAATCGCTGGCTGGGATCCATGGAAACGGCTTCTTTAGGAGCAATACCGAAAAAAGGATAATCAAAATCCGTGATGGTATCCAGGTAAGCCGCCTTTCCGAAACGCACATCCTCCAGCGGCTGTTGAGTTTTGCACAGATACGCCAAAATATCCTTTTTGCGACTTTCCGGTATCTCCGTAACACTGTCCACACCGGCCATCAGATTGGCATAGAATTCCTCCGCCGTACGAGAACCGGGAATGCGCAAGCCGATTCCAATAATGGCGATATCCTGGCTTTCACTGCCGGTCAACGGCTGCCTGTTCAAATTAACCAGTTTCGTTTTCATTGATTTACCTCACGCTTTTCATAAGCAATTGGATAACAGCTTAAAGTAATCCTGCACAATACGCTCAGCGTTATGCGGACAGAAAATGCGGTGATCGAACAGGAACCGCAGTTCTCCCCCACAGCCGACGATCAATTCGAAATTCCCCTGCAGCCGGCTATCCTCGCAGCTGTTCTCAGCCAGAACAAAGCAAGATACCAGGCACCCGTCCTGTCGTGAGACGGCCTCATCCACCTGGAGGTTCATAGCGGCGATCCTATAGGAAGAACGGTTCTGAAAAGCATCAAACAGATCCTCATAGGTTTGTATCTGTGCCATGTCCCATCTGTAGCAAGACGACAGGTCGTTCCCGTCCAACAACGTTACATGAGTCTCTTTACATATTTCGTACATCAACTGTATAAAGTTTCCCATCAGAATGGTCTGCATACTGTAATGGGATTCCAGACCATCGGCAAAATTTTCCAGTCCTTGCTGCGTTTCATCATCCAATTGAAAAACATATTCCAGATCCGTTTCCTGCGGTTTGTTGGTGGCCGACATGCGGTATTCCTGTACAAGCGTCATGGATGTGGACACTTTGTCTGCGTTTTCTGTCAACAGTCGCTCATCCAGGTATTTGGACAAGGCTTCAATGGTATGGTAGGTGAACAAATCGGTTATGGTAACGCATTGGTCTCCATACAGCTCTTCCAGCATAGTCTGAACCTGAAGAAGCGAAAGCGAATTGCCGCCGATTTCAAAGAAACTATCGGTTATGTCTACAGCATCTACACCAAGGGTCTGCTTCCAAATATCGTGGATTTTATCCTGAGTGCGCGTAAGTGGACGGGAGGACGGCGGCATTTTTTCAGCTGCTGCGGCCACCGGTTTCAACTGGGAACGATCTACCTTGCCGTTGACGTTTAGGGGAATGCTGTCAATAGCCGTATAGAATACAGGAATCATATACGACGGCAGATAGTTCGCCAGATGATCCTGTATCCGCTTTTTATCTATTGGTGAATCGGTGACCAGATAAGCGCTTAATACTTGGTCTCCTTGGGGTGAGGACTGCAGGGCAACCACGCAGTCCTTTACCGTAGGGAAGCGACAGAGAATGCTTTCAATTTCACCGAGCTCAACACGGAAACCACGAATTTTCACCTGGCTGTCCTTGCGGCCAAGGAACTCAATGGTTCCGTCCCGCTTCAGACGCCCAAGATCGCCGGTGCGATACATTTTGGCGTCCCTATTCACAAACGGATCCACCATAAAAGCCATGTTCTTCTGGGGATCGTTCACATAACCGCGCGCAACACCGGTCCCGCCGATATACAATTCACCCACATAGCCGGGGGCTAAAAGCTCCCTGTTGTCGTTCAGAACATAAAAGGATGAATTCGCAACCGGGCGGCCGTATGGAATACTGGGGCTATAGACTTGCTGGGGATCGATTTCATAGTAAATCGACCAAATAGCCGCTTCCGTTGCGCCCCCCAGACTGATAAACTTTGCATGCGGAAAAACGGTTACAGCTTTTGACGGCAAATTAACCGGTATCCAATCGCCGCTCAACAATGCTAGACGCAAGGAATCACTGTGTTCACCATAGCCTTTGACTTTATGAACAAGCCCCTGCATCGTGCTGGGAACCGAATTCCATATGGTAATCTTTTCTCTTTGCATTATTTTAAAAAGGCGGCCAATGTCCAGTACATCCTCCTCTTGCGCCATGACCACCTGCGCACCAGCAGCCAAAGTACCGAAAATGTCATAAACAGACAGGTCGAAGCACACAGAGGTTACGAACAGCAGTTTATCCCCAGGTCCCACCGCGAACTTTTCATTTACCCAGTGTACGATGTTCACAGCGGATCTGTGTTCGATCATAACCCCTTTGGGGCGTCCAGTGGATCCGGAGGTATAGATGATATACGCCAGTTGATTTTCACTCACCGGAATATCCAGATTACCGGATTCATAGTTCTCCAGCCCCTCCATATCCACCACGGGAACTGTCATGTCGCCGGTCACTTTATCTGTCAGTAAGCAAACCGCCCCGGCGTGCCGGATCATATATGCACGGCGTTCCAAAGGGTATTTCCCGTCCAAGGGAACATAAGCAGCCCCGGCTTTCATGATAGCCAGCAGGGCAGCAATCAGAGGAATACACCGCTGCATTTGTATGGCGACGATGTCGCCAGGGCGTATCCCATGTTTTATCAGCTTGCGTGCCAGCCGATTGGCCCACGCATTGAGTTCTCCATAAGAGATACGATGCTGTGCGTCGCTGGCGGCGATTCGCTCGGGATTCCCGGCGGCCCATCGTTCAAAAAGAGTATGCACTCCTCCCAGCGGAAAATCGCTACTCGTATTGTTCAGGGAATTATAGTCGGCTTGAATACGGGCGCGGCCCTTCAGCGATTCACATGAGAATTCCTCATGGTGCTCATCCATCATCTGATCCAATATTTCAAGATACATATCCAAGCATTCCTGCATTTCACTTTTATGGAAATACCGGCTGTCGTACTTGATACGCACACTGAATTTATCCATCGTTCTGGATACTTCAAAGTCAAACGGCGTATTGGTCATCTCATTAGGCTCCAAGGATAGCGGCGACACTATCTCCTGCACGCTTTCTGCGAGCCGTATGGAATCCAGCACATGGAAATCCACATAGTTAAAAATCGTCTCAAACAGCGGGTTGACATGTCGTCCAACCTCCTGCACTGCTTTGGCAATATCGGATAAAAACATCTCGTGCTGTTTCGACCGTCGCAGATAGTCGCGCACAGCATACAGCAAATCCTTTTTGTTGTTGCCGTTTATCTGAACACGAAGCGGTACCGTGTTTAAAAAGCAGCCGACAATTTTTTCCGCATCGGCCAGTTCCGGGCGGTCATGGCTTACAATCCCGGTGAGCACATCGTGTTCATAGCTGGTTATCCGAAGCAGAAATACATAAGCGGCAATGCAAAGCTCTTTGAGAGACACCTTGTTTTTATAGGCGTAAGACTGCAGCTTGTGCTGATAAAAATTGGGTAGATCCCGTATGACAATATGTGTTCGGCGCATCTGAGATAACGGCGTTTTTTCCGGGTTGTAAGGAAGCGCATTATAATGAAAACCATCCAGCACCTCATGCCAATACGCCATGTCCTGATCTGACTGCGTCCGTCCCATCGTATAGGCAATATAATCCCTGAAGGTGGAGGTGGCGGGTTCCGGTTCCCAATGGAAATTGCGCTTTACCCCAATCTCGTACAGTTTCACCAGCTCACTCATAAATGTCGCCACACTCCAGCCATCGAGGATGGCATGATGAAAAGACAAAACAATACAATAAGCTCCCTCGCCCAGCCAGAATATTTTGATTCTCCACAGAAAGTCCTTCTCCAGTTCGAAATGGTTGCTCAGATCGTCCTCAAGATAAGCGCGAATCTGTGTTTGCGGATCTGGAAGGGCCCGCAAATCCTCCATTGAGATAAGACGGGATAAGGATAAGCCCTGATGAACGATCTGCAGAGGCTGCGGAAAACGAGTAAAATCAAAGGTGGTGCGCATAATCGCGTGCTTTTGAACCATCGTCTCCATACACTGGGAAAAAAAGACATAACTAAAGGAATCCAGTTTCACCTGATAAATAAACTGATCCAGGTACATGGGAACATCCGGATACATCTTAGTGTACAGAAACATGCCCATTTGAATTGGACTGACGGGATACAGGTCCTCCCAATCGGCAGGCAGTAAAGAGACAAGATACCTGTTGGAAAGAACCCGCTCCTTCAAGTTCTGAAGAATTTCCATTCCTTTCCGGAGCGTGTCGTCACTGGTTTCCTTCAGTCTCTTATCAATGACCTGGCTCAGCTTTTTAATAGTGGAATACATATAAATATCGTTGACATGCATGTTGATATGCAGGCTTTGATTGATTCTGTTGACCAGGGAAATGGCCTTAATCGAATCGCCGCCGCACATAAAAAAATCATCATTGATACCGATGGCCTGCAGCCGTAGCACCGTCTGCCAAACTTCCAAAAGCTGCCTTTGCCACTGTGTTTTGGGCGACTCCATTTCAGCGGTATTTTGCAAAATATAGGGCTGCGGCAACGCAGCATAGTCAATTTTCCCGTTTGGTTTGGCGGGCATGGCGTCCAACGGAATCAAAATGGAGGGGATCATGTACGACGGCAGGTAAGCGGCCAGGTATTCCCGTATCGCCGCGTTGGTTTTCCACATTTCGTCAGCCTGCCCATAACGTAGATTGAAATAATCTGAAAAATCTGAAACGATTTCCCTCTTTGACTGCCGACATATGTAATGACTTAGATTGGGAATTTCGCAAGAGCGGATAAAAACAAGATCGTAATACGAATCCATATCGGGGCCAGACCACAGGCATTCCATATGATACCCATAGTGTTCCGCCATTTTCCTCCATTGCTCTTTGGACCAAGCCTCCTGCTGCCGCATACGGGCCGCGGCAGCATGGATATCGCAAACGATCCGGTTCTCGTCGGAGTCATACAGAAGCTGTTGATATTGATATAATTCAGGCAAAACGTCCGTGTTTGGCACATGGGAAAGCCGGATGCTGTTATACATCTGAGAAGATACCATTTTCTCCAGTTCAGCGGGGCTTTGCTGCCCCCAAACCAACTCCTTATCACAAGGCCAAGAATCGGGAATGTGGTCAAAATAGATGACAACATCGTACCGGTATCGTCTCATTTCATTATCGTATCGGGATTGCTTGTACAGAATCTCTACTCCAGTCATACGCGGATGAACAGCTCGAAGATTCATGAAAAACGCTGGATTAACGCATAGCTCATAGTCCATGAATATGCCGCGGTCGACAGCAGCTTTGAGGAGAGACTCCGATGTGTCACCCGGCATACGGGAGAGTTCGACAGAGGTGTGAAAGGCCTTAAGCAAAGGCTCGCTCCGGATATCGCCGATAAAGGCCTGTCCGTTCTCGGCGATGGTATCGCCGATTAAGCGCAAAACCTTTTCTAGGTAGGCATGATTCGGAAAATACTGAATAACGGAGTTGAGAATAACCATATCATAGTGGGACTGATACAGCAGGGGATTATCCGCCGCTTGGACGTCCACCTTGACATGCTGTAGGTTTTGATTCTTGAAGATCGTATCGTTGAGCATATCAACGGCGGTTTCAGAAATATCCGAAGCGCGATAGGAATCGGCAGAAGGCGCCAGCCGATACAATACCAGACCTGTACCACAACCAATCTCCAAGACATGGCGATTTGGTAACCGCCTGACATGACGTATACCATTATCCAGCCAGTCACTCATTTCCTCACGCGGGAAAGTCTCCCCCGTATAACTGCTTTTCCAGCCCGAAATGTTAAAAAGCTGATCCTGTGTATCCTCCGACTCATGACTGCTATAAGCTTTGTTGAAGACCAGCCGCCATTCGGAAACACGGCTGCTGTCCGCCTGGGAATCGGTTGACTCCGGCAAATCGTTTTCTTTTTTGGGTACATAATAGGCAACCAGACGAGCGGAATCGGGAGAAGCGTCTTCATATTTTATGACGACGCTTTGCTCGACAAAAGCGCTTCGATTCAACACGTGCTGTATTTCGTCCAGTTCAATTCGAAAACCGTTGAGTTTTACCTGAAAATCCTTGCGTCCCAGAAAATGAATGTGCCCGTCCAGTGTCTGCCGCGCCCGGTCGTTCGTATTATAAACCCGCTCGGAACGTACAGTAATGAATTGCTTGGCGGTTAATTCCGGCCTGTTTAAATACCCACGGGCCAAGCCATCGCCCGCAATATATAACGTTCCGGGCATACCAATCGGTGCCAACCGATAATGCTCGTCGAGAATATAAAGCCGGATGTTTTCAATGGGGTCTCCGATGGGAACGTCGGCCGAAAAAAATTGTGGTGAACAATCATAATAGCTCACATCCACCGTGGCTTCCGTGGGACCATACAGGTTATAAAGTCCCACTTCCATATTTTTAAACAGAGAGAAAAATCGTTCGACGTGTATGGTTTCCAGGGCTTCTCCACTGGTGAATACACGACGCAGGGATGGAAGCGGCACATGAGCGTGCTGACAATAAGATAAAAACGATGAAAACATCGTCGGTACGAAATGAACCGTTGTGACGCCGTGTTTACAGATAGCGTCACCAATACGCTGTGCATCCTTCTCGTCGCCCGGCGGCAGCATATACACGCTGGCCCCCGCAAAAAACCATAGATACAATTCCCAAATGGATACGTCAAAGGCTATGTTGGTTTTTTGCAAAAGACAATCAGATGTGTCAAACTGATATTTATGCATCATCCAGTTCAACCGGTTGACAATCGCTCCGTGATCCACGACAACGCCTTTTGGTTTTCCGGTCGATCCAGATGTATAGATAATATAGGCGGCATCGGATTCTTTTGTGGTAATTACTGGAAGTTCCGGGCAATTACTATCCTCCTTCAAAGCATCAGTATCAATGACAAACAGCTCTTCCTGTATGGATTTAAAGATGCCAGGTACATCGGTTACCAATATCCTGGCATCGGTATCGCACAGAATATATTGTAGCCGCTGCAGGGGATTTTGCTTATCAAGAGGTAAATAGACGGCACCAGCTTTCAGAATGCCCAATAAAACGGCTATAAGATCCGACTGTCTATCCATGGCTACAGCCACCACATCGCCGTTACGGCATCCACAACGCAAAAGATGCCGGGCAACAATGGTGGAACGACGGTCCATCTCCTCGTATGACGACATGGTTCCATCGCAATCGATCACCGCTCTATTTTGGGGATTGCGGCCCACTTGACTGAGAAAACGGCATAGCAAACCGCCTCTCGCATCGTATGAAGCCGTGGTTCTATTCCATGACATAATTCGGTTTTTCTGCCATTCGGTCTGTGCAGACAGTTCCCCGATGGGGGAATCTGGATGCTGAAGGCATTGTATCAGCAAAGCCTGTATCTGATGGCATATAAGCCATATGGTATTCTGAAAATACAGATCACCGGGATACTGTACAGCCGCCTCAAACCGATTTTCTTCGACACGAAGCCGGATCATCCATGCATCCAAAGGAATTTGAGCGTTGGCGGCATGCAGGTCGTCAAATGCAACGCAAACCCCTATAGACTCCTCCACGTCCGGAGACATTCTTTTCGGCATACGCATAACGTCCCGGACGGCGTATAAATAATCTTTGAATCTTTGCTCTGGCCGCATTTCCACGCACGCCTGCAGAATTGAGGGACTGTCCGCCCGATAGACGCCTAATAGAACGTCTTCCATACCATGATATTGCCAAAGCAGCAGCTGAATCACTGAAACCAACAAAACATAACAGGCTTCCGTATTCCGTTGTGTTACCTGCAAAATGCGGGAAGATATTTCATCATCAAACGAAAACTTTAGAATCTCCTGCAGTGCATCCGTCTCCGTGTCAGTTCGCCGGTTATCCGGAGGGAATGCCCGCCGTACGACATTTTGAGGTTTATTCATCGTTGAGATCCTCCTGTTGTACTAAGTTTTTTCATTCGACCTGCCGGCGTCCTTAAGATGATACTTACGGGCACTGCACCATAAGAATTGAGTCAAAAACTACTCACAACATAAAATGAAAGCTCCGGATGCCCCGATATCAAGGCTTTATTCAAATGATTCCGTATACGGTTAAGATTCTGAACCGCATCCTCCAGGCGCGCCTTATCCAACAATTTTTCGGTAATCGTATCCGCCGCGGATTCTTGCCACCCATCCTTCGCAAGCTCAATCAGGGCACCATACCACCGGCTGATCCACCCGTTAATCTTTTTGAGCAGAGTATCGCTTTGCGCCCGGTAGAGGGCTACGGCATCCACAGCGTCCATACACAGACGTTTCCGGTACACATTGGTATAATGAGCCGTTACCAGCCGATACATCGACGCATAGTTTTCAATGGCTGACAAAAGAGGAAACAATGAGTAATGCGGCGTCAAAAGCCGTTCAATGTATCGGCACAGATGTTCCACCCGTTGATCCTGAAAATGATAAGCAATTTCCATATTGGACTCTTGAGCGTCCAGTAGCCCCTCTTTTTCCACGCGGACAGACAGGCGTGTACCCGGATACATGCGGTATCGATTGGCTATCAGTCCCATATTGTTCAGCAAATCATACCTGTCAAGAAAATGGTAATTTGCCTCCACCGTTTGCATGGTGGAAAATGGATTGAAATTGATGAATCCAGGCTGCACGTTGATATCATGCCGGGCAAACAGTTGAAAAGTTTTCACGTTATCAACTACTGTAGTGCGTTTATTGTACTGGCGTAAATCTTCATCGTTCCCCGCTTCTATCCCAATGAATCCACAGAGCAGTCCCGCTTCCTTTAGCCGGGACATCAGCGCATCATCGGCCTTTTTATAAAAAGACGGGCGGAAATTCGCCATGAAAGATATCACCAAACCGCGGCGGATGATTTCATCGGCAATTGCATAGACGCGTTCATAATTCACCCCAGGATCTTCAAAACTGCAATCGATAAAATTAAATATATGAATACCATAATGATGATGAATTGTTTCGATTTCCTCCCCTATGTTTTGCGGAGTGCGTCCGATCCATTTCTTGCGAAAAAGCTGAGAGGAGCAGAAATCGCACCGCCCCGTGCATCCTCGGGAACCGGAAATTTGAGCAACCTTTAGCTTGTTGTCCACCAAGATATCTCGGGATGGAAAGGGAAGGGCGTTTAAATCCTCCAGAAGACCAGGTTGGGGATGCGCATGGATCCCATCATGGCCACGATAAATCAGTCCTGGCACTTGATCCATGGCACACGGATCGCCGGCCGCCTTTAACAGAAGGCCAAACGACTCCTCGCCTTCTCCGGTTATTACATAATCAAACTGGGGGCATTCCTCCAGCAATTTTTCTTTTACGCAAGTAGGATATATACCTCCCGCAACCAAATAACAAGCTGGCAGGAATTCTTTTATTTTTTCAGCAACATGAAACACCACGTTTTTAGACGTCTCATAAATCACAAACCCGATAAAATCCGGCTGAAAGCGCAATAATTCGTTATAATCTAATTTTTCTTCTTTTGTTCCAATAAGACGAACATCCTCACCGGATTGCCTGAGGAAACTGCAAATCGATGATATGCCGATCTCTTCCAACCCCATCCACATGCCGTCGCTATACAAGACGATTAGTAAAATTTTAATGTCAATCACCTTACCATTTTTTTAATCCTTGAGGTAAACAAATGCAAAAAACGTGATGAATCTTTATCCCGTAGATCATAGGAGACATATACCTCTGGCATCATGTAATATAGCCCCAGGCTCTCGTCGTCTATACCATAAGGATTGTATTGAGCGGATATCTGTTGACGTTCATGCGCCGGCAGTTCCTCGACCAGTGTCCGTCGTGTCAGCGGCCTGTCTGATGGGTAGGCCTGGTGATTCTGAAGTTGGACCCGTTTTCCGTTGACATACATAATTTCGATTCTTTTTCGCAGGGCGAAATTCAATGCCTCCTCCGCTGTGTTGACAATTGGTTCCCCTTGATCGTTTAACGATGTGTTGCACAGAATCGGAACCCCGTTTGCCTCTTCGAAACCTTGTATGGCGCGATAAAGCAACGGATTATCATTTCCATTGATTGTTTGGATGCGGGCGCTATTATCAATATGCGCCACTGCGGGAATCCGTTCACGTTTGTCGGAAAGAATTTCAAAGGTACGCAGCATAAATGGAGAACTGGACGCGTCCTTGAACCACTCATGTGCTTTCTCCTGCAGGACGATGGGCGCTACAGGACGCCACCATTGACGCTGTTTGATCCGATTGAGCTCGTCCTTCATATATAAGGAGGTAGGAGCGGCCAATAAACTGCGGTTCCCCAGGGCCCTCGGGCCGATCTCGCTGGCCCCATCAAACCAGACCACTGGGGCGCGATTAATGTCGGATACAAAAACAGCTTCGTTAAAATCCGTTATTCCAGCAATATATGGACGGTAGAAATCCCGCTCAAAGACATCGCTGGCCAGAGGATCAACGCAACCATAATAAGGGGTTTGCAATTTAAAGCTGAAGGTACCCATATTCTTCCAAAAATAAAACAGCGCCATTCCCATAGATATTCCTGAATCGTTGACGCAGGGCGCGGTTATAAAGTCTTTGAAATGGTATTTTTCCAACAGATAGCTGTTGGTGGGACAATTGAGAGCATATCCGCCGGAGACAGAGAGATACGTTTGCTCAGGATCTATAGGATATTCTTCTAAGATGTCTTCAATATTGGCCGTCATCATATTCATGGAGACTTTTTGAACTTCCTTCATAACCATGCTGATTTTATTGTCCCGCACAGAAAACAGAGGATCCATCTCATTGAACAAACGGTCCTTCTCTTTTTCCTCATATCCGTCGATCCGGCTCACCAATTCATGAAAGTACTTTATGAACTTGCCGGCGTCACCATCCATCTGCTTGTCTAGACACGCAGGAAATTGCTCGAGGGATTTGCTTTTTGAAGCTGAAGCCAGCGCCATCAGCGTTCCCTCCTTCAGTTGGTAATGACTGGACGCGATCATCCACAATAGAGCAGGGGAAGATACGGGAAAAATCGTCACGCGGCCATGATCTACCACGCACCCGGCATAATAAAAAAGCCCCTTGAGATCTTTCTGTATCAGTACATCCGGCCCGGCATCAACCGCCAAGCCAATGATGTTCTGGTGATAAAAGATCTCCGTATCAGACAATATACCGGAAAACAAATGACATATACTGTGATACGATATGGTCCGTGTGCTTTCGTCATCCGCATATGTATCGTCCGTATCCAATCCCGGTGTACCCAATATCGCTTCCATATCATCAGTGGTTAGTCCGAATTCATCTAAAAGCGTGTTCAAAAAACAAAGAGCCTGTTCAACATCGCGAAAAGCGCCACGATACTCTTTGCGTCCAGTAAGTCGTTCCAATTCCCAATATCGCTTCAAGCTGACAGTTTCTCCGTTTTTCTCCCATAATGAAACATTACAGTCATGGCGCTGCGACAGTCCATAAACACTGCCCAAAGGATCGATTTCTAGATAGGTAAACAGATAATATCCATCGGTCATATTGTTAAGCTCCTTCCCTATGACGGATTATTCCAGACTCAGATGAGATAAATCAGGTTGAACGACGCGTTATATATCATAATGGGAATACTCCGATATCCAATTGCCATATCCCTCGGTAACCGTTACCAGCTTTTTTGTTATTCCCCGTTCATTTTTCGCTGAAACAGAACCTAGGACAGTGGTCCGCTGTTTATCGTACCAGACATCGGCGATAATGCCCTGATGGATCGCTAAAAGCTTCATGACGTTTTGATTGTAGAGCGATGGATACGATAGTTCAAACGAAAGGTATGGCTGCAACAGATGCACACCGCTCCTCTGCAAAGCCAGTACGGTCGCCCGATGGGCGAGTTCGGCAAAGTCCTTGGAATTGGACGCCACGGGTGTAGATTTCCCGCCGGTAATGGTCACCTGTATATCGGTGACTTCATGTCCTCGCGTGCCCGTTTGCAACGCTTTGTAAATGTTTGTAATCACAACATTCTGATATTTCTTGAAAAGTTTGTCGGTGGATACCTCCGATTGAATAAGGACACCTTTGCCCCGCTCGATTGGCTCGACCGTCAGTTCAATGGATGTGTATATATTCGCACACAGCGAGATGGAACTTTTTTTTCGCGGCGTTTCCTTGTAAATAACAGATGTTTTTCCAAAGAAAACCGAAAGACTATACTGTTTGAGCAGTTTATCTTGTAATACTTTCAACTGGATTTCGCCCAGAATATCCATCCAGATTTCTTTTACAGCCGCATTCCAACGGATGTTGATGGACGGTTCTTCCTCCTGCAGTTTACGTAGGGCCTGATAGATTTGAACGCTTTGGCTCACATCAAACGGAATCACATTGATCTGAAACAAGGACTGGGGCTTATGGGAAAGTGTCCGAACCCCGTCGGAAGTGCCGAGAATATCGCCGACCTTGGCTTGTATTCCGCATAAAACCCCGATTTCATTGACTCCGAGCGCCGTCTCTTGCTTGAGCTTCAAACCGTCATACCCGTATAGGCGTATTACCTTTTCAAACTGGCTGGTCCGTATGTTGTATACCCTTTCTAATAAATGAATGCTTCCTGAAAAAACACGTATATAGCACATCCTTCCGCCTCCTTCTTGAAAACCGACCTTGTACACAAGCGCCGAGAATTCAGCAGCGAGCGGTTGCCGTTCCGGTATGAAATTGGTAATCCCCCATAAAACATCCCGGATTCCCACAGAAAGCTTCGCAGAACCGACGAAAACCGGCATAATATTCCGCTGCAAAAGAATATCACTTAAAGAAGTCGTCTGTTTTTCCGCCGATTTCGCCTGCAGTTCATCGAATAGCGATTCATCCAAACGTCGTTTCACCAACGGAGATTTTCCATTAGTATCCCAGGTCTGCATTACCAGTGTTTCCATGTTCAGCTGTTCATGGATATCGTCTATCACCGCGGAGGCGTTCGCGCCCACCGCATCCAGCTTATTAATAAAAAACAGAATCCGCACCCCTTGTGATTGCAGCAACGATAGAATTTTTACCGTTTGCGCCTGAACGCCTTCCACCGCAGAAACGACCACAACAGCCCCGTCGATAACCGGAATAACGCGCTCTACTTCGGAGTAAAAATCGGCATGTCCCGGAGTATCGATCAAATTGATCACGGTGTTTTCCAACTCGATGCGCACAGAGGTAGATTGAATGGTGATGCCCATGCTTCTTTCCAAGTCCATGGTATCGACATGGGATGTTTGCTTGTCCACCTTACCCAGTTCTTTGATCAGGCAAGAATCCAACAAAATATTCTCCGTCAATGTGGTTTTGCCTGCGTCGATGTGCGCGAAAATTCCAAGATTGATTATTTTCATATTTTTGCCGCCTTATGCAATTCATCGGACTGTAAAGTTAAATGAAAGTTGAGGACCCGTCAGCCCTTCTGGTACAATG